>NZ_LT906457.1:1935285-2641677 GCF_900186965.1 Legionella spiritensis
AACTTTCATATCTTCGGCCATATTTATCCTCGCAAACAGTTCAACCGGGATGAAACGCTGTTCAATCCCGGCTAAAGGTATTCATTCGTGTTTCATTAATGAGTAATCGGGTCAGGCTTCTCATTATTAATTTGATACCGCTTGATAGCATCCTTCACATGAGTCTGTTTCATCTCACCTTGTGCCACGAGCGCTTCCAGTGCCGCAAGAACTATAAATTTCGCATCAACCTCAAAGAAATGACGCAAGCGCTCACGCGTATCACTTCGACCATAACCGTCCGTACCCAGCACCACATAGCTGCCAGGAACATAAGGTCTTATTTGATCCGCGTACAGACGCATGTAATCGGTAGCGGCAATCACAGGTCCCTTTCGATCCTTTAATTGCTCCGTCACATAACTTCGGCGCGGCTTGGCGGTGTCAGGGTGCATACGATTATAACGCTCGGCCGCCAGGCCATCGCGGCGTAACTCGTTAAAACTGGTCACACTCCAGATATCCGAACTGACGCCAAAATCCTCCTGAAGCAAGTGAGCAGCTTTGATTACTTCCCGTAATATCGTACCTGATCCCATAAGCTGTACATGGGCCTTATTCTTTTTACCAATGGTTTCAAGCAGATACATACCTTTTATAATGCCTTCTTCAACCCCTTTCGGCATATCAGGATGTGTGTAATTTTCGTTCATAACGGTAATGTAATAAAACACGTTATCCTGCTTCTGATACATGCGGTACAAACCATGCCGCATGATTACCGCCAGTTCGTAGGCGTACGTCGGATCATAAGCCACGCAGTTCGGGATAGTTGAGGCCATGATATGACTATGGCCATCCTGATGCTGTAACCCTTCCCCGGCAAGCGTTGTACGTCCGGCGGTACCACCCAGAAGAAATCCCCGCGCCTGCATATCACCGGCGGCCCAGGCCAAATCGCCAATACGCTGGAATCCAAACATGGAATAATAGATATAGAACGGAATCATAGTCAGTTTATTGGAGCTGTACGACGTCGCTGCGGCAATCCAGGAACAAAACGCCCCCGCTTCATTAATGCCTTCTTCAAGAATCTGCCCGTCGCGTGCTTCCCGATAATACATGACCTGCTCATGATCAACCGGAGTATACAGTTGCCCGACCGGCGAATAAATTCCTATCTGGCGAAACAGTCCTTCCATACCAAAGGTGCGACACTCATCGGGAACAATTGGTACAATCCGGGAACTCAACGTTTTATCCTTTAATAAAACGGATAAAATTCGCACAAATGCCATAGTTGTTGAAATTTCACGCTCTCCCGTACCCTTGGTCACAGAAGAAAAAGCGGAAAGCTCGGGAATATCCAGTTTTTCAAGCTCATGGTTTCGGGACGGCAGATAACCGCCAAGAGCCTCACGCTGGTTTTTTATATATTGAATTTCAGGGCTGTTTTCTTCAGGACGATAAAAAGGTATGTCCGTTATTTTATCATCACTGACAGGGATACTGAACCGATCACGAAAAGCGCGTAATTGTTCAATGGTCATTTTTTTCTGCTGATGGGTGATGTTTTGTCCTTCACCCGCGGCTCCCATACCATAACCCTTGATCGTTTTAGCCAGAATAACCGTAGGGGTACCCTTGTGCTCGACAGCCTGGGCATAAGCGGCATAGACTTTTTGCGGATCATGTCCACCACGGTTAAGACGCCAGATTTCCTCGTCGGACATATTGGCAACCATAGCTTTCAATTCAGGATACTGACCAAAAAAATGCTCGCGGACATAAGCGCCGTCGTTGGCTTTGTAAGCCTGGTAGTCACCATCGACACACTCTTCCATGCGTTTTTGCAGAATGCCTGTCTTGTCACGGGCAAACAGCGCGTCCCAGCGGCCACCCCATAACACTTTAATGACATTCCATCCCGCCCCATGGAATACACCTTCCAGTTCCTGGATAATTTTTCCGTTGCCGCGCACCGGGCCGTCAAGCCGTTGCAGATTGCAATTCACTACAAAAATAAGATTATCCAGTTTTTCACGGGCAGCAATAGACAGGGCACCCACAGACTCCGGCTCATCCATTTCTCCGTCACCAAGAAATGCCCATACCTTTCTTCCCTCCGCAGGAATTAAGCCCCTGTTTTCCAGATACTTCAGGAATCTGGCCTGGTAAATGGCCTGTAGCGGTCCAAGCCCCATGGACACCGTTGGAAATTGCCAGAATTCGCTCATTAACCACGGATGCGGGTAGGAGGACAAGCCATCCACTTCCACTTCCTGCCTGAATCTGGCCAGCTGATGTTCGCTCAAACGTCCCTCGAGAAACGCCCGCGCGTAAATTCCCGGTGCAGAGTGGCCTTGAATATAAACCAAATCGCCGCCATGACTGGTAGCCTCTGGCCCCTTGAAAAAATAGTTAAACCCGGTTTCATAAAGCGTAGATGCCGACGCGTAGGACGCAATATGGCCACCCAGTTCCGGTGCGTATTTTCCG
The DNA here is from genome assembly GCF_900186965.1 of Legionella spiritensis. Classification (NCBI taxonomy): domain Bacteria; kingdom Pseudomonadati; phylum Pseudomonadota; class Gammaproteobacteria; order Legionellales; family Legionellaceae; genus Legionella; species Legionella spiritensis. Next base: position 1,937,764 of record NZ_LT906457.1, read on the forward strand.
GCACGCAAAACCATAGCTACGGCATTCCATCGAATTAATGCATTGATTCGTTTACCAATTCCTTCATCCGGAGGCATCGGTTTTTCTTCATGTGGTTTAATAGTATTGCGATAAGGCGTATGTACCATGCTCTCCAGATGGACACCTTCCGAATTGGCCTTGTTAAAAAGCTCCTGGAGAATAAAAGAAGCACGAACACATCCATCATTTCTTATTACCGCTTGCAAGGCATCCAGCCACTCACGTGTTTCTATTGGATCAATATCTTTTGCATTTTCTTGTGACATGAATGTATTCCTCGTCAGTCTTCAGGCTTTGTTAGCACACAGGAGATACCTGCAATCGTTTATGGATAACGCCACCGCACGATTGCATGCAAACCTGATAATCGGCCCGGCAATTACAGGTTGTTTTGCGGCATTGTAGTGGATCACGGTAGGATTTCAAATCACGGGCAATAATTCCACCCTCCACACAAACTTCATGAACGTATTTTCGATAGTGTCTCGCCGCAGTCTGGTTGGCGTAAGCCGTGCATTGGGGACAATTGTTTCGACATACCCTGTTGCACTGCTTCGCCGCCTGCTGACAAGCGACCCTGCAGGCAGCGAATGCCTGTTTATCCCCGGGCTGTTTGGTCATTGATACGCAGGATGCCAGAAATAACGCCAGTCCAATCAACAACACCACTCGACTAATAGAATTTATCATTTCGGACTCGTATTTGGTTAGGGCTTGTTTGTAAACATTTCATAAACTACAACCAGGCGACCAGGGTAAAAGCGGCAATGAATACCAGGTAAACGATCATGGCATGCTCAACCAGGCTTTGGGCAAATGGCAGTGAAACCATTTCGTTTTCCCTGGCGCGTGCGGCGAGCAGCCCGCCTTGTCCGAGCAATTCCGTATTGTATGCGGGCAAGGCAAAAAGATTCTGGATTAGAAAATGCAAGCCATGCTGAAAATTACCAACCAGTAAATACAGCAATACCGTTAATCTTGCGGGTATCCAGTCCAGAATATCAGTAAGTCTTTGTGCCTCACCGGACGTTAATGACTGATCCCGGCATAAGGAGACAAGGCGGTATACAAGTGCCGCTAACGGACCCAAAATAATATACCAGAAAATGATCGCAAAGACCTGATTATTAACTACCGCAAAATAATTGAAGGCGGCGGACTCTTCTTCCGCCTCGGTCTCACCATTATTGACCGGATAAAAAGGATTGCCCGGGCCAAGGCAATAATAAAAAACAATCAGGTTCAGGATCAGATAAATAAAACCAAATAACAAACTTTTAAACAGGCAAAGTACGATGAACACGGCAAGAAACAACGGCAGTATTACAATAAATAAAGTCAGCCATCGATTGGCCAGGAATCCTGTTTGAGGCAGCTTTCCACAGACAATATTAAAATAATCCGTAAACCATGAAAAACGCTTGTGCGAGACGGAATGAACCAGATATCGTTCGCTGAATAAACAAAGTACTATAACCAGTAATTTCATGCTTAATCCTTTTGCATTTTTTCAGACAGGGCAATGGGTGTCGGATATTTTAATACTACAAGATACGATGAAACGATAAATGTTAAAATAGTCGTCGCCTGAATCAGATTGGATGCAACCTCGGAAATTAATTCCGAGCTTAACGCAATGCTGGCCACCAGAAGGGAAAACTCACTGGCCTGCCCAAGCCTGAAACCAACTTCCCTGGCCACCTGTTTCTTCTCTCCGGCCCGCCTTAAAAGAATATTGAATAACAGAGGCTTCACAACCAGTATAAGTGCGGACAGAATTAAAGCCGGAATAACAACCTGCGCGGCATAACCGAAATTAAACGTCGCCCCTATCGAAAAGAAAAACATCACCAGGAAAAAATCGCGCAACGGCTTCAGACTTTCCGCAATAAACAGGGAAATGGGACTTGACGCCAGCACGACTCCGGCAACAAATGCCCCGATATCTTCCGAAAGACCAATCTGCTCCGCCAGAAAAGAGAGCCCCAGACACCAGCCGATGGAGAGTAAAAAGACATACTCCTGGGTCCTGTCAAAACGAGCGAGCAATTTCACTAAAATATATCGTTCAACCGCAAACGCGAACAAGATCAGGGAAGGCAGGGCAACCAGCACCAGGATCAGATCGTTAACAGCCAGCCCTCCGCCCTGTTTCGCACCGTTAATAAGGATAAGGACAATAATGGCAATGACGTCCTGCATCAAAAGAACACTAATCATCACCTCACCGGTATGCTGGTGATGTAATATTGTTGTAGGTAATAGCTTAAGGCCAATGATGGTACTGGAAAACATCATGGCGGCACCTAAAATCCAGGACTCGGTTTTACCCAACCCGAACCATCGGCCAATCACATAGGCGATAAGGGCGAACAATATCGAACTGACGATGGCAATCCAGGTTATTTTCCTGAGCATGTGTACCAGATTTTGCGGCTGCAGGTGCAGCCCCAGCAAGAAAAGCAGAAAAACGATGCCGATATCTCCCACCTGCTGGACGATGGTGACATCAGAAACCAGTTTCAACCCCCAGGGACCAAGGGCCGCACCGAGAAGTATGTAAGCAACCAGCAGCGACTGTTTTGTATACAAGACCAGAGTCGAAAAAATGGCGGCACCGGCAAAAATCAGAAAGATAGTATAAAAAACAGTATTAGTATGCATACATGAATGCCCTACAAAAAATTAAACGAAACAGAATGGTGCAAAGCAGGTCTTCGCATGTCAACAGCCCTCAGGTTCCGTGAACAAAATCGCTATAAAGCCTTTTTCGACAGCGCCATCTCTTTTTGTCAGGAATCTCTGAAATATGTATCCGATTAAGGATAACACAGATCGAAAGATACCCAATGAGTTTGCCAACTCGAAATAAATGACCCCGTATCACCAGGTTTTATGAAATGCGCATTATAAGGGAAAATTTATAAAATATAAGGGTTAAACACAATCTAGAAAATAACGAATCTTACTACCAGCGCTTTTTTTACTTCAAATCCCGCACAAATAGACAATTTAAAACCAATTTGATAAAATTTTTTATTTCTATTCCAATTCTGACTGATTAAGATAAAATGACTGGCTTTTAGCTTTATAGCCAGAGCTTGTTAACATGCCATGACGTGCTGCGAAAATGCGGACAATTAAGTTCGATTTGACTATTTTTCATTCACCTAATGATAGGTCAACAAGCCCCGGGGTTATTTTTAATAGGGAGTATTTGAATAGATGTCATATAGTCAGAACCATGTCCTGCCCGAGAATTATCCGTCCAACAACATTAAACCCTGGGTAGTCTGGGGACTTGGCTCGCTTTTTTACTTCTATGAATGTCTGCTACAGGTTTCCCCAAGCGTCATGAGCACCGAGTTAATGCGTGACTTTGCAGTCACCAGTCATACTTTGGGCATACTTTCCGGTATTTATTTTTACTCTTACGCCATCATGCAGCTGCCCGGGGGAGTTATGATGGATTATTTCGGACCGCAAAGACTCCTTACCCTGGCAACAACCATTTGCGCCATCAGCACCATAGCTTTCGGCCTGACGGATCATTTCTACACGGCCTGCATCGCTCGCCTGATGATTGGTTTCGGATCAGCTTTCGCGGCGGTTGGGGCCATGAAACTTGCGGCAAACTGGTTCCCCGCCAACCGATTCGCTTTCCTGACCGGGATGATGGTCACCATAGGCATGCTTGGCGCGATAGGAGGAGAAGCGCCTCTGGCCTTGCTGGTTGATCACTACGGCTGGCGGCATAGTATGGTCATTATGGGCATGGTTGGTCTGGTCATTGCGTTCCTGATACTGGTCATCGCCAAGGATGCACCCCGCAACGCCAAGCATACGGTGAAAATCTCGGAAGAGATCAGGGAGGCCCCTCTTATGAGCAGCCTGCTCACTCTGATTAAAAACAGACAGTTATGGCTGGTCGCTGTTTTTGGCGGCTTGATGTATATGTCCACACCGGTGTTTTGCGGATTATGGGGTGTACCTTTTCTGATGTTTAAAATGGGACTGACCAAAGCGACCGCGGCCAACTATATCTCGCTGGTTTTTGTCGGCTGGGCCATCGCCAGCCCATTCTGGGGCATTTTTTCCAATCGTATCGGACGGCGTAAACCGCCTATGTACATAGGATCCGTCGGTGCTCTCTTAACCAGTCTTTTATTTATTTTCTACCCGTTTAAATCCGGTTTGCTTATGCAAATTTTTCTGTTTGCCTTCGGTATATTCTCATCCGGTTTTCTACCCGCTTTTGCCGTGGCTAAAGAGCTGTGCTGCAAACGATATGTCGCAACGGGACTCAGTTTCATGAACATGATGAACATGGTGGGTATAGCCCTGGCACAACCGTTAATCGGCTATATTCTTGATTTGATGTGGCAAGGAAAAATCGTCGATAAAGTCCGGGTATACCCTCTTGAAGCCTACCATGTAGCCCTTGCTATATTGCCGGCCGGTATATTCATCTCTTTGCTCGTTTTACCCCGCATCAAGGAAACATATTGCCAGAGCGTGAACGATTGATTAGGTTAGAGATGACGAAAATTTGCACTTTTTTTGGTATTTAATACCATCAAAATGGTATGATCTCGTACTTCGTCCTTATGGACATATCTTGATTTTTTATTTTTATTAACCTGGATAACAGATTGAAGCATGACTAAAAAACTCTACATTAAAACCAACGGTTGCCAGATGAATGAATACGATTCATCAAAAATGGCGGATGTTTTGTTCCATACCCATGGTCTGGTAAAAACGGAAAAGCCGGAAGACGCGGATGTGATTCTTTTAAATACCTGTTCCATTCGCGAAAAAGCACAGGAAAAAGTATTTTCCCAACTGGGGCAATGGCGGGAATTTAAAAAAAACAATCCCGGGATTATCATCGGCGTTGGCGGATGCGTAGCCAGTCAGGAAGGTGCCGATATCATCAAACGGGCTCCCTTTGTTGACCTTGTGTTTGGACCGCAAACCTTGCATCGCCTGCCGGCTTTACTGGAAGAGCGCATGAAAACCCGGAAACCGGTTGTCGATATCAGCTTCCCTGAAATTGAAAAATTTGATCATTTACCGGCTCCAAGAGCGGAAGGTCCTACCGCGTTTGTGTCCATCATGGAAGGGTGCAGCAAATATTGCAGTTATTGCGTAGTTCCCTATACCCGCGGCGAGGAAATCAGTCGTCCCTTTGATGACGTTCTGGCGGAGTGTTTCCAATTGGCTGCCCAAGGCGTTCGGGAAATTAATCTTCTTGGCCAGAACGTTAACGATTACCGCGGTTTGATGGAGCAGGGAGATATCGCAGATTTGGCCCTGTTAATTCATTATATCGCCGCCATCGACGGCATTGACCGCATTCGTTTTACCACCTCCCACCCTCTGGCTTTTTCCGATAATCTCATCAACGCTTTTGCGGAAGTGCCTGAGTTGGCCAATCATCTGCATTTGCCGGTGCAAAGCGGTTCGGATCGCATACTGGCCATGATGAAAAGAGGCTACACCGCCCTGGAATTCAAATCCAAAATCCGCAAGCTGCGAAAAGTCCGACCGGATATTCGCTTGTCCACGGATATTATCGTAGGCTTCCCGGGGGAAACCGATAAAGATTTTCAGGACACCATGGATTTGGTTCATGAAATAGGTTTTGACACGTCCTTCAGCTTTATCTATAGCCCGCGCCCAGGCACACCGGCCGCCAATTTACCCGATGAGACCCCTATGGATGTGAAAAAACAGCGTTTGCAGATTTTGCAAAACAGGCTGCTGGTCAACGCGGCCCGCTACAGCCAGTCCATGGTCGGGACAACCCAGCGGATATTAATCACCGGACTGTCCAGGAAAGATGCCCGGCAACTGGCTGGACGAACGGAATGTAACCGGGTGGTTAATTTCGATGGCCCGAAAGAACTTATCGGACAGTTTACTGATATCCATATCACCGATGCCTTGCCTAATTCATTACGTGGACGATTGATTGCTCATGAATGTCACGTTGTCTGATCAAAACGCGGATAGGCAGGAATTGACGGTGCCTCATGAGTTACATGGCAAACGTGTTGATATCGCCCTGGCCCGGTTATTTCCCCGGTATTCGCGTTCCCTGTTAAGTGAATGGCTGAAGCAGGGACTGATTACCGTCAACCGCAAACAGTTGAAACCCAAGGATAAGGTATTGAGTGGCGATGTCATTCTGTTTGCAGTGAGTGATGAAACCCTTGAAAATCAAAACCCGTCCTGCCAGCCGGAAGCGATTCCCCTGAATATTGTTTATGAGGATGAATCCTTGCTGGTTATCAACAAGCCGGCGGGATTGATTGTTCATCCCGGTGCCGGAAATCCTGGCCACACCCTGGTTAACGCCCTTCTCCACCATGCTCCACAACTTGATCGGTTGCCAAGGGCGGGCATTGTCCATCGTCTTGATAAAGAAACGACAGGATTACTGATAGCAGGAAAAACATTGCCCGCCTACATGGATCTTGTCCGGCAAATGCAGGCGAGAGACATTCAACGCCAATACATAACACTGGTACATGGACACGTTATTGGCGGCGGTGACATTGCAACCCTGTTTGGCCGACACCCCAAAAACCGGTTAAAAATGGCCGTGCTGGCTCAGGGAAAAGAAGCAATAACTCATTATTCCGTCAGGAAGCACTACCATCATTTCACTTTGCTCAACATCCGGCTGTTAACGGGACGTACCCACCAGATTCGTGTTCATATGGATCATATCAACCATCCGGTCGTCGGCGATCCACTTTACGGCGGCAAATCCCGTATCGCCGGCGGGCTCGACGAGTCGTTGCGCCGGAACGTACAGGCGTTTCAACGTCAGGCACTCCATGCGGCCAGCCTTGCTTTCATTCACCCTGAAACCTCGAAACCATTGACTTTAACGGCTCCTTTGCCTGATGATTTTCAGCATCTGCTAACGCTATTGGATGATTATTTTGGCTAATATAATCGCAACATGGCCCGCCCCGGACAATATCCATGCCCTGACAACACGGAGATATCCAGGGCATAGCCTGCCTCCGTACGACAGTAATAATCTGGGTCTTCATGTGGGTGATAACCCGGATCACGTGTTGAAAAACCGCGCGGATTTGATCAGTTTTTTGAACCTGCCGAGCGAGCCGGTGTGGCTGGAACAAACGCACAGCAACCGTTGCGTCCTCGTTGAAGAGGATCCTAACCGGCAAGCCGATGCCGCCGTAACCAGAAGCCCTGATCGTGTTCTGGCCATCATGACCGCAGATTGCCTGCCTGTTATGCTTTGCAACAGACAGGGAACCGAAATTGCCGCTGTTCACGCGGGTTGGCGAGGGCTGGTCAACGGCGTGATTGACAACACTATTGTAAAAATGAAAAGCAACCCGGAAGAATTGCTGGCCTGGATTGGGCCTGCCATTTGCCCGTCTTGTTATGAAGTTGGGGAGGATGTACGATGGACTTTCCTGAACCGTTACAAATTTGCGGCGGACGCTTTTCAACCGCATCAACAAAAATGGTTAGCCGATTTACCCGGACTGGCCAGGCTCGTTCTGGAGAATGCAGGCGTTTCAGCGGTCTATTTGTCCAATTTATGCACATATGAGCAAAAAAAAGACTTCTATTCCTATCGCAGAGAGCAACAAACAGGTAGAATGGTCACTTTGGTTTGGTTTAATTAAAATAGTTGGGAATAACAACCATGTATCGTAAATTCATTTCATTATTGAGCGGGTTGCTGCTGGCAACCATGTCCTTGCATGCCATAGCGGAAGACAGCAAATCGCTTCCGTCGCTGGCGCCTGTACTTAAGAATGCCATGCCGGCCATCGTGAACGTTGCCGTTCAAGGTGTTATTCCCGCCTTCCCGCAGGCCGGTGAAGACGATGAAGATAACAGAAATCAGCGTCCGGCTCCCATGATTCCTGAAAAACCACGGAAATTTCAAAGCATTGGTTCCGGTGTTATCGTCGATCCGAAAAACGGGGTCATCATCACTAACGATCACGTCATTCGTAACGCAAACCTCATTACGGTCACCTTGAATGACGGGCGTCGTCTGAAAGCCAAATTGATAGGCGGAGACAGTGATACCGATCTGGCCGTCCTGAAAATTGACGCTAAAAACCTTAAAAGTCTGCCAATTGGTGATTCGGACAAGGCGGAAGTTGGTGATTTCGTAGTCGCTATTGGTAACCCGTTTGGTTTAAACAGCTTCGGCAACAGCCAGTCCGCGACGTTTGGTATCATCAGCGCGATGAAGCGGAGCGACTTGAACATAGAAGGCATTGAAAACTTTATCCAGACCGATGCCGCGATTAATCCGGGTAATTCCGGCGGCGCGCTGATCAATACCAAAGGCGAGTTGATTGGAATCAACACCGCGATATTATCCCCTTACGGCGGCAATGTCGGCATAGGCTTCGCTATACCTGTCAACATGGCGAAAGACGTGGTGCAGCAATTGATTCGCTACGGCTCCATCCGACGCGGCCTGATGGGTATATTCGTCCAGCACCTGACACCTGAACTGGCTCAGGCCATGGGTTACCCGGAAGATTTCCAGGGCGCGCTAGTATCTCAGGTCAACGAGCAGTCCCCTGCCGAACGCGCCGGTTTAAAAGCGGGTGATATTATTACAAAAATCAATAACACCAGAATTACCCAGGCCACTCAGGTTAAAACCACAATCAGCCTGTTACGTGTCGGCAGTGATGTAAAAATTACCGTAAAACGCGAAGGCAAGGAAATAACCTTAAACGCCGTGGTCACCGATATCAAGAAACACGAACAGGAATTGCAATCAAGCAATCCGTTCCTGTATGGACTTGCATTAAGAAACTTTGAACAGGATTCACCACTGCACGGCCATATCACCGGCATACAGGTTGTGGGCGCCAGTGAAAACAGCGCAGGCTGGCGTGCGGGATTAAGACCGGGCGACATCATCATCAGCGCCAACAAACAGGCGACGCCTAACGTGAAAACCCTGCAAACCGTATCACAAAAGAACAAGCAACAAATGCTGGTTCAGGTATTGCGCGGTGCGGGTGCCATGTATCTGCTTATCGTTTAATTCTGGCCGGTTAAAACGCCCTTCTCCCGCCCGCGGGAGAAGGGAACCTCACTCAAATGAAATGGAAGCGGTACATTCATAAAAAAAATCGCCCATGAAGTATTGACATCATTCGTGTTAAACGACAAAATCACGGCCTCTTGTGGCTATGTAGCTCAGTTGGTCAGAGCGCGGCACTCATAATGCTGAGGTCGGTGGTTCAAGTCCACCCATAGCCACCATTTCATACCAATTGCTTTCCGTTTATACTTCCATATCGCAAATTTCCAAAAAACCTATTGCATCCTTTCAAATTTGGTTATGATGTCCTAATTGATGATTTCATGGTTGTTTGATGGGTAAGATTGCATTTTTATTACTGATTTTGTGTTGCACGGCATTTAAAGTCACAGCGGCAGTAAATATCAAAACCATTATGCTGGACGGCAAACAAGTCTATGAACTTGAAGTCGGGCATTTTGCCAATGAAAATAACGCCCTGCAGCATAAACTAAAGCTGTCCTCGACCTTAAAACAACCCGTCGCTATTGTGCGCAGCCAGGATAAAAGCGGTTTTACCGTTAAAATTGGTCCGGTCGAGGACTACCAGGTTGCTTTAAATATCAAACAACTGCTAAACAGTGAAACGGAATCCCCACCGCCCGCTCAACCGAAACCGGCTGAAAAAGCAACGAAACCCGGGACGCGAAAAAAATTATGGAACCTGCGCAACGCGGATATTCGAGCGGTCATTGCAGAGGTATCGCGAGTCACCGGCAAAAATTTTATTATTGATCCGAGGGTACAGGGTAAAATTTCCATCATCTCCAGCAAACCAATGTCTGACAAGGAACTGTATCAGGTTTTTCTTTCCATGCTGCAAATATCGGGATACGCGGCGATTCCATCGGGCGATGCCATCAAAATCGTACCAAATATTGACGCCAAAACCGTCTCCTCCGATTTGTTAAGCCAGATGCGAAATCCGCCGCAAGGCGACGATATGCTGGTGGAAGTCATTCCGGTACAATACGTTCCCGCCGAGCAACTGGTTCCGGTGCTAAGGCCGCTTATGCCGCAATGGAGCAGCATTTCAGCCTACATACCATCCAACATGCTGATATTATCGGGCCGGGCCAGTAACATCAAAAGTCTGGCCAGCATCATCAAACAGGTGGACAGCTCCTCGGCGAACGGCATTGATATTGTTCCGCTGCAACATACCCTGGCTATGGACGTCGCCAACACCTTGAAAGATCTGGTCAAAACACAGCCTGGCTCGGGAGGCCGGACGCCTACCACCCTGGCTGCCGACGACCGCAGCAACTCCATATTACTTAGCGGAAGCCGAACCGAGCGCATCAGACTTCGTTTAATCATTTCCAGACTGGACAGGGAAAGCTCCAATGGTGCAAACAGCAACACCCAGGTGGTCTATCTGAATTATTTGCGAGCCCAGGATCTGGTGCCTATCCTGGCTGGCGTTGCCCAGGCAAACTTCAGCGGCACAGTCGGCACAACCATCGGTACCATCACCCGTCCCGAACTGGACAGTACAAATCCCGCATCCAGTCTGGCCAATGGGACCTCGTCAACATCTACCGGCCAGAGCGGCAATCAGACAACACCAGCGGCTACGGGCCAGACGTCGCAGGGTGCGACCCCGAACACAACCGGCGCCACGACACAAAACGAAGGCAGTACCAAACCGACGGTACAAATCATCGCGGAGCCTAACACCAACTCAATTATTATCAACGCACCGGCAACACTGATCCGAATACTGAAATCCGTCATCAGCCAGCTTGATATCAAACCGGCCCAACTGTTAATTGAAGCGCTGGTCGCGGAAGTCAATGAAAACGACATCAACAGTCTTGGTATTGAATGGGGAAGCAATCACCAGACCGGAAATCCGGCCAGCTTCAGCCCCGGGTTTGCCATCATTAACAGTCAAACCAACATTGATGATTTTCAAGCCCAGATTTATGCCCTGGCTCAACAGCGCAAGGCTAACATCCTGTCTACCCCATCGGTAGTCGTGCTGGATAATCGTCAGGCTAAAATTCTGGTCGGTAAACAGGTCTCCGTAGCCAGCACAACCTATCCGAACAACGCCGGAGGAACCACCACAGCCAGCCCTTACGTCACCTTTGAGCGAGTTAATGTCGCCCTGCATCTTTATGTCAGACCACAAATCACCCGAGGCCAAGGCATTCAGATGCAGATTGATCAGGGCAATGATACACTGGACTCATCAACGGATATCAACACCGAAAACCCCATCTTTAACATCAGCAGTATCGTTACGTCCGTACACGTTGAAAGCGGTGATATTGTCGTATTGGGAGGATTAGCCCAGGACAGCCTCGCCAACAATGATAACAAGCTGCCTATTATCGGTGACATACCAGGTGTAGGCCGACTTTTCCAGCACAACATACGTACCCGCGACAAACGGGTTTTAATGGTCTTTATCCGACCGATTATTTTAAGAAGTCAAAAAGACTCGTTTCTGGTTACCGGTACCAAATACAATGATTTACGCCAGACTCAACTTGATTTTCTGAATTCCCAGGAAGTATTTGTACAAAATAATGACGAAACGGTATTACCGGCTCTCCGGAGCGCCGAACTACCCAGACCATTCAGCGGGCCTCCCATGAATGGCGCCACGATGACCAAATAACATCATGAGCAACAACGAGAACACACCCAGACTGCCTTACAGTTTTGCCAAAACACAACGGGTTATCGCCATAGAAAAACCCGATCAGGGCGTAATACTCTATCACCTGTCCAATCCATCGCTACAGGCACTTGCCGAAGCAAAACGCCTGCTGCAACGTGACTTCATATTACAGGAAGTCAACGAGAATGAATTCCAGCAACACCTGGCACAATGTTATCAATCCAAATCATCCGTATTAGACGCCGCTATCGATATGGAAGACGATATTGATTTGTCCCTGTTTGCCGGCCAACTCCCAAACAGCGAGGATTTGCTGGAAAATCAGGACGACGCGCCGATCATCCGCTTAATCAACGCCTTGTTCACCCAGGCCATCAAACAAAAAGCCTCGGACATTCATATTGAAACGTATGAAAACCGGGTACTGGTCAGAAACCGTATTGATGGCGTACTCCATGAAGTTCTGGAAATTCAGCGAGCCATCGCTCCGTTGGTCATTTCACGGGTCAAGGTTATGGCCAGACTCGACATCGCCGAAAAACGTATCCCTCAGGATGGGCGCATTGCGCTTAGAATCGGGGGACATAATATTGACGTGCGGGTTTCAACTCTGCCATCGAATCACGGCGAACGGATTGTGTTAAGGATTCTGGACAAGGAAGCCGCCCAGCTTAATTTAAGTTTGCTGGGTATGCCGCAACATACGTTAAAGGCCATGCGCAAAATGATTGCCCAGCCGCACGGCATTCTTCTGGTTACTGGCCCCACGGGCTCCGGTAAAACCACCTCCCTGTATGCCATGTTGACGGAGTTAAATGAAGTCAGCCGTAATATTCTGACTATCGAAGACCCTATCGAATACGACTTGCCCGGCGTTGGCCAGACCCAGGTCAACACCAAAGTGCAAATGACCTTTGCCAAAGGCTTGCGGGCGATATTACGGCAAGATCCGGATGTGGTCATGATCGGGGAAATCCGTGACCTTGAAACCGCCGAAATCGCCGTACAGGCCAGTTTGACCGGCCATCTGGTACTTTCCACCCTGCACACCAATAGCGCTCTCGGCGCCCTTACCAGGCTTCGCGATATGGGCGTGGAATCCTTCCTGCTCTCATCCAGTATTGTCGGATTGATTGCCCAGCGGCTGGTCAGAACCCTCTGCACCCATTGCAAAACTCCGCACGAGCTTCGCAAGGATGAAAGCGAGTTAATGGGTCTGCCGCAAGCCAAAGCAGGCACAGTCATTTTTGAACCGCATGGCTGCTCCGAGTGTAATCAATTAGGCTACCGAGGCCGCACCGGGATTTATGAATTGATTGAAATCGATGAAACCCTGCGCGGCATGATCCATCGCAATGAGAACATCCAGACGCTGGAAAATCATTTACGTCCCACCAATCCGTCTATTCGCGAGGACGGTTTTAAACGGGTACTCGCCGGAGATACGTCACTGGCGGAAATTCTGCGTGTAACCAGTCAGCACTAGGCTCTGTGAACCAGTTTTTTCGCAAAGCGAAAATGTGGATAATTGAGTGCCATTATGTCTTTGAATGAGGCGAGTAGCTGGCTCTATTTAACGAATTCAAAGACATAATGGCGCCAATTAGCCGTATTTGCAGCTGTGAAAATTTTTGTTCACAGAGCCTGGTCTCTGTGAACCAATTTTTCTTCGCACCATTTTTTTGCGAAAAGGCAGTAGCCCGTAAGGAGGCCTGCGGTCGTATTGCGGGTTTGATATGCCAATCAGGAACGTTTTCCCGCATTTCGGCTGCGCCTTCATGACGGGCTACATGACATTATTATTTGTTGGGCAACAATAGTTGCCTTGTTTTCGATCGGAAACAAATTGGTGCACAGAGCCTAGGGCACCGAATGAGCTAAAATTGGACGGCAACATATCATCCATTTTTTGGATTGTGTCTAATTTCAAGCTTGATTTTTTCATACCCCCTTGTTGACGAAGCCCCTTTGCTCGCCTGGCAATCAATGCACTAGGGCGTGTCCTCATTCTGTTTCGCGAGCTAAAAGTTGGGATAATTTAGAGCAAATTGCAGATTGAATGAGGAGAATAGCCAGCCCTATTTGACGAATTCAAACTGTAATTTGAGCAAATTAGCACAGGTTTTAGCCGTGATACAGAATGAATACACGCCCTAATACGTTTAGGAATTTTTGCTTGTGGATGTTTATCCATTACTTGCTCCAGGACGCGATCTTTATGAGTTAAAATTAACTCCCGGGTATCTTTCATTCGCTGGGTAAACGCCCCTTTTTTTATACCTAACTCCTCTTCAAGAAGAGTAAACTGATTTAAGCCTATTTTGGCAAAAGTATAGCGGTCTCCTATCCTGAAAGAAAAATCTTTATGTAAACTTTCATAAATCGCTGTGCATAGAAGATCATAAAATGGCGCAAGTTCGTTTTTATTGTTAACCAGCAATAAGGAAAGGTTCTTGGAGTGGCTGTCGTTATTTCCAATAAGTAGATTAAAACTTATCCAGGATAAAAACTCCTGTAAGGCATGAATACGTTTGGTTGCTGTGACATTATTAAGTAATAATTCGTAATTGTTTTTGATACTCGGTCCGTCTTTAAACTCATACTTTGCTTCACTCACGACTCCTTGCGCCTGGCAAAAATCTTGTTGATGCAATCTGTGCACCACCTTGATTTTCGTAAAAAACATAAAGAGATTTCATGGCTCCATCTCAAGTATAACTTTAAAGCCCAAAACTTTAGACATCTTCAAGATTGTTGATAGCTGAACGTCGGTTTGGCCCAGCTCTATACGACTAATACCATTATGAGAAAGATTACAAAAGGCAGCCAGCGATTTTTGGGTTATTTTCAACTGGTGCCGCTTTATTTTAAGTACTTCCGCTAATTCTTCTACGCTATTAATAATATTTTTATTCATAAACCGAACCCAATAATTCTCACTGTAATGAGAATAATTGCGAATTTAGATTATTTTGCAAAAATTTCTTATTATAGTGAGAATTTGTAACGTAAAAGAGCGAATACGCTATGAAATACCCTTAAAATGAGAATTTGAAAATCCTGATCCCTCTTCCTCAAAAGATTCTGATCATATAGTTTCCTGTAGCCCGCCATGAAGGCGAAACTGAAATGCGGGAAAACGTTCACTTATTAGGCGCTCACCTGCAATATTGGCACATGGAACCCGCAATACGGCCGAAGGGCTCCTTTTTTATCTATTTATTTATATATAGATAAAAAAACAATTAATGTATTATTTTAAGTCATTCAATGTCTGCGAATCCAGGGTTTTTTGACCATTCATCCTAATCAGATTGGAGGTTGAGCCCCTGGCGCCTATATATCCATTCATTTTACAGATTTCCTTTACGCCTTTTTTTTGCTAAAATAAAAACAACTTGATTTTATTTTAATTATCATGTCTAAAAACAAATGGCAAAGATTACATGAACGTTATCATTCTAAAGAAGATGAAGGAATAATTAAATACGGTAAATATTTTGAAGAAAATATATTCAATTATTTAACTCAAGAACATAATCCTGAGGGTGAGAAAAATCAACCGGGTAAAATAATACAGGAGGCTAAAAGCACTCTTGGAAAATTATCCAGAATACTGGACGCATTTGACTTTCCGGTATTATCCTACGAGGAAATAAAGGAAATTAGCAGTAAACCTAACGGATTAAGAGCGTATATGCAGGAATATATAGACGAAATTTTACCCGTTTTACTAAACGATGAGCATTCAGGTCTTAATGACAGGATTATTGAAGCTATAGGTGAAGAAAACTATCACGCTATTTTAGAAAGCCCTGAAGTGAATGGCAATTCGGAAGAAGTTGCCATGCAGTTTGTAAAAGCATCCATGTTAAGCTATGGACAAAGAGTTTTGGATAAAATTGAGGATGAACATTTAAAAGTAGAAGCATTTAACTCTTTTCTCCCCTCCATGGAAAACCTCGCCAAAGATATTTCCTTGAAGGGATTGGCTGATGAAAAGAAAAAAATGGACTTAGTTGATTTACACAAAATTTTACTGAATTTTAAAGCACTAATGAATGAAGCAACAGAACAAAAAATAAATATCCCCAGTTCAGACGTAATTAATTCAAATCTTGATACGGCTCTATATTGGTTAGATCCACACAATGAAGATATTGTAGACTTACCAGTAGAAACAAAACATAATAAGGCAACAGAGCAATACGATAAGGCTGTAAAAATTTTTCTAGATGGTGCTGAGAATGCTCTACAGACCAGCCCATCCAAACCACAGGTTAATTTTTTTGTTCGAGTTGTTCGATTCCTTACAGGAAATGAACAATTATTACAAAGTAAAGATGAAAAACGTTATGAACGCCAGAGAACGTTGATTTCAAATCTTAATGATTTAAAATCCAAACTGGAAAATTCCGAAGAACTTGAACAGGAGCAACCACACGAGGATTCTTCGTTCAAACCCTGAAGTTCGGCGCAAAAAATAAGCTGAGGGTAGCCCGCATGAAGCAAAGCGTAATGCGGGGAAATACGCCAAATTCACGCCTCTCTCCCCGCATTGCACACGAACTACTTTTAATCCATTACTTTACGCCAGGTGGTGCCTTTTGCCCCGTCTTCCAGCTCGATGCCGGATTTTGTCAGGAGATCCCGGATTTCATCGGCACGCGCCCAGTTTTTATCACGACGGGCTTGCAGGCGCTCCTCGATGAGGCGCTCTATATCAAGACGTTCCTCGTCGTTCAACCCCGACTTCAGAAACTGCTCCGGTGACGATTGCAGTATGCCCAGAATCCCGCCCAGATGATG
The DNA here is from genome assembly GCF_900186965.1 of Legionella spiritensis. Lineage (NCBI taxonomy): Bacteria > Pseudomonadati > Pseudomonadota > Gammaproteobacteria > Legionellales > Legionellaceae > Legionella > Legionella spiritensis. Next base: position 1,954,338 of record NZ_LT906457.1, read on the forward strand.
CAATGTCTGGCCTAGTTCCGGATCATTGCTTTTGTTGACTTCATGACTCAATTGAAACAGAACCGACAAGGCGACCGGCGTGTTAAAATCATCGTTCATGGCATCATTAAATTCCGCCACCCAGCGCTCAGCCAGGGGCTGGGAGGAATCAACGGACGGAATATCCTTGATGCTTTGATAGAGACGGGTTAACGCCCTGGCGGCATTATGGAGATTTTCTTCCGAATAGTTCAGCGGGCTGCGATAGTGGCTGCTTAACAGAAAATAACGGATAACCTCGGGATGATGCTTTTTCAAAACATCCTCGATGGTTAAAAAATTCCCCGTTGATTTGGCCATTTTTTCATTATTAACCTGTAACAGCCCGACATGAATCCAGTAATTGGCAAACGGTTTGCCGCTGGCCGCCTCGCTCTGTGCGATTTCATTTTCATGGTGGGGAAACTGCAAATCCAGGCCACCGCCATGAATATCAAATTGCTCGCCTAACTCTTCCATCGACATAGCCGAACATTCAATATGCCAGCCAGGCCGTCCCTCTCCCCATGGCGAAGGCCAGCTCGGCTCACCCGGCTTGGCTCGCTTCCACAACACAAAATCAAGAGGCGAACGCTTTTCTCTAACCACCTCGACTCGGGCTCCGGCGATTAAGCTGTCCGGATCCTTGTTGGACAATTTTCCGTAATCCTTAAACCGTTCCACCTCAAAGCACACGTCGCCATTCTCGCTGATGTAAGCGTATTCGTTGCGGAGCAGGCGTTCGATGAGCTTGATGATGGAATCAATATGGCCTGTGGCGCGTGGCTCGAGATCAGGCGGGAGAATTCGCAACGCGCTCGCATCCTCGTGCATGACGTTGATGTAATGATCCGTCAATTCTTCAATGGGCTGCTGACGCTCATTGGCACGCACAATGATTTTATCATCAATATCCGTGATATTCCGGACATACGTCACATCATAACCCTGCGAGCGTAAAAAACGGACTATCACGTCAAAAGACACCATGGAACGGGCATGGCCAAGATGACACCGGTCATAAACCGTCACCCCACAGGCGTAAAGTCCGATTTTTCCGGGTTTAATCGGCTTAAAAACCTCTTTTTTACGTGTTAAGGAATTATATAAATGCAACATGCCTGCCCCTTAGCTTGTTTTACTCCAGGTGTCTTTTAAACTCACCACACGATGAAACGCCCGGATCTGATTATTCGCAACCGAGTTAACACAATAATATCCAAGACGCTCAAACTGGAACACGTCATGGAGAGCCTGATTAGCCATGGCCGGCTCACAAAGCGCTTGGCCGGTTTGCAGGGAATCTTCATTGAGAAACTTGAGAAAATCCTCTTCACGAGCCGGATTGGAGTCATGAAACAACCGATCGTACTGATAAATGGTAACCGGATACGCGTGCAGACAGGATACCCAGTGGATAACCCCTTTGACTTTTCTATCCTCGGGGTTTTTACCTAGCGTGTCTTTATCATAGGTACAATAAATTTCACTGATCCGGCCGTTGTCGTCATGTACGACTCTATTGGCCCGAATCACATAGGCATGCCTTAAACGCACTTCCTTGCCCGGCGACAGACGAAAATAACCCTTGGGCGGATTTTCCATAAAATCCGAACGTTCGATATAAATTTCCCGGGTGAACGGTAATATCCGTACCCCTGCCTGCGGATCTTTCTGATGAAACGGGGCCGATAATTCCTCGACCTCGTTTTCCGGGTAATTTTCAATAATAACCTTGACGGGATCCAGCACGCAAAGCGCTCGCTTCGCTGTTTTATTGAGTTCATCGCGGACACATTCTTCCAGAACCGACATATCAATGACGGAATCGCTGCGCGACAAACCGATCACCTCGCAAAATTGCCGGATAGCCGCCGGCGGATAGCCTCGTTTGCGCATACCTCGCAATGTAGGCAGGCGAGGATCATCCCAACCGTCGACAATACCTTGCTCGACTAAAAACCTCAGCTTGCGCTTGCTCGTTATCGCGTGCGACAGATTAAGTCTGGCAAATTCGGTTTGCTCGGGTTTGGCAGGAACGGGCAAATTATCAATCAGCCAGTCATACAACGGGCGATGATCCTGAAATTCAAGTGTACAAAGGGAATGGGTAATATGTTCCAGCGCATCGGACAGAGGATGCGCGTAATCATACATGGGATAAATACACCACGTGTTGCCGGTGCGTTGATGCTCGGCGTGACGGATGCGATACAACACGGGATCCCGCATATTGATATTGCCGGATTTCATATCGATACGGGCACGCAAGACGTGCGCCCCATCCGCAAATTCCCCTTGTTTCATGCGTTGAAACAAATCAAGATTTTCCTCAACCGGACGGTCACGATAAGGGCTGTCCTTGCCCGGTTCCTGTAACGTGCCGCGGTATGCCCTGATTTCCTCCATACCAAGACTATCCACGTACGCCTTGCCTTCCCTGATGAGAAGTATGGCGTAATCATACAACTGCTGATAGTAATCGGAGGAATGCGTCATGGCGCACCATTCAAACCCGAGCCAACGCACATCCTCGATGATCGCGTTGACAAATTCTTCCTCTTCCTTGATGGGATTTGTGTCGTCAAACCGTAAGTAACAACGCCCGCCAAATTCCTCGGCCAATCCAAAATTCAAACAAATGGATTTCGCATGCCCTATATGCAAATAGCCGTTCGGTTCCGGGGGAAAACGGGTAATCACCTTTTTATGTTTACCGCCGGCCAGATCCTCACTAATCATTTGTCTAACAAAATGTGCTCTTTTTTCACTGCTTTCTGTCATAATTTTATCCGTTACTGATGATCCATCGCTCGCCGCATGTCACCTATTAACGCCGCCCCCTCTGCAATAAAATCACCTTGCTGACCGTAAGACTCGAACATCCGGTCGATAAGCGCCGCCCCTACTATCACCCCATCCGCAAAGTCGGCTACCCGGGCTGCCATATCGGGTGTTTTAATACCAAAACCAACCATTAAAGGCAATGAGGTCTGTGATTTACGGTGCTGGTATTGCGTTTTAACATCCTCCAGTTGAAAACTGCCGGCTCCGGTAACCCCTTTCAAAGACACATAATACAGGTAACCACCACCGTAACGATTGATCAAATCCATGCGTTTGTCGCTGGTGGTGGGGGAACAAAGATAAATATTATGCAGCCCTTCCTCTTGCCAGATGGCCGCCGTTTCCTCACTTTCCTCCGGTGGCAAATCGACCAGGATCGTGCCGTCCACACCGGCTTTTCTCGCCTTTTCGGCAAAACGGCGATATCCATAGGCTTCCACCGGATTCAGATACCCCATCAAAATCACGGGCGTTTGCTTGTCCTGCTCACGAAAGGCGGCAATCATGTCCAGGACATGATCCGGGGTTATGCCCTGTTGCAAGGCACGTTCCATGGCCGCCTGAATCACAGGCCCTTCGGCCATGGGATCGGAAAAGGGGATGCCGATTTCCAGAACATCGGCACCGGCCTTAACCAGCGCGTGCATCAGACTCACCGTGCTGTCTGCCGTCGGATCACCTGCCGTAATGTAGGGGCTTAACATTTTTCGGTTACTGCTCTGTAATCGTGCCAGTGTCGCGTCAATTCGATTCATAAACTATTTTTCCTGAACGTTATAACGTCAAACCATCAATATGGGCTATGGTCTGCATGTCCTTGTCGCCTCTTCCGGACAAGTTAACAATAATACGTTGTGACGGCGTCATGGTTTTGGCCAGCTTCATGGCATAGGCTATCGCATGACTGGACTCCAGAGCCGGAATAATCCCTTCAACCCTGGTCAGGGTACGAAACGCGTCCAGTGCCTCCTGATCATTAATCGGAACGTACTCAACCCGTCCGGTGTCTTTCAGATAGGCATGTTCCGGACCAACACCCGGGTAGTCAAGACCGGCTGAAACGGAGTAGGTGTCTTTAATTTGCCCATATTCATCGGCCAGCAGATACGTCCGGTTCCCGTGCAGTACGCCGGGCTTTCCGGCTATCAGGGATGCCGCGTGCTCACCGCTCTCTATCCCTCTTCCGGCCGCTTCCACGCCGTACATGGCCACGGAATCATCCTTCAGGAAAGGATAAAAAAGGCCAATGGCGTTCGAACCTCCTCCGACGCAAGCGACCAGCGCATCCGGTAACTGCCCGGTTTTCTCAAGCATTTGAGCACGCGCTTCCTGCCCTATAATCGCTTGAAAATCCCTGACCATTTTAGGATAGGGATGCGGTCCGGCGACCGTACCGATAATATAAAACGTATTATCTACATTGGTAACCCAGTCACGCATGGCTTCATTCAAGGCGTCTTTTAGCGTTCTGGAACCAGCCGTAACCGGCACCACCCTTGCACCCAGGAGTTTCATACGATAAACGTTGCTGGCCTGACGTTTGATATCTTCCTCACCCATATAAACGACACATTCCAGCCCCAGTTTGGCCGCTACCGTCGCGGATGCGACACCGTGCTGCCCCGCGCCTGTTTCGGCGATAATTCTGGTTTTGTTCATGCGGCTGGCCAGCAAGGCTTGTCCGACCGTATTATTAATTTTATGCGCGCCGGTATGGTTCAAGTCTTCACGCTTCAGGTAAATCCGGGCACCGCCGGTCTGTTCACTGAGCCGTCTGGCATAATATAGCGGCGTCGCGCGTCCGACATAATCCTTTAATTCCAGAGCCAGCTCGGCCAGAAATTCGGGATCCCGGCTATATCGTTCATAAGCCTGCTGTAATTGTTGCAAGGCTTCCATCAAGGTATCGGCGACAAAAATTCCGCCATAAGGCCCAAAATGGCCCCGTTCATCGGGAAGATCGTAACTGCTCATCTTCTGTCTCCCAGGCTCTGTTGAGTATTCATTTTTGGCGTAAAATTGTGGACGATGGTGTGTCATTTTACGTTTGAACGAGGCGAATAGCGAGTTCTAATTAACGTATCCAAGCCACCATGGTACCGGTTAACTGCCTTTACAACTGCGGTAATCTTTTAAAGCCTGAACAAATAAATTCATTTTTTCATGACTTTTAATACCCGGTGATAATTCCACACCGCTACATACATCCACAACCTCCGGATGGCAGGCTGCAATGGCCTGCCTGACATTGGACGCATCCAGTCCCCCCGCCAACATAAGAGGCTTGCTTCTCTGTTCAGGAATTATTTCCCATGCAAATGGTTGCCCGCTACCACCGCGTGCCTCACATGGCGTATCGATCAAAATAGCCGTAGCACTTCGATAATTATCCATCGCCTCATTGATAACGCCGGACGATAAGGCGGGCACCGCTTTAATATACGGACATCGGAATTGCTCGCAAAACGCCGGTGATTCCTCACCATGAAATTGCAGCCATGATACAGGCAGCTCCTGCAAAATCCGCGTGACAAACGCAGCGTCCGGATTAACGAGTACCGCTACCGTGTCCATGAAAACCGGTACCGATGCCAGCAACGACTTCACCCGCTCTATGGTAACAAAACGGGGGCTTGACTGATGAAATATAAACCCGACGGCATCAACCCCCAGGCGATGGGCATACTCGATGTCTTCACGGCGTGTCATACCACACATTTTTACCCGTACCATTCTCACCGCTCCCCAAGAAACAAGGGACCCGGCGGCATCTGAATGACGCCAAACTCTTTGGGATAATGCACCGCAACCAGGTACAGGCCATAGGGAGGCGCTGTCTCGGCACCTAACTTTCGATCTTTGGCCTGAAGCACTTCAGCCACCCACTCAACCGGTTTTTTACCGGAGCCAACCGCTATCAACACACCGGCAATATTGCGCACCATATGGTGAAGAAACGCGTTGGCCGTTATGTCAATCACAATCAAATCACCAAAACGATTGACCTGTAAGTTATGGACGTTGCGCATGGGCGTGTTGGACTGGCACTCCACGGATCGAAATGACGTAAAATCATTCTCGCCAAGGAGACATTTCCCCGCCGCAGCCATGGCGCGATGATCAAGCAATCGGTATTGCCAGGTCACATTGCAGCGTAACAACGCCGGCCTTATTGAGGCGTTATAGATAATATAGCGGTAACGACGTGACAGAGCCGAATAGCGAGCGTTAAAATCGCCGGGCATTTCCCGTCCCCACTTGATACAGACGTCTTTTGGTAAATAGGAATTGGCACCATGAATCCAGGATCGGGTTGACCGTTCCTTGTCGCAGTCAAAATGGATAACCTGATTGGTTGCGTGGACGCCCGTATCGGTTCTGCCGGCACAAACTACGCTGATTGGGGTATCTGCCACACGACCGAGTGCGGATTCAATTCTTTGTTGAATGGTATGAAGACCCGGCTGCTCTTGCCAGCCATGATATTGGCTACCATCGTATTCGACCCCTAAGGCAATACGCATGTGCTTTTCCTGCCTAAAACGCAGACTGTATAACACCGGATTGCGTTTGTCCAGTTCTGAAAACAGTTTGGGCAGGCACCCGGAAAACGACGGAACAACGGCTTTTGTCCGTGGTACCGACTCTATTTTTTATGCAATTCATCCAGCAATGCCTGTGCCTCTTTTTGCTGTTTTTTATTACCGAATGTTACGACTTCCTCCAGTGATTGCCGCGCGGAATCGAAGTCCTCCATACCGATATAGGTTTTAGCCAAGGCAAGCAGTGTATCAAGCGCCTGTTTGCTCTTCACCAGTTTTCTTCCCGACTTGTCTTCAATCCCGGATGGCAAATCCGATTCCGATTCAACGCGATCCTTTTTTACGCTTTTCTTTTTGTGATCTTTTTGATCATCATCGTTTTGAACGGCTTCGGGCTTTTCGTCGAGTTCCACCAAATCCTCAAATTGGACGGACTCAGGTATCTCTGCCGCCGGACTTGCCGGTGTTGAATCATCATCCATTTTCTCGCCTGTCTCCGTATTCTCTTTCAGCATATCTTCTATTTCTTTCGTCGACTCATCACTCAGGCTTTCTTCCTGTAACGATAATTCCAATGCCAAATCCTTATCCGGCTCGATATCCCTTGTCGTTTTCGCAGGTTTTTTACCCTTGGTCTCCATCTCTGATTCAGCCGGCTTTTCTTGGGGCTCGCCGGGTAACGTATCCAACTCCAGTTCATATTCCAGTACATGATCATCGGATTCCGCTGGCCTGATTTCCTCTTTCTTCTGCAGGGAAGTACCATTTTTTTCATCCGATCCGGCATCCGGTTCAAAGGCAAGCGCGTTATCGTCTTTTTCATCAGGCTTGGTGTCGCTCACATGCGGCACACTATTATCACTCGCTTCATCAGGTTTCGCGTTACTGTCAAACGACAGGGCGTTATCACCGGACGTCTGCGACTTTTCCTCCTCCGATTTTTCGGATTTCCCCTCGGCAATACCCTTATCAACCTTGTCAGCACCAGACTCGGAACCGGTTACAAATTCAAGACCTTTATCATCTTCCTGGCTAACCGGAGGCGCTGTTTTTTTGCCTTGCTTGTTCTGCTCGACGATTTCATTGAGGCTGGGTTCAAAATCAAGAACATAATCCTCAGGTTTTTCTTCGGCCGGGGCTGTATCCTGCTGATCTGTTACGGTCAGTTCGGTTTTATTTTCCACAATCTCAAAATCTTCGTCCCTCAATTCGCCAGCCAGAGGATCTTTTTCAGGCGGAAGGGAATTGGTCTTGGCAAGGTCGCTCAATGGTCGTTTGTAAGTTTGCTTCCTCTCATCGGAAACCTCTTCTTCATTATCCGCATCGGAACCGACATGGCCCTCCTCATTGTTTTCCCCGGTCTTTTCCTCCCCCGCAGTCCTTTGTCCGGATAATACTGAAACCGGTTCTTCGGAAACATCGGAAGCAGGTTCCTGTTTGTCTTTACGAGGAATGGGTAATTCATCTTCTCCGGCCAACTCCGATGATGTCAGCAATGTTTCTAATGGGGGTAGTGTCGAGGACGTCTTCGCTTTTAAAACCTCCTCTTGCTTCGCATGCTCGCTATCCTCTGTGGAAAGTACGTTACTCTTCTCCGATTCGGGATAACCGGTAATTTCAACATGGGCGCCTTCCTCTTTATCCGTTTCCTCTGTCGGTTTGACAGGCAAATTCGGTGCTGGTGCTGGTATTGAGTCGCCGTTATTTTGATCAGGTTTTTTATCCTGTTGTAGAAAGAACCGCCAATACACAAAGCCACCGGATCCTGCCGCAACCAGGATCAACAGTACATAAAGCCACAGATACGATGATTCTTCCTCGAGGGGTTGCGAACTGGTTTGTGCCGCTATCGCCTGGCGTTTTTTAAGAATCATGCGAATTTGTTCACGCAGTTGCTGGATATCCTTGTCACGCGCCTCCATTTTCTGCTGCAGTAGATTATTGTTTTCCTGCAATGTTTTTAATTGTTCCTTCAATTGTGAGTTATCCATTTGTACCGAATCTATGGCCGCGGTTGTAATATCGATTTGCGCTTTGATCTTCCTCTGTTGTTTGACCGGTTCATCCGCAGTGGAGGTAGGCTTTTTACTGTCTTCGCTACCTGACAGGAATTCGTTGGCGGAAGAAAAAATGCTGGTAAAGGCATTATTCGATACGGGTTTTTCCTGTAATTCAGGCTTTTCCTGTAATTCAGGTTTTTCCTCATTGAAAACAGGAGCCTGTGGAATAGAGGAAGAAAAAGCTTGTGTCGCCTCACCTGCCGGTTTCGGTTTTTTGGCAAATTGCGACATACCTTTTTCCCCATTAATATAAGGGGGCAACAGAACATGCCTGATTTCCGTTTTGGTTTGCCATGCCACATCATGGGCTTCCACTTCCTTGATAGCCAGCTCGGCGGGAACTTTACTGACTTCCTCGCTGGATGGAATGAGTAAATGCTCGCCGCTCTTCAAACCATTCAGGTTACCTTGGGTAAACGCCTGTGAATTGGTACCCACAATGGCGAGTATTACCTGCTGAATAGACGTACCCGGCGTGGTATAGCGCTGGGCTATTTGCCATATATTCTCATTGGCCAGGGTCGGGCCGTATGTAGCCTTCTTGCGGCTTTTAACCTCCTCGGCCTGCTGATCAATCACATGGGCATAGAGTGGTTTACTGACGACGCCGCGTTGTTTTTCATAAGCACCGCCTGATTTGATTCGCACCGCGGTACCGGTCGCCCTGGCAGGGCCGCTTAGCTTATAATCCGGGGGATCGAGAAGAACGGTGTAGGCGCGGTAGAGTTGTCCGTTTGACCAGGCAAGATCAACCAGAATTTCCAGATAAGGATCATCGATTCGTTCACTGGAGGTTATGGAAATAACCGGCTTGCCGTTTTTATTCTTTTTTACCGTGAGTTTTAAAAGGGATAAAACAGGATTGCGATCCAGTCCGATTCGCTCAAAATCCTCCAACGCTGCCACACTGGCTTTGATACCAGGCAGAGGAACGTCCACATCAATCAGATAAATTTCCGCTTTGAAGGGTTGATTCAACGAAGAGTCCACCATCATGTCGCCCATGCCTAACGGAAAAGCAGCATAAGGTAATGACAGTGCCAGTATCGCCGCATACAAAGGGGTTTTTTTCAATCTGCGCTCCCTGCACGGAACTATTAACTTGCTAATTAATAGTTAAAAAAATAGCATCTTCATTAGTGGTATTCAACAATTTAGCCGACAATAGCGCAGAATTGATCACCAAAAAATCATAAAGGATAATAATAAATCCAGGGTTGTTGACACGCCTTTCTCTTTCAGACTAAAAAATAAAACACGCCAGGATTGCATATGAGCCGGGTCTATTTCATAATCCAGACCAGCTTTGCCGGTTTTATACCCAGGAAACTTCAAAATGCGAGATTTATGCTATCGATTTTGTCGTAAAATTATCCCAGGCTCTGTGAACCAATTTTTTCGCAAAGCCTAACTTAAGACCTAGAGACGTATTCGATGACAGCATCAGTTTTAGACGGTAAGCAACTTTCTTCCCTGAAAAGAAATGAAATAAAACTGGCTATAGAGGCCATGGCAAATGAAGGATACAGGACGCCCGGGCTGGCGGTGATTCTTGTAGGCAATGATCCGGCTTCTGAAATTTACGTGGCCAATAAACAAAAAGCCTGTCAGGAAGTCGGCATTAAATCCTGGTCTTACAATCTTTCTGACGACACCACCGAACAGGAACTGCTTGACTTAATAAACAAATTGAACAACTCACCGGATATTGACGGGATCCTTGTGCAGCTTCCTCTTCCAAAATCCATGAACACCCACCATATTATTGAATGTATTCACCCCCATAAGGACATTGATGGTTTTCATCCCTACAATGTTGGTCGCCTGTCTCAACGCCTGCCTCTGTTAAGGCCATGCACACCTTACGGCATTATTCAGTTACTGGAAGCCTATAATATCCCCTTGAAAGGTATGCACGCAGTCGTCGTCGGTGCTTCCAATATAGTTGGAAGACCCATGGCTCTGGAATTATTAGCGATTGGCTCGACCGTTACTGTTTGTCACCGTTTTACCAGAGATCTGGAAAAACACGTCCGTTCGGCCGAACTTCTGATTGTAGCAACGGGACGGCGTAACATAATCAGCACGGAATGGCTGCACAGCGGACAAATTGTTGTGGACGTCGGGATCCATCGCCTGCCCAACGGCAAATTAACAGGTGATGTCAATTTTGATGAAGCGGCCGCCAAAGTGGCATGGATTACACCCGTACCAGGAGGCGTCGGACCGATGACTATTACAACCCTTCTGCAAAACACGCTTTTTGCGGCGCAGAAAAATCTTTTTCCATCAGAATAGTCAGGAAGGAACTGTTCTCACTCAAGTTAACAGACTCCTTCCCGATAATCGTGGCTTTCAAAGTGCAGTTTGCCGTCTTTTACTTTCAATGTGACATGGCCGCCATTTACCAGTTTACCAAACAGCAGTTCATCGGCCAGCGGTTTCTTGACATTTTCCTGGATTAATCTGGCCATTGGTCGAGCACCCATGGATTTATCATAACCGTGTTCGACTAACCAGTCACGTGCCGCTTGATCGACTTTGAACGTAACACCTTTATTACTCAACTGTTCATCCAGCTCCATAATAAACTTGTCCACAACCAGTCCGATAGTCATGGTATCGAGCGGCGCGAAATTAATAATCGCGTCCAGTCTGTTTCTAAATTCCGGACTGAATTGACGTTTGATGACTTCGAGACTGTCGTTACTGTTGTCCTGCAGGGAAAAACCAATGGAATTTCTGGTGATCTCACTGGCGCCGGCGTTACTGGTCATCACCAGAATCACATGCCTGAAATCAGCCTGGCGGCCGTTGGTGTCGGTCAAAGTACCGTGATCCATAATCTGTAACAGGAGATTAAAGACATCCGGATGCGCCTTCTCAATTTCATCAAGCAATAGCACGGAATGCGGGTTTTTGGTAACCGCCTCGGTCAATAACCCCCCCTGATCGTAACCGACGTAGCCGGGAGGCGCACCGATTAATCGGGATACGGTATGTTTTTCCATGTATTCGGACATATCAAAACGAAGCAACTCAATACCAAGAACATTGGCTAGCTGTTTGGTCACTTCCGTTTTTCCGACTCCAGTAGGGCCTGCGAACAGAAAACATCCAACCGGTTTTTGCGGCTCACGTAAACCGGAACGAGCCAGTTTGATGGCGGAAGCCAGGGCGGTTATCGCATCATCCTGGCCATAAACCAGCAATTTCAGATCCCGCTCCAGATTTTTCAAGGTATCCTTGTCTTGTGCTGACACTTTCTTCACCGGTATGCGGGCAATTTTAGCAACAACACTTTCTATTTCAGCCACGCTGATGATTTTTCTACGCTTGTTCGCTGTAAGCAGGTTCTGATAGGCGCCTGCCTCATCAACGACATCAATGGCTTTGTCGGGCAGAAAACGATCGTTGATGTATTTTGCGGACAGCTCGGCAGCCGCTTTTAAAGCAGGAATGGAAAATTTGACACCATGGTGCTCTTCAAGCCGGCCTTTAAGACCCTTGAGAATTTCAAATGTTTCGTCCACGGTCGGTTCTTTAATATCAATTTTCTGGAAACGACGGGCAAGCGCCCTGTCTTTTTCAAAGATCCCCCGGTATTCCTGATACGTGGTGGAACCGATACATTTTAGTTCCCCGTTCGCCAGCAGCGGTTTAATCAGGTTGGACGCATCCATAACGCCACCGGAAGCGGCGCCCGCACCTATAATGGTGTGAATTTCGTCAATAAACAATACCGCGCCTTCCTGGCTGCCTAATTGTTTGAGAACCGCTTTCAAACGTTTTTCAAAGTCGCCACGGTATTTGGTACCGGCCAGCAGCGCCCCAAGATCCAGGGAATAAACCACGCAATTCTGAATGGACTCGGGAATTTCCCCATCCACAATACGTCTTGCCAGACCTTCTGCTATAGCTGTCTTACCGACTCCCGCCTCACCAACAAGCAAAGGATTGTTTTTACGTCGTCGACACAAAACCTGTATGGTTCGCTGGATTTCTTCATGGCGGCCAATCAATGGATCGATTTTTCCCATCCTGGCCCGTTTGTTTAAATTCATGCAATAGCTTTCAAGCGGCGATTCGTTCCCCTCACAAGCCATCATATCTTCGTCCATACCGGAATTCATACCGTCATTCATTTCATTATTGTGGTATTTGGATACGCCATGAGAAATATAATTAATGACGTCGAGACGGGTAATATTTTCTCTTCTTAAGAAATAAACGGCCTGACTTTCCTGTTCACTGAATATGGCCGCCAGTACATTAGCACCGGTAACTTCCGTTTTTCCCGCGGACTGAACGTGGAATACCGCGCGTTGTAATACTCGCTGAAAGCCCAGGGTAGGCTGGGTTTCCCGATCAATCTCGTCTTCAGGAATTCTTGGTGTTGTTTCATCAATGAATTCAATCAGATCACGACGCAAGGAATCAATATTGGCGTCACAGGCCTGCAACACGTTGCCGGCCGCCGGATTATCGAGCAATGAAAGGAGCAAATGCTCAACCGTCATAAATTCATGACGTTTCTCTTTCGCTTCCTTAAAAGCCAGATTTAAGGTGAATTCAAGTTCTTTGTTTAACATGTTCGTTGCTCCTCTCAATCCACCACCACTTATTCGGGTTCCATGTCGCACAACAGCGGGTGTTCGTTCGCTCGGGCGTAATCGTTAACCTGAGCCACCTTGGTTTCCGCGATATCTCTCGTAAACACGCCACAAACACCCCTTCCAACAAAATGAACTTGCAACATCACCTGGGTAGCTAGTTGCTCACTCAAATGAAAAAACCGCTTCAACACATCCACTACAAATTCCATAGGCGTATAATCGTCATTGAGCAGGATGACTTTATATTTTTTAGGCTGTTTAATCGCAGGTTCCGCTTCTACTTCCAATTTCCTGCGTTCAACAATTTCCTCTAAAAACTGCCCACCCATTTTCATACACCCTTTACTAATTTTATAGACTTACAACAGGCTTTTGGCCAGTAAAAACATCAATTAATTCATGAAAAAATCAAACCTGGTAATGATTATTACCAGCTTGATTACATTACATTCACTCTTTCGGGAAATAAACTATTGTTCTCTTAATTATTATAGCGTTTATATCGCTTGTTACGGGTTCCGTGAACCCATCCCCCGACCTGCCAACCGCTTTTGGCTCATATTACAGTGTGGATTACCAGTTCCCGCAGCCCGTCATGAAAGAGAAGCCGTCATGCAAGATAGCGTTCACTCGGGTAACCACCCCCTTCTGCTGGCACAATATTGGAACATGAAACCCGTAATACGGCCGCAGGCCTTCTTGCGGGCTACTGTTTTTTCGCAAAAAAATGGTGCCGGATCCAAGTAAAATATTGACGAAGCACCAGGCGCTGTTAAATTTTTATTCACGAAGCGACCAAATAAAAACTCAACAACGCCGTTTTGGTTACATATGATTAATAACCGCGTCTGCGAAACCTGAACAACTCACGCGCGTTGCGCCGCTCATTAAGCGCTCCAGATCATACGTGACGGTTTTGGCTTCGATGGCTCCTTCCATTCCCTTGATAATCAAATCCGCCGCTTCAGTCCAGCCCATGTGGCGAAGCATCATTTCAGCGGAGAGAATCAATGACCCCGGATTCACCTTGTCCTGCCCCGCGTATTTGGGTGCTGTGCCATGCGTCGCTTCAAATACGGCAACATCATCACTCATGTTGGCGCCCGGAGCTATACCAATACCCCCAACCTGAGCAGCCAATGCGTCTGAGATATAATCACCGTTCAGATTCAATGTGGCAATCACACTGTATTCTTCGGGTCGCAACAGTATTTGTTGTAAAAAAGCATCCGCGATCACGTCTTTGATAATAATGGGTTTTCCTGTTTTGGGGTTTGTTACTTCCATCCAGGGCCCACCCTGATATTCCCTGGCGCCAAACGTATCACGAGCAACCTGATAGCCCCAGTCCTTAAACGCGCCCTCGGTAAATTTCATAATATTCCCTTTATGCACCAGGGTCACTGAATCACGCTCATTGTCAATCGCATATTGTATAGCTGCTTTGACCAGACGGGTTGTTCCTTCTTTGGAGACCGGTTTCACGCCTATGCCGCAATTCTCGGGAAAACGGATTTTTTTCACTCCCATTTCTTCTTGCAGAAAATGAATCACTTTTTGTGCTTCAGGCGTATTGGCCTGCCATTCGATACCAGCATAAATATCTTCGGAGTTTTCCCTGAATATAACCATATCAACTTTCCATGGTTCCTTAACCGGACTGGGCGTGCCGGTAAAATATCTTACAGGACGAAGACAGGTGTACAGATCAAGTTCCTGGCGAATCGCAACATTTAATGAGCGAATCCCCCCGCCAACCGGTGTTGTCAAAGGACCTTTGATGGCGACGACAAATTGTTTCATGGCGTCCATGGTTTCTTTCGGTAACCATTGGTCTTTGCCATATACCCGGGTTGCTTTTTCACCGGCATAAATTTCCATCCAGGAAATTTTTTTCCTGTCGTTATAAGCCTTGGCCACCGCGGCGTCAACGACACGTAACATAGCCGGCGTCACATCAACGCCAATACCGTCCCCTTCAATATATGGAATTACCGGACAATCAGGCACATTGAGTGAAAGATCGGAAGCTACGCTGATTGTTTTTCCTTGCTCGGGAACATTAATTTTATCAAAAGTCATGGACAACTCCGTCTTGATTAGAGTCGGTAATAATAGCATGCTAAAATGCTTTGTCCCAAATGAGAATCACGGCATAATGACATTTTGTCAGGTTCATTCGTTTTATGAGTTCAAGCAAGCTGTTACTTTTCAACAAGCCCTATGGCGTCGTCTGTCAGTTCAGCGGTGAAGGCCATGAGCAAACCCTGGCGGATTTTATAAAAATGCCCGGATTTTACCCGGCAGGACGCCTGGACAAAAACAGTGAGGGATTATTGCTGTTGACGGACGACGGTCGTTTGCAGCATCAGTTAAGTCATCCCCGCTTCAATAAGTTAAAATATTATTGGGTGCAAATAGAAGGTATTCCGGAAACAAAAAATCTGCTTCCCTTGCAACAGGGATTGATTACAAATAACGTGCGTTATCTGCCGGCTAAAGTACGAATAATCAATGAGCCGCCGGTATGGCCAAGAACGCCTCCTGTTCGATTTCGAAAAACCGTACCCACTTCCTGGCTCGAAATCATCCTTGGAGAGGGGAAAAATCACCAGATCCGAAAAATGACGGCAGCCATCCACTTCCCGACCTTGCGATTAATTCGCCATCGCATTGCAGACTGGTCGCTGCAAGACTTAAAACCGGGGGAGTATAAAATAGTCACCGCCTGATAATGCGCGCTTATTATTTCCCCGGACGGGAGATTCTTATAAAAATCCGTAGCTTTGAAACCGCGCAGTGGATTGCGAGATTCCCGGGCTTGTTTTAAAACGTTGATCCCGCATTACGACTGTGCCTCCATGACGGGCTACAGGTTTTTACCTTTTCTGGCGTAAAGCCTGCCAGCACTCAGGTTTTAGTATGGTTATTCATAAGCAAGGTTTCCTCCAGCGCCAACCTTATCCAGGGCCAGAACAAAACACTCAATAATCCGGTTCCAAGCACACTGAAAAAACTTACGTGATAGCCCAGAAACGCATCGATCAATAACACAATCATCTGGTAAAAAGCACAAAGAATTCCAATTAGAGTCATTTGCTGCCCAATCGGAAACACATAAAAACGTCTGGCCTTGCTGTTGGCCAACCAGCTGATCAGACAAAGAGCAAAAACATGCTCTCCAATCACGGAGGACAATAGGGTATCCAGTATCAGCCCAAGGAAAAAAAGCAGAAACACTTTAAAATAATCCGGCATGTAAAACTGCAAATATAAAATAACCAGCAATACCCAGGGAGGCCTGATACTGACAAATAACTCTGGCAACGGCATGATGGTCAGAGTCAGCGCCGCAAGAAGAACCAGAACCAAACGCCATTTCACCAGGCTCATGTCGGAACTCCCAGTACTCTCCTTCGCTCATTGATCTGTGCGGTTAACATGGCTTGTTCCTTATCCGGCCAGATGAGTAACACCAGGCGGCTACGGTTTAACAGGGCGACGGGATTTACATCGACCTTGATAAACGCTTCACCCGACACGCTGGTCACTTTCTCCACACGCCCGACAGGATATCCTTCAGGATATAGACGACCCAATCCGGACGTTACCAGTAAATCGCCTTTGCGAGTCGATGATGTTTTTGGCAAATTAATTAAAGACAATTGATCCAGATTATTAGTTCCTACCAGTATGGCCCGCTCACCTGTGCGGTTATTTCTTACCGGCACAGCACACTTGCCGTCAGATATTAGCAATACGGTGCTGGTCATATAGCCAACGTCAATGATTTGCCCCATCACACCTTTGGCGTCAAGCACCGGCTGACCGGTATAAACCCCGTCACGTTTTCCCTTGTTCAAAATAACCAGTTGGCGGGAAACGCTGGTATCTACCGCCAGTATTTGCGCCGCCATAGCTTTCATTCCCGCCTTGGATGAAGTGAGCAGCAATTCCTTCAGCTGGGAGTTTTCCTCTTTGATAATCATCAATTTTTGCAACTCGGCCTCGAGCATGGTTTGCTGATAACGCAATTCCATATTTTCGTTTATCAAAAAAGTTTTGGAACTGACTAAAGATTGCACCCATCCTATAATCCGCACCGGATAGTCAACCAGGTATTGCACGGGGGATACGAGAAATGAAAAACCACTGCGCACACTATCGAGATAATGATAATGATAATCGGAAAACATCAGGCAAATAGACAGCGCGAGAGCAAACATATACGAGACGGTTCTATGCTTGCCCTTGGCAAAAAGCTTGTTATTTGAATTATTCGGTTGAGAGGAAATCACCGCCACGTAAATCCATTGTTTCCAACGCCTTGCCACCACCTCGCGCTACGCAGGTTAAAGGATCTTCTGCCACCAGCACCGGTAGACCAGTTTCCTCCATCAATAAGGTGTCCATATTTTTTAACAACGCTCCGCCGCCGGTCAATACCATACCGCGCTCGGCAATATCAGCGGCTAATTCAGGCGGCGCCAGTTCCAGAGCCGCTCTTACCGCACCTACTATACCTGACAATGGTTCCTGCAAGGCTTCAAGTATTTCCGCGCTGGTCAAGGTAAAGCTTCGCGGCACGCCTTCAGCCAGATTCCGGCCTCTGACCTCGATTTCAAAAAGATCACGACTCGGAAAGGCAGAACCAATTTCATGTTTGATGCGTTCGGCCGTAGTCTCACCAATCAATGTGCCATAATTGCGACGAACGTAAGACACGATGGCATCATCAAATTTATCACCGCCAATGCGAACGGATTGATGGTACACGATACCGCTCAGGGAAATAATGGCCACTTCCGTCGTGCCGCCACCAATATCAACCACCATGGAACCACTGGCTTCCTCAACCGGCATCCCGGATCCCAGGGCGGCCGCCATGGGTTCTTCAATCAGAAAGACTTCACGAGCTCCCGCGCCCATTGCCGATTCGCGAATGGCACGCCGCTCCACCTGGGTGGAACCACATGGCACACAAACCAATACCCTGGGACTGGGACGTAGAAAACGGTTTTCATGCACTTTATGAATAAAATGCTGCAACATTCTCTCCGTCACTGAAAAATCAGCAATCACGCCGTCTTTCATCGGCCTGATGGCATTGATGTTGCCGGGAGTCCTTCCTAGCATGCGTTTGGCTTCAAGCCCTACCGCAGCAACACGTTTTTGTCCGGATTCATTTCTGATGGCAACCACAGAAGGCTCATTTAAGACAATCCCCCTGTCCCTTACATAAATAAGTGTATTGGCCGTACCCAAATCAATGGATAAATCATTGGAAAAAACGCCCCTTAATTTCCTTAACATGTGCAACACTACCTCGTTCTTTTTTTGCACTGTACTTTACCCTAAATTCACATGAAAATCGACATATCTTTGTGAAGATATCTATAAACGGGATAAAAAATTATTCGAAACTGCTATCCATTATTGATCTGGTTTTAAAATTGATTAATTTGCATAAATTTAAGATCATAATTGTGAGGTTCCGTTTTTTTACAAAAGAACCATAGCCTGTAAGGAGGTCTGCGGCCGTTCATGTGCCAATATCGTAGCAGGTGAACAGGTGAGTAACCGAGTGAATGTTTTCCCGCATTTCGGGTTCGCCTTCATGAGGGGCTACAGGGGACTATCCCACTGTATTTTGCCCACATAAAAGACGGCTTACCGGCTCTGTTTTTTTGAAATAAAATTGTTTGGCTCGTCGGAAGCGTCGGGCGAGGCGCCCGACCTACCAATTTTCAGATGGGATAAATGCACAGAATATGGGCAACCCAACAAAATAATTCCAGTTGTTACTGGAGTGTAAAGACCCGCTCCAGTTCCGCACGGAGCCGATTGACGAATGACTTGCCAAGCCCAGGCACGTGGCTCAGTTCATCCAGTGATTTGAAATCATGATGTGCTTCACGATATTTAACGATGGCTTCCGCCCGCTTTTTACCTATACTTTTAATGGAGTGAGTGAGTGTTTTAGCATCCGCCTGATTGAGGTTGATTTTCGCCGAAGCACTAATTTTCCCGGTCTGGGAGGGTTCCTGATGAGTCACCGCATGTACGGGCAATGCCAATAACAGACATGATAATACAACGGCAAATACATTTGCTTTCATAAATTTCTCCTTTATTTGATTGGACCTGGCGGCTACACACCGCGCTAACCTCCTGCTATTTTCCTTGGCAGGAGGCTCGGGATTATGTCAAAAACCACATGGCCTGTCGAGAGATTTTCATAAAAAATGACATAAAAATATCATTGGAAACAATTAATTGCGGGTTTTATCCCGGTTAAGATAATGCTGGTGCAAAACATAGGTTACACATGCGGTTAATTTCTTCACCATGTCCAGATGTAAAAATTCATTAGGCCCATGGGCATTGGAATGGGGGCCTAAAACACCAGTGATCATAAATTGGGCGTCCGGGAATTTTTCACCCAGCATCCCCATGAAAGGTATCGTACCACCCTCACCCATATACGCGGCCGGTTTGTTGTAAAAAATCATGGATGCATCATCAACCGCTTTTGCCAGCCACGTTGCCAAAAGCGGAGCATGCCACCCCGTTGCCCCGTCATCAATACGAAAATCGACTTTCGCCTGATAAGGCGGTTGTTGTGTCAGACATCGTTTCATAGCCTCGGATGCTTTTTCAGGGCAAACCAGAGGAGGGATCCGCATGGATAATTTTAGTGCCGTTTTTGGGCGCATGACGTTTCCGGCATCGGCTATGGACGGCAATCCCGCGGCACCGGTGATGGTTAAGGCAGGCCGCCATGTACGATTCAGAATTAATTCGGATTTTTCCATACTCACCGGCATCACTCCTTCATGGAATGGAAAACTGGTATAAATGGCCTCTCCCAGAATATCCGCACACTGGACAGCCTGTTCAACCCGTTCTTGTGGAATATCACAATAAAGTCCGGGCAGTTTGATGTCACCCGTGCGTTCGTCCTCCAGACGACCCAGCAATTCCCGCGCCACGCGAAAACTGTCAGCGACGACACCGCTGGCACTACCGGAATGCACCCCTTCCTCTATTAATTCCACGGTCAATTCACCAACCACATTCCCCCGCAAGGACGTGGTCATCCAGAGTTGTTCATAATTTCCGGCTCCGGAATCCAGGCATATCACCAAAGAAGGTTTTCCGATACGATCTTTCAAGGCATCAATATAATAGGGAAGATCATAACTGCCGCTTTCTTCACAGGCTTCAATAATAACGACACAGCGAGCATGCGGCAAACCATGCTTTTGCAGCATATTAATGGCCGTTAGGGAAGCATAGGCGGCATACCCGTCATCCGCACCTCCGCGGCCATACAGTTTCCCGTCACGAATAACAGGCTCCCAGGGACCCAATCCTTCCTGCCATCCACTCATTTCGGGCTGTTTGTCCAGGTGGCCATAAAGCAGAACGGTTTCATCCGAGGCTCCGGGAATCTCCATAAACAAAAGCGGTGTTCTTCCTGGTAAACGAATCACCTCGTGAAGCATACCAGCCGGCGCATGATGTTCGCACCAGGCACTGACGTGTGAAACCGCCTGTTCCATAAAACCATGTTCTTGCCAACGCTTATCAAAGTGGGGGGATTTGTTGGGGATCCTGATGTATTCCATCAGACTTGGCAAAATGTCCTGTTGCCAGTATTGTTCAATGTCTTCAGACAGCTTCCGGGGATTCAGCATGCAATTGCTCCTTGATAATACTTACTATTTTCAGAACCGCCGATTCAATATTTAATGAATTTATCCGGGTCATAATCTCATCACGTCTTGCATTGACGTCTTCAATCGCGTTTAACAGGCTGGTTGCCGTTAATTCTTCTTCAGGAATAACCACGCTGATACCCTGCTCACGAAAATATTCAGCGTTCTGGATCTGATCACCACGACTGACTTTCGCAGAAAGGGGAATGAGAATATGTGGTTTCTGCAAGGCAAGGATTTCATACAGCGCATTAGCTCCAGCCCGTGAAATGACCAAATCACTGGCCGCAAACAGATCCGCCAGTTCATCCGTGGCGTACTCCAGTTGAAAATAATCGGATTTCCCGGCCAGGGCGGGATCCGTTTTGCCCTTGCCGCATAAGTGAATAACCTGGAATTGGGCTGTTAAAACCGGTAACGCTTCCCGGACAGCCTGATTGATCGCGTTAGCCCCCATACTGCCGCCAATCACCATAAGACAGGGCTTGTCACCTTGAAAACCGCAACGTTCAAGACCGCGTTGCCTGTCTCCCTGAAACAGTTGCTGACGGATAGGCGTTCCGGTAATTGCCACTTTATCCTGATTCCTGAAGTGCTTTTTCGCTATGGCGAACGTCACACAGATTTTATTGACAAAGGGAAAACCCAACCGGTTGGCCAGTCCGGGACTAATATCCGACTCATGCGCCACCACCGGAATCCGGTTCAGCCATGCCGCCACAACAACAGGGAAGGCAACAAATCCTCCCTTGGAAAAAACAACGTCCGTTTCCAGACGGCGAAGCAGACGAAAAGCCTGAAAAATACCAAGGAGAACCTTAAACGGATCCAGAAAATTATTCCAGCTGAAATAGCGCCGTAATTTTCCGGCACTGATGGCGTGGAATGGAACACCTGTCGATGCGACAATCGTTTGTTCAACACCCATTGCCGAGCCGATGTAATCAATCGTCCAGTCCTGCGATTGCAAGTGCTCAATCAACGCCAGATTGGGGGTCACATGCCCTGCCGTTCCACCGCCAGTCAATACCAGTTTTGCATTCATTGCACTTCCCTGATTAGTAAACTTAAATCAATGGCACGGATGGATTTGGTTAATTCCCCAACGGAGATAAAATCCACCCCGGTCCGTGCAATGTCCCTGATATTCGCCAGAGTCACGCCTCCCGACGCCTCCAGCTGACAGCGATAAGCCTTGTTTATCGCTACCGCTTCCTGCAATTGCGGCAGGGAAAAATTATCCAGAAGAACACGATCCGGCCTGGCATGTAAAGCTTCCT
Source organism: Legionella spiritensis (assembly GCF_900186965.1). Classification (NCBI taxonomy): domain Bacteria; kingdom Pseudomonadati; phylum Pseudomonadota; class Gammaproteobacteria; order Legionellales; family Legionellaceae; genus Legionella; species Legionella spiritensis. Next base: position 1,976,422 of record NZ_LT906457.1, read on the forward strand.
TTAGCTCATCTGTGGTTTCAACCTCAACCTCGACATGCAATTTTGGATGCGTTTCTTTCGCCAGTCGCACGGCATCGGTAATTGAGCCGCAAGCCTTGATATGATTTTCCTTAATTAAATAAGCATCGTACAAACCAAAACGATGATTACTTCCACCGGCGATGGCAACGGCATATTTCTGGGCGCGCCTCAAACCGGGTATTGTTTTACGCGTATCAAGCAGTCGGGTACCGGTTCCGGCAACCTGCTCCAGAAAAAAATGCGTTTTGGTCGCTGTGGCCGATAAGGTTTGCAAAAAATTCAATGCGGTACGCTCTGCGGTTAGTATATCCTTGCCACACCCCTGAACCCGGCACAAGGTAGTCGGCTCGGCAAGCCATTCACCCTCTTTCACCAGCCAGTGCACGCCGATATCGGGATTGATCTGCGCAAACACTTCGTCCACCCAGGGTTTTCCGCAGACCAGCATGGGTTCCCGCGAAATAATCTCCGCTGAAATTCGTTGTTCGGGAGGCAGCAGTAAGGCCGTGACATCGCCTTCGCCAACATCCTCTGACAGAGCGCGAGCCACATCGGCGATGATATCCGGGCGCGGCTCCATCATGCTTGCGCATCCTTTGGTGATTTGGCGTATTGAGCCTTAAGCCAGGGCGGAGCAAGAAAGGTCGTCACGATGACCATGAGAATAATAGCTGAAAACAACTGATCATTAATAACACCCAATGTTCTTCCTATGGAAGCGAACACCAGGCCTACTTCACCACGCGGCAACATGCCTATGCCTATCAGCAAGCGGTTGTCTTTTTTACTGCCTCCCAAACCACTGACCAATTTACCAACGATAGCCGCTACAATCAAACCGGCGGCCATCAAAAGGACACGTCCGTCAAAAAACGTTTCCAGCTTGACCTGGATCCCTATCAACATAAAAAACAAGGGTGCCAGAATAGCTTCAAAGGGTGAAACCAGATCCTTGATGTCAAAACGGCGTTTTTGAGTTTTACCGTCCGTTTCAAAATAACCGTCGTGGAGAATTAAACCTGCGGCAAAGGCACCCATAATGGAAGCCAGCTGCATCAAGGTAGCCAACCAGGCTAACCCCATAACAAAAACAAATGACACGAACAGCTTTGCTTCCCACAGTTCAAACAAACCGAACAATTTAATCGACTTGCTTAAAATCCACGGTCCGACCAGTAAAACGACAATAAAAAACAAAGCCGCTGAAACAACCACTTGCAGCACTGTCATCATGTCAACTTCTCCGCTGACCACCACACTGCTGACAATCGCCAGAATAACCAGACCCAGAATATCATCAAGCATGGCGGCGCCGAGGATGGTTCTCGCTTCGCGGGTACGCAATTTTTTCATCTCAGCCAATACTCTTGCCGTGATGCCTATACTGGTCGCAGACAAGGTAGCCGCTACAAATAAATCCGCCTTGTAGGATGCTTCAGGCAATATTAAATGAGCTATGACAAACCCGAGAATTATTGGTGCCAGAACACCAATAACAGCTACTCTTACGGCCTCCGAACCGGTCTGCCTGAGATCTTTTACAGAACTTTCCAACCCCACCATAAACAGCAGAAAAATAACACCATAGCGGGAGAATATATCCAGAACATATCCCACTTTAATGATTTCAAACCCGTGACTACTGCTAAGTGCGTCCGTAATCTGTTTTGCATAGAACGGATTGGCTATACTGTCGCTGACGGCTTTGCCCAGAGGCATGCCATGAAGCATATCCGATATAATATTAAACACCGAGGATCCTTCACGCAGCACTATAAATAGCTGCACGCCGAAGTAATAGCACAGATTGCCGACCACAACGCCCATAATGAGCTCACCGAGCACACCGGCCTGATGAAAGCGCTTGGCAATATAACGGCCAAGAATGGATAGCGAAAAAATTACGGTTACCCATAATATGACGGCGGACACCGGATCATGCTCCTGTCCCGCCACAGCACCGGCCCATCCCCAAAGGGGATAAAAACAACCGGCTGCAAGAATTGGTTTAAAATATTTTTTCATACATTCTGCCTGGCCAGAAACAAACAGGTTTCAAGTACGGAGTCAGGGTTTAAGGAAACACTGTCTATACCTTCCTGCATCAACCACTGAGCGAAATCCTGATGATCCGAAGGACCTTGTCCACAAATGCCAATGTATTTTCCGGCTTTTTTACACGTCGAAATGGCCATATGCAGTAAAATTTTTACCGCTTCATTTCGCTCGTCAAACTGGGACGCAATCAATCCTGAATCACGGTCCAGGCCAAGAGTCAGTTGCGTCAGGTCGTTTGATCCGATTGAAAATCCGTCGAAATACTCCAGAAATTCGCTGGCCAATAACGCGTTGGAGGGCAACTCACACATCATAATGATTCGCAAACCATGCTTGCCACGCTCCAACCCCTGCGCTTTTAATACGTCAATAACCTGACTCGCTTCAGAAACGGTTCGTACAAACGGAATCATAACCTCAACGTTTGTCAGCCCCATATCCTCGCGCACCCGGCGAACCGCCTTGCACTCCAGGGCAAAACACGCTGCGAAGTCCGGAGAAACATAGCGCGACGCACCACGAAAACCAAGCATGGGGTTTTCTTCATCCGGTTCGTAGTATTGGCCGCCAGCCAGATTGGCATATTCATTTGATTTAAAATCCGACAAACGGACAATAACCGGTTTGGGATAAAACGCGGCGGCAATGGTCGCTATCCCCTCTTTCAGGCGTTCAATATAAAATTCAATCGGAGAATCGTACGCCATCGTTTTTTCATCAATGGTTTTTTTAAGTTGCTTATCGGTCAGGGTATCGTATTCAAGCAGTGCTTTAGGGTGAATACCGATAGTATTGGAAATCAGAAACTCAAGCCGCGCCAAGCCAACCCCTGCATTGGGCACGGATTGAAAGGCGAAAGCCCTTTCAGGATTGCCGACATTCAGCATCACCTTTATCGGCAACTCAGGCATGGTATCCACATCAAGAGTCACTCGATCATAAGCTAACAACCCCTGATAGATATATCCGGTATCCCCTTGCGCGCAGCTGACGGTAACATCATCCCCATCATGTATGGTTTTGGTGGCATCGCCGCACCCCACGACAGCCGGAATACCCAGTTCCCGGGCAATAATAGCCGCATGGCATGTCCTGCCGCCACGATTGGTCACGATGGCTGCAGCCCGTTTCATGACCGGTTCCCAGTCAGGATCCGTCATATCCGTAACAAGAACATCACCGGGCTCAACGCGGTCCATTTCATGGACATCCTTGATAATCCGCGCACGTCCCTGGCCAATACGCTGCCCGATACTGCGACCTTCCGTTAAAACGATACCCTTGTCTTTCAGTGAGTACCGCTCAAGAATACGGGAATTACCGCGACTTTTAACCGTTTCAGGCCTGGCCTGCAATATGTACAGCTTGCCATTTTTTCCGTCTTTGGCCCATTCGATGTCCATGGGACGTCCGTAATGATCTTCTATAATGAGAGCCTGACGTGCCAATAATTCGATTTCATCGCTCTTCAGGGAGAAACGTAACCGATCGTCGCCATCAACTTTCTGCGTCCTGACGGTTTCGTGACTGTCCGGATTATCATCGTAAACCATCTTCAATGCCTTGCTTCCCAGAGTCCGGCGGATAATGGCCGGTTTCCCGGATCGCAAGCCGGGTTTATGAACATAAAACTCGTCCGGATTTACCGCGCCCTGCACCACCATCTCTCCCAAACCATAGGAAGAAGTTATAAACACCACCTCGTTAAAACCCGACTCCGTATCCAGAGTGAACATCACACCGCTTGCGGCGATATCGCTGCGAACCATTTGCTGGATACCTGCCGAAATCGCGACGTCCTGATGAGCAAAACCATGATGAACCCGGTATGTAATGGCCCGATCATTAAACAACGAGGCAAAAACCTGTTTTATCGCCTGTAATACGCCGTCAATATCACAGACATTCAGATACGTTTCCTGCTGGCCGGCAAAGGACGCGTCCGGCAAATCCTCAGCCGTCGCCGATGACCGTACCGCCACCGTAAAGTCATCATGGCCAATAGTCCTGGCCAGTTGCGCGTACGAGGTTCGGATGGCTTCTTCAAAGTCCGGGGAGAAAGACGCTTTTAAAATGAAATCACGGATGGTTTTGCCAACTTGGGTCAGTTGCGCGATATCTTCAGGATCCAGTTGACCCAGTAACTCGTATATTTTCGTGTCAAGATGATTTTGAGATAAAAAAGCGCGAAAGGAATCGGACGTCGTTGCAAATCCGGCAGGTACCATCACGTCCGCTGCCGATAAATGACTGATCATTTCTCCCAACGAAGCGTTTTTCCCGCCCACAAGTTCAATATCCCGCATCCCTAATTGCTTAAAATCAATCGTATGGACGTTATCAGTCATAACCACTCCTATACTTCAAAATGAGGGATATTCTACTTAAATTGATCCGGGAAGTGAATGAAAAAAAACCGGCTCACGAAAACACCTGTTTACGGCACTGGAAATCGCCAACCACATTGGCCGGATTTCCGTCCGATTCGGGCCGTGACATCATGTCGCGAGGGCGTGAAATCATATTTTACACCACAGAATGGCGATAATCGTCTGTTTTATTTCACATCCGGCGCCGCATCTAATATTATATGCGCTTTACGAAATTGGTGAATTTCCCATGACGCTATCCTCATTGACTGCCATTTCCCCCATAGATGGTCGCTATTTAAAAAAAACGGTTACTTTAAGTCCATATTTCAGTGAATATGCCTTAATTTTTTATCGCCTGATGGTCGAAATTCGCTGGCTGGAATCGTTGGCCGCCAATGAAAATATCGAGGAAGTTCCTCCTTTGGACAATGGAGCAAGATCGTATCTGGACGAAATTATTAATCAATTTGACGAGCAGGAAGCCCAGAAAGTCAAGGATTTTGAAAAAAAGACCAATCATGATGTCAAGGCGATTGAATATTACCTGAAAGAAAAACTGGAGAAAGATGAATATTTACGGCCTTACGCCGGCTTCATCCATTTTGCCTGTACCTCGGAAGATATCAATAACCTCGCCTATGCCCTGATGATGAAATCAGCCATAGCCCAAATTATCCAGCCCACGCTTGCTGAAATCATCGGCGGCATCATGTTATTGGGCAAGCAGCATGGAGATATCCCGATGCTGGCCAGGACCCATGGCCAACCGGCCACGCCGACAACCATAGGGAAGGAACTGGTTAATTTCGTCGCCCGGCTCAAACGTCCGCAACAGCAGCTGGCGGAAGTCCTGATTCCTGCCAAATGCAATGGGGCCGTCGGTAATTATAACGCGCACAGCATTGCCTACCCGGAGGTAGACTGGCGAAAACACAGCGCCGGCTTTGTCAATTCGCTGGGTCTGTCGTTCAGTGCGTACACGACCCAGATAGAACCGCACGACGGCATTGCCGAAGTGTGCCATATCATGGTCAGAATCAATAACATCCTGCTTGACTACACCCGTGACGTATGGACTTATATCTCGTTAAACTATTTCACTCAGAAAACCGTAGCCGAGGAAGTCGGCTCTTCAACCATGCCTCATAAAGTCAATCCGATTGATTTTGAAAACGCCGAAGGTAATCTTGGCCTTGCCAACGCCTTGTTTGACCATTTTGCCAACAAGCTCACACAATCCAGGCTACAGCGTGATTTGTCGGATTCAACCGTATTACGAAATCTGGGTGTTGCCTTTGCCTACAGTTTGATTGCTTATCAGGCTATTGCCAAAGGCAATGACAAATTAAAAATTAACAAACAGGCGTTGCAAGAGGATCTGGAGACAAACTGGGAAGTACTGGCCGAAGCCATCCAGACTGTTATGAGACGCTACCAGATCCCCAATGCCTATGAACAACTGAAAACATTGACGCGCGGTCAGGGCATAGACAGTGACAGCCTGAAAAAATTCATCCACTCACTGGATATTCCCGAAAAAGCCAAAAAGTCTCTGATGGATTTAACGCCTGGAAAATACACCGGGCTTGCGGCGCAACTGGTGAAGGCTTTTTCATGATCCAATCACCTTCGCAACGGGGCAGCGCGAAAGAGTTTGATGTGCTGGTTATTGGGAGTGGTCTTGCCGGGCTTCACTATTGCCTGCAACTTGTCAAACTCCAACCCAGAGTAAAAATAGCCTTGATCAGCAAGGCTGAGATCACGGAATGTAACAGCCGTTATGCCCAGGGCGGCATTGCAGCCGCAATGTCCGAGAGTGATTCCCCTGAGTCACACATTGATGACACGATCAAGGCGGGAGACGGTTTATGCTTTACACCGGCGGTCGAATTTATCATACGGCAGGCCCCGCAAGCCATTAGCGAATTGCTGGATTATCCGGTCTCTTTTACCAAAGATTCGGCGGGGCATTTTGCCCTGGCTCGGGAAGGCGGCCATTCTCATCGCCGCATATTTAACAGCGGCGATGAAACTGGTTTAACCATTACCAGTGCTTTATTAGCTGCCGTACGGCAGCATAACCAAATCCATGTATTTGAGCATCATGTGGCCGTTAACCTGATCACCCATTATCATCCCCATCGCACTGACAACCAGGGCGAGGTACTGGGGGCTTACGTGCTGGATTGTAACGCCAATCACATCGATACCTTTATCGCTCGCTGTGTCATCCTTGCCACCGGAGGTGCCGGCAAAACCTATCGCTACACCTCCAACCCCATGGTAGCGACCGGAGACGGCGTTGCCATGGCATACCGAGCCGGGGCACGTGTCGGCAATATGGAGTTTTATCAATTTCATCCGACCCTGCTCCATCACCACTCCCTGAATAATTTTTTGATATCCGAAGCGGTGCGCGGTGAAGGGGGCCTGTTAAAAAGCGCCGATACCGGCGAACGCTTTATGAAGCGTTACGCTTCACAACAGATGGAACTGGCCACACGTGATGTGGTTGCACGCGCCATTTTCAATGAAATTGAACGCAGTGACAGCGGCTTTGTCTATCTTGATATTACCCATCAATCCAAATCTTTCCTGAAGAAACGCTTTCCCAACATCTACGCCACCTTGCTTTCCATCGGTATAGATATGAGTCAGGATATGATACCGGTGGTTCCCGCCGCCCATTACCAATGCGGAGGCGTATTAACCGATGTCGATGGCCGTACCGATTTAAAGCGCTTATACGCCATAGGTGAAGTGGCCTTTACCGGCCTGCATGGCGCGAACCGTCTGGCCAGCAACTCATTGCTCGAAGCCCTGGTCATGGCCGGTAACGCGGCGCGTTGCTCCCTGAAAGATATCACGACCGTCACAAAGCTGGCCTGTAAAATACCGGACTGGAACTCACCCGGTGAGGTCAACGCCAGGCGAGCAAGCCAGATCAACGCCCATTGGCGCGGTCTCCGCGGCGAAATGACATCCTACGCCGGGATTATCCGTACCGAGGCTGGTCTCCAGGATATACTACAATTAATTATGAAGCGTAAAAAAGTGATTGAGGAATATTATTGGAAGCATTGTATTACCCGTGATTTCATTGAATTACGCAATATTGTCCTTAACGCTGAATTAATCGTCAGCGCGGCTTTATCACGAAGAGAATCCCGGGGCGGTCATTACCGTGAGGATTTCCCGTGCAAACACGAATTTTCCGAAGAAAGCATCGCGCGGTTAACCTCACCACAAAACCTGTTTATTTAGCAGAGGTTTTTTATGTTCAACAGTTCCCTGACTTATCAGCCTGAAAAAACACTCATGTCGATTACCAATGATATGAGTATCTGTCAAAGTGATTATCCGCTTGACTGGTATCAAACGGAATTCATCCCTTATGCCGAGGAATATCAGGCGTTGCCTGACCGTAAGTTAACTACGGTACTTGCCTGGATGACTCCTTATTTAAAAAAGGCACAGGATCATTTTGGTGATCAATTATTATTACTGGCGCATTATTACATGGGCGGTGATATCGTGCGCCTGGTCGAACAATTTGGCGGCCAAATCGGTGATTCGTATCAACTGGCCCTGATGGCCGCCGACAACCCGCAAAAATCAGTGATTATCGAATCCGCAGTTCACTTTATGGCGGAGTCCATCAGTATTCTCGCCAGCAACAATCAACAGGTTTATATTACCAACCCCAAATCGGGTTGTACCATGGAAATGCTGGCCAAGGATTTCATGGTGGAACCGGCATTTCTCGATTTAAACGAACGTTATGGCAGCGATCACATCCTTCCCGTCTGTTACATGAATACCTCCGGCCGGGTAAAAGCCATGACCGGCGCTCAGGGTGGAGCCGTCTGTACAAGCTCCAACGTGAAAAAAATTTTTCAATGGGCCCGGGAGCAGAATAAAAAAATTCTTTTTATTCCCGATCAACATATGGGTGAAAATATTGCTTACTGGTTAGGTATAAAAAACATCGCTTACTGGCCGGGAGGAACAGCCGGTGCCCAATATTCCCTCGCCGCACAGGAAAAACAGACTTTAAACCGGTTTGATCAGGCGGAATTAATATTATTTGCCAGCCAGTGCGCCGTTCATACCCATTACCAACCTTATATGTGCGAGTATTGGCACAGCAAAGGCTATACAACCATTGTCCACCCGGAGTGCCGTAACGACGTTATACGCGTCGCCCAGCATGCCGGCTCTACCGCGTTTATCTGGGATTATGTCGTCAACGACCGTGCCAATACAGGGTATTACGCCATTGGTACTGAAAATCATCTGGTTGAAAATTTGAAACAACATTGCCGACGCCTGGGCATTGCTGTCGTCAATCTGGCCGAAGCTCCCAAAAAAGATAATGAAAAAGGCATTGGATGTGGTTGCGCAACCATGTCAAGAAACGACCCGCCGCATCTGGTCGCCCTTCTTGATCTTCTGCGTCAGGGAAAGACCATGGACTACAATGAAGTCAAAGCCGGTGATGTCGTGAACGAGTTCACCGGTTCACGTCAGCGTCTGTCCGATCAGGAGCAACAATGGGTCATCGACAACGCAAAAAAAGCGTTACAAATGATGATAGCCATTACTGAAAACCGGTTGTGATAACAAGAAACGGCATTCCAGGTTCCCTGCATTTATCCCATCCCCAAAATGGCAGGCTGGTTTGCCTACAGGAAAACCAGCCTGCCAAAAAAACCCATCAAACACTTTTTACAGTTTGGAATAAACAGAAAGCGGATTTAAGCCGTATTACCTGGCCCATAGAAAAGATTGGCAATAGCATCCGCACTATTGGAACCTATTTTTTGCCCGGCATAATTACCGACAAAAAAACCTGCGGTAGTACTGATCCCTTTAACAGGATCACTATAACAATCCACCAATGTCTGCACGCTGACGGCGTAGAGCAGCGCTTGTTGCGAATCGCATCCCCCCAACTCGAGTCCCTTCTTAATAACAGGTAAGGAAAGATAGCTTGCCAGTCGTAAGGCAATTGCATCCGGCCTTAACTGCGTCGCTTTGCTCGCAACGGCCACCAGAGTTCCACCTACTGCCGAACTGGCAAACTCCACTTTATTCAGGGTATCCTCGGAATATCCTAAATATTTTGCCGTTCTTCGTCCAAAAGTCCCAAAAAAGGCGGCGGCACTGGTGTAAACGAGACTTTTACCGGTCGAGCGGCCAAACGCAATAGCTGAACTCTTGCCGGAACTAATGACATTTTCAACAATTTTTCGCCAGGCGTTGGACTCATTTAATAAACGATCAACAGCCGCTACCAGTTCAACTTGATTACTGGTAACTCCTTTTAACAGACTTTGTAGAAAACCATTCGCTTTTTCCGCAGCTTCAGTGGAGTATTCGCCTAATATTTGAACTATGCCTTGTATAGTCTGGTTCAGGTTTTTCAAATGCTCATCCAGGCTACCGTTGGCGTTATTAATGACATTTTCCAGTATCGTCTCAAGCTGACTAAGCCGGCTTCTTAATTTCTCATTAAAATCTTTTATTGGATCAACTGACATCATTTTCCTTCTTGTTACCTATCATTGAATAAAATTATGCGTTTTTCGTATAAAAAAGGACGTGCTTCCCTGTACTTGCAACGCAAAAACGGGCAAGTTTATACCAAAAAAACAAATTAATGAAATAATTTGAGTCAAAGTGTTTTTTTTATGCCATAAGAAATCGTATTATTTTGAAAATATTGAATTAATTGAGTACAACAGAAAATAATCCCTGCAAGCTATAGATTGTATCGTCGCGGGATAGCTGTGGCCTGGATCGGCCACGAGAAATAATAAATCAGCAATGTTTGAGACCATGAACAGGATGAATTCCTGAAAAACCACAGGTAGTTAATAGAAAATTGTTATTCCGCTGCACTAAACTCGCAATAATCCACCGATCCGGTACAGACAAATCCTCCTACCGTATCTATCCATCGGTAATCATTTCTTGAAGGCACCTTAACGAGAACAGGCCACCAGATGGTATAAAGACCAACCGAGTTTTTATATGTACAGGCCACACCACGGCCCAGTCCAGCGACCAGAATATTCGCCCGGACAAACGTGGTATTTTCCTCGCCCTGGGGGGAATTCATCGAGAAGGGACTCACAGTCCATGGCGCAGGCGGCTCCCCCCATTGCAGGGAACTGCTGTTCGGATCAGGGCAAACCTGTGCCTGCAACGCAAATGACATAATTAACGAACAGCCCATCACCACTACCCTGGCTCGTTTATTCATCCGTTCACTCCTTTATTCCACCAAGTTCAACAACTCCGACTGAGTCATTATTTGTCAATATTTAACCGGCTGTCAACCCGGGTTATGACAATCGGCCACCGGTAAAATTTATTTTGTAATCCCCATTGTTTCAATGGCCATCTTTGTTATAATGGCGACCTGTGCCGGGGTGGCGGAACTGGTAGACGCGCCGGATTCAAAATCCGGTGGTGGTGACACCGTGTGGGTTCGACTCCCACCCTCGGTACCATTTAAAAAATATCAAGTACTACTCTTTCTGACGTACAAACCATTTTAATTATTTTATAATATTTCATGTAGCCCGTCATGAAGGCGAAGCCGAAATGCGGGATAACCTGCACTTGGGTACCCACTTGTTCTGCTACTGCAATATTAGATCATGAAACCCGCAATACGGCCGCAGGCCTCCTTACGGGCTACCGCCGCCTTCTTTCCCAAAAAAACTTGCTTCCAGAGCCTGCTATTTTTTGTAAATTTTAAAAATAAAACTGTTTAAACTTGAAATGCCGCCTTTAATAAATTTTCTTCATCTGCTATTTCGTTTAAATCAACCGTAATATTATTTGATACCCCTGGAATACAACAATGCGCCAGACATGAGGCAATCTGTCTGACCATAAACACACCGCCACATATTCCCGCAATAGCTGTAAGCGGCATCGTCAACAAAAAAGTTGATTGTGTGGACTGTGAAACATTGCTCGCCTTCAATATGAAATAAATACCAAGATGTATGCCCGCCGTGACTACCAATCCCATACTCGCAGTCGTCTTTGAGAAACAACGATTTTGAGCCAGATTGCCACTACAGTCCTCGACTTGCTCCTGACGAGCCAAAACTTTTCTTTCAAAAAGATGTTCCTGCTTTTTAATAATTTGTGCAACTGCTGGCTCTACAAATTGCTCCTGAATTTCCTTATCGAGAACAATATTGTTGTGAAATTTAAAAAACTGATTTGGATTGGATTTTTTTAATTGCTTGGCTGCCAGATATTTCAAGCTACGTGGTTCAGGCATTGTTCCTCACCATTATGACATGCGATTATAATTTTCATGTTGCATGTCATGTTAAAAACGCAGGATACTACTGATTTTTCCTGGAATGTTCAAGAAATTATGTTGAACTGTTTGCCGGGTTCTGTGCACCGGTTAATGGGTTGGTTCAAGATCGGGATATTTTTTGGGCAACAGTTTCGTCTGATCTCTAATCATAAATAAAAAAGGCACAAACCCCAAAGCCAAAAAAAAGGACAGTTCGTACAAACCTGCCCAACCCAGCCACATTTGCAAACCAGCCGCTATTGGGCCTGATAAAATTCTCGGGATAGTTGATATCGCGACAAGCACGGAAAATTGCGTCGCGGTATATTGCAGGTTCACCAACCTCATAAATAGCGCCACCAAAGCTGTTGATCCCATGCCTGCCGCAAAATTATCGCAAACAACTGCGGTGGCAAACAACGACAGATTTTTTCCGGTCATAGCCAGCGCAACGAACAACAAGTTAGTTACCGCCTGCAACAAGCCAAAAACCAGCAGGGAGCGATACAAGGACCATCGCATTAAAATTAATCCGGCCGCCAGCCCCCCTAATAAAATAGACCCAATACCCAGCATTTTATTGACATAACCTATCGTTTCCAGGGGAAAACCAAGTCCCTGGATTAAAAACGGCATGACAATACCGCTGGTCGTCGCAGTAAACGCTTCTCCCGTTTTGTAAAGCAGGATAAACAGGACAAGAACAATAATATCGCGACGGGCAAACAAGTCTTTAAGCGGCGCAACAAAAGAAGCAAAAAACCCTGCTTGTTTCACCACTTCCCTATGCGAGGGCTCCTCACTCCATAACGTCGCCAATACGCCTATAAGCATTAAAAAACCCATAAGTCTGTAGGTAAAATGCCAGCCGACATGCTGTGCGATGATCAACGCAAGGCCACCGGCTATCAAAAGAGCCAGGCGATATCCAAAAACAGCCAGCGATGCGCCAAGCCCATGCTCCGCAACAGGCAAGTATTCGGTACGCTGCGCATCGATAGCCACATCCTGAGTCGCGGACAAACAAGCTATCAGCAGAGCGATAACGGCCATAAGCTGAGGGAAATGAGACGGTGTAAACCAGGCGAGAAGGTTAAAAGCCAGAAGCAACAACAATTGTGTGACAAGCATCCAGCTGCGGCGTTTTCCGATATTCAGAAGCGAGTAGCGATCCAGAAGAGGCCCCCAACCCACGCGATACACATAAGGAAGTCCAATCAGACTCAGCATGCCGGTAGCCAGTACGGACATACCGTCATCCGCGTACCATGCCTGCAGTGTACCGGTAATCAGAGCAAGAGGAAGGCCCGAAGAAAAGCCCAGAAGAAAAATAATAAACAGGCGCTTATTCATAACACCGCTCGCTCTGCCTCCACTTTTTGAACAGCAATCGCTTCCGGTAAGCATGCTGCTATCCGGAAGCGCTCAAATGCGGTTTTATGCGTCCGTTTTTTTGACGGAAATCAAATGGATTTTAAAAATGAGTGTTTCGTTGGGTCCGATTGGGCCGCCAACGCTGCGTGAGCCATAGGCCAGAGAAGCAGGAATATATACTTCCCAGGTAGACCCTGCCGGCATCAATTGTAACGCTTCAGTCCATCCCGGAATAACCTGAGACACTTTAAATGTCGCCGGTTTGCCTGTTTTTTCCGTGCTGTCAAAAACCTGTCCGTCAATCAATCGTCCGGTGTATTCAACCGTGACGACATCGTCTTTACTTGGCTTGGCGCCATTGCCTTTTTCAATAACTTTATATTGCAGGCCGCTTGGCAAAGTTACCACGCCATCCTTGGTTTTATTCTGGCTAAGAAACGTCTCGCCTCTGGCTTTGTTTTCTTCTGATTTTTTGGCAAATTCCGCACTTCGTCTGGCCATTAAATCTTTCTGAAATTTATTGAGCACATCTTTCATCTGCTGGTCGGTCATCATCAGCTCACCACCGCTCATGCCATCCTGGATCCCTTTTGCCATTGCGGCCGGACTGATATCAATACCCTGTTTTTTGAAGTTTTTACCTAAATCAGCCCCAATACTATAAGACAATTTATCGGTATCCGTATTTAAGTTCGTAGTAGTATCGGTTACAGCATGCGTCGTTGACATTGCCAAACCCAAGGCAGCTGCAGCGACCAGTTTCATCTTCATAAACAATCCCCTTTTTATCTTTGTGAGATTAGCATCATGCGATAATGCCTGTACGTCCGCGGGCATCAACTTCCTGGTGCAAATATAGTATAATTTGACTTAAATTTATATGAATTTTCCTGAAATAACACGGTAATATCAATTCATTTCAATTTGAGCACATTACAACCAGACTGCACATACAAATGTGAATGCCGACTCGCCTGATTATTTTGCCTAAGTTTCACTGAAATTTCCAGTCGACGACAGGATTAAGTTTTTAACATCGGTTTTATATCCTGCAAATGGAGCGCAGTCCCTATTGTTTAGTGCTCACTTTCCTTCTAAACTTGATATAAATTAAAACATTTAAGCGTTGGTTATGAGTATTAGTATTTTCGATTTGTTTTCCATTGGTATCGGTCCATCGAGCTCTCACACCGTTGGCCCCATGTATGCGGCCAACGCGTTTGTGCAATTGCTGGAAGATAAAAATCTGTTGAATCAGGTAGTTCGGATCCGGATTGAGGTATACGGCTCCCTTGCCCTGACCGGCAAAGGCCACGGAACAGACAAGGCCATATTGAACGGCCTGGAGGGGAAAAAGCCCGAAACGGTCGATCCTGAAAGCATGGTGCCGCGCATGCGGGAAATCATTGCCGCACAAAAAATTAACTTAAACGGAAAAAAAGACATCGCGTTTGACGACACACGGGATTTTCTTTTTTTACAGAAAGAGTTATTGCCAAGGCATAGCAATGGTATGCGTTATACGGCCTACGATGAACAAAAGCAGATCCTCGCCGCCCAGGTCTATTATTCCATCGGCGGCGGTTTCATCACCACGGAAGAGGATTTTGATAAAACCACCGAGGATACCAACGCACCACCCTATCCTTTTTCCTCCGCGTTTGAGCTGATTTCCCTTTGCAAGGAAAACCGGTTAACCATCGCGGAATTAATGATGGTTAATGAATTAACCTGGCGTACCAAAAACGCCATTCACGAAGAGATTCTAGCCATTGCCGAAGTCATGGATAAATGTATTGACAACGGCTGCCATCATCCCGGCATCCTGCCCGGAGGCTTGATGCTAAAACGACGGGCACCGGAACTGTATAAAAAACTGAGCGATCATAAAGGCGTACCGAGCGTCTTTGAACAATCCGACATTATGAACCGGTTGAATCTTTACGCTATGGCGGTTAATGAGGAAAACGCTGCCGGCGGCCGTATTGTCACCGCGCCAACCAATGGTGCGGCCGGTATTATTCCCGCCGTCCTCAAATATTGCCAGGAGGCCCATGACCGATTAAGCAAGGAAGACATTTACACGTATTTTCTAACCGCGGCAGCCATTGGCATACTCTATAAAAAAGGCGCCTCCATTTCCGGTGCGGAAGTAGGGTGTCAGGGCGAAGTGGGTGTTGCGTCCTCCATGGCTGCGGCCGGATTAACCGCGGTATTGGGCGGCACGATCGAGCAAATTGAAAACGCGGCGGAAATCGCAATGGAACATCATCTCGGCATGACCTGTGATCCGGTACTTGGTTTGGTGCAGATCCCCTGTATCGAACGTAACGCCATGGGTGCTGTCAAAGCGGTCAACGCCTCACGCATGGCTCTGATCGGCGATGGTCAGCATCAGATTTCACTGGACAAGGTCATCAAGACCATGAAACAAACCGGCATGGACATGCAGAGTATTTACAAGGAAACCTCCATGGGCGGCCTGGCAGTCAATCTTCCGGAATGCTGAGTGTTTGACACCAGGTTCAGAGTGACTGCCGTGCGGGCATTGTTCATTTTTGCAGTTCAACCGCCTGTTGCGAGACATGGGTTAACAGGCACACCGTTATAACTATCCATAACACCGACAAAATCTCTATGAATGCCAGTAACGGATTACGGCTAAGGTATCCCATCACCATGACACTCAGCGTTGCTGTTGACATATTGATAAAGCTCAGCATGGCCGAGCCGTTTCCCTTGTCCATAATCGCGCTGGATGCCTGGAAGGATCCGCCGGCGAACAGCAAACCGCCAAACAGATAAAGAACCGTAGAACTACTAAAAAACCAGAGCGCCGATGCGGAATGATGTATTACCATCACAATCAGGTTACACAACCCCAGGGCACAACCGGCCAGGCCGATATAAACCACCTGTTTAGCCGCCATGTTCAGCATCAATCGCCTGGCCCACAATCCGCCACCGAGCATACCCGCCATATTGAGTAAATTCCACCAACCATAACCTGCTGCTGATAAATGCAGAAATTGTTCCGCAATTTGCGGACCTGCTGCAGAAAAACAATAACCGATGGCGGAACAAAAACCCACCACCACAGAAAATAACAACAGCATCGGCGAGGCCAATACCCTGCGATACCCCTGGATAATGCTCGGGAAATTGATGGGTTGCACCTCCGTCAGCGTTTCCCGTAACCAGATTGTTCCGGCCAGCAAGCTGACACCATGTACCAGCAAGACTCCAAAACACCATGCCCATTGACCGTATTCCGTTATGAATCCGCCAAGGGTCACCGCGATACCAATACCAAGGGTAAACGCCAGAATCGAATACGCCATGGCAGCGCGCCGCTGCGTTTCCGGCAACCATTCATTAATTAACATCAATGTGCATGTCAGACCACCGGCAGCCCCCAAAGCGCTCACCAGACGCCCTGCCACTAATAGCCAGTATTCCTGACTGTAAATGGCAGCGATACAAACCAGTATGCCGGCCAGGTTGATAGTTAATCCGATACGCAGTGCCGTAACACGTCCCAGACGGTTCGCCAGGGGTGCGTAAATTAATTGTCCTATCACATAACCGATTAAAAACGCCGTCACCAGCCATTCGACGGCGCCCTGCGACAGATGATATTGCAGGGCGATGATCGGTAACGCCGGCGTTATGATCGCTGCTGAAATGGAAGCGGTGGCAATATAACTGATCAGCCACGCCAAACGAGTATTCGAAATCATCAGGATACCTCGGTGATTAATTGAACACCATTTTAACAATTAACAATAATTCAATAAATATGGTTTTATGTTATTAACTGTTAATATATTATTAACAATCAACATTAATCTGGAAGGTATCAGGCTGATGTTCAGAAAAAAAATGATCGGAGATAGCATATCCAACCACCATAACCAATTGATTGTTCATATAAAGAAGAGGAGTCCGTTGCCGCAACCAGACAGGAATTTGCCATTCCTGCATTAATTTTTTCAACGATTTGGTTTGTCCGTGCCAGAACAATGTTTCACCGCCCTGTCGATAGCGAACCTCAATCGTGCTGCCCGGTACAATGACAATTCCCGTTGGCGCATGCCGCGCCCGCAACACCCCGCATTGCTCGCCCAAATCCAGTGGTTTTGGAAAAGAAGTCCACACCATGGGCTTCAAAGTCGTATCAACAGATTGGCGCGGCAGAAGATACAAGGTCTGCCGATATCGTCTAATCACGACCTCATCCCATGCGACCTGGGGATTCGCGTCGTCACCGGCTAAAATGATTTCATCAATAAGACGGGAAAACGTCGCGGTTGTCGGCAACCGTACCTGATTTTGCCGCAGCCAGGTACGTAACACATTACTAATACGTGCGGGCGCAAGATGCGTTAAATGGCGAACGGAAAGCCGGGAGGATACTTCTTTTAACGCCGGACAGTCGAGTTCCGCGAGATCCTGCAGATTAGCCTGCGCCTGTTGACAATGCTGTGCGGTACGAGCCAGAGTCCTGTGCACCCCCTCCCATCTTTCCTGAATTAATGGCAGGACTCTGTGCCTGATGAAATTTCTGGAAAAACGGGTATCCTCATTACTTTCATCATCGATCCAGTCCAGTTGATGCGTGTTCGCGTACTGTTTCAGAACGGAACGGGGACAAGACAATAAAGGTCGGTGCAACTCGCCCTGACCAATCCGGCTTTGTGCCGGAATGGCAGCCAGCCCATCGATGCCTGCTCCACGAAACAATTGCAGTAACAACGTTTCCGCCTGATCATCAAGATGGTGCCCCATAAGCAGACACTCATTTTCCTGTACCAGTCCAGCCAGAACCTGGTAACGCGCCCGCCTTGCCGATTCTTCTATATTGGCTTCCTGTTGGCAGCTTACACGTTTCACCAGACAGGGAATATCAAGTTGCCTGCAAAAGCGTCGGCAATGTAACTCCCAGATCTGGGCATTGGGACTTAAACCATGATTAATATGAATGGCCGACAGTTTACGCTTCAGATCAGGGTGCGTTGCGAGCAAATGAAGCAAAACCGTAGAATCCAGCCCTCCGCTGAACCCTACATACAAACGCTTACGGGAGAACAGTTCCTTAAACCAGCCTGTTTCCGGTTGCATCTCACTCACAGGCACCCATAGCCATGAATTTTTGATAACGCGTGTTCAATAATTCATCCATAGATTGGTGTTTCAAACTCTGTAATTCCTTCGTCAAAACGTCTTTCAGGCGCGAAGCCATCGCAGCGACATCCCGATGGGCACCGCCTAACGGCTCCTTGATAACCCCATCCACCAGTTTCGATTCGGAAATCCTGTCCGCGGTAATACCCATAGCCTTTGCTGCCTCGCTCGCTTTGGCAGGATCTTTCCATAAGATGGAGGCACAACCTTCCGGTGAAATCACGGAATAAATACCATATTGCAACATCAAAACCCGATCGCCCACTCCGATAGCCAAAGCACCTCCGGAACCGGCTTCCCCCGTTACCGTACAGATTATTGGTGTTTTTAATTTAGACATTTCCAGCAAATTACGGGCAATCGCTTCCGATTGGTTACGCTCTTCTGCGCCAATACCAGGATAGGCACCGGCGGTATCAATAAAAGTGAAAACCGGTATTTTAAACTTTTCGGCCATTTTCATTAAACGTAGTGCCTTGCGGTATTCTTCCGGTCTGGCCATGCCGAAATTACGATACACTTTTTCCTTGGTGCGTTTGCCTTTCTGATGGCCAAGCACGATGACCGGCTCGCCATTTAAACGCGCCAGTCCGCCTATGATGGCAGGCGCGGAGGAATAATGACGATCGCCGTGCAATTCCTGGAAATCGGTAAATATATGCTCAATATAATCCGTTGTTTGCGGACGCAGGGGGTGTCGGGCTACCTGAGCAACCTGCCAGGGCTCCAGATTGGCGAAAATCGTCGCGGTCAGTTCCTCGCATTTCGCCTCCAGGCGAGCAATTTCCTCACCCAGATTGACTTCATTATCACTGCCAACCATGCGCAACGCTTCTATTTTCTGATTTAACTCTTCAATGGGTTGTTCAAAGTCCAAAAATTGTCGATTCATTGGTAACTCTTTGGCGGATTTATAATCATGCGCTATGATAACCTCAACTGCATTTTGACGCCACCGTTGATCCTGATTATGAGTATGTCCCTGTTTCAAATCCAGCCTGCCTTTGATTTCCAAATGCGGCCCGATAACATTGATATCTGGCAAATCCCCCTTCATACCCTTCCGGACCGGGCTTTTGACCTTTTACAGGGAGCCGAACAACAGCGAGCGGGACGTTTCCACTTTCCTCGCCACCAACGCCGATTTACGGTGGCCCGAGCGATGTTGCGCGCCCTGCTGGCTCATTACCTCAAGAAAGATCCGACACTACTGGATTTTAGCTACAACGAGCACGGCAAACCGTATTTGCAGAGCACGCGACAATTGGAGTTTAATTTGAGTCATTCCGGCGACTGGGCCTTACTGGCGGTGGGACAACAGCACGCGCTCGGCATCGATCTGGAATTTTTTTCCGCAAGGCCGTATCTTGGCATAGCCAGACATTTGTTTTCGGAAGCGGAAATCCAAACGCTATCCCAATTACCAAGGCCATTAAGACCCATCGGTTTTTTTAATATCTGGGCACAAAAGGAAGCCTTTATCAAAGCGGTCGGCCTGGGCTTATCCTATCCCACCAAACAATTTGATGTACCGGTCCTGCCAGTCATGCGCTCCTCGATAAAAGACCATGAAACAAAAAAAAACTGGCAGATGATACCGTTCATGCCCAAAGCCGCGTGCAGCGCCGCTTTATGCTGCCATCCGAACGTTACACGGTTTCGCTATTACAACCTGCGATCACTCGATAAATTCGCCGACACTTTTTTGCGAAATCCGCTATGAAACAATTCAGTGCCACACAATTACAATTACTTGATTTTCTCGCCGATGGTGAATGCCACAGCGGCAGTACCCTGGGCAATCATTTACAAATATCACGAACGGCCGTATGGAAACAGATCAAACAACTGGGTGAACTGGGTATCACTGTCAAACGACTGCCTAACCGCGGCTATCAACTGATTTCGCCAAGATATTTTCTCCGCGATAAAATCATTCATACCCGTTTGGCAACGCACGGTTTTACCAACCCCGTTGATATTCATCTTTTTGCAGAAATAGATTCAACCAATCAATTTTTAAAAGATTGTCCGGCCTCACCATCCCTGACCGTCTGCTGTGCGGAAATGCAATCGCGCGGACGAGGTCGTTTCGGGCGTCAATGGATATCGCCCTTTGCTGAAAACATTTATTTCTCCGGGCGCTGGGAACTACACTGCTGTTTATCGAGATTATCCGGACTCAGTCTGGTGGTAAGCCTCGCCGTTTTAGCCTGCCTGAATAATAACGGCATTAAGGAAGACATTCGTGTGAAATGGCCGAATGACTTATTGTGGCGTCATAAAAAACTGGCGGGCGTACTCATTGAGGTTCAGGCTGAAAGCAATGGACAGATACAACTGATCATCGGTATAGGTATCAACACCAACACCGCAACTCAACTACAGCAAATACCTGATAAGCCCTGGTGTTCCTTGTATGAGATTACCGGACGCCATTTTGACCGCAATCTTATAATCGCCGATTTAATTGTTTATCTTGATATCTATTTGAATCGATTTCTAACCTGTGGATTTCCAGTGTTTCAAGAACAATGGCAGCAAGTGGATTACCTGCGGGATCAATGGATAACCGTTACTCATTTATCAGGTTCCCTTCAAGGCCTGGCATGTGGAGTTAGTGATTCAGGTCAACTGTATCTCAGGGATGAACAGGGCATGATCCACGAATTGTCCTCAGGAGATACGTCAGTATCGAAATACGCATAGGGTATTGTTATCAAACATGGTCGGGAGATGGTTTGTCCCGGACTACTTTATTTCGCTCGGGACAGGAGGACTGCGAAGTAATTCGTTTATACCGCTTCTTCAGTATCAGAGGATTCTTTTTCCTGTTGAATACGCAAATAAATTTCTTCACGGTGGACTGAAACGTCCTTGGGCGCGTTGATCCCCAGACGAACCTGGTTTCCCTTAACACCCAGTACGGTGATATTCACATCATCACCGATAATTAATGTTTCACCAATACGGCGAGTTAAAATTAACATAATAAATCTCCCTTGTCTCGCAGCTCCCCTCTTCTTCCATAGAATGCATCCACGGCGCTCCAGGTTGCTACTATCTGTACAAATAATAGTCATTTTTGACTATCTGATTGTAATTGTACACAAGCTAACTTAACAAATTATTAAGAAAATAGTTCCCGCTACATTAAAAATAGCAAAATTTTTAACACTCCGCCTTTTTTCCGGCATTAAATTTTATCGCTGTCAACAATAATGGCGCGTAGGCAATCGTTATTCCCGTTATCACACTGACTCTTTCCAACGCCACCAGCAGCGCCCACGGAAAAAGCCAGACCGCATTAATCAAAATGACCGAGACAGTGACCGGCCAATGCTTGCCAGCATATTGCACGGCCTGTTGATAAGCATGACTGCGATGGGCCTCAAATACCCGCTCACCTGCCAACCCGCGGCGTATGAGAGTCAACGTCGCATCGGTAATAAACACCCCGGCCAGAATGACCCAACCCCAGAAAAGCGTTCCCTGAGCCATGGCGGCCTGAAGGGAAAAAACACCAATCACAAACCCCAGAAATCCACTGCCCACATCCCCCATAAATATACGCGCCGGTGGGAAATTCCAGATCAAAAAGCCCCCCACAGCCACAGCGAGTAAAAGAGGGGGAACCGCCAGTCCGGCTTGTCCATGCAGGTAATAAAGAAACGCGCCTCCTGCGCACACACAAATCGTTTCAGCCGCGGCCAAGCCATCAATACCGTCCATAAAATTAAATAAATTCAATAGCCATACCAGGTAAAAAACGACGAAAACACAGAGCAGATATCCCGGTACAACATACGGAGTCATCTCGAAAACAACCGGGAAGCCACGGAGCAGGTAAATAGCCAGAATAGCCATCATAAAATGACCGGCGAGACGCCATACCGCTGACAAATGAAACCTGTCATCCAGAAAACCTAACATAGCCACAATAAAACAAGGCCCGATAAACACATAGAGTTCGCCAGGAGGTATAACGCCCTGTTTGCCCAACATCAACATGGAAGCCATAAAACACAGGACAAAAGAAAGCCCTCCACCTCTGGGAGTCGGCAGGGCATGGGAACTGCGGTCGTTGGGAATGTCCAGCAAATCCGTCGCTAACGCGTAACGGCGAATCAATCCTGTTAATAATGCGGCACCAATAAAAATCACAGCATAAAACAAAGGTAACGTCATGGTCTCTCCGTAACCGGTTTTATAGTAAATTGAAATGACCTATTCAAAAAAACTACGTGCCTCGGCTCAACCGAGGCATCCAGAGTGATTTATGGATACCGCTGACAAGCAGCGGTACGTCGAGATAAGTCATTTAAAATTCAAATCACTATAACCGTTAATATAGGGTCTGTTGACAATGCCACGATTATAACAGCAGAAAATAAGTTGGGGTAAGAAATATCCTCAGGGTTAAAAAAATAGACTATATTAACTATAAGACAATGATTTTTAACCCGAACCGATGAATGAATATTATTCTGCCCACTTTGGAACATTAGCCGAAAGAATCGATCAGGCCTGGGATGATTTTAGAAATGAGGACAAGGAAGACAAACAAAGAGAAAAAGCCCTCGATTTTTTAATTTTTGCCTTTGATTTACAAGTCCCTGAGGAACGTGATATTGAAGTTACCGTTAAATTGATCGATTTAATGGCCGAGCGGAACAGGCATAAAAAAAACAACCCCGAATACGTGCCGGGCAAAGCGCCTTTTTTTCTCGACCTCCCCCCTGAAAAACTACGTGTTGGACGAACAAAAGACTATCAAGTCAGTCCGGACAGCGATATTGCCGCCGCCTTGGATGAAGGCGATTTACTTGATGTTCGTACGGAATCAAGAATCAAGGATCACATTCACCATACGAGTTTTTACGATGAGCACTCAAGGGCGCATTATCGTGTCTCCATAAAGGAAGGACTGTTTTACCGTCATGGTAAAGTGTTTGACACCAGGCGATACGTTACCCACGGCAAAAAAGAATTTGCCGCCTACACCCTCAACGCCAATGGTGAATTATCACTCTTTAATCACAAGGATATGAAAGACCGAATTGCCCACTCATCCCTTAACAAGGGTACTCCGGTCGTAGCGGCGGGAGAAATGCAAATTAAAGAAGGGCGGCTTATCGCCATTACCACCCATAGCGGGCACTACCAACCGTCTCTTTTTTCTGTTTACCGCTTGCTGCAGTATTTTTCCAGTCACGGGGTCGATATTTCACAGGCCAATATCCTGACCTTTGACGATCCGGCCGATACGCTCAGATGCCAGTCCAAAAAACTTAAGATAAACGCCTACGATGGAAAAGTGACGTTAAAATTCCACGCCACGTCTGCCACGGATATTTTTGTTGGTATCAAGCAAATTATGAAAAATAATGTGGCGCAAGCGACAAAAGTCATTTCTGATTATCAACGTGGAAGTATCAACAGGAAACTGTACGTTCGATTCGGCATTTATAATAAAGGACTGACGCGGGAAAGGAGAATACTGGCAATGCAATTTATTGACGCAATGGCAACGCTGGATAATCAGCTTGATTCGTTAAATCATCCGGAAACGATTGTGAAAAAAATCGAGGAAATGATCGGGATCGTGGACCAATACGCCAAAAACAATAATGACTTGTCTGAAAAACATGGCAAAAATAAAGCATCAGGCACATTAAATAAACATTTTCACGATTATAAAACAAGATTGGAATTGATTAAAAATCATTATGAAATGAATAGGAAATCAATGCTTTCAACCAGGGAGCGAGACGCTTTAAAAAACATACGATGAACAAGCCTTGCTCAATTTCCAGATGTCCCTATACCCGTTTAACACTCATACGGCATGCTATAGTTACATTCATAATACGTTCTGTTTCATTAAACTATGGCAACACACACCATACACCTCATTACCCACGATGCTTGCCTGCGTCATAATATGGGCGACGCCCATCCGGAATCCGCGGCCAGACTTGAAGCCATTTACAAGGAACTTGCAACGTCCCCTTTATCCTTGCGGTGGCACACGGCGCGAAAAATCGGGGAGAATCTGTTACTTCAGGCGCATGCCAAAGAGCATATCGAGAGGATCAAAGCGGTTGCCCCCTCACAGGAGTATTACTTTTTAGGCCCGGATGTCACCATGAATCCGGCTACTCTAGACGCCGCGCGGTATGCGGCGGGCAGCATCATTGACGCGGTGGATCTGGTGTATCGGCAGAAAACAGAACCGGTTTTTTGTCTGGTAAGACCCCCGGGCCATCACGCCGAATATCATCAGGCCATGGGATTTTGTTTTTTCAACAACCTTGCCTGCGGCGTACTGTATGCGCTCAATCGATACGAAGCCACCCGTGTTGCCATCGTTGATTTTGACGTTCATCATGGCAATGGTACCCAGGATATTCTGAAGAACCATAGCAATGTCCTTTTTTGCTCTTCTTTTCAACATCCTTTCTATCCTTTCAGTCCGGTTATTACCGACCATCCGACTATCATTCATTTACCGTTGTCCGCAGGAACACGGGGGAATGAATACCGGCAACGGTTTGAAGACACCTTTCTTTCCCGGCTGCAAGACTACAACCCGGACATTTTGTTTGTATCCGCCGGATTTGACGCTCACCACCTCGATCCCATAGGCGGCTTGAATCTTGCAGAAGACGATTACTTCTGGTTGGGTGAAACCCTGGCAAGACTGGCCAATACCTGCTGCAACGGACGCATCATTTCAACACTGGAAGGAGGCTACCATTTAAGGGCCTTAGCCAATTCCACCCACAGTTACCTGACCGGCATTTCCCAAGCGTGCCAACACATTGTGTAATTTTCATATTTATACCTATAATCAAATATATACGCGTTGCTGACGGAGGTTTTTATGAGAGGGAAATGGTATGCGGGATTAGCCGTTATTGTGTTAGCCGTTGTTCTGATACTTGTTATGATTGACAAAGCCATCTGGATATTATTCATCGCCATCCCTTTTGTATTACTCTGGATTTACGACGTCTTGCAAAAGGAACATACCATACTACGCAATTTTCCCGTTTTGGGACATTCACGTTATATTCTGGAATTTTTCCGTCCTGAAATCCAACAGTACTTTATTGCTGATAACGAATCGGAGCGCCCTTTTAATCGGGAAATACGTTCCATTATCTATGAGCGGGCTAAAAATGTCCGGGATACCGTTCCTTTCGGTACCGAACGAGAAATTACCTCGGTTGGCTATACCTGGGTTCTGCATTCCCTGCAACCCAAGCATGTTTCGGAAGTAGAACCTCGAATTGTTGTCGGGGGACCTGACTGTAAAAAACCTTACAGCGCATCCCGCCTTAACATCTCGGCCATGAGCTTCGGATCGCTGTCGCCCAGGGCGATTATGGCGCTTAATAAAGGCGCTCAGTTAGGAGGGTTTGCCCATAATACCGGCGAAGGCGGTCTTAGTCCCTACCATTTACAAGGCGGTGATATTATTTTCCAGATTGGTACCGCTTATTTCAGCTGCCGTGATGAAGACGGCAATTTTGATGAAGGGGAATTTAAAAAGGAGGCTAACCGTCCGGAAGTAAAAATGATCGAAATCAAGTTATCACAAGGCGCGAAACCTTCACACGGAGGGATCTTGCCCGCGGTTAAACTGACAAAGGAAATCGCGACTGTCCGCAAGGTGAAAATGGGGCATGACGTGATCTCGCCACCGGCACATACCGCGTTTGATTCTGCGAAAGGATTACTGCAATTTGTCAAAAAACTGCGCGACATCACGGGCGGTAAACCCGTCGGATTTAAATTATGTGTCGGTCGTCGTGAAGAATTTTTAAGCATATGTAAAGCCATGCTTGATACCGGAATATTACCGGACTTCATCACGGTCGATGGCGCGGAAGGAGGAACCGGAGCCGCACCGCTTGAATACACCAATCGTGTCGGCGAGCCTCTGGAGTCTGCCTTGATTTTTGTACACAATGCTCTGGTGGGTATTAACGTCCGCGATAAAATCAGAGTGATTTGCAGCGGCAAAGTCGCGACAGGTTATGACATGGTATCAAAAATTGCCATGGGCGCGGATATGTGCAACGCGGCACGTGCCATGATGATGGCGACAGGATGTATACAATCGAAGCAATGTAACGCCAACACTTGTCCTACAGGTGTGGCAACCCAGAACAAGCGTTTACAGCGTGGTCTGGTTGTTGACGTCAAAAAACATCGTGTTGCCAATTTTCATAACAATACGGTCAAAAGTTTTTTGGAAATGGTCGGAGCAATGGGGCTTTGTAACCCAAGCGATCTCAAACCCGAGTATTTGATGAGGCGTATCAGCGAGGAATCGGTGAAATCCTTTCGTGAAATTTATGACTATCTGGAGCCTGGGCAATTACTGGGTAAAAACATACCGGAAAGTTATAAACGGTATTGGGATCGTGCCCACCCGGATTCCTTCTAGGGCGTGTTTCCATTTAGTTTTGCAAGGTGGTGTTGAACATTGCGCTCTATTTTTGTGTCATCCCCGCGAAGGCGGGGATCCATTTTCATAATGGCGCGGCGCCACCAGACAGTTGGATTCCCGCCTTCGCGGGAATGACAGAACCTTGCAAAATGACATGAAAACCGTACAAAGAACCTAATTTTGCCAGAATGATATCGTGAATTCATTTTTTGCAGACCGGACTACAATGGCAGCCCGGCAAAATACGTTCCCCCCTATAAACAACGACTATTCTCATAGTTATCGCAGTGATGAGCAAAATACATCCGCAACGGAGACGTGTATACCTTGGGCTCCTTATCCATAATGAATAACCTCTGTGGCCGCAATTCCACGAAGTTGGAGCTTTTCAACACGTAATAATACATACTGCCCGCATTGTGGAAAAACCATTTTTGCAGAAACGGCAATATCTTATCAGGATCATTGGAGTAAAAACGCTGACGAATATCCGTGATCAATTGCTTTGTCAGATCGTAATTACTGGAAAAATAGTGGGTTTGATTATCATGGCGATAGCGTGTCAATACCTGGCTGCTTCTATCCGCTTCCTCGCCGGCATCGATATCCATGGAAACGGCCACACCTTTTGCTTCTTCCACCTGAAACGTCGTTCCCAATAATTCACGCCCGTTATGTTCCGCCAGATAGGTTTGCAAATAGGCGACGGCTTTATCGTTTAAGGGATCAAAATAGCTGTTGATAGCAAATTGCGTCGCGTATTCCGTAGCCGGATCAAAACCACAAAAAACCAGCGTGTTATAAAGGAATTGATCGGACGTGATTTTTCTATTAAAAAATTCATCGATGTCACCAAGTACCTCATCACAATAGCGGGAAGGATGAGCGAACTCTCCCCTGATACGAACGATTTGGGTAGGATAATTGCCATTCCGGATCAATGACTGGTGATTGCTCATCACCTCCTTGAGATTCGAGTATTTTTTCACGACAGTATGTTTCCCGGCCGACGGAGCAGTCATCCGGATATCAAAAGACGTCTGTAACGATTCCGCATGTCCGGACAGGGACGCCGCCATTAGTGACGCGGCAATGATTGAAATTTTCATATTTAATTCCTTTTAAAATGAGAAAAACTTCCCGACTCAAGAGCCAGCCGTCACTTCATACCCTGAACGAATCGGCCGTCACTCATTATCCAGTTTACACAAAATCAGGATTCAAAACACAATCAATCCCTGTTGCCCCGTTCCTTTCAAAAAGTTCAATACAACTGAATGGTCGCTCTGTGATCTTGATTCTCCAGGTATTGAAATGGTATTGTCTGATGGCTTTCTGATCAAATTAAGAACGCAACGTGAGTTTTTAAAAACTTTTCAGGATACTATATGGCCGAATTACAAGACAGATTTGACAGGGTTCGAGAAAATGTAAACGTTGCTTATAAACACCACCTTACCAGCCAATACAAGAAATGGTCGACTTCCGAATTCATTACCTGGCAAAAAAGCACCGCCGAGCTTTTTTTAAGCAACCTTATCCAGGGTGATAAAAGTGAAGTCGGACAAATAGGCACAAAAGGCAAAGCCATTCGTGAGGATATTGAAAAACTTGCCCAACTTCCCGAGCAATACCCCAAAGACGAAGATACGTTGGTCATAAACCCCCGTTCGGACGTGGAAGAGTTACGACAAAAAATCAGGAACGATATAGAAGGCTTATTTAAGCAACTGGATACGGAGTTGCAATATTTACCATCCGATAAAGAAGTCGATGAAGAGGAAGACTTTCTTAAGGAAGCCGAAACGTTTTTTAATGACAATACATTGGATACGCTCGATTCAACAGACGTCTCCCAAGACATAACGCAACAGTTTCACGCATTAAAAACAAACATCTTTCTTTATGAGGGTCGATTACGTGCTAACCTGAGTAAAGTCATAAAACTGCTGGACGAACTCACAAGTTGTCTGGAAAAATACGCGTTCACGGACAACGCGGCCTCACAGCCACTGTCCGAAGATGAAGAACAAGCCCTTTCCCGATTCATAACTCGCATGGAAGAGGCTTATCAACTAATAACAGGCATCATGAATCATTACGATCAGAATGCGCCCGCGTTAAAACAACGATTTATAGACGCCGAGAAAACGCCCGTTATTAAAGCTGGAATGCTTGAACTCGAGAAGAAACGCAAGGATTATCAGACTTTTAAAGAAAATGAATACAAAGGTATCAACCATTTTATAGAGAACAAAACCGTTTTTGACACGCTTGGTGAGTTTAAACAAATCATTCAAGGTCTGGAGACGAAACAACAAGACCTTCTCAAAAAATCAAAAAAACGATTCATCACGGCAAAAACCAGACGAAACTACGAAATTGCCAGCGAGGCCGCAGGTCTGCTATACAAAAAACTGAACGACGCAGGAGACGCTTTCTTTACCGAAAACCGCCCTCCTGCGCAGCATTATGTTTTGTTTAAACAAACCTGCGATGAAGCCATTAAGAAGGCGCGCCCAAAACTCGCCAGACACCGAGGATGGTCTGAAACGTTGGCTAATATCGCCTTTATTGTTTCATCTGTAGCGAGTCTTGGAATGGCTAATATTGCCAGAAAAGTGTACACCGGTGATCATCATTTTTTTAAACCGCCCAAAACCAAATCCGAACAATTGCTGGATGATATCGTTCAGGAGATCAGGCAATTGCCCGTAGAAGTTTGCGTGTGACGCAGGCTTTCCATTTTACCATTCCCCTAGGCTCTGTGAACAAAAAGGCCAATTGACACCATTTTTTTGCGAAAAGGCCGTAGCCCGTAAGGAGGCCTGCGGCCGTATTGCGGGTTTGATGTGCCAATTATGAACGTTATCCCGCATTACGGCTTCGCCTTCATGACGGGCTACAAGACATTATTATTTGGTGTGCAACAATAGTTGCCTTGGTTTCGATCGGAAAAAATTGGTTCACAGAACCTGGGACACGCCCTAACTTTACCGGGCTGCCCCTTCGGCAGCCGAACCTGCGCAATTTGAACCAATCATACGAGACCCGAAACGTGGTCTCCTTTCGGATCGACACGACATGCCCGGTGAGACAGGATGGCCTGCCCTGCCTTGAACAATTGGCCCGGTGTACCATGCTTGAGGGCGGGGTGTTGTTTCAATAAACCAGCTATAGGTTCGCCTTCGTCCAGTGCTTGTTGCAAGGCTTCGAGAGCGCGTTGCTGGCTGGAGGCTGAATAACCGGTCATAAAACGATAGCGGTGGTGAGAGTGTTCGCCTTTCGCAACCTTTATTCGTAAAAAAGAGATATGGTGTGCTATTAATTGTTTCACTATCCATGACCCTTGCTCACCTGCAATAGAGATATTTTTGTCCGCCAGACTGTTTATTAAAAGAAGATGGTTATTTTTCAACACCTGCCTCCGCTCATCCTTACCAAAACGAACATCATTTATAATAGAAAACAAAACGCGCGCAACCTCCCTGGCTCCGTTGATTTTTTCCGGATGCGAGATATTTCGGGTAGAAAAATGCAGCCAATCGTCAGACGGGGGAGCTGCTTTAATTAGGGATATCACCTCTTTTGACATAAGCCCATACTCCAGCATCAAAAGGGCAACGGAAAATTGAGAGGATTCAGGAATCAGCTTTGTAATACCCTGTTTTTTGATCATGAGCAAAGACTTTTTGGCAGAACCACGCTCAAACAATTCTTTATTTTCCCATATAAAATCGATAAATGCAGGAAGCAAATCGGGCTGTTTAGAAACAATCAACCAAAAGACGTCTTCACCGCGCATATTTCTTCCACAGAGGATCAGCTTTAAAGTATCGACTAGAAACGCATTTTTATTATCATTGAAAAAGTCAAGCATTTTGCGACCCGCCTCGACACTATGGCATACCGCCAGGCTCAACACGTTCTCGTAATCCCAGTCTCGGTAACTGAAAATTAAATCTAAATAAAAAACGCTTATCAAATCCTGATGCCGGGCATACAATAGCAATAAATCACAAGCCACATCCGGCCGGTTTTTCATTGTTACAAGTAACAGACTATGTTCCAGCGTTAATAATTTTTTTAATAACCGCTCTCCATAGAGGGATTCCGAATTATTACTTACAAACGCCATCCAGGGCAGAAAGTCGTGAGGACATCGCTTTAGAGAGTTTAAAAATGGCTTACATATCCCCGGAACAGCTATTTCCACAAGTGCTCTTCTAAGAATTTCCTCTAAAACGTCAGGGTTCAGATACTCTTTATTAGCCTCTAAAAAGCTTATCAAACCCGGCAACGCTTCCGCACCCTGGCCAAGAGTAATCAAGGCAATATTAGCTAGCAGAAAACCATCCCTGTCCATCAGCATTTTTTTTATCGTTTCGCGTCCTATAAAATCCTTATGGCTCTCAAGGCAATCCAGAAATGCCGAAACAGCAGCAGGGTTAACCAGATTTTTTTGAGAATTAAATACGGCAAAAATGTCCTTTACCTTTTGCCTGTCAAGCTCTTCCATATGACGATTTAAAAAATGCAATAACATGACACTTTTTTTCTTATCCAGAAAAACGGATTTCAGCGATGTGGCCGGATGGTTTGACAGGCAGTCCATCAAAAACGGAAAAGCATCCTCTTTTGCATACAATTCATAATCCAGCGCTTCTGAAACATCCAATAACCTGGGTCCATAGAAATCAATAACACCTTCCTCTACCAGAGTTACCCAGAAACAATACTGAATTAATGGCCAGTTAATATCCACAAGACGACAAAAATCCCAGTCGCCATCCTCGTCGTAATAATCCTCTTTCAAGAAAAGCTGTTCCAGATAGCTCCAATCTGTTAATTGGTGCTCACCCTCAAAAGGAATACTTATTATTTCGTTTAAATATTCACCCAGCATGGCATGGATTGTTTGAACTATCTGCGACATCGTGCCGGTGCCATAGCCCTGTTCATGATGACCAAGGTATCCGACATTCATCAAGATACCGCGCAACTCATCACTTAAAAGCAAAGGCAATAACGCGGGCGTGTAATTTTTCCTGAATGTTTTGTTCAGGGCTACCCGAATCTGTCCCTCCGATAAACGACCTTCATAGATATCGCCGGCAAAATTAACCTCAACACCTAATCCGTCCGTAGCAGCAATGGCAGTTACCCGATTATTGGCATGGACTTCACCACTCAGGCTTGACGCCGTTTTAGTGACCAGATTTTGACGAACCCGGGTTAGTAGCTGGCTGAAAGTTTGCGGTATGTAAAAGCTTTGGGTTATGGAACGGACACGGTTATGAAAACCCGGTATACATTTATCCGATTCTTCCTTTAATTTTGTGATCAGCGCTTTTTTTTCATCAGGAGACATCGGATGAAGTGTCTCGTTCAAATCACCGTTCAAACGCAAATAAATGAGTTTAAGCTCCGCACGCAATTGTTTTTTTAACGTGTATGAGGAATGTTTCCCTGCTTTTTTATCAAAATAATTTCGCCTTTCACCGCATAATGTCGCCAATTGTTCCAAAAAATCGTCCGGAATCATATAATCAGTCAGCGAAATATCCTTACAAAAATCTGTCTCGAACGCCTTTTCCCTGTTAATAGCCGGATGAAATTTATAGCGAAACGGCATAAACTTTCCTCATATAAAAATAAAACCCGGAGCGTCTGATTAACCTGCAATGGCTTTGTTTAATAAATAACCAACTCCGAATGAATCGAATAGTATATCAAATGACTTAAAAAAATATGAAATTACAAGCATCGGCCAGGCCCAGGTTCTGTGAAAAAAATTAATTACGGCTGCAAAATTATCTCTTTTTTGTAGTGTTTCCTGTAGCCCGTCATGAAGGCGAAGCCGTAATGCGGGAAAACGTTCGCCCGAATAATCACTTGTGTTCCTGAGGCAATATTGGAGCATGAAACCCGCAATACGGCCGCAGGCCTCCTTGCGGGCTACGGCTTTTTACAAAAAATGGTGACAGGACATTTTGGTTCACAGAGCCTAGTCACCAACCAGACCATGTTTGGCATGATGTTGCTGAACGGCTTCATCAAGACTGGCCGCCTCGGTTAGGGCCGCGACATTTTCCTTGGTGAAGAAACCATCAAAACCATGGCAACGTTCGACGTATTCGGTAATTAAAATAGAATAAGGCGAGTGTTTGGAAAAAATCTGTTTCAGATCCGGCGAGTCGGTACAGGCACCGAATACCTGCGCCAAAAATGGAATGTCCAAATCTCGCAGCGTATTGATAACATAATCAATATTTTTCAAGCCACTGGAATGATCCCCGTCCGTCACTTCAAAAGCGATATGGTGCATACGTCGGCCATAATTACGCACAAAATTTTCAGTCGGCATAGGGAGGTTTTCAAAGGAATTGACCATAAACGGGGTGTTGTTCGCGGTAAAAACCTTAGCTGGAGATTTGATATCGTGCCCATGCCGGGTACGATTCACGTTGGTTGACGAGTTCATATCATAAATATTGTAAGCCCCCCAAAAATAATAATTGGTTAAACACAGTAATTCGAGAATCGCATCTTCGCGCTCGCCGGCCAGGATCCGGGTGGCCATGTGATCCACCCCTTTCAGCAACGGTTTGATCCCCTTGTCTTCACTGAGTTTATCCACGTTATCCAGCGTTTCGAGCTGGTTTTTGGTGAGATAAAAACGTTGCCCGAGGTTAAGGCTGTCAAAATCAAATAAATCATTATCCGTATAGCCAATGGAGTTATAGGAATAATCGGATAATTTAGTAAATCGAAAATGTTCGTTACAGAAAAACTTGTTTTCCGTAACGTCCGAATCATGGAAATGAAACCCCTGTGATACTAATATTTTCTTTGTTTCATCCTTGTCTCTGGTTTGAAATATCTCACCAACGTAACGCGCGTTGTATTTCTCCCGGGCGTTAGGATACATTTTGTTAACCCGGGTCAGGTCATCCTTAAAGTTCGGATCCAGCGGCTCCATAATGATATACAAGGGCGCTTTACCGGTATTTTCCAGAAAATAAATTTTATGGGTATCGCTGATATAGCTCGCACGATAACGATAAGGTGTCATTAAATACAATTCCCTGAAATAATCCAGCGCTTCGCCTGTTTGTACCTGAATAACCACCGCGGCCATATCGCCATACAAATCCTCTAAACCAACCGCCTTGCGGCGCTCATAGATTTTTATGCGGTATTCATTAAAATAATCAGAATTATGCTTATCACCTTTGGGTTCGTATTTGAGAGGATCAATCATAACCATCTCCTATCTTCATGACGGAAATAAAATTTTTATTCAACACTACTAAGTATATACTCTATATAATCTAACATCAGAAATTTCCTGACGACCAGGTTTTGTGAGGCCGGCAATCCTTTATTCCCCCCTTCCAGGCAAGAAGTAGAATAAAAAGTGATTTATGCTTCAATAAATGAGTAAAATATGGTGAAATAAACCCCTATGAAAATAGGGAAAATTCTTTTTATTCCACGGTCCGGAAATCACCTTTCTGACAAAATAGGCCTTTACAATTGATTATATTTTAATCATATGGTAAAATTTTTGCTAAATTAACCATCTCTAGAATAGAAGATTGAATCATGGCGAAAAATCCGGTTATCAATATTCCTGCATCACTGAGTCAATTTTTATCAAAAGCCGATGCGGACTATAAAAAATCATTAGCATCTATCCCTTTGTTTAATCCCCAAAAAACCAGGACATGGAATCACGATCAGAAAAAATATTTTGCCGCCGTCTTTTATCATCTGAGAGGACATTTCATCAACTTCATGTGGTACGTTGCCAATTTCTCCTCTAACGAGCAGACCAAACAAATTATTATCAATAATATTCATGAAGAGCTCGGTATAGGCACTCGCTTTTCCCATGAGCTCTTATATGAACGCTTCGCCACGCAATGCGGTGTGGATATTCATAGTGAAATCGTTAATGAAACCCACTATACCCCGTTTGCGAGGGAGTTTAACAAGTCTCATTTACAATGGCTGACCTGCCATGATGAGGATGAACGAATCGCTGCTTTTGCCGCCTATGAACGGCTTGATAACCTTGACTATCCTGATTTACTTGAACTGGCTCGTTCCCTGTCTCTCCCTCAGTCGGCTTTGACATTTTTTAATGTTCATGTTTATGTCGAGCACTTTGACTCTACCATCGAATTATTACTTCCCATTTGGCATGATACGCCCGAAAAATTAAAAAGTGCGTTTGATTTTATCTATTCCCACCAATATAAAATGTGGCGTAATTTGTCGGATTCCGTATTTTCACTGGTGGATGCGGACTGTCGCGTTGCTTAGAAAGGAAGTTAGGTCTGCAAAATTTGTTCAGGGTATCGGGTATATCGTTTCACGGGGCCTGCGGCCGTATTGCAGGTTTTATGCTCCAATATTGTACCAGATGAACAGGTGAGTGGTTTTCCCGCATTACGGCTTCGCCTTCATGACGGGCTACCTCTTTTTTGTAAGGAGCCCGTCTAATCAACCTTGGGAAATTTGACTATGAAATGAGCGAATTCCCTGTCCTTACCCTTACAGGTAATTCCGCCACCGGCGGCTTCCATGAGAAGTTTGCAATAAGCCAGCCCCACACCTGTTCCTTCCTTGCGATCGGAAAAGAAGGATTCAAAAATCCTGTCATTATTTTTTGTCAACAAGCCCTTGGCCGTGTCTCTGACATGCAGATAATTAAAATCATCCTTCTCATCACCTGGCTCCAGCCATATCATGATGTTGCCCTTGCCGGTTTCCTCAATGAATTCAAAGCTGTTTTTTAACAGATTCCACATAAGATTTTTAAATGCGACTTCTTCAACCCAGACTGAAAAATCCACATCGAGATTCAGCTTGACCAATGATTTTTGTTCTTCTTCCAGAGGATAATCATCCAGTGTTTTTTCCAGAAGATACTTTATGGAGTGGATGGTAAATGTACTGGTGTCGAATTTATCGCGGCTAATATTGTGAAGCTGCATACTGATAAGCTGATTACCCATTTCTATCCCGCGGGTTATTTTATGCAGACTTTCCTTTAATATTTTTTGAACCTCGGAGTTATTTAATTTATCCAGAATCATTTCCTGAAGTTCGGCCTGCATATGAATACTGGCGAGTGGCGTTCTGAGATCATGGGCCAGACTACCGGCCAGCAATCGCATGCCCGATAATCGCCCTGCCTGGATAATTTCCCTGTCCCTGGCAAACAGGGCACCAATAATGACCGCAGCACTATAAGTAATCATCAAACTGAATGTGGACAAGCTTCCGGGTATGTATTCAAAAGCATTACCGGTCATGTAAAAAAAATAAATAAACGCGAAACCCACGCCTAGACACAATAATACGAGTGCACCCAAAACACTGGTTACCAGAAGGAGAAAAAAAATGGCGGACACACAATTCATGAGCCACAACGTAGCGCCATGATTAAGCAAGGTCAGGTAAGCAAAAAAAAAGGGCAGGCAATACAACAGGGTCATGTACCAGAAGACAGGAAGTATTTTTTGAACACGAAGTGGCCAGAATTTGTTTGCCGCTAACAAGGCACATAATGTTGTAGCTAAAAGTCTGAGGAAAAATTCCTCACTCAGCTGAAAACTTTCCAGCTTCCAGAAAACACCAAAAAGAGGAAAATTAACCATCATGACAAGCCCGAACAAGGTGATCTGATGACTGGCATCTTCCGTTTGTTTTACTATGTATTGATAAACATTATGAAAAATGTTGTTTAAACGTTGCATTCTTAAGAGTAATTCAATTCGATTTAAGCAAACGGGAAGGATACCACATTCGTATCAATAAGTGATTATGTAACCTTATTTTATAATAAGGTCGGCCCATATTTTCGCTTCGCGCAGCAAACATATGGGTAATTAATAGTCATTTTGGTTATTAATAAGGTGAATATCGATGGCAGTCAAGACATCTCCTCACTCAATCGTTCGGTTGCCAACCGCACCTTATACGAAACGTCCATATAATCAGGAGGATTCATCTCCTATTTCGGGATCAAAATAGAGCTCCTGACGATTGATTTCAACCTGATTTTTATCGATTTTATAATCGGATAACTGCATGATAAGAGTGTTTACCCGCACTATCATACTGGAAAAATCACTGCGAAACTGTTTCAGCCTTGCAGTCATCTGCGTCACTTTATCACTGAAATTCTCTTTTATGGCATCGGTTTCCGCACTAAAATTATTCAGTGTTGCCAGCTGCTCCATGATGCTTGCGTACATCTCCGCAGTCAATGTCACGCCCAAAATTGCCTCGACACTCGCCCGGTACTTGTCACCGGACATGGCGGACTCCTTTTTAAAGTCATACTGTACCAGCAGTTTGGTTACGATCTGCTTAACCTGCTCTTCGGTTTTGCTCACATTGTTCCGACGCAAAAAATCCCGGATCCCTTTATTAACGCTTACCATCGCCTGATTCCATGCTGCGGCATGTTTGATAAGAAGGGATTGACTTTCCGATATCAGTTTGTAATGTTCCAGTTCCAGTTCATGCAACGTTTCGCTCATCGCCATTAATTTTTGTCGTTCTTCTTCCAGTTCTTCCCGGGTTGTGTATCCCGGAGAATTGTCATCTTTGGTACCCTGTCCGGCAAGAAGATAATCCACAAAAAGCTTTTGTGCGTAAACCTGATAGTCGTAGGCTTGTTGATATATAATGCCGTTCAGTACGTTTTTTAACGGCAATTGAATAAGACGACGATAAAACGTATTGGGCGTTTTTAAAGCCTTTATCAAATCATCCTGATCAAGTTGAATGTTATAACGTGCTAGAATCCGACTGATGGTTACCAATCCGTAAGTGGAGAACCACATGGACAAATCTTCATGCTCGGTTTGTTCTTCGTTCATTATTCTTCCAACTTGATTTTATAACCGTCTGTGTTATAAGACTTTATCGTTATTATAGATTATTAACAGATGCTAAACCCAATAACCACCGATTTGCAAATATTAACGGATTTTCTTCGTGTTCCAACCCCTGTCCAATGGCTGGAGGCCGCCGTAGACAACCTGCCGCTTTTATTACTGGATCACGCCCACTGTGAACGCAAGGCGGCCGCAACCGCCCTGAACTTTATCAGCAAATATCCGGAACAAAAGCAACTGGTGGCGGTTATGTCTCCTCTGGCACGTGAAGAATTATTGCACTTTGAAAAAGTGCTTGATTTGATGAATGCGCGTAAACTGCGTTTTCGCCCCTTGCCGCCCGGCGGTTACGCGCAAACACTCCATCAGATGGTGACCAAACAGGTCGGCAGGGAACGATTATGTGAGCAACTGCTGACAGGCGCCATTATAGAAGCACGCTCCTGCGAACGTTTTTTTGCCTTGCTGCCTTTTCTAAAAGACGAGGAACTACATAAATTTTACCGGTCTCTGGTCAAATCGGAAGCGCGCCATTTTGAAAATTACCTGGCTTTGGCTAACAATTGCGGGGTGCCCTGTGCGGACAGACTGGATAAATTACTGGCGTGTGAAAACGTTCTGATTACAAATGACGACAAGGTATTTCGCTTTCATAGCGGCATACCTTGCTCGTGATACCGGGTTCGATTCCTTTTATCTGGGACCTGGAGTACTTTCCAGAGTTATATTTGGCATGGTAAAACGTTTACCGAGAAAAGTATTAATGTTTAAGCCGCCGTCCGTATTGAGCGCCTCAAATTTCTCCTGAGTCAAAGGCTCATTGCCTTCCTTGCTAAGGAGCTTGGGCGGGGTTTCATTGTTTGGTTTGTATCCCCTCAAGTCCGCCCATATCATGATACCGGCTTTAAACCGCTCTTTACTATCGTCGGAAATATCCTCTCCATCATAACGCGGCCCATCCAGATCAAAACTCCCATCCTCGTTAAAATGAAGATCATACTCAAATGATCCCGGTGCCGTGTCGCTGATTATTTTTCCCGCCTTGTCTTCTATCTTTCTATTGATAAAAGAAGCCATTGCGGTAGGCCCGCCAACAAAGATTTTTTTCAACAACCACGCTGTCGGACCCGCACCTGCCGAGGCGTGTACGGCTTTGTTTAGCAGTTCGGCACCTTCCCACATCTTCATAAAGGCCGTATACAGCTCAACCGCAAAAGTGGCCGTGCCGGGAGACTGCAGATCTTTAGCGACCCTTTCAACTTCCGCCCATGCCTTGTCAGCTTTGGTCTGCTGCTTTTCATCCCTGATTTTTTTGGCTTCATCTTTCATGAGTTGCTGGGAAGTGAGTTCCTTTCCCCTCAATTCCTGGCGAATGAGTATATCCCGTTCTTTTTCAAGATTTTTTTTTCGTTTCTCTTCTTGTCTGATTTCTTCATGAGTCGGCATGGCAAAAACCCTCAATAAACTATACTTTGACTAAATTCAAACCCTTTTGAATGATGATAACACAGTATGGTCGGTCTGTCATCCCAATCGCTCAGCACATACTGTTGATAAACCCTTCCCTGAAACTCATGGCGGGTTATTCCAGGCTTGTGTGTATGGCCATGGATCACAGCAGTAGTCCGCCATTTCGCAAGTTGCGGCAACATGGCTTGCGGCACAACATCCATCACCGACGGATCCTTGCCGCGGTGTTGCTGGCTTCGTTGCCGGACATGATTCACCATTCGGTTACGATATCGATACGGCAGTAACAAAAACAGGGGCACAAAAAGACGATTACGGGTTAGCCGGCGAAAACGCTGATGCCCTTTGTCCAGGGTGCAGTAACTATCCCCGTGGGACAACAACACCGACTCTCCGCTTACATGGAGAATCGCCGGGTCTTTTAACAGAACCATCCCGGCAATCGCTGCAAACGCCTTCCCCAGTAAAAAATCACGGTTGCCGTGCATATAATAGATTGTTAACCCTTGCTCTGCCGCTTCCCGCAACATCCGGGCAATACCGAGACTCCACGAATCCATCCCGTCATCACCGGGCCAGACGTGAAAAAAATCACCGAGAATATAAAGCGTTCGTGTGTTGACAACCGCCCATGCCATAAAGGACTGAAATCGCGAGGTAATGTCGGGATGCTCAGGATGCAAATGCAAATCGGAAATAAATACGGCGTCTAGCATAAAGGTTCAATTTGTATATGATCATCCTGAAGATAAATCTGACAAGGGCCTTCCTGCCTGTCAATCGCGTCACTCAGGCGATAAAAACCGGCGA
Organism: Legionella spiritensis; assembly: GCF_900186965.1. Lineage (NCBI taxonomy): Bacteria > Pseudomonadati > Pseudomonadota > Gammaproteobacteria > Legionellales > Legionellaceae > Legionella > Legionella spiritensis. The sequence continues at coordinate 2,016,421 of NZ_LT906457.1, forward strand.
TAGACACCAGCTCGGCCTCCAGTGAAAGGCAGAATATTCGGGCCTTTCTGTTGCCGGATATACCGGCGAGCGCCCTGCCGCGCAAGGCGCCATACACATGAATGTTACCGTCCGCCAGCAATTCGGCGCCATGACTGACCGGTGCGGTAATAACCAAATCCCCGCCCTTGCCGACCACCTGCTGGCCGGAACGAACCGGCGTAGTTAACAGCTTGTTCCGGTTCAAGTCAACGGCAGGTTCCTGTTCTTCCGGTGTTTCTTCCAGCAGGCTTTTATCATGGCTGGCCGAGGCGTTTAATACGGCGAGACCCATGCACTGGGCGATAGAGGAAAGCGCCGGGTTTGCTCCCTGAATAGCAACGGGAAGAATCTGGCGCAACCTTAAAATCCGGCAAATATCTTGTAAATCAATGCTATTCTCGCTGATAGCGGTGCAATCCAGTACCACCGGGGTATTATCGAATAATTTTGGCGCCTGGGCGATGACTTCGTCCAGATGTTGTTCAAAAGCCTGTTTGTCCTGATGCAGAAGCTGAAGCACCGTAAAAGTGTACAACCTGCCCTTTAATTTAAAAGCTTGTGATTTCAACATATTATCCGGCATATCTACGATATCCATCACTGATTTTTTTGTTTATACTAACACGAGTGGGAAAATAACAGAAGGACATCAATATGGATAAGGTATGGCTCTCCCAGTATCAAAAGGGCGTTCCTGCGACAATTAATGCGGATGAATACGCCTCATTGGTGTCGCTGTTTGAGGAGTCCTGTAAAAAAAATGCAAAAAATACGGCTTACGTTAACCTGGGCTGCAAACTCACCTATGAGGAACTGGAACAGAAAAGCCGGCAGTTTGCCGTATTTTTGCAGCAATTGGGCCTGAAAAAAGGGGCACGGGTCGCCCTGATGATGCCCAATGTGCTGCAATACCCGGTTGCCTTGTTCGGTCTTTTAAGAGGCGGGTTCATCGCGGTCAACACGAATCCTCTCTACACCTCCGATGAGTTAAAACATCAATTGAACGATTCCGGGGCGGAAGTCATCGTCGTGCTGGCGAATTTTGCCAATACCGTGGAAAAAGTCTTGCCGCACACCAGTCTGAAACACGTTGTTATTACCGAAATAGGCGATCTGTTTCCCACTGTCAAACGAGTCATCGTAAACGCCGTTGTCCGCTACATAAAAAAAATGGTGCCCGCCTATCATATTCCTATGGCCGTCCCATTTAACGAAGCTCTGAAAAGCGGACATAACAAACCTCTCAACACTCCAACGCTGTCTCACCAGGACATCGCGTTTCTGCAGTACACCGGCGGTACAACCGGTTTGGCCAAAGGGGCGGTGCTGACCCACGGCAATATGGTCAGCAATGTATTGCAGGCTTATTCCTGGATTTGTCCGTTGCATATTGGCAGCCATGACACCATTATTACCGCCCTGCCCCTGTACCATATTTTCTCACTGACAGCCAATTGCCTGACGTTTATGAAAGCCGGCGCCAAAAATATCCTGATTACCAACCCGCGGGATATTCCTCATTTTATCAAGGAAATAAAAAACACCCAGTTCACGGCAATTACCGGTGTCAATACTCTGTTTAACGCCTTGCTGAATAATCCCAAATTTGCCGAGGTGGATTTTTCCAAGGTCAAACTTGCCTTATCCGGAGGCATGGCCTTGCAAAAGAGCGTTTCCCTGAAATGGCGTGAAGTCACAAAATCGCGGGTATTGGAAGCGTATGGCTTAACCGAAACGTCGCCGGCCGTGACCATTAACCCCATGTATCTGGAAGAATACAACGGCAGCATCGGACTTCCCTTGCCCTCAACGGACATCTCCGTTCGGGATGAATCAGGAGAGGAAGTGGCTCCAGGCACACCGGGCGAGCTTTGCGTCAAGGGGCCACAGGTGATGAGCGGTTATTGGCAACACCCGGACGAAACGGCGTTGGTATTCACCAAAGATGGTTATTTGCGAACCGGCGATATTGCCACGGTTGACGAAAAAGGCTTTGTCTATCTGGTAGATCGTAAAAAGGATATGATTGACGTGTCCGGATTCAACGTGTACCCCAATGAAGTCGAACAGGTCATTGGCATGCTTCCCGGAGTCCTGGAGGTAGGCGTGGTCGGTGAGGTGTACGAAGACAGCGGGGAACGCGTGAAAGCCTGTATCGTAAAACGGGATCCCAGCCTGACGGCCGAAGAGGTTATCGCGCATTGCCGGGAACATCTGACCCGCTATAAGGTTCCCAAGGTTGTGGAGTTCTATAATGAATTACCAAAAACCAACGTCGGGAAAATTCTAAGAAGGGCGTTAAGAAAACCCTGAATTTTGACCAGTTGATTTGTTGGGCTGTCTAGGTTCTGTGAACCAAAGTTTCTTCGCACCATTTTTTGCGAAAAGGCCGTAGCCCGTAAGGAGGCCTGCGGCCGTATTGCGGGTTTGATGTGCCAATTAGGAACGTTATCCCGCATTACGGCTTCGCCTTCATGACGGGCTACAAGACATTATTATTTGGTGTGCAACAATAGTTGCCTTGGTTTCGATCGGAAAAAATTGGTTCACAGAACCCAGACAGCCCATCCTGTATTTAATGGATTGCAACGCTTCCCATCCGGTTTAAAATGATGTACATCATTTTGATGTCGCACTGGATTTAGTCAATTGCATCATAATACGAACTGTCGCCCCCCAGACAAATCGTTGCCCGGTAGCAAATTGATACGATTCGATATCCTGATCACCTCGACGCACCCGAATGGGCTGGTAATTATCCGGATTTTCAACATCAGCCATTGGTAACCGAAATACCTCGATGACTTCCTGACAATCCAGTTGATACGGTTCCAGGTGAGGGATTTTTGCAAACCAGGGATGAATCACAAAACCACTCTGTGTCCGCACTGTATTCATTAAGACAGGAGAATGGAGACGCTCGGACTCTATGCCTAACTCCTCCTGTAATTCTCTAAGTGCCGTTGCAAAAAAATCAACATCGCCTTCCTGCCAGCGTCCACCCGGAAAACAGATTTCTCCGGGATGTTCGCGCAATTGATGGCTTCTCTGGGTGAGAATCAAGGCATCATGACATTCTTCATAAAGAACAATAACACCCGCCTGTTTATCCTGATCAACTGTCCTCAATTTAATGGATCCCCTTGCTAATCGCCGCAATTTTAGTAAGACATTCCTGATATTCCTCTTCACAATCCGATTCGACAACCAAACCGCCGCCGGCAGACAGACTAAGAACATTATCTCTGGCAAGCATGGTTCGAATAGCAATATTGGTATCGAAACACCCATGCGAGGAAAAATACCCGATACTCCCGCAATAAACAGAGCGGGCAAAACGCTCCTGTTCGGCTATCATCTTCATGGCCTCCAGTTTTGGGGCACCGGTAATAGACGCCCCCGGAAAACAGGACAGAAAGGCATCCAATGGCGACACCGCATCATGACAGAGCGCCTCAACATGGCTGACCAGATGGTGCACCTCGGCAAAACTTTGCAACTCGCAAAGCGTGTTAACCTTCACACTGCCGACCTGGGCAATTTTACTAAAATCATTCCGCATCATATCGACAATCATAACATTTTCAGCACGATTTTTAGCACTGCTCAACAATCCGGCCATTAACCGTTTATCGTCATCCGGATCAGAAGATCGACGTTCCGTACCCTTGATAGGTGAGGTTTGCAAGACCCTGTTTTCCATTTTAATAAACCGCTCGGGAGAAAAACTGAGAATGTTCCCCCATTCGGTTTTCATATAAGCCGCAAAGGGTACCGGATTACTCGCCCTCACCCGCCGGTATACGGACCAGCTCCCCCCATCATAACGCGCATTAAACGGCTGAGTGTAGTTAACCTGGTAACAACGACCTTTCTGCAAAGCGTGCTGGACTGCGTAAAACACGTCTCGATACTCCTCTTTTGAAACCAGAGGCAAAAAAGAGGAAACAGCCTTTCCACCGTAGAAATCAGAATCCCCGGTATGCCATCTTTCCAGCACTTCTTGTGTTATGGCCCGGGTATCGTGGTGCGTATTAACCGCCAGCAACGTCACCTGTTGTAAAACATGATCGGCAATGATAGCCCAATCATAAAAACCCAGCTCAGCCAATGACAGTGATCCCGCAACCGCGGCCGGGGCATGGCAGGGGATCCCGGCCAGGATCTGCGCCAGATCGTAGGAAAAAAAGCCGATGGCCCCACCCTGAAACGGCAGATCGAGCGGCAGATGGCAAGTAGACATACGCTGCCTTAGCCTTATCAGGGAGTCAGCAAGATCATCGTCTCTGTTTAATACGACCTTATCATAGGGACAGGCCGTCACAATATCGTAACGTCCGCGTGTTTTATCCATACTTTCCAATAGAGTAAAGCCGGGCAGATCGTTCAGAGTCTGGTAACGGGCAATCAGATCCTTTTCATAAGGCAGGGCAACAAGGCTGTATTCACTCGCGTTCATCCCAATCCCAACAATTTGTTCGTAAATTTACCGCAATTACAACAGGAATTACAAAACTTGCAACCCAACCTGTCGAATCGATGAAACGTGATACTGGTTTTTGCAAAAAATAGTGAGTATTCTATGGCGACTTTATGTGGACAAGGAGAGAATCAGTGACGACCGTCGCCCGTTTCGAAATCGCCTTTACTCAATACATTAATGAAAAAGGCGAACCATGCAATCCCCTGCCAGATTTTGCCAAGGACAAAACCATACTCCAGGAACTATACCGGGTTATGGTGCGCACAAGAACGTTCGATAAAAAAGCCATAGCCTTGCAGCGCACCGGAAAAATGGGAACTTACGCCCCGATTAACGGCCAGGAGGCGATTTCTACCGCGATAGGACACGCGATGCGCAAGGAAGACGTGCTGATTCCCTATTATCGTGATTACGCAGCCCAGTTTCAACGTGGCGTCAAGATGTCTGAAATTCTTGCCTACTGGGGCGGTGATGAACGGGGCAGCCTTTTTAGCGGCACTTCCGAGGATCTGCCCATTTGTGTGCCAATCGCGTCCCAGTGTCAGCATGCCTCAGGCATCGCTTTTGCCTTTCAATACCGCAAACAGCCACGTGTCGCGGTCACCTGCATCGGGGAAGGCGGTACGTCGGAAGGCGATTTTTACGAAGCGATGAATGTAGCCGGAGCCTGGAAATTACCTGTTGTATTCGTGGTGAATAACAATCAATGGGCTATTTCCGTGCCCTTATCCAAACAAACCGGCACTCAGACTATTGCCCAAAAAGCCATTGCCGCCGGTTTCAAGGGGATTCAGGTGGATGGCAACGATGTGATCGCTTGCCGTCAGGTCATAGGCGATGCCATTGAACAAGCCAGAATGGGCGGCGGACCGACACTTGTGGAAGCCATCACCTACCGACTCTGTGATCACACCACCGCGGATGATGCGACACGTTATCAACCAAAAACCGAAGTGGAAGAAGCCCAGTTAAAAGAGCCGATTGAACGCTTCAGACACTTTCTTGAAAGCCGGCAATTCTGGGACGCCGGACTGGAAGAACAGTTAAGCAAAGAAGCGGCGGACATGGTACAACAAGCGGTGGATGAGTATCTGCAAGCCACAAAACAACCTGTCAGCAGCGCCTTTGATTTTCATTACGCCGAGTTACCGGAGTATCTGGTTGAACAACGCGCTATCGCTATGGAGGAAGCCAGCCATGCCTGATATAACCCTGATTGAAGCCGTGACTCAAGCATTGGCCTATGAATTGAGTCATGATGACGATGTCGTAGTTTTTGGTGAAGACGTCGGAAAAAACGGCGGGGTCTTTCGGGCCACCCAGGGACTTCAGGAGCGATTCGGTGACGATCGCGTTTTTGATTCCCCACTGGCTGAATCCATGATAGCGGGTCTTGCCATAGGCATGTCGGTACAAGGATTAAAACCCGTTGCCGAATTTCAATTCATGGGTTTTATCTATCCCGCGATGAACCAGATTATTTCTCACGCGGCCAGAATGCGAAATCGTACCCGCGGCCGCCTGCACTGTCCTCTGGTATTCAGAGCACCATTCGGCGGCGGTATTCGCGCACCGGAACATCATTCGGAAAGTACGGAAGCGTTGTTTGCCCACATACCCGGCTTGCAGGTCGTTATCCCCTCCTCCCCCAAACGGGCCTACGGCCTGCTGCTGGCTGCTATTCGCAACCCGGATCCGGTTATTTTTCTCGAACCCAAACGTATTTACCGCCTGGTCAAGCAACCGGTGGAAGACGATGGTCAGGCCCTGCCCATCGGCAAATGCTTTACGCTTCAGGAAGGCGATGATGTCACGCTGGTCAGCTGGGGCGCCAGTATTCATGAAACCACGCAGGCAGCCCGGCAACTTGAAGAAGAAGGCGTTTCCTGTGAAATTATTGACGTAGCCAGCATCAAACCGCTGGACATTGAAACAATCATTGCTTCCGTTGAAAAAACAGGGCGTTGTGTCGTCATTCATGAGGGTGCCAAAACCTGCGGCGTGGGCGCTGAAATTTCCGCGCAAATCATGGAGCACGTGATGGGCAGCCTGCTTGCCCCCGTACAGCGGGTGACCGGTTATGACGTCGTCATGCCCTATTTTCAGCTGGAGAAACATTATATCCCCAGTGTTAACCGTATTAAAGACAGTGTCTTAAGCATAATGGAGTGACCATGAATATTTTTAATTTACCCGATTTGGGAGAAGGTCTCCCGGACGCAGAAATACATGAATGGTTTGTCAAGGAAGGGGACGTGGTCAAAGCGGATCAACCATTGGCCTCTATGGAAACCGCCAAAGCGGTTGTCGATGTTCCCTGCCCTCAGGGTGGCACTATTGTTAAATTATTTGGTAAACCAGGCGATGTCATCAAAACCGGTGAACCGCTGGTCGGTTTTGCCGCCGAACAATCCGCCAGGGAAGACAAGGGAACCGTCGTTGGTAATCTTGAGGAAAGCACGGAAACCAGTGACGATAATTTCACCATTGGCACCCCAACCGGTAAAACCGGACAACGGCCCAAAGCCACCCCGGCTGTACGGCTGCTGGCTAAAAAGCTGGGCGTTGACTTGCAATCGATCACCGCGACCGGCGAGCATGGCGTGATCACCCGCAAGGATGTGGAAGCGGCCGCCAACCCGAAAGCCGTCTTACCGGAAGGCTTTGAACCATTGCGGGGCGTGCGCCGCGCCATGCTGGGCAGCATGGTGCAATCCCATCAGGAAGTTGTTCCGGTCAGTATTTTTGATGAAGCGGATATCGAGTGCTGGCAACCGGGTAATGACATTACCGCCCGTCTTGTCAAAGCCATATGCGAAGCCTGTCGGATAGAACCGGCACTCAATGCCTGGTTCAATACGGAGCATGGCGCCCGCAAGTGTTTCAAGGAAGTTCATTTAGGCCTGGCCATGGACAGCGAGGAAGGCTTGTTCGTACCGGTTATCCACGATGCGGATAAAAAATCCCCTGCCGAGTTAAGAACGGTCATTAATGAGTACAAGCAGGCGGTTAAAGATCGTGCCGTGGCGCCGGAAAAATTAAAGGGAGCAACCATCACCTTATCCAATTTCGGCAAGTTTTCCGGCCGTTTCGCAAGCCCCATCATCGTGCCTCCGATGGTAGCCATCCTCGCGGTAGGGCGTTTGTACCAGGGTGCCGTGGTCGATAACGGCGCGGTTAAGCCCCATCGCCTGTTACCCTTGTCATTAAGTTTCGACCATCGCGCAGTCACCGGCGGTGAAGCGACCCGTTTTCTGGGCGCGGTGATTGCCTCGTTGCAAAAGCCCCAGGTTCCGTAAACAAATTTTTGCAAAAGACCCGTAGCCCGCAAGGAGGCCTGTGGCCGTATTGCGGGGTTCATAATCCAACATTGTCCCGGGAAAACCGGTGAGCACCCAAGTAAACGTTTTCCCGCATTACAGCGAAGCCTTCATGGCGGCTACAAGTTTTTAAATACCGTAGCCCGCAAGGAGGCCTGAGGCCGTATTGCGGGTTTCATGATCCAATATTGTCCCGGGAAAACCGGTGAACACCCAAGTAAACGTTTTCCCGCATTACGGCGAAGCCTTCATGGCGGGCTACAGGAAGCTTATATTATACACAGACGGAAAGGGGAATATTCGTTAACGCCTTGTCCACGTCATCAACCAGTTTATTGCGGTGGGTATCCGAAAAGAAGCATGACGCGTGACCATGGCGCCATTTGGAAACAAGCAATTGCACACCAAGCGCAATACCCAGCGTCGACACCGCTAAAAAAACATTACCAATCAGCGGCCCCCAGGTGCGGTGATGAGACATGTTGTCGTCCTGACTGTGGAGAAGATGACGAAATCCGTTGCGGAAAAGATCAAAATCCTTTTGGGTAATGCCGGGATCCTCGTCTTGCAGCGTCTCTTGATGAGTGATGACAAACGCATCAACGCGGCGTTGCAATTGCTCTGATAAATCGATTGCGGTTTGTCCCGCTTCGTGATCGTCGTTACTTATAGTTTCTCCATATGTTTTCAGCAAGTCGATTTTATCGTATAAATTCCTCATACAACCTTTGAGTTGTTCATTGGAGATCCTTGCTTTAATCCCCAGTGCCTCATTATGATCAGGCAGAGGGAGAATATGTTCAGGCGCAAGATAATCTTCGGGAACAGCCTGCTCATTCGCGTACAATCCAACCATAATACGGCTTAACAGCGACTGTAATCGACGGCCGGGCACCATGGCATAGTGATCGTTTATCCAACTCGATACCACCGTACTGTCGCCATGAGCCGAGTACTCATCCAGCTTGCCTTTTAGTTCACGAACAAGTTCCAGACGACGCGTACTATCGGAAGCATTGACCATGTCTTTTACGCCATACTTGTTTTTACGCTCCGTCAGATAAGCATCCAGTGAAGATTTACACTGAATAGCCCACTCCTTTCTTGCCAGGTAACGCTCGGCAACACCATCCAGAATGCCTTGTTTCCTGTCGTAGCTGTCACGTAACTCCTGTAAATTCACTTGTATGGTGGCAAGTTCTTCCAAGCTATCGTCACTGGCCGGTTTGAGTTGTTCCAGAGAAAATTGCATCTGGCGCCACTGTTCTGTCGTAATGGCGTTCAGAAACTTAGCGATGTTGTCAGTAACCTCACCATTGGCTTGCAGAGTGGCCTGATCTTCATTAAATTCAAGATCACGCAATCGTTGCGCATGTTCGTCCAACGTTTCGGACATTGTCCCAAATACCCGCGTTGTCTCTTCAAACAGTGAAACTCGCAGGGTATTACGATGTGAGGCGATAGTAAGCATCTGCTTGTTCGTTACCGCCTGTTGTTCGGGAATCATTTCAGCATCACCCAGTTCCTTAATCTGGTCAACCAGGGTATCGAACTGCTCTTCCTCATCGGTAAAATCCTGATCCGCCTTGAAAAAAGCATCCAGACCGTTCCTGATTGCCATGAATTCAATCGCAGGGGGGAAATCTTCCATGCGCTGGAGTTCTTTTTGTATCTCGACCAACTTTTCAGAAATCACCTGAAACTGCGAGTTATAATACCTTCCGGCGGCGCCTCTCATCCGCTCGAGAGTTTGCTTCATGCCTTCTGTCAGTTTCCGTAACGTCTCTGCAAAATTTTTGTCGTTTCCAGAGTCCGACACTTTTCTGCTTACTAGTTCAAAAGCTTGCCGCAATTTTCGGAAGCGATTATAAAAATGACTTATTCCGGCAGAGGACGATGATTCCACAAGTCTGTCACTGTCTGTGCCAAACGAGAGTATATCTTTATTCAAGGCTTGATAATCGGTCTGCCAGGATGCCAGCAACGTCAGTATGTCTACGTTGTCACGCAACGCCCTGATCTCCATTGTTTGTTCGTCAATGTCTGATACTATTCTTTTCTTTTGTTCAACAAGCCGTTTAACCGTTTCCTCAAGCGGTGTCTGCTCTCTCCTGGCCGTATCAATGGAAGAGTCCAGTAATTTTAATTCGCCGCAAGATCTGGATAGCGCCTCATGCTCTGCCGTAAGCTCCCCACGAATTTCACCGTATTGCCGGAGACTTGTGATATCTTTTATGAAATCACATGCCCCTATTCGTTTTTTTACCAATTCCTCAAACGCAAGCATTTTTTGGCTAACTTCTGCCGTGGAACCTTTTTTCAATAAAACCGCCTGTTGTTTGCGAAACGCTACCCAACCCGGGATTTCTTCAGGATCCACATCGAGAAGTTGCAAAAGCTCGTACCATATTTCCTCTTCACTTTTGCCTGTTTTATTGAATATTGCCTTGACTCGGCTGACACGACTTTGAAACGGATAGCTTTCAGCAATGGAGGAAAAAGGAATACCTTCCTTGTGCGCTTCACAAGCTATCAGGATTTGCCTAAGCCAGTCATGCCGGCCTCTGACGATTTCAAAATCAACGGTTGCGAAAACAGAAGACATGGTTTCCCACGCACACTCCCATCTGTTGAGATGGTATCCCAAGTGCTCTTGAATACCTGAAGCTTGCAAGCTGCCTGTGAAACGGATGGTATAATCGGTAAAGAGAGGCTTTAAGTCGCTCATTGCCATAAACAGAGCGACCATCCGATTAGCCTTATCCATAATATTCTTTTCTTTTTCGGAAATAAGACGTGGTGACTCTTCCAGAATTTGACCGCATTGCTGTAATTTTAGTTCTTTCCTATGCTGCTCCAGGGCAATGTGCGTTAATTGCCCTTGATTTTCTTCCAGTTCACGCTGCTTTTCGCTTAACTCGCTTTGTTTCTTTTCAACAATTTCGTTGATACCCTCCGGATTCACCGCACTCATTTCCTCGGCAAATCGTCTGCCCTCTTCTATTTTTTGTTGCAGCGAGTGCAGCGATTGGTTATGAAGGAATATCTGTTGCAGCTGATCGTTTATCTCACACGCCAATAAAGTCCAGTCCGGCTCGGAAACATCCTTGCTGTAAGGCGTCTCGCTCATTTTGCCTCGCCGCGTTTCGACCATTTCTGCGCTGCTTTGCAGCACTGATTTTTTACGATTGTTTTCTTCTATCTCCCGAGCAATTGCTTCTATTTGTTCCTCCCCGGACTCGGGCAAGACTGTTGCCTTTTTTGATGAGGCAAGTTCTTTAACTTGTCTGGCAATCTCGTCGTAGTCCTCTTGCCAGAGTTGTCTTGCTTCCTCGATGAGTTTGGCACGGGCAGACACCAGCTGTTTCTTGATTTCCCCGGCTTTTTGAATAGTTTCGGTTAACACCTGATTCAGATCGGCGTGCACCGTCATCTCCTCCATGTCGTTCTTGCCGTCATCATAAACGATCAGGTATTTCGGCAAACCTTCGTTTAAATAAGAACTGTCCGGGGACGATTCGCTATGACTTTCCTCTTTTAATTCCGGATAAACAGAGATTAAGTCATTCAGCGTCCGCTCGTCATAGCTTGTCATTCTTTGCTTAAACGAAATAATATCTTCTCTGACCGCTTTTATCTGTTTGTCAATATCGTCAATATGCTTGCCCAGAACCTCCTGTTTTTCTGACAGCACCATACCTTCTGCAATCCGCTCTTCAGACAAGCGAATGATTGCAGATTCGTGACTGGACAAAGTATTGGTTTGTTGCTGCAATTCAAGCGTCGCAAACGCTCGCATCACCCTTCCCTTTTTTATTTCATCTTGCACATGAGAGGTCTCTTTATAAAAAGTCAGGTAACGTTTCAATTGCTTAAAGAGGATATTTTTAAGTGTCGGTTTCAATTCACGATAAGTATTTTCCAGATTACGAACTTTTGTAAAACCCCGAAATCCTGATTTATAAGTATAAGGCGCGTCTTTTGTTCCGGCGTAAGTAAAAACCAGGGGGAAAAAACGAGTATCTATATCGGGCGCTTCTGGATCGAGAAAAGTGAGCATCCGGGCTAACTCATCCGGCATGTCCTGCAAAACGGATAGCAAATCCATAACCCACTTATACATTATGGGATGACAGACAAGAAAATCCAGCGGAAACCGATCACGCAACAATTGCGAGTTAACGCACGACAACAAATCTTTCGCCAGTTTTTTCTGATCTATTTTGTGCGTTTTCTTATCCAGAAAAGCATTAAAATCATAATCGTCAATCAATTGTTCCACTATTACAAATAATTCCTCTAGCGGGGCATTAGGGATCTCCATTACGGCGGCAAAACGTTCTTCACTATTCTTGTGAAGCTCAATTTTCATTTGTGTCTTTAATTTGCCAATGTCCTCTTCGCAGGTAAACTCCCTGATTGCAATGGTAGCTATGGCATCGGTGATAATTTGACTAAAATGCGTCTCTATTGCATTGTAAAACCTGGATTCAATTGTTGAAAAATAGTCAATATTAGCGAGAAGTTCCCTGAATTTACCAAGTTTGGACTTTAAGTCCCAAAGTCCCGGTTTTTTGCCGTTTTCATACAAAGGAATTAAATCGTCTTTTATTGTATTTACTATTTCCAGTAACTTGTCTGTTTGAGCTCTGGAATAGGTAAGCTCCAGTGAACCCGGCTCTTCTGGATACTCATTTTGAAGATCCAGAATTTTCAAATGCAATCGATTCAACCAACCGTTTAAAGGACTGTCAGCAAACGTTGTATATCGGGTATTGGAGTCACGTCCCATAAAATTTCTACCGTTCTGTTTAATTGGCGCTACTATATGATATGCAACTTAAGGAATTATTAATATATCTGCTTGTGATTAAGCCACATTGCTTGTTAAAAAGTCAATGAATTCATATTCCTACAATTTTTATTTTTTAATAGAAATAGGTTTACTTATAGCAATATAATGACTCATCGTACTTTTTCTGTCCGGATCTGCCCCGCAATACGGCTTGCCGCCTCCTTGCGGGCTACTGATATTTTAAAATCAACTCTGTAAAAAAGGTTGAACAGCATGGAACAATGCAATACGCGTCGAATATTGCTAAAATGCCTGCCAATCTATCATTGGCCACAGGTTCTGCCTTTAAAATGGGTGAAAGGATTTTAAATCCCGGATGAAATAACATGATGTCAAACGCGGCAGACAAAACACCTGTTCGGATAAAAAACAACAGGTTTATCCATCATCGGAAAGACTTGTGGTTTATCTGTTTTATTTTATTGATATCCCTGTTATTGCACCTTTTCTTTCTTTCTGAAAAAAACCTGCTTCCTGAGGAAGCCTATTACTGGAATTATGCCAATCATCTTGATATCGGTTATCTCGATCATCCTCCCATGGTTGCTTTCCTCATCAAACTATCAACCACTCTTTTCGGGATCAATGAACTTTCCGTGCGGATCACAACGCTCGTTTGCTGGTTTTTTACGGCCTTATTCAGTTTTAAATGGTCTGACAGGATAGCCGGGCAATCCGGACTCTACGCGCTCCTCGTAGTGGCTATATTGCCATTTTTCTTCCTGCAATCCTTAATCATAACACCGGACGCACCCTTGATTTTATGCTGGTCTGCCGCACTCTATTACCTCTATGGCGCATTGGTTATGGAGGATACCCGTTCCTGGTATGCGGCGGGGATCTGGATCGGATTGGGGTTGTTGTCCAAATACACCATCGTATTACTTGGGCCTGTTACCTTGCTTTACATGGTTATCACGCCATCCGCCCGCTTCTGGTTTTTCCGCAGGGAACCTTACCTTTGCGCACTCATTGCCGGGCTGCTGTTTACCCCTGTTATATACTGGAATGCCACGCATGAATGGATGTCTTTTGTCTTTCAGTTCAATCGCCGTATCGAAGACATCAACCATTTTTCTTTTTTGTCATTTATTGGATTATTGGCCCTTTTTTTATTACCGCCCGGCGTTGTTCATTTATGGCAGCTGTTAAAAAGCAATCTACCAGACACGAAACGTCATCATGAAAACACCTTACAGTTCTTAAGGATTTATACTTTCTCACCGTTGTTGTTTTTTGCCTTTTTCAGTATCCGCCATGAAATAAAATTTAACTGGATAGGACCGGTGATTCTGGCTTTAATCCCCTGGATGGCGTTGCTCATTGCCCGACATTCAAAAATCAGGGCAATCTGGTTTTACGGCAGCACAGGCATGCTTTTGATTTACGCTATCCTGATTAGCATGATAACCATAGGTTCGCCGACAATGGTTTATCAACAGTTATTCCGAAAATTTATTGCCTGGGATGATCTCACGCAGCAGTTACATGCCATAGCAAAGCAGGTTGAAAGCAAAGCGGAGGCACGTCCTGTTTTTGTTCCTCTGGAACGTTACCATATCAGCAGCGAACTGTCTTTTTATCAGGCCAGATTACAGGCCGATGGACGCTTAAATCATGCGTATCCGATTATCAGTCGCCATATTTTCGGTGAAGGCAGCTTAATGTATTCTTATTGGGACGGATTTCCCAATCTTGCCGGGAAAAATCTGATTTTAGTTTCACAGGATCGCGATCATTTTGACAACCCCAACCTCACAAGGCAAATTCTTGTGAAATCCCCTTTAACAATGATTTGGTCGCACAATCCGAATCACCATACCCCACTCAAACCTTATTATTATCAAATCGTGCGAATGAAGCAGAACACGCTACAGAAAAGCACGCCATGAATATTTCCGATAAACTTTCCTGCCAATTTCCGGAGGAGATAAGTACTCCGGGTTCCGTTAACGAAATTAATTAAGGCTGCAAAAGGTGTGTGATTTACCCTTTTTTTGTAATATTTCTTGTAGCCCGCCATGAAGGCAAAGCCGTAATGCGGGATTAAGGCAGTTAGACATGAAACCCGCAATACGGCCACAGGCCTCCTTACGGGCTACGGATTTTTTACAAAAAAATGGTGCCAGGACATTTTTGTTCACGGAACCTGGGACTTGTTGGCTCCTAAGGTCAGATACGCGTTTTTATCCGTCCATATCAGCCGGGAATAAATGAGATAATTAAAAATAGATCCCACCGCAATCCCGGTCAGTATACAAATATTTTCCCTGAGATAACCGGAACCCAGATACCTCAACCCTAATTGCAGCCAGTAGCTTTGCAAGCCGATCATTACCAGAGTATACCCCGCAAATGAAAAAAACGATTTGATTTTCCTGCCGGATTTGGCAGGCGATTTTCTTTTGAACGTAAAACGGTTATTGAGCGTGAAATTATTGACTATGGCTGCCAGAACCGCGAATTGCGTCGCATTGACAGGGCTTATATTATGGCGCAAGACATTATAAACCAGGCACTGAATCATCATACCCGACGCACCTACCGCACACATGCTGAAATAACGCTGTAATTCATGGAGGCGTAAAAGCATCAATACCCTCAGGGAATCAAGGATGCTGTTAGCCGGTAATTTGCTATGACCTTTTGCCCTGTCTACGAACACAATAGGGTATTCCGCTATTTTGGCTTTGTTTTTATGCAACGACCACAACAACTGTAATTTGTAAGCATAATGGTTCGATAAAAATTGCGTCGGAAGCGTTTTTAGTAATACTTCTCTTCTGCTGGCCCTGAAACCGGACGTAAAATCCCTATACCTTGGCGTCAGAAAAAAACGCGCCACAAGATTACCCATCACTGACAAGAATTTACGATGCACCCCCCAATCATCCGGTATACAACCTCCCTTGACATAGCGACTACCCACTACGACATCGCAGGTGTCCAGTGTTTCAAGCATCGGTGCTATATATTTGGGCTGATGTGATAAATCGGCGTCATACTCCATGACAATATCCGCTGATAATTCATCAAGGGCATAGCGCATGGCTTGCAAATAGGCCGCTCCCAAACCGGATTTTTGCGGTTCCGTTTTTAATAATAATGATTGATAAGTCCGTTGCAAGGTTTTGACTATAGCCTGGGTTTTGTCGGTCGAACCGCTATCAAACACCAGTACCTGAACCGTTTTGGGTATATCAATGATGGCTTCAAAAACACGGTGCAGCGTTTCTTCAATAACGAGTGCTTCATTATAGGTAGGAATAATAATAACAACTTTTCCATTATTCATTACAAAACGCATCTCCTTTGCCCATATATACAAAATTGGTGGATTTACTCTCCTTGAGGTACCTCGATCAAAACACCTCAATATAGGAAAGTCAAGGGGATGGCGCAATGATGCGTGCGGTTATCTATTGATAATTCAAACTATTTTTTTTGTGTCCAAGATGACATATCAACAAGAGCCAGGTTCCGTGAGCAGAGCCTAGGGCCATTAACAGCCGATCTTCTATAATTAATTTAGGCTTACGACGGCCTTGCGCTCTCTCAGTATCTCTACCATTTTTTCAAAGGTAGACCGCTTCACACCTGTTAGGCGACGGAACTTTTCATCTTCCAGTCCCTTTATTCCTACATATTTCATTACTGCTCCTTATTTTGGAGCTTTTTAACAGATTTTTCCTATGGATGATAGTTTCCGAAGAGGTCTATTACTTATAAAGATAAATTTGCTGAGCCGGTATATAGCAATTTAAAATCACATTTTAATTGTTTAAGTGAATTTTCTAACTCATCAATTTCTTTATAAGTCTGATTGATTGTATTGGATTCAATGATATCATTGTCTTGTTGCAACGACACGATATCCTGCTGCAATTTGGCAATATTATCTAGTGCCTTATCCGCATTCAACACGTGGGTAAAATAATACTATTCTAAAAGAAATATTAGCAGAAATGGATAAACATCTTGAATTGTGCAATCTGAAGAGATACTTTTCGTGCTGATGTTTTTTATCAGTACAGGAAGTTATGAAAAAATATATAGTGCGCCTGTCGCCAGAAGAAAGGGTTGAGCTTGAAGGAGTAGTGAAGAAACTGAGAGGTAGTCCGCAGAAAGTAAAGCGCGCACAGATATTGTTGAAAGCAGATGTTAATGGGGTCAACTGGCCTGACGCCAAGATAGCCGAAGCATTTGACTGTCGCATACAAACTGTTGAGGATGTACGCAAGCGTCTTGTATTGGAAGGATTTGACACTGCGCTCAATGGAAAAAAACCAAAGAATCCACCCCGGGCAAGACGGCTATCTGGAGAACAGGAAGCGCAATTAATAGCGATGCGTCTTGGAACGCCACCTGGTGGGTATGGAAGCTGGACTCTGAGTCTTCTCAGGGATGAAATGATAAGACTCGAGATAGTGGATACCATAGGCAGAGAAACGATCAGGGGCATTCTAAAAAAAACGGTCTGACCCGCAAGAAACTTGAGTACTGGGTTATTCCGCCAGAATCGGACGGTGAATTTGCGGCAGGCATGGAGGATGTTCTTGAAATTTACTCACGCTCTTTCAATCCACTGGTACCGGTAATTTGCATGGATGAACAACCTATCCAGCTTCTGAATGAAACAAGAACACCGATTTCAGCAACAAGACATCATCCAAAACGCGTTGACTATGAATATGAGCGGGCAGGAACGGCATCCATATTCATGTTTACAGAACCCCTTGCTGGAACCCGGACGGTTAGCGTGCGTTCTCGCCGCACAAAGATAGATTGGGCTATAGAAATGGAACAGTTGATACGTACCCAATATGCAAGTGCTGACAAAATTATTCTGGTTTGCGACAACTTGAATACGCATACACGCGGTGCATTCTATGAGGCATTCCCTGCGGAAAAAGCACGCGAAATTGTGCGGAAAATCGAGTTTCACCATACCCCAAAACATGGTAGCTGGTTGAATATTGCAGAATGCGAGCTCAGCGCCATGACCAGTCAGTGTATCAATAACAGACGGTTTGGCAGTATTGAGCTTTTGGCAGAAGAAACACGCGCTTGGGCACAAAAAACAAATCAGAAGCAGAAAGGGGTTAACTGGCAATTCAGCATCGATAATGCACGTCACAAACTGAAATCAATTTACCCACGCATTGAATGCGGATAAGGCACTAGTAGGGAATTTATATCTGAATCAATATCTTGAGAGACTTTACATTGAAAATCATCATGAATAGCTGTTTGTAATTTTTCAATATCGTCTCGTAAGTATTCAAAGTTTCTAAGCATCGCTTCAATATTATTTTCTTTTAAATCTGATTGTATATTAGAATAGCGCCGCATCATGCTTTTAAATTGCTTTTTATAAATTAGCGAATTGTTAATATCAGAACTATCAGAAACCATGTTAATTTCTTGATCTTCATCATCGGGCACTTTCTTCTGATTAAATAAGCGGTATTCAGTTCCAATTATGATAGATGGCGCATTTACGCGGTGCTTAACTTTATGATGCCACCGATTAACAAGTACATGTAAACTTTCCAATTCAGATTTCACTTGACTCATTGTGGGTCTTAAACGGGGATCTTCATTAAGTAATCTTTCAATTAAATCCTTAAATTGCTGACCTATAGCACCTTTAAATGATGAATGTTTGGCATTAAACTTTAATTTTCCATTTTCATCCAATAAGCTGTTGAAATCAAATTTACTTATAACTATATCTTTTGTTGGGGTTTGAGTAAGATAACAATAAAGACCAATCCCCAGGCAATAGGAATGCCAACCAGGAATATTTATTTCGTCATTATAAATAAACTCTGGAGGCACATAGCCCTCCGTTTTGCAAAGATCGTAATCAGTTGAATCAGTTTTAACAAATGATTTTGTATCTGAGACATTAATTAGCATATTTTTATCAAGTAAGAAGTTGGCAATTTTCATATCTGGAAAAAATATATCTTCACGCTCTAAAATAGATATAAAATCCGCCAACTGGGTAAATATAAAACATGCTTCATCAATATTAATCTCATCTTGATGAATTCCATAACTAGCAATATCACCGTTTTCATAATAGTCCAGTAACTCTAAATTGCTACTGGTATGGCTAATATCAAAATCCTCGAATTCTATTCCAATATAGTCTCTATAATAGGGTTTAGATATATATTTTTTTGCATCTGTTTCCAACAATTTTTGGCTGATTAGAGTCGACTTCTGGTCAGGGTTCAATTTAATAACAAAACTTTCATTATTATCTAAATTTGTTACTTTAAAATTAAAGGCATTGCCTCCACCAAGGAACTTAATTTCACTATTACCTAGTGTTTTCATGATAAAGGGGATATCTTGGAAAAGGTTTTCAGTCAATCGTTCTTTTAATATTATATTTTCTTGTTTGAGAAAATTGAAATCATTCATTATGTTTTTTATTAGATTATATACTTCATCAGATAGATGGAATTTGTCTGCTAAATCAAGGCTCCAATCGTCGATATTAAACTCTTCCTTATCCATTTTATCTCTTATGTATCTTTTGCAATCATCAGGTATATCCGGAGTATATTTTATAAATTCTGCTAAATTTTCCCATCCTTTCTTATATGATTTATATAAATATGCTTGGTTTTTTAAGGCCATGTAAAAGTCAATAATATGATTTCTATTTGCTTTAAAAAACAAAAATTCAAATAAATTCTTGCATGTGTAATTAGAAATATTTGTGCCATAAATCTCATCAAATCCAACATTATACTTCCTGATTCTTCCGGATAGCTCATTATTGAAATCAATCAGTTTATTTTGTAAGTCATAATAGTAACTGGTTATTTCAGGATAATTTGAGTATTTAAGAAATATTTGAGGGTCTAGTAACAAGCTGATCGACTCCGAGCTTTTTTTTAGTTCTATAAACAGTCGTTTCCTTTCACTTTTTCCTTTACCAAAGTAATTATAATCTTCAACAAGTTTATTATGATGGCTTAATTGTTTTTGTATTTTTAATACAGCCTCATTAACTTTTTTTTCAAATCGTTTATTCTTGATTTCAAATTTTATGAAGCGAGCTTTTATTTTGCGCATATCAAATCCGAAATCATTGACATATAACTGTCGTTGCAACCATTATTAACCTAATAAATGTACCTATATAAACCTGTTATAATTGGCTGTTTTCAGGCCTATTTACTTATATAGTATAGTAGGAGATTTTTATCTTATCTAATAAGGGGGAATGGTCATAAATAACAGAGAGTGACAAAGCACTTAGTGATGCTAAATAAATCATTGAATTTTTTGGTGGAGATGTTCGTAGTAAATTTAAAATGGATTTAATTACTCTAAGCGAAGGTTTTTTCACGTTGACTAAGTCGGGTTGTTTTATTGATTAGTTCGACACACGGTTTATATGATCATTAAAGATAAATTTAAAAAAATTAAGCTGTTCAAAGGCAATAGGTAAAGATCGAGTTGAAATTACTATAAAAATCATCCTATATATCGACCGTTTTTTGAGTGGACAACCAGTCTTCATAAGTCAGGGCAAAGCGAAAATGATCTTGCTATATCCCATTAATGTTTAAATATCTTGGGGAAAACCCTTCCTTTAAAAAACCGTTTTTTGTTACAAGATAGATCGATGCGGTGTTGGTTGGCTGGATATTGGCTTCTATGCGATGAAGTTTCAGGTTTTCAAAAATTTCATGCAAAAGAAGCTTTAGAGCCTGACTCATCAGGCCTTTACCGGCAAACTCAACGGAAGCATAATAACCAAGATAGGCGCTTTTAAACACCCCTCTAATTATTTCGTTGATGTTAAATACACCAATTATGTTTTCATTTTGATCAAACGCAATAAAACTTTTATGGTTCTTCTTGTGGCTTTTGCTCAGATAATGATGAAATTCTTCCAGATTCTGAGGGGCTATGACAAAAGGAGAATGAAATGCTTTGCTTTTATGCATGGCTTTAAGAAACCGCGTTTCATCTTGGGCGCAAGGTTTACGTAAATAGATGGTAACTGGCATATTGACTAGGAATGTTTAAAGCATATGAGATAAAAAATAATGATATCATACCATGAAATATAGAATGAACTTCGGCGCTCTTTTCCCGCCTTTATATTCTAATAAACTGTTTATGTGAAGAAAAATTCGATACATTTCCAACATTAAGAAGCAAGGACTATTCTATGACCACCAACGAGGAATTTGGTAACACAGTTGATCAGCTAATCAGCCTTGAAGCAAGAGTACCAGTACTGGCCCAAAACGTACTAAAACCATTAATGGATGCTGCCCGTAACCTAGTCGGCAAGCGATCGGTTACCATGGCTGCTGCAGATGGTCTGGTTAATAGACTTAAAAAAGGTGACGTCTTGTTTATCATCACCGGTGCAGGTACTAAGGAAACATTAGACCTCTTCGGAAACTATCATCCATAGGAAAAATCTGTTAAAAAGCTCCAAAATAAGGAGCAGTAATGAAATATGTAGGAATAAAGGGACTGGAAGATGAGTTGGTGCTTATCGATGCAACGGAAACACCGATTGAACGACCAAAAAAAGACAAAAACATTTCTATTCAGGTAAAAAGAAACGCCACACGTTAAAAACTCAACTAATAGTTGATAAGAAAAGCAAGCGTGTAATCTGTACAAGTTTCAGTAATGGGAAACAACATGATTTCAGGCTGTTTAAAGAATCGGGAGTTCGAATACATCCTGAAATTAAAACGCTTACAGATACTGGATATCAAGGAATAGGTAAGATTCATCCTAACTCAGAGTTGCCTAAGAAAAAGACAAAGAAAAAAACATTAACAAAAGAAGATAAGATTAAAAACCGAGCGTTATCGAGCGAACGGGTATTAAATGAAAATGTTATAGGCATGATTAAAAGATTTAAAATTGTTTCTGATCGTTACCGAAATAGGCGAAAACGATTTGGATTGAGATTTAACCTGATAGCTGCAATTTATAACATGGAGTTAGCTGAATGAAAGTTTCCGAAGAGGTCTATTGTCATCTTCGCGCAGGCGGAGATCTATTTTAACGTGAATGGATTCCCGATTTCTCGGGAATGACAGAACTTAGGGTCTGTAAATAATTTTGTGTAATTGGTCATAGTATATAATCTGCCTATTTTCAGACAGGCATTGAAGAAGAGACAAACTATGACTCATGATATAGATGAATTGGCCAAGGAAATAGCCAAGACGTGTAAAACGCAAGAAGACTTCACTGAGTTTTTTAAACAGCTAAAGCGTCGAGGCTTAGAGGCTGCGCTATCCGGAGAACTTACGCATCATTTAGGCTATGACAAGCATGCCAAGGCTGTTGAACGCAAGAGCAACAGTCGTAATGGGTACAGCAAGAAGACTATTCAGGTTAATGAAGGCGAAATGGAAATTGCGGTGCCACGTGACCGAACAGGCACATTTGAACCTCATATTATCCCTAAATACGCTACCCGCTTTGATGGTCTTGATGAAAAAATCATTTCATTTTATGCCCGAGGTTTAAGTACACGCGACATCCAAAGCGAGCTTGAAGAAATCTATGGTACAACCATATCACCCACATTGATTTCAAGCGTGACAGACGCGGTTTTATCAGATGTACGTGCCTGGCAGGCAAGGCCTCTGGATAGTTGCTTCCCCATTGTTTATTTGGATTGTATTGTCGTTAAAGTAAAGACTGACAAAGGTATTATTAACAAATCCGTCTATTTGGCATTGGGTGTTAATACAGATGGCTACAAAGAACTTCTGGGCATGTGGATTAGCCAAAATGAAGGCGCAAAATTTTGGCTAAACGTACTGACAGATATAAAAAATCGTGGCCTGGATGAAATATTTATTGCGTGTGTTGATGGACTTACTGGATTTCCAGAAGCCATTGAAACAGTATATCCACACGCTAAAGTTCAGCTTTGCATTGTACACAAAATTCGAAATTCATTGGCTTATGTCAGCTGGAAAGACCGTAAAATCCTTGCTGCTGATTTAAAAACAATCTACAGTGCCAAAACACTCATTGAGGCTGAAATGGCGCTGGAAGCATTTTCTGAGAAATGGGACGACCAATACCCATCCATAAGCTCCTCATGGCGCAGAGACTGGATACGTATTACCCCATTTTTTGATTATCCAGCTGACATCCGTCGAGCCATATATACGACAAATGCCATCGAATCGTTGAATATGACTTTGCGAAAGGTAATTAAAAATAAAAGAATGTTCCCATCTGACGAATCAGTTTTTAAATTGCTCTATCTTGCGATTGAACGAATTGCTCGGAAATGGACAATGCCGATCCACAACTGGAAGCCAGCTATGAATCGGTTTATGATCGAATTCGGTGATAGAGTTACTGAATAATGGAATGGCTAGTTACACAGAAAATTTTACAGACTCAGAACTTACCACAGTAGTACTAGCAATTATAGCCAATCTCATCTTCCGAGGCCGCCAAATCCAGAACCTCATTAACCCATTCAGCCAAACCATCCAGCCTCCTTGCCTGCGCCCCTTGCTGAAAACTCAATGTAGTCTGGTTTACCGAACTGTCTGACAACGTACCCGATAAAGAAATTTCGGCATCCTTCCTCATTTTTTCCATTTTCTCATTAACTCTCTGGTTTCGCTTGTGTTGCGAATGATCCCGAGCTTCAACAACAAAGCAATATTTACCAAGCGATTTGGACAATGTTTCCTGCTTTTTGTTCACAATATCATTACCGTTCTGGCTATCGGCTAATTTCTCCAGATTTTTCTGCGATTGCATCGTCCGCAATAGCCGAACAGGCAGGGAGCCAGCCACCACCCGAAAATTGAAAATCCTTTTTGACTCAACCGGATCGTCTTCATAGACATCTTTCATATTTTCCATAGTATTTTCAAGTTCTGATTGGATTCGCTGCTCACTATTCATACAGCGATGAGCCTGCATATAGGTATACAAATCCTGGTATTCGTCTTGATTAGATAACATGCTAATGTTATCCAGGGCAAAATAAGCGCATCCCCTGCCCCTTTCCTGCAACGTTTCAACGGGCAAATACACGGTAAGCTCACAAAAATGACTCAATTCCCCGAATTTGATGATATTGCTTAGCGCCATCGCCAGAACAAACGATTTTTGAATTCCTAACGGATCGCAAATTAAAATATCAAGTTTGGGTTTGTCTTCGTCAGCCTTGAAGGCAAACTCCAGAAAAGACCAGTGATTCAGAACAGGATTCAATTTGGAAAAAGCGATCTGGAAGCGAACATCGTTTGTATTACACTGTATAATGGTACGTATAATTTCATCAAGCTGATCAATTTCATTGCTGTTCATCGCAAACGCGTGAAACGGCTTTTCTATTTGTTGCCGGCGTAACCCTTTAAGATGAAGCGCAAAGGCGACAATATCCTCGCTGATATTTCCAGGACTCCCAAAATTATCAAGAAGATCATTGAATTCGGTTTTTTTTCTCATTTCGACCCATACTATTGTGACACCAATAAGATCAATTATTATACTATTAAATTAGTTTGAATTCTACTTGTTTTTTTATTGTGTAAGTATTTATTACGAGTTGTGTACCTCAAATCACCGGATACCTTTTTGGTCGCGCACGAGGGAAACGCCGCAAAATTGTTGCAATAAATTTCATTTGGTGTAATATTTACGCAATCATGAAATCAAAACGCATCTACATCATTTTCGGTCTGGCCATCTTGCTGGTCGGTCTGTCACTATGGTTTGCCAGGCCTGAACCTGTCAAGTTGCATCCGATTTTGTTTAAGCAGCTTCCTGGCTGGAAAGAAGCCGACTTAAAAAAATCCTTGCAGGCGTTCAAAATCTCCTGCCGAACGTTCATGCGGCAAAACCCGGACAACCAGGCAGGCAGTCACAAGATCCCCTTAAAGGTCAGAGACTGGCAACCGGCTTGCAAAGCCGCTCTGGCCATGGATTCCATAACCGACGAATCGGCCAGATCCTATTTCCAGACCTGGTTTACGCCGGTTGAATTCAGGGACAATCGCACGGTCAAAGGACTTTTTACCGGCTATTACATGCCGTTGCTGCAGGGCAGTATAGTCAAAACCAATGAGTATAACGTACCGATTTACGCGCTACCCGATAATCTTGTCAGCGTCAATTTAGATGAGTTTGGCCAGGACTATCAACACAGGCGGCTAACAGGACGACTCAAGGGCAATCAACTTGTTCCCTACCATACCAGAAAACAAATTAACCAGGGCGCCATTTTAAATCATGCCGAAGTCCTGGTTTGGGTCAAGAGCCCTATTGATCGATTATTCCTTGAAATTCAGGGATCCGGTGTCGTGCAGTTACCGGATGGCCGCCGCCTTTACCTTGGCTATGCCGGCGAAAACGGTGCCGCCTACACCCCGATTGGCAGCGTTTTGATTAAACGGGGCGCCATGACTCGAAAAACGACATCCATGCAAACCATCAGGGCTTATCTTGAAGAACACCCGGAAGAAATAGAAACCGTCATCAATCAAAATAAATCGTTCGTCTTTTTCAGAATTTTAAAACAATCCGCCGCTCTGGGCGCACAAGGCGTCGCCTTAACACCGGGCTATTCCCTTGCCATAGACAGAAAATGGATCCCGTTAGGCGCTCCCCTTTGGCTGAACACGACAAGACCCGATGAGCAGCATCAGGATAAACAATCCTTGCGACGTCTGATGATTGCCCAGGATACCGGGGGAGCTATTAAAGGTATCGTGCGGGGAGACGTCTTTTGGGGCGCTGGACAAAACGCCACGAATATTGCCGGAAAAATGAAAAATGACGGTCATTACTGGCTGCTCCTGCCACGCCACACCATTCCCCATCTCCCGGAACTAACCGGTTAAAAATCGCTTATCTTGCAAGACCATCCCGGTTAGTATCATTTATTTTTCAAGGAGGATTCCTGAAAAAAGATCCATTGCGACTGCCATAATTTAAATAAAAATAACCGATTTTCCTGGTGGTCAAGAAACGGCGCTAATTGCGTTTTCGTCACGAACCGATGATCAGCCACCAACCGTACCAATTCCCTATCGGCACCGACCGAATCCCGGCATTGGCCGTTAACAAACAAAATTACGTTGGGCGAGGTGTCACTCTGTTGATAGGCAAAACGGCAAAGGGAATTACGAATGAAACCCTTACTTTTGTGCAATTGCATAACGAATTGTTCCATATCGGCCGAACCTTCTTCCTCAAGCGACAATAACTGCTCGGCTTGCTCATCAAGCCGGGTCACAAAACACCCGAACCATTCCCGCAATTTTTTATCGTCCGAGAGTAAGGTCAGTAACGTATTTTTAGCCTGGTCAATGGCTTGAACAGGTATTTCCGACGCACCTTTCATCCCGGCCCAGCAAGGATCCTGATAAAGATGCCTGATGTGATGTTCCGCCAGATATTCTCCGAAACCCTCCCATAGTTCCCGGGCCGGATAGCTGCGATAACCAAATGAATAGGTGATACAGTCCGGCGACAGGGAAACGCCGTTATGACCGATATGGGGTGGCAGATAAAGCATATCTCCTTCTTCAAGGATAAATTCTTCTTCCACCAGAAAATTATCCATAATCCGTAAAGTCACATCCGGCAGATAATTGTCAGGATTACAATGTCGCGACGTTAATGA
The DNA here is from genome assembly GCF_900186965.1 of Legionella spiritensis. NCBI lineage: Bacteria > Pseudomonadati > Pseudomonadota > Gammaproteobacteria > Legionellales > Legionellaceae > Legionella > Legionella spiritensis. Next base: position 2,042,772 of record NZ_LT906457.1, read on the forward strand.
CCACTTTCTACGGCCTTGGGCCTGAAACAGAAACACATCGTAATGGTCGTAATGAGGACCGACGCCCCCTTGCTCAACCGCGTAACTTACCATCACATCGTCCACACGCCATTGCGGTATGAAATCAAAATGATCAAGCAGCGACGCGACCTCCGGAATAAAACGATCAACCCCCTGAACAAGCAGGGTCCAGTGCGTCGCGGGCAATGTTTTAAAATCATCCTCATTGAATGGGCCGCGCTTTAAATGCCAGAATGGTTTTTTATCCGCCACATACATCACCAGACGACTTTCCACTTCGTCCTCCAACGCCAGGCCAGCCAGTTCATCGCCGTTGATCGGACTGACAAAAGCCGGAATGGCTTTGCGAATAACCAGAGGCTTTTTCTGCCAATAGTGAGTCAGAAATTCGTTTACGTCCAACCCCTGAAAATTTATCATAACCGTCTTTTACCTCACCAGTAATAATCACGAATTAACTGAAATCGTAATAAAAAGCTATTGTATTGCAAGTTAGGACTTTGATATATCCGGTAACCATCTTCTATCATTTGAAACGACCTTTTAGTATTATTTTTATGCAATTTGTATTTATTATTGTCTATAATTTATTATGGTGGCCTGACATAAGGAAGAAATTATGGACAAACAAGGCGTTTGTGAGTTTAAAAGTCTGCCTGTTTTTCTCTCATCCATTCTCTTTTTGATAACGCTCTGCTTTAGCAACCAGGTGAATGCCGGAGAAAATCGTTCGGAATTACAACGTTCCGTTTTGCAAACGGCGGCACCTAACCAGTATGCGTATTATTACGGCTATGGGTACCGTCCCCGTGGTTACATCTATTATGGCCCGCGATATCGTTCCAGGTATTACTGGACCGGAGGGCGAGTGTATTATCGTCATGGCCTGCGTTGTCAGCGGCGATGCCTGGTGAACCGCTGGAATGGCGTTGTCGTACGCTGCGTAAGACGTTGTTACTAGGTTCTGTGCACCAAATTAATTACGGCTGTAAAAAGGTGTGTGATTTGTCCCTTTTTTGTAATATTTCCTGTAGCCCGTCATGAAGGCGAAGACGTAATGCGGGATAATGTTCACTTAGGCACTCATCTGACTCATGCCACAATATTGGGAGGCATGAAACCCGCAATACGGCCGCAGGCCTCCTTACGGGCTACTGCTTTTTTGTAAAAAAAATGGTGGCAGGATATTTTTGTACACAGAACCCGGGCTCTGTGAACCTAAGGCAAAATTTTATTTTGGCTGTCTATTGAAAACATCCTGTCCCAATAATTCTCGGGGCTGCGGCCGCCCCTGGACCAAAACGAAGGCAGCAACCCCTTGCTATATAATTGCGAAGAAGTCACTGGACGATCAGCTACCTGCGTGTTTATCCTGAACAGGGAAAAAACACTGTTTTTAAGGGATTTCACCGAATTGGACGAATCCTGACGGCCACAGGCAGCAGCGGGAATCTCCACCTTGGACGATGTTTTCCAATAGTATTGTGCTCGATGAAATGTCTTATTCAAATGCTCCGGCAAGGAGAAATCCTTATTGCTTTCCTTCCTGATGAATTTTTTGATGAGTTCATGTCTTGATTTATGGCACCTGTATAACTTCTCTTTCGGCCTTACATCGTTTATATCACGATTAGCTTCCTCGCCTAAAACGTCATTTAGCGGTGTGATTTGTCTTGATACCAGAAACATGGGCATTAGATCATCGGGATGTTTATAAGCAGCCATGCGTTGATTTAACATTTTGTAATTGCCGCATGGCGATATCAGCGTTAAGAGATCATCGTATTTTTTCTTACAGGCGGCAGGAAGCTCATTATCACATTTCAAATCGGTATTCAGCGCGACAAGGTAAAAACCAACCAGAGCCGCACCGTCGTAATTATGCCGCTTCAGTAACAGTTCCGCGACGGTTATCCAGCGGCGAAACGCATTTAACCGGGAATCCCTGTTGGTATGTTGCAGAATATCGTTTTTGATGTACCACTCTAAAACCCCATACACAGCAGCATACTGCTGCTGTTTTGCAGTTCTCTTGTTTGCTTTGGCAAAACCTTCGGTGTTGACATAATCTTCATAACCAAAGCCCTCAATAGCCTCCCTGAGTTTTCTATCTATTAACGTGGCATGATCACGAGCGATGGCGTTTTCCACATAACTGTACAAAATACGCGCCTTACTGCTTCCGGCAATGGCCTTTTGCATAGAGGGGTCGGCAATCATGGTGTCCCATGTTAACGGAAAAGAATCTTCCTTATTTAATTTTTCATGCTTTTTAAGCCAGGCCAAAAAAACATTATTACCTGTCGCAACCATCCCAAACACCCTTTGCAAATTTATTCCAGACCTCACTATTCAATTTATTTTACCCCGCGTCAAGCCTTCTTGTTTCCAGTGAAGGAAAACCCAACAGAGCAGGGAGAAAAACAACAGGAACTACTACTGTTTCCATTTAATTTTGCCAGGTTAACTGTCATTCCCGCGAAGGCGGGAAACCATTCCTGATGTGGCTCAGTGCTTGATTCAGTATGGATCCCCGCCTTCGCGGGGATGACAAAAAGACAAACATTCTGTGCAAGCCAACCTGTCAAAACTAAATGGAAATGGTACTACCCTGCTGTTCACGCAAAATAATCAATAAGTCCGTTTGTTTTTTTAATCGGAACAGGCTCCTGAGACGACACTGCGTCGGAATCCGGCCCGGACTGTTCCAGGGTTGGGGATGAAGAATCCTGATTGGCCGACTGACGTTGTCGATGATCGCTGGATTCAATAGTAACCTCCGTCAGATTCACACCTTGCTCCGCCAACATGTCTTTGAGGCGAGGAATCGCCTGCTCTATCAAATCACGGACATGCGTACTATGCGTGGCGATGGATAACGACGCGTCTTCTTTATTAATGCTGATATTGACTTCCAGTGGCCCGAAATCCTGGGGATTAAGCCTGATATGCGCACTGTTAATTTTCTGTTGGCCAAGCCAGACAATCTGTTGGTTAAATTGCTCGCTCCATTCCGGTTTGAACACATGAGCGGGTAATTCCATGTTTTTAGCCGGCGGATTATGTAAAGACATCTCCGACGCACGCAACCCGCTGGTAAACGAATTTACAGATGAGACAGGCTCGTGTTGTTCCTGATTACCATTATTATTCTCAGTAACGCCCTCAATGATATTCAACCTATCGTCACGTTGTTTCATATCCGAATCAAAACGGTTGATTTTCCCGTAGGCACGGTCAAAATCAATGAGTCCGGTCGTTTTTTTATCCGTGTTGATTTGATCGTCGTCCGTCACATGCTCCGGAATTTTTATCTCCTTCTGTGGTGCCTCCATAGCGGCCTCTGTTTTAGTCAATTGCCGGATAACGGCAATATCCGCGCCTCGCACCCGATTTGAGGACGACTGGTTAGTCGACGCGTCTGGTAATTCGTCATCCCGAATCATGTCATCAAGATATTGAGCATCCTGCGTGACAACGTCTTTGGTCAATACAAAAGCATCCGGTTGCGCCGGGATTATTTCGGACTGTTGCGAAGTCAACATATCTTCATCAGACACCGGCGTAACCGGTGTTTCAACAAGCAGGAAAGGCGCAATAACATATTGCTTATCGGAATCCGCTTCGGAATTACTATCAGGCTTTTCAGCGGTGTTGTTTGCGGTGGACAAATCCTCAACTGGCTTTTTTACTTCCTTGTCAGTCAGTAATGCTGAAATCATTTCGAGAAACGAATCACTCTCCAGTACGGGTTCACTCTCGCCGTCACCGGACACCGTAACAGGCTCTTCCGCATTGATGATCGGATTTTTTAACGTTAAGAGGCTTAAATCGATCATGAAAGTTCCTTTATCCGGCCTAGTGATATTAGTCAGGATTCTGCAAAAAACATACCAGAATGTTGGATTCTGTGCACTTATCAATTAATTGTTAACAATTATTACATTGAAGTAAAACTGGCCACGTTGGTCTTCTGGGAACATTTTGACCATGCTAGCCTTGAACACAATTGTTTTTAAGGGAGTTAAATCATGATTACTTTTTTTCAATCCGAACAACGCGCCAAACAACAATCCATTGAAAATGCGCGAAAAATAATGGCCAGGGTGAAAAACAAACGCTTGACTCCATACCAGGAACACGAACACTTTCATTCTCTTTTGCTGTTGTTGAACGAACGCGAGGCTGCCTTTGAATCCCAGATAGCGCGTCTTGACGGCGAATCATCCAGACAAGCGTTTACGGCCGGTTACTACGAGTTCGCTAAAACCGTAGAGTACTGCCTTCTCAGACCGCAACAATGTTCAGACTATATAGAGAGTTACTTTGACTCATCGGATTATATCGCGACCGGAGGCCCGGACGGCGATTATTCCCATACCATCTACGACGATATTGCCACAGGTATCTTGACAGCCAGTGTAGTCATGATGACTATTGGTGGCTTTGCTCTCCTTTTCAATCCCCTGGCGGCTATCATAATCCTGACTATCGGAGCAACGTTTGCCGCCCCCAGTCTGTATTACCACTATGCGGAAACAAGACCTAACGAATCAGCGATTCAGAAAGAGGAAAAGACGCTGTTTCAGGAACTTGAAACCGTCATCAATCCCATGAAAACAACTTGCGGCATGGAGGTCATGGAAGATATGCCAACAGGCAATTCTCCGATCCTTTGCTAATGATTAAGGTTTTGTGACCAGGCTCTGTGAACCAATTTTTTCCGATCGAAAACAAGGCAACTATTGTTGCGCAACAACTAATAATGTCTTGTAGCCCGTCATGAAGGCGAAGCCGTAATGCGGGAAAACGTTCATAAGTGGCACATCAAACCCGCAATACGGCCGCAGGCCTCCTTACGGGCTACTGTTTTTTCGCAAAAAATGGTGCGAAGAAAATTTTTGTTCACAGAACCTGGGGCTGTAATTTTTGCAGGTGGTTTTTTTGACCAGTTAGATCAAAGCATAACATCTGTTAAAAATAATTTTCCGTCGTGGTTCATGAACCATGAAAAATTGTTCTTTTTCGGCTATGATTAGCACTTTTGAACGCAGGAGTGCTTGCATGAGATTAGGTCAAGACAGTCTTTCAACACAACGTGAGTTACAGGTTGGTGATAAAACCTATCATTACTACAGCCTTAGGGAAGCGGAAAAAAATCACTTCAGCGGTATAAGCCGCCTGCCCTATTCCCTGAAAGTGTTGTTTGAAAATTTATTACGTTTTGAAGACGGCAACACGGTCAAAACCAACGACATCAAGGCGCTTTCAGACTGGCTGACCACCAAATCTTCCCAACATGAAATCGCCTACCGCCCCGCTCGTGTCCTGATGCAGGATTTCACAGGGGTACCCGCCGTTGTGGATTTGGCCGCCATGCGCGACGCACTGGAAAAACTGGGTGGAGACGCCAGGAAAATTTCGCCTTTATCTCCGGTTGATCTGGTTATCGATCACTCCGTCATGGTTGATAAATTTGGCAGTCCGGACTCCCTGGAAATTAACACCGAAATTGAAATCACCCGTAACAGGGAGCGCTACGAATTTCTACGTTGGGGACAAAAAGCGTTTGCCAATTTTCAGGTTGTACCACCCGGTACCGGCATATGCCATCAGGTGAACCTGGAATACCTGGGCAAGACCGTCTGGCACAGCGAACAGGACGGCAAGCGCTACGCCTACCCCGACACGCTCGTCGGCACGGACTCCCATACGACCATGATCAACGGACTCGGGATTCTGGGCTGGGGAGTCGGCGGCATTGAGGCGGAAGCAGCCATGCTTGGCCAACCCATATCCATGCTTATTCCGGAAGTGATTGGTTTTAAATTAACCGGCAAACTGCGTGAAGGGATTACCGCAACCGATTTGGTGCTCACGGTAACGCAAATGTTGCGTAAAAAAGGGGTGGTAGGTAAATTTGTGGAATTCTATGGCCCGGGACTGACTGATCTACCCTTGGCCGATCGTGCGACCATCTCCAATATGGCGCCGGAATACGGTGCAACCTGCGGCTTTTTCCCTGTTGACAGGGAAACCATCCGTTATCTGACCTTAACCGGCCGTGACGAACAAACCATCGCGCTGGTGGAGGCGTATTGCAAGGCACAAGGCATGTGGTATGAATCCGACTCACCGGATCCTGTCTTTACAGATACCCTGGCCCTGGATCTGACCTCCGTGGAACCCTCCCTCGCCGGCCCCAAACGACCGCAGGATAAGGTTAATTTAACTACCTTGCCCCGGGAATTTGACACATTTATGCAGCAATCCGGTAAAGAGGCCGAAAAAACAAAATCCTTTCCGGTCAAGCATGAAAACTATGCCATGCAACATGGCCATGTCGTCATCGCAGCCATTACCAGTTGTACCAATACCTCTAACCCCAGCGTACTCATGGCGGCGGGACTGGTGGCCAAAAAAGCCGTTGAAAAGGGGTTGACCCGCAAACCATGGGTGAAGTCGTCTCTGGCCCCTGGTTCCAAGGTAGTCACCGATTATTTGAAATACGCCGGATTGCAAACTTACCTGGATCAGCTCGGGTTCAACCTGGTGGGTTACGGCTGTACCACCTGTATCGGCAATTCAGGCCCGCTTCCCGATCCGATTGCCGCCGCCGTATCTGATCATGATCTGGTTGTTTGTTCGGTATTGTCCGGTAACCGTAATTTTGAAGGCCGGGTTCATCCCCAGGTTCGTGCCAACTGGCTCGCCTCGCCACCGTTGGTCGTTGCCTATGCCCTGGTCGGAACGACCACCGTAGACTTAAGTAACGATCCCATCGGCAAGGACAAAGACGGCAATAACGTCTACCTGAAAGATATCTGGCCGTCTAACGACGAAGTGGCGATTGAAGTGGCCAAGGTAACTGGTTCCATGTTCCGTAAGGAATACGCCGAAGTCTTTCAGGGAGACGAACACTGGCAGGCCATTAAAACCGGCAGCGGCATTACTTACGACTGGAACCCTGATTCCACGTATATCCAGCACCCGCCATTTTTTGAAAACCTGACACGCCAGCCGCAAGCGATGAAACCCATCAGCAACGCTTACGTACTGGCCTTGCTCGGTGATTCAATAACAACCGATCACATTTCTCCGGCCGGCTCCATCAAAGCCAATTCACCGGCCGGTCTTTATCTGAAATCCAAGGGCGTCAAGGAAGCTGATTTCAACTCCTACGGTTCACGTCGCGGGAATCATGAAGTGATGATGAGAGGCACCTTTGCCAATATCCGCATTCGTAACGAAATGACTCCGGAGATTGAAGGCGGCATGACACGTCATATTCCCAGCGGAAAAGTCATGCCAATCTATGATGCGGCCATGCTCTACCAGGACAAGCAGCAACAGCTTGTGGTCATCGCAGGCAAGGAATACGGTACCGGTTCCTCCCGTGACTGGGCAGCCAAGGGAACAAACCTTCTAGGTGTCAAGGCGGTCATCACTGAAAGCTTTGAACGAATTCACCGCTCCAATCTGATTGGCATGGGCATTCTGCCGTTACAGTTCAAGGAAGGGGTGACCCGAAAAACGCTCAAGCTGGACGGTAGCGAACAAATCAGTATCGCGGTAGACGACTCGTTGAAACCAGGGGCGGAATTGTCCATGGTTATCCGTCGAGCAGGCGGTGATGAGAGCACCGTTAAAGTTCTCTGCCGCATTGATACGGCTAACGAACTGGAATATTATCGCCACGGCGGCATATTGCAGTATGTGCTTCGTCAAATGCTCGGATAGCCGGACACCTGATAATTATTTAAATGCCTGGCTTCTGTGAACCAATTTTTTTCCGATCGGAAACAAGGCAATTATTGTTGCACAACAAATGATAATTGCCTGTAGCCCGTCATGAAGGCTTCGCTGTAATGCGGGATAACGTTCCTAATTGGCACATGAAACCCGCAATACGGCCGCAGGCCTCCTTACGGGCTACTGTTTTTTCGCAAAAAATGGTGCGAAGAAAAATTGGTTCACGGAACCCAAAAATGACCACATTTCCGGGCAAGCCTTTCTCCGGGACTTGCCGACTGCTTTATTTTTCATTGATTTTATATGGTTAAACTGCTAGATTCCGCAAAGCATTCGGGTGCAGACTGGTGAACAATGGCGTCCTACCTATCAAAAAAGCTGACCTGCCATGCTCTTGATATTGCTCACTAAGGATTTTTCATGAACCAATCAAAAAAAGTTTTGTCTGTTTTTTCTTTGGTCATGATTAACGTCATCGCCGTTGACAGTCTTCGCACGCTACCCATCAGCGCCAAACTCGGGCTACCGTTAGTCTCTTATTATATGGTTGCCGCCTTTGCTTTTTTTATCCCGGTCGCCCTGGTTGCGGCAGAACTGGCCACAGCCTATCCCAACACAGGCGGACTTTACGTCTGGGTTCGCGAGGCGTTTGGCAGACGTGCCGGTTTTATAACCATCTGGCTGCAATGGATTTATAATGTGGTCTGGTACCCTACCATTCTGGCATTTATTGCCGCAACGTTTTCCTATCTGTTCGCCCCTGATCTCGCCAACAATAAATTTTATCTTCTGGGTTCGTCGTTCGGTTTATTCTGGGTTTTTACCCTGCTCAACTGTTTAGGCATGCGCGTATCCAGTATCGTCAGCACGATTGGCGCTATTTTAGGCACCATACTGCCTATGCTGGGCATTATTTTATTAGGTGCCATCTGGATTATTCAAGGCAGGCCTGTTGCCGTCGATGCGAACACCTCCTGGCTGCCTGATTTCAGCTCATTGGGGAATTTATCCTTGTTTTCAGCGGTATTATTTGGTCTTTTGGGAATGGAAATGTCGGCCGTACACGCCGGTGACGTTAAAAATCCACAACGGGATTACCCCCGCGCTATTTTGTACTCCACGCTTATTATTTTCTTCACCCTTGTCTTGAGCTCATTAGCCATCGTTATCGTTGTGCCCAATGGGCAATTGAGCGTGGTCTCAGGCTTGATAGACGCTTATGCCTCCTTTTTCAAGAATTATAACCTGTCCTGGATGACGGGTATCATTGCTCTCATGATCATTATCGGTGGCTTAAGCGGCGTTTCCGCCTGGATTATCGGCCCAACCAAAGGACTGCTGGTTTCCGCTCAGGACGGCTCCTTACCCGCCGTCTTCGGAAAAATAAATCGGTTCGGCGCGCCTGTCGCCATATTAATGACACAAGGTATCATCTTTACCTTACTGAGCAGTGTTTTTATTCTGTTTGATTCCATCAATGCCGCCTATTGGCTGTTAAGTGACTTGTGTGCGCAAATGGCTTTAATGGTCTATCTCTTTATGTTCGCTGCAGTGATCAAATTACGCTACAGCCAACCCGATAAACCGCGCAGTTTTATGATACCCGGCGGAAAAATCGTCTTATGGCTGGTAGCTGGCGCCGGTTCCCTGTGTTGTCTTGCCGCCATGGGGATAGGATTTATCCCGCCGACGCAAATTCCTGTTGAAAATATCGTATTTTTTGAATTTTTTCTGATTGGCGGTCTGGTTCTGTTCGTGGTGCTGCCGTGGAAATTTGCCAAAAAGCATTAGGTTCACGGAACCCAGGTTCTGTGCATTGCAATTTTTGCAACGGCGACACCATATGTGATTTATATTGCATTTTAGAAATTTGAAAATTATAGTTCTATTTTTCATAGAAAATATAATCAACCGTTTTGCTCATTATGCAAAAGCAAAAAAAATTAATGCTGCCTGTTTTAAAACGGCGAAATTCATTCTGGGGTTTGTCGCACAAAAAACCACTTCCACAGCCAACCAGCACAGACGACATCCATACTCATTCAAGTACAACCTTTTTTTCTGCTGTAAAGAATGTAACTCCACCTTATCACGATTGCTTTTTCAACCCTAAAGATAAAGCGCTTTATGAAGCATTATTGGCCGCAATATTTTTTAAATACAGACAATTATACATTCCTTTGTTAAATCAGGTTTTTGCTGTGATGATTCCGGGATTGACCAAAGTATGGCAATATTACATGCAAACCGGCGGAAACAAGAATAAAGAGCACCGCTTTCTTTGTGAAGAGATGTATAACACGTTTATCCAGAAACATGCCTTGCCTTCCTTGTATCACAATGTGACGCAAGAACCCGCAACGTTTTTTCACCAGATGATTATGGATTTGCAAAGCGAGGATCCAGACACGTTTTTTAAAAAACTGGCTATTTGCCGTGCCTACCTTACTTTTTTTATGGGCAAAGGCCAACTAAGCCCTCACGGTGAAGGAGCAATAAAAAACGATTGGGAACCCCATATCGATTTAAAGAGGATGCTTGGTGATACAGTAACTTTACGAGATGACTGGTTTTTGCGGAATGTAAGAAAAAACCGACCTTTGTATATCGTGGGTGATTTTTTATCAAGAAATATAGGTTATCTCCCGCCCTATGCCTACAATACACTGAGTAAAACACATCGAGAATTATTAATAAATAAAGTGCCGGAGCATGAAGTTGGTGGTTATATATTTTCTATAACCACTCTAGGTGATTTTACTTCTTCAGGTTCCTATACATATTCCATGCCCCAACTGTGCGGCCCTTCCGGAATGACTGCCATGTATTTGGCTTTAGCCGCTCAAACTGAGTTGTCGCAGGAAGCACGTTCTTTGTATTCCTTTATCATGTCGTTATATACGGTAGGATTTGGAGGGCATTCAATTGATGAAACATTTATCATGGGCAGCAAAAAAGGTACTTTACGGTTTAATGAATATCAACGTGGCGATTACTTAAGTATCATTCCGGCAATACTGAAACACGATAATAATTTTGCAGACTTATATCAGGAAATCCTGAATTTGAATCAGGAATTCCTGGTTGAACAAATCGCTGATACTCCCCGGCACATGGAAAACAATACCCGCTCGGCAGAGATAGCCCGGCACTCACAGCCGGGCTTAGATTGCTCAATTAATACCCTTCTTCCGGCAGAGACATCAGACTCGCATTGCCACCGGCTGCCGTAGTATCCACCGTGTACGTGCGTTCATGGCACAATCTGAGCAGATAATGCGGCCCTCCGGCTTTCGGCCCGGTGCCGGACAGCCCCTCTCCTCCAAAAGGCTGAAGCCCTACCACCGCTCCGGTCATATTACGATTGACATAACAGTTCCCGACATGGACGCGTTGGCGGATATACTCCACCATACTGTTAATCCTGCTATGAATACCCAGTGTCAAACCATAACCGGTTTGATTTATTTCATGAATGATTTGATCCAAATCCTTACGCTTGTAACGTATGACATGCAATATCGGCCCAAACACTTCACGTTCCAGAGATCGAATCGAATCTATCGCAATAGCGGTTGGAGGCATGAAATAACCGGAATCACACTCATCATCGGATAAACGGCTCTGGTATAAAATCTCATGCTTCTGTTCCATAACGCTCACATGAGACTTCAAAACTGACAGGGCGTCCTGATCAATAACAGGCCCCACGTCCGTCGCCAGCCAGCGGGGATCACCGACTCTTAATTCCGCCATGGCGCCTTGCAATAATTCAATCATACGCGGGTAAATCTCATCCTGAATATAAAGTACCCGCAAGGCCGAGCAACGCTGGCCTGCGCTGCCGAACGCGGAAGTCAGCACATCAACCGTCACTTGCTCAAGGAGAGCGGAAGAATCAACGATCATAGCGTTTTGACCACCCGTCTCCGCAATTAAAGGTATAATTTCACCGCCGCGGGTGGCCAGAGTCTGGTTAATCCTGTTTGCTGTTTGGGTAGAACCGGTAAATAACACGGCTTTAATACGTCTATCCGCCACAAGAGGCGCACCGACCGATTCGCCGTTGCCGGTTAACAACTGAATAACCGCGTCGGGGATCCCGGCCTGATGCATTAACTGCACCGCAAACGTCGCAATAATCGGCGTTTGTTCCGCCGGTTTGGCAATCACGCAATTTCCGGTAACCAGTGCCGCCACAATCTGGCCGGTGAAAATAGCCAATGGAAAATTCCATGGGCTGATGCAAAGCGCCAGGCCGCGACCATGCAAACCAAGCTCATTTAATTCACCGGTATAACCGTGCAGGCGTATGGGTTTGCCCATCAGTTTTACGGCCATCATGGCATAGTAGCGACAGAAATCAACCGCCTCCCTGACTTCCGCTATACCGTCATTCCATGTTTTTCCTGCTTCCAGACACGCCATGGCAAGTAAGGTTGCAAGATTTTCTTCCAATAAATCGGCAAACCGCTCCACACAGGCTGCCCGTTCCGTTACCGGTTTGTTACTCCAGGCTGCAAATGCCTGTTCTCCCCTGGCAAGAGCCCATTCAATATCATCATTGGTCGCATCACTGACCCGGCCTACCGACTGGGCCGTATTTTGCGGCGACGTCACGCTGCGATCAACCCGTCCACCCTCACGTCCGGCTATTATGGGTTTCGCCTGCCAATGCGACAAATCCATTTCAGCATATTGCTGTTGCAGATTAGCCACCTCTTTCCGATCCGTCAGATCAAAACCTGACGAATTCTTTCTGTCGGATGAAAAAATGGCCGATGGCAATGGAATATTCCGATTCATTTTTCCTAACAGATGATTCGCTTTACTGACCGGATCTTCTACCAGCGTGCTGATTGGCGCCTTTTCATCAACAATTCTATTGACAAAGGATGAGTTGGCGCCATTTTCCAGTAATCTTCGCACCAGATAGGGCAACAAATCCTCATGGCTGCCTACCGGAGCATAAATACGGCAGGGTATACCCAGACGCTCCGCCGGAACAACCTGTTCGTACAATTCATTGCCCATACCATGCAGACACTGAAATTCAAAATCACGGTAATCACCCACCAGATTCAGAATCATGGCTACGGAATACGCGTTATGTGTTGCAAATTGCGGATAAACGGCATCCGTCATGGTCAATAATTTTTTGGCGCACGCCTGAAATGAGACATCCGTAAAAACCTTGCGGGTAAACACCGGATACTCCGCCAACCCCTGCATCTGGGTTTTTTTAATTTCACTATCCCAATAGGCGCCCTTAATAAGGCGAACCATCATGCGGCGCTGTTTACTTCTGGCCAAATCAGCAATCCAGTCCAGCAGATAAAACGCTCTTTTTTGATAGGATTGCACCGCCATCCCAAATCCCTGCCACCCACTCAGACTGTCATCACAGAATACCCTTTCAATCACATCCAGCGACAATTCCAGACGCTCGGATTCTTCCGCATCGATGGTCAGGGCAATATCATATTGTTTTGCCAGTTGCGCCAGTGTTAAAAGCTTCGGCGGCAACTCATCCAGCACCCTGTCTCGCTGTGATTCCTGATAACGCGGATGCAAGGCGGATAATTTGATTGAAATACCGGGACGTTGATAAACGGTCAACTCTTTATCGGATCGGGATCCAATCGTTTCTATCGCTTCCTTGTAGGCCAGAAAATAACGGGCGGCATCCGTTTTGGTCAGAGCGGCCTCACCCAGCATGTCATAAGAATAGGTGTATCCGATTTTTTCTTTTTTCCTGGCTCTTGTCAGGGCTTCGTCGATTGTACGTCCCATTACAAACTGTTTACTCATAATGCGCATGGCTTTATCGACCGCCTTGCGCACCACACCTTCGCCGCTGCGATTAACCAGCTTCATCATTGCTTTACTCAAAGCAGATTCGGCCGTTTCCGGATTCAGTACCCGCCCGGTCAGCATCAACGCCCAGGTCGTTGCATTGACAAAAAAGGAACTGCTTTGACCACGATGCGATTTCCAGTCCGCGGCACTCAGCTTGTCCTTAATCAAGCTGTTTATCGTCGCGTTGTCGGGTACTCGCAATAACGCTTCAGCCAGACACATCAATGCGATACCTTCATCGCTGGATAAGGAATATTCCGTTAAAAAAGAGTCTATCCCCGTACTGTTTTTTCGCTCAAAACGCACCTGCTCTACCAGACGAGTCGCCTCATTTTTTATAGCGTCTACCTGATCATCAGAGATGGCGGCCTTCATAATGAGTTCGCTTACTGTGGTTAATTCATCCTGACGATAAGCATTATTAATAGAGCTACGAGCATCCTGCGATAATTTTGAAGAATATCGCTCCAGCATCTTTCCTCCACGGCAATCAGTTAAAAATATGAAGCGATAATAAAGTAGAATGTCAAAGGTGTCATCTATTAGGTTCCATGAACAAAATTTTTTACGGTTGTAAATGGAAAGAACTGTTCCGTATGTAACAGGCTTTCTCTAGTAAAAGGACTGCTTTCTATCGCCTTTAAACCCCGGATACCCCGTTTTTTAGATCTAATTCAGAACTATTTGAATAAATATTGCTCTAAAAACGAATGCGACTACCTTTATTTGCGTCGAGAATTTAAACTAATTGATTAATATTTAATCACATAGAGTTGCTCTGATTTTTTTAAGCCCTTGAATTGATTAATTATTCAACCAATTGAGAAACTGATGATCTAAAAAGTTTACATTTGCATCTGTTGTAAATATAATCAACAGCCTTTTGACCATAAGGTTTTATGCGTTAATTAGAAAAAAAAGGAGCATTATGAATTATTTGTTTACCATAATTTCGACTATCTTATTTTCAAGCAGTCTACCGTCCAGCGCATTACCAACAACAAAAATAGCAAGCCCGACGACCAGCCATAGACTATTACATTTAAGTCAAAAAGCGCCTGAACTTAATAAAAAAGTATTGAAACTGGCCTTAAACGCTTACAACAAGGCTTCAGCGAGGGGCGCAGTTAAAAAACCGGTACTCACCGTTATTGATTATTCCCTACCCTCTTACAAGCAACGAATGTGGGTATTTGATCTTCGTAAAGAACGCCTGCTATACAACACTTACGTAGCGCATGGCAGAAATTCCGGCACGGATGTTCCCCATCATTTTTCCAATAAATCATCCAGCAAGGAAAGCAGCCTCGGTACTTACGTCACCAGAGACACTTATTTTGGCTCCAAAGGACTTTCCCTGAATCTGCAAGGCCTGGAAAAAGGATTTAATGACAACGCCTATAACCGACGTGTTGTTATTCATGGCGCATGGTACGTTGAACCTGCGTTCATTAAACGCGCGGGACGTGCCGGACGAAGCTGGGGATGCCCGTCCATTGCCAGAACGCTTGCCAAACCTGTAATCAATACCATCAAGGGCGGCTCTGTCGTATTTGCCTATTACCCTGATAAATATTATTTAACCCATTCCGGATTTGTCCTTGCTTAAACGAGTAAAGCCAGGGCATGCCCTGGCTTTCGCAGTCTTCCTAAAATCAGGACGTCCAGCCCTGAAAACCATCCATGTTTACCATTATGTCCTTATAATCTCAGAATCCATCTGAATTGACTTCCGTCCATTGAAGTCTTAAGTAAAATGTAGCAATTGTTCACAACCTACGCAAGATGCCTTTTCCTGACTAATATCAACAATAAAAAAACAAAAAAATAAAAATTATTATAATATTCATAATATTATATGAAAATAACGATGATTTCTTTCTGACAATCCACCCTATTCTCAAATCAGATTGAGATATTTCTTACAACCTGACAAGTAAATAAAGACGAAACAGGCGTTATAATTACCCGGGTTTTCACAATTTCAACATAATACACAGCGGGGAAAATCATACTTTGCCCTGTCATACACAATAAATCGTCTTGCCAAATAAAACAGTTATGATAGTTTAAATGGATTTTTACTTACCCAGAGTTTGCTCATGAACCAACAGATTAACAGTACAAAAAAAGACAAACTGCAAATTATTGACTGGTTAATAGAATATTTTCCCAATGCGTTTTTTAAGAAGGCTAACCAGATTAAGCCTCTGCAAATCGGAATATTTGATGAAATCGTTGATTTTTACGAGCGTCTGGATACACCGCCTTTCAGTAAGAAATCATTAAGGGAGGCCTTAAGTTACTACAGTTCCTCTCCGGCCTATTTGAAATGCCAAAAACCGGATACCGCCCGCGTTGATCTGTATGGTAACGAAGTGGATGTGGTCACGGAAGATCAGGCGAAATACGCACACCAGCGCTACCAGCAACGCTATGGTAACAAAAAACAACCTCAAGCCTCTTCACAGTAAAGTCGGCCCCAACCGCAACGACAGATTGCAAAATAATGGCATCGGTACCAGAGCGGCGAACGATTTAAAATCAAACATTTTTAACGGAGTATTAGTTGTAGCCCGCAAGGAGGCCTGCGGCCGTATTGCGGGGTTTGATGCCTTACTATCATAATTCCACATTACGGCTACGTCCTGAGAAATCTCGGCATTTTTTTGCACAAAAAATGGAAGCGCCTATGTTTTTGTGATCAAATTCAGATTACCTCGATCTGCCCCCTCTCCCGCGCCAGGAATTTGAGTAACAGGATGATGTTTTTTCGCGGGATGAGGGTTGGGGAGAGGGCTTGTCACGGATGGTCATTGACGATGAGATATGGTGTCGTTTAGAAACGTTGCTTCCAAAACCTAAGGGACGTCATGGTAAGGATGAGAGGGTGTTTATGGAGGCAATAGGCGGGATGCTTCAAACGGCTTTACTTTAAAGCAGTCATGATGGCGTCGAGGACTGTTGGCGTGTGCTGAAAGATATCATGATTCCAAAAGCGGATCACTTTAAAACCATGTGTCTTTAGCCAATCAGTACGCTTCGTATCGTAAATTTGATTGTGCAGGTGTTGACCACCATCAAGCTCGATAATCAGTCGTTTTTCAAGACAGGCAAAATCAACGATGTAGTCGCCTATTGGTACTTGTCTCTTGAATTTAAATCCAAGTCTATTCGCTCGAAGATAGTACCATAGATGCCGCTCAACATCCGTACTGTTTTTCCTTAAATCGCGGGCTCGTTGCCTTAACACCGATTTTTCCACACCCTCTCCCCAACCCTCTCCCGCAAAAAACATCATCATACTACTCAAATTCCTGGCGCGGGAGAGGGGGTAGATCAAGGTGATCTCAAAAATCTGTGTTCAAATTCAGTCTGAGATAATTATAAAAACTTTAGGGACAGAACCTAGGGTTTACGACAAGCCATCAGATAATTGACGTGCACGGATTCTTTTAGGCCCGCCAGGCGAGTAAAGGGATTATAATGAATCCCTTGCAGGCCAATCACTTCCAGGCCGGCATTGCGGCTCATGGCAGCAAGCTCGCTTGGTTTGATAAATTTGTGATAGTCATGGGTCTGGCGAGGTAACAGGCCCAACAGATATTCCGCCGCTATAACCGCCTCCGCATAAGCCCTGGGCGTGCGGTTTATTGTAGAGAGAAACAGATAGCCACCCGATTGCAACAGTCGGGCACAGTGATTCACAACCACCCCGGGTTGAAGAACGTGCTCCAGCATTTCCATACAAGTGATCACGTCAAATGCCGGCGCCGTAAAATCCTCTATGGGGACACAACTGTAAGTCACGGATAAATTGTTTTTCTGCGCATGCGTTCTTGCCGTCTCGATACTCTCGGCTTCTGCGTCGATACCATGGACCACAGCATGTTTTTGAGCCATGGCCTCGCTTAATATGCCGCCACCGCATCCGACATCCAGTACCGATTTTTGTTCCAGTTTGACGTATTGCTCTATAAAATCCAGACGCACCGGATTAATGTCATGCAGTGTTTTAAGCGGACCATTTTTATCCCACCAATGTCCGGCAAGTTGGGAAAATCTGGCGATTTCCAGCGTGTCAACGGTTGTTTTATTATTCATGGCAACTCAACAGATCCAACGGTTTAAAAAAGGCCAGCACATCCTTATTGCTGATAAAAGACAAATTATAGGGATGCTCGGCAATGAGGCAGGGAAAACGGTTCGAATTTTGTACCCTGGCCGCAATTTTTCCAAATAACAGCAACGTCACTTTATGGTCTCGTAATGCCAGTTGATTAAATAAACTGCTAATAAACGGCTGCCATTGCCTGGCATGGTAAGGCACCCTGTTGTCACTATAAACCAGTGAGGCGTTAAGTAATATAAATCCCTTTCGGATCATCCCGTGAAACAACTCCGAAGCCGTACGCCAGTAATGTGATTTATCAAGCCGGGCGATAGCCGCCTGAGAATGATCCTCGCCCAGATCACCTCTGGCTACCAATAGCATTTTCATCATATTACGCAACGAAGTAGCTCGATTCACTTCCTTACTCAACCCCTTGTCGCTCCACAAAGACGCCACCGCATTATCCCAAAAAGCGTATCCATTGGCGGATTGCCGGCGAGGATAAGGCGATTCTCCCAACAGGAGATATCGGGTGTGAAGCAAGGGTTGGCTAAACGCCGCGAGCATTAACTCCCAACCGGGAAGCCAGTTTCGATCACCCTTTAACTGGATAACATACTGCTCATCCATAGAGTTCAACGCCTTTTCAAGCACGTCATGCCATTGTGGATGGGTTTTTTCAAGTAGTTCCTGCACAAGCAATCCTTTTATTCGTCGAGCTTGCATTTTATCGCCTATACCCGGGATATTGAACAACAAGATGATTATTTTAAGTAAAATAATAGGAAATTATCCAGCGTTCGCGTCACTTAATATTTTATTAAGTTAACAACTGGTATAATTAAATTAAACAATATGATGTTGAAATTATCATGAATGATAAACTTCGAAACAGTAGCAAGACGATTACAAGCGATCAACTACACAATAAAAATTGTTACAGCTACCTAAATCACATTATTCCCGGCATCCCACCATCGGTTCTGTCGGCATTGCCTGAAAAACTGCAAAACAGCATACGACAGTTCACGCAAAACAATGGTGCTTACAAGCGGAATTTTGCTTACGGCGATCTTTACACTGATTTATTGAGTTATACAGAAGACCATCTCGAGCCACTGATTGAACAAAAGCGCGAGGCCTTATTGAGACGACTCGCACAAATTGAACACCAGATGGAACTAATGAATAACCCTGAGGTGATGGAAAAACACGGGGCCATGTTTCGTTCGCTCCAGGAACCCGGTGATCCTGAAGAAAAAATCCGTCAAATTGACTCCGATCTGCAAGCGCTTGATGACTTTATTTTCTCGTTTTACCACAACGACAACGATATTCTGGATCAATCCTTTCAAGCCATCAAACATATACCCTTAAGCCACACCCCTTCCGATAGCGGGATTGAAAAATCAGTGGCCTCTCTTCTGCAAGACAAAGGCTCCAATATCAACAAAGGGGTTTCACCATCGGGCGCCGGATCAATGAGAGGCCGCTTTACAGCCATGGTAGCTGATAATTTTAAACCTCAGCACACCACCAGCCTGGCGACCGTGAGA
Source organism: Legionella spiritensis (assembly GCF_900186965.1). NCBI lineage: Bacteria > Pseudomonadati > Pseudomonadota > Gammaproteobacteria > Legionellales > Legionellaceae > Legionella > Legionella spiritensis. The sequence goes on from NZ_LT906457.1 coordinate 2,062,074, forward strand.
AAATACGAATATCAGCAGCATGGCAAGGATCACATACCGACCGAATACCGTTTTGGAACCCAGGGACAACGACATAACGACGTTCCGCGAGCCGCCCCATTGTTCGAATATTGGCTGCAAGTCCAGAAAAGACGGCATCGTCAGGCACAACTACCTCCCAATGAGGAAGAAACAAACCGTGTTTTTGCCAAATGGGAAGAAAAATTGTCCGACGATCCCATGAGAGAGGCTTACGGGTTACGGCCTGTCGTTAAACCAACCAAAATCACCCATGTTTATTTCAACAACCTGGGACTGGATCGGGATGATCTGGAAGGGAAAAAAGAACAAGATCTTACCCTTCAATTACATCAACTGGAAAATCAGCATTCCAATACTGCCGTCATCACGCTGCCGGCCGACAAAGGGTTAATGAGCAAAGGGGAGTTTGAAAAAACAGACCCCTCATTAAAACTGCAGGATGTCTATGATGAATTTCTGCATATTGCCAGCCAGGATGGGCAGGCCCAAACTGAAGTCAAGGATTTTTATATCAGCAAGGCCATCAGAAAATTACTGTTTACCGAGGAAGACAAGGGTTACTCCGAGGAGTATGAACAAGAACGGATCTGCGATCTGCTTGATAAAAGCTTTACAGCAACAGGCATTGATCTCTCTGATCCTGATCTTCAGATCTCTCCGGCCCAACGGCAAGCAGTCTGGTTTCATTTTAACAAATTTGAATTACCCAATTACATTATTCAGACGCTTCGCCCTGAAAGCATCAACTTTTCCTGTAAGGATGCGATAGACCGGGGTGGTGTTTCCTCAGCCTATTATAATCTGGTGAAATCCTTTGCAACCGATACCCCTCTATCCCGGGAAGAATTCGACAAAGCCTTGCATGCCGCACCCGCCATGGTTAAAGCACGCGGCATGAACCACCACCTCAAAATGATCTGGAATGCCGTGGATGCCTACGTCAACGCCAATTACCAGGACATTTATAATAATCCGCAAAAAGCCTGGCTCATTGCATGGCGGGATTTCAACTGCCCTCACACCCGTGTCTCCGAATTGTTGCAAATCAGGGTAGCGCAAAATCTGCAGCTACTAGAGGAGATGAAATTAACCGATCCTCAAAACAAAGCAGCTATCGAAATTGGTATTAAAATTCTGCAAAACATCAGTCAGCAAACGTCCCTTGATACCAGCGGCAAACGTTTATTGCTGGAAACTGTCTCCCGCACTCCGGACATTATACAATCACCCAAACCGGGTGATATAGAAAAATATGAGGATCTGGCTGATAAACTCACTGTCAATTATCCTGTTCTTAAAATCATCGGCGGAATGATGAAAGTTCTGGGCGGCGTATTGTTGTACCCGTTTTCACAAAAGAAAGGCAATGCCCTGATCGATTCAGGCATATCTACCTTTCAAAGCGGCTCTCACGCCTTCCTTCGCGGCAACATGGCGCAAGACATGAAAAATATGAAAGCGTCACTAGCCAGTCTGAAAGAGGCAGACCCCGAAAAGGATAACCTTGACGAACCACCACTTCCCGTCATTAAAGTGCATTAATAGTCCAGGCTCTGTGAACCAATGTTTTCGCAAAGCGAAAATGCGGGTAATTGGCACCATTTTTTTGCGAAAAGGCAGTAGCCCGTAAGGAGGCCTGCGGCCGTATTGCGGGTTTGATGTGTCAATTAGGAACGTTATCCCGCATTTCGGCTGCACCTTCATGACGGGCTACAAGACATTATTATTTGTTGCGCAACAATAGTTGCCTTGTTTTCGATCGGAAAAAAATTGGTTCACAGAGCCTGGGAACTGTTTGCCTGTATTGCGAAGTACCCTCTTTTAGGCTAATGTCATAGGCTTTGTAGCTGGATTGACATAATGAGTACGGTTCACAAGGATTTGTTATCATCGTTGCAGGCTCGCAGGCAAACCATGGAGCAGCAACTGCACCGGTTTTGCGAAATTAATTCCGGCAGCGACAACCTGGCGGGCCTCGCACTTATGCACACCCTGTTAGCTGAAAGCTTCCGAACTCTCTCGGATCAGATAGAAAACAAACCGTTGCCTGCCATCACAACCATGGATATGGCCGGAAACAGGATACAACAGCGCTGCGGCGATGCTTTATTGATTCGCAAACGCCCTGAGTTAAAACGCCGGATTTTACTAAGCGGTCATATGGATACCGTGTACGGAGCAAAACACCCCTTTCAAACCATAACCTACCTCAGTGATAACGAAATCAACGGCCCCGGCGTCGCGGATATGAAGGGCGGGCTAATCGTTATATTGCATGCGCTCATGGCACTTGAGGAGAGCGGCCTGGCCAATAACCTGGGCTGGGATGTCCTGATTAACGGCGATGAGGAAATCGGTTCACCGGCTTCCGGCTCGCTGTTCGATGACATGGCGGCCAATTACCAGGCCGCCCTCGTTTATGAACCGGCCATGACGCCATCAGGAACACTGGCCAAAAACCGCAAAGGCAGCGGCAAATTAACGCTTGTCGCAACCGGTAAGGCCGCCCACGCCGGTCGGGCGTTCCATGAAGGTCGAAACGCAATATGCCACCTTGCCGAGGCAATCACAGCTATTCACGCCCTTAACGGTCAACAGGATGGCGTGACCATCAATGTGGGTAAAGTAGCCGGTGGTGACGCCTTGAACATGGTGCCTGATAAAGCCGTAGCCAAACTGGATATACGCATCAGCCAGCCACAGGATGAGCATTGGGTACGTCAACACTTGGAAAAGATTATTCAGCGCCTGCAGTGTGACGATTATACCTTATCGATTCATGGCCATTTCGGTAGACCGGTTAAACGTGTTTCGCAAGGTACCGAACGATTATTCCGGAGAATACAGGCCATTGGCTCCAAACTGGGTCTAACCGTAGACTGGAAAGACAGCGGAGGCTGTTGCGATGGCAATAATTTGGCAAAACACGGATTGCCGGTAATTGACACCCTTGGGGTAAGAGGCGGTAATATTCACAGTTCGGATGAATATATCCTGCTTGACAGTCTGCCGGAACGAGCCGCCCTAAGCGCTCTGCTTCTCCAGGATTTGGCGGCAGGCGGACTGGAGGAACTCCGGCAATGATGCTCTTTAGAAGTGCGACAGCCAACGATCTGGACGCCATACATCATCTCGCCGAGCACAGCGGAATCGGTATGACGACCCTGCCCAAGGACAGGAAAATACTTAAAAAACGACTGGATCTGTCTTGCCAGTCATTTAAGAAAACCATCAAACATCCTCATGATGAATATTATCTTTTCGTTTTACAGGATCCGGAATCCGGGCAAATCCTTGGTACTTCAGCGATTGAAGCCACGACCGGTTATGAGTTGCCCATTTATTCCTATAAAGTGTCCAAACGAACTCGAATTTGCCATTCCTTAAATATTCGCAGCGATTATGAAGTGTTAAGTCTGGTTAATGACAACCAGGGGAAAAGTGAAATATGCACGCTTTTTCTGGAGCCGGCCTTTCGCAAAAACGGTAATGGACTATTACTCTCCCGCGCCCGTTTTTTGTTTATGGCTCATTATCCGAATCGCTTCGCCTCGGATGTGATCGCGGAAATGAGAGGTATTTCAGATGAATGGGGCCGCTCTCCATTTTGGGAAAACGTAGGCAGACATTTTTTTCACATGCCCTTTGCCGAAGCGGATCGTTTAACCATGTCAACCAACAAGCAGTTTATTGCTGATTTAATGCCAAGAAACCCAATCTATGTCAAACTGCTGTCCCCGGAAGCACAGGCGGTGATTGGCAAACCTCACCAATCCACGGTGCCGGCCATGAACATCCTCATGCGGGAAGGGTTTCGCTACAATTCCTATGTTGATATTTTTGATGCGGGCCCAACCATTGAGGCGCCTCTTGCAGAAATTCAAACCATCGCATCCAGTCGGGTTATGACCGTAAAAAACATCAGCGACGAAGTCAGCAGTAACCGCTTTTTACTCGCCAATACCAGGCTTGATTTTCGGGCAACCATCAGCCAGGCTATTTTCAACGAAGGGCATAGCTCCTGTATTTTAAGCAAACAAACCGCCAAACTGCTGGACGTCAAACGCGGCGACTGCGTTCGTATCGCACCGTTACGAATTGAATCCGGCCCATTCTCACAAGAGGCACAATATGACCATGAACCCAAACACGCCTGAATCCGGCCAACATTACATCAACGGCTCCTGGACAAATGGATCCGGTGATGTGTTCTATTCCTATAATCCGGTAAACAATCAACCGATATGGCAAGGCACCCGGGCCGAGGAAGCGGAAATCGGCAAAGCGTGTGAGGCCGCGCAAAGCGCCTTTAAAAAATGGCGTCTGCTGCCCGTTTCCGAACGGGCGCATTACCTGCATCAATTTGCCCGCCAGGTAGAGAGGCAACGGCATGAGCTGGCGGCATTGATTTCACTGGAAAACGGCAAACCTTACTGGGAATCTGAAACGGAAGTGAATGCCGTCATCGGCAAGGTAAATCTGTCCATCCAGGCTTTTGAAGAACGAACATCTGAAAAATGCTCAACAATGGCGGACAGTCAATCCTGCCTGCGTTATAAACCGCATGGCGTGACCGCCGTTTTCGGCCCTTTTAATTTTCCCGCCCATTTAAGCAACGGTCATATAGTACCTGCCCTGCTTGCCGGAAATACGGTGATTTTAAAACCCAGCGAACTGACTCCCGCAGTTGCGGAAATGATCATGCGATGCTGGCATGATGCAGGATTACCGCCCGGTGTTATCAATTGCCTGCAAGGCAATGCGGCAACGGGTCAACGACTGCTGGCCGCCGACATACAGGGTGTCTACTTCACCGGCAGTTACCAAACCGGGAAAAAAATTCACCGGCTTTTCAGTGATCGTCCGGAGGTTATCCTGGCTTTGGAAATGGGAGGTAATAACCCATTAGTCATTGATGAGGTGAAAGACCTCGATGCCGCAGTCTATCAAACGCTGTTATCGGCGTTTATCACAGCCGGCCAACGATGCACCTGCGCGCGTCGGGTTATGATTCCTGATAATTCAAAGGGCGAACAATTTCTCGAAAAGCTGTTGGCCGCCTGCAGGAAAATGGCAATCGGAGCTTTTGACAGTAACCCGGAACCATTTATGGGGCCGGTCATTAGTTTTGATCATGCTCTCGCTCATTTAAAAGCGCAAGAGCAATTACTGGAATCCGGGGGCAACGCCTTATTGCCCATGTCACTTATGGAAAAAAACTCCGGATTGCTGACTCCGGGCGTTATTGATATGACCTCCGTGGCTCATCCGGCGGACGAGGAAATTTTCGCACCCTTGATTCAATTATACCGTTACCAGGATTTCGAGGAGGCTTTAATGCTTGCCAACCGGACCCGTTATGGCCTGTCCGCGGGCTTGTTAAGCGACAACGCCCACCACTACCGGCAATTCTATCAGGAAATACGGGCCGGACTTGTCAACTGGAACAAACCCACGACCGGAGCGGCAAGCAACCTGCCTTTCGGTGGAATCGGCTGCAGCGGCAACCATAGGCCAAGCGCTTATTTTGCCGCCGATTACTGTTCCTACCCTATCGCCAGCCAGGAACAGGCTCAGTTATCCAGGCCGGATAACATGCTTCCCGGTATCGTTATGGAAAATTAATATGCAATATTACGAATTAAACATAGACGGCCTGGTCGGTCCTACCCACCATTACGCCGGACTCGCCCCGGGCAATATCGCATCCACAACCAACGCGTTCAATATAGCCAATCCGCAAGCAGCCGCCTTGCAAGGTCTCGCCAAAATGAGATTACTGCATGAGGCCGGTTTGAAACAGGCTGTATTCCCACCTCACCAACGCCCCAACCTTCATCTGTTACATCAACTTGGTTTTACAGGTGATCCTGAACAACAACTCGTGAAAGCACAGCAATATGCCCCACGGCTTCTCAGTGCCTGCTATTCCGCATCGAGCATGTGGGCTGCTAATGCGGCCACCGTCACTCCAAGTCTTGACAGCGTTGATCAGCGCGTTCATTTTACGGCGGCCAATTTAATCAGTAATATTCATCGTCATCAGGAGGCTGATTTTTCCAGGTACTTGCTGGAACGATTGTTTAACAACCTTCAATTTTTCCGACATCATCCCGTTTTACCCAAAACCATTGTGACCAGCGACGAGGGCGCGGCCAATCACAGCCGCCTCTCTGCCAGTCATCAATCCCCCGGTATGCACCTGTTTGTTTATGGAAAGCAAGGATTACATCAACAAACGAAAGACGCCGCACCGCGAAAATATCTGGCCCGGCAAACGCTTGAAGCCTCGGAAGCGATAGCAAGAGCGCATCTGCTCCATCCGGAACGAGTTGTTTTTGCCCGACAAAATCCTGACGTCATTGATCAGGGGGTTTTTCATAATGACGTGATTGCCGTTGCCAACGAACAGGTGCTTTTCATTCACGAACGCGCACTGGCAGATCAGCATAAAGTCTATGAGGAACTTAAAAACAAGGCCGATTTTAATCTCGCAATTATTGAAGTCCGTGATCAAGACGTCACGGTACCCGAAGCCGTTGATTCCTATTTATTCAATTCGCAACTATTGACCATGCCCGACGGTTCCATGACGCTGCTCGCGCCAACGGAGTGTGAACGCAATGAGCGTGTACGGCTGTTCATTGATAAATTGCAGGGCGATTTTAGCAATCCAATAACAAAAGTCCGCTTTATTGATGTCAAACAAAGCATGTGTAACGGTGGTGGCCCCGCCTGTCTTCGATTACGAATCCTGCTAAACCAGCAGGAATTGTCCGCGATGCACCAGGGAATTCTTATCACCACACCTCTTCTCGACAGGTTAGGTGATTGGGTTAAAAAACATTATCGAACCAGACTGCATGCCTCCGATCTGACCGATCCCAGGCTTATTGACGAATCGTTTACCGCTCTGGATGAACTCAGCCAGTTGTTACAGCTTGGTTCCATCTATCCTTTCCAGCAAGAGATCACCTGTTAAATGAGATGGAAAACCCTGGGTGGGCGATGTATTTACCGAAGCGAAGGGATCCGGATTTATGACAATCTCTTTTTTCGCTGGCTCACCTTCGACACCAGACCAATTCAGACGCTCATTAATAAATGGTATCCTCATCGCCCGGAACTTCATTACATCAAGCCGCTGGTCTTCATGGCACAACAGCTCCCCGGTGATTGTTGTCTGCTTGGTCTGGGCGGTGCCGGCGTTGCTCACGTATTAGCAAAGCCGCTGAACCGTTTTACCATAACCGCCGTTGAAATGGAGGCGGAAATCATTCATCTGGCCTCGCGATATTTCCAGATCGATAAACGGGTGAACCTGAGCATCGTACATCAGGAAGCCAGTCAGTACGTGCGAGAAAATCACTCGGTATTCCGGCACGTGATTGTGGATCTTTTTAATGCCAGCTCATTCCCGGAAAGCTGCCATAATCCCGAATTTTTCGCCCATTGCAAACGCCTGCTGATGGAAAATGGTGTGCTCGCCGTCAATCTGGCCAATCAACAGGAACACAAGCCCATTTTTGACTTTATCCGCAGGATCTTCCCCGGCAACACGGTTGTGCTTCCCATACCTGAAAGCGCCAACATGGTGATTCTGGCGCAAAAAAATGAAACAGCGAACACGTTAACCGATTTTTTAAAAAGCACCTCCCATCTAAAACACCTGGCCTGGGATCCACGATGGGGTTGCATGGCCGCCATCAAATAAAACATTTCGCAAACACAACAAAAATCGCCATGTTGTTCATGCGAGCCGCCTGAAGCAGCCCGGATGAAAGACTATCAACTCAAAGGCCTGACACAGCGCACCCGATCTGGATTAAGCAATTTATCATCGACAAATTGGATGTCGATGGCAAAAGACTGGAACCAGGCTTCCGTGTTACTGTTTTCTGTAGACGTCCAGTAATTGTCAGGAAAAAAATTGCCGACAGGCACCTGATTCACAAAAAGACAATGCAATTGCTGCCTGGCCGGCAAAAACCAGTCGTTATAACACACATTTCCCACCTGACAGGGGGCATTGCCTTGCGAGTCAATTGCGAAATCATTACAAAGCTGCGCCGCGTAAGGCATCCCGCCATTATTACCCAATACCGCCACAATGGTAGTGGTGTTCGTCGCCCCGTCGGTATTACTATTTGCACCAGTAAGAATATAGTTACCCCAAATAATATTCGCACTGATATCCATTGTCGCAGCAATGAGGTTGTCCAGGCCACCATCGGTACAGGCCACGACACCCCCATGGAACGGATCACCCACCGTCACTACGGCAATGTCTGGGTTGATGGTAGTGGTATTATCTCCCTTGACAGGAAAACTGGTTTGAGCCACCCCGGTTGCTCCCGGAGTAAACGTAAGCTGACAACTCGTTCCCGGCGCAACACTGGCACAGGTGTTTCCCGTTTCGGTGACCTTGCCGGCAAGTGCTGTACCAGTAAAATCAGACTTGATATTGGTCGCCGTGACATCGGTTGACGTGTTATGGATGGTTAATACGCCCGCCGCGCCGTTAACGATTAACACCAGTGGCGAACCGGTGACGCTGATGGCGGCACTGGTACTCGGATCCAGAATGGAAATATCAAGAATATCATTGGCGCCGGGCTGATAACATTGCAGGGTACTGCCTTGCTGGCATACCATTGGGCCGCCGGTAATATTGTCCGTCAACTGGCTCGCGTTTATCTGCAACGACAGAATACAGGAAGCGCCTCTGGATGGCAGCACAAAAGGATTGCCGCAAAGACCTGCGCCATTGGTGATTTGCGTAATGCCCTGTACCGGCTTCACAACCAGCGTATGAGGCCTGGCTGATTGATTGGTAACCCGGTAATTGACTGTCGCAGTGCCGTTTAAGGGAAGGATCATACTGGTCGCCGTTAATGGAGTAAACGTCCACAAGGGAGCGCCTGCCTGAACGGAGGTGAGTAATAAAAAGGAAACCATTCCCGGAATAAATTGCGAAAATCTCCATATTTTCATGACAGGTATTCCTACGCGATATAAGTGATATTAAATAACAAACCATTGGTTCTCAGATGATCCATGGCCAGCCCGGAATTTAAAGTCTGGCTTTCGGCACGGTAAAGCTCACTTTTCCCCCAATCGGCAAATTCATAACCAACCCCTGCCTGCCAATGATTGTTCAGCACTTTTTGCACACCGGCACCAACCGTGTAGGTAAAAGCGGTTTTGGTATGAGACGCAAAATCGGGGTTAGCCAGCGCTTCGAAAATAGTTGGCCTGTTATGAAATTCGTGGGCGCGATTAAATCCCGCGCCGATGCTGCCGCTAATCCAGGGAATCAATGTATTCCATTGTCCGGCCAGTAATTTGCCTTTCAACGCGATATGGCTGTGACTCAATTTATAGTTATAGGCGTAATTATTAAACTGGGGATCGGCGTCATCCCATATTTCACCGGATAGATCCGCATCGCCGGTGGCCGCCACTGCTACACCAATCTGACCTTGAAATTGCCGAACCAGTGATTTTTGCAGCCCTAAAAAAATCTCGCCATAAAACAAACCATTACTGGATTTATCAGCCGCATAGGTTTTTTCAATGTCCGGAGCGAGAAAAAAAGTCTGGCTCTCACCGCCGCGAGCCCACACAGGCCCGGCGCTCACGCTGACTACCCATGGAAATAACGACGGGGCGACATTTGTCTTACCCGGCTCACCGGCCATAACCGTATTGTTGAGTATTCCTGCAAGCAACACCCCTGTCCCATAGCCATAAACGATCTTCCTGTTCATCCTCACCACATATCTCCCGTTGCTCAACAAACCCTGTATATATTTGGTATTCTGCCAGGTACACTCCCACTACCTTCAGAGTAAACTCCCGCCATCCCGACAAAAAAGAAGATGATACTCTAACCTACTCTGATTTCCATATCAAAATATCATTAAAATTATTTGACGTGTTTACGCGGCATCGGCAAGATAGGCTCATCATCAGACTGTAACAGCACAGCCTGACAATACTACCAAAACAGGGGATCAATCTATGGAACAAATGACAGCTATTGTAACAGGAGGGACCGGCGGCATCGGTACTGCAATTTGCCGAAGCCTCGCCGCCAGCAATTATCGGGTTATTGCCTGTTATTTCAAGGATGGTAACCATGAAGAAGCGAAACTCTGGCAATCGTCTCAAAAAAAAGACGGTTTTAACATTGATATTCAATACGCCGATGTCAGGCAGTTTGAGGACTGCGAAAAACTCGCGAGGGTAATAAAAGAACAATATGGTCGTATTGATGTGCTGGTAAACAACGCGGGAGTGACCCGTGACATGACTCTGAAAAAAATGACCCCGAAACAATGGCAGCTTGTACTTGACGCTAATTTAAACAGTGTCTTTAATGTGACACGCAATGTACTGCCTCTGATGCTAGAGAGGGAGTATGGTCGTATTATCAGCATTTCATCAGTCAGTGGCCGCAAAGGTCAGGCCGGTCAATGCAATTACGCGGCTACCAAAGCGGCATTACTTGGTTTCAGTAAAAGCCTCGCCCTCGAAACAGCCGACAAAGGCATCACGGTTAACACCATTTCCCCCGGATATATTGAAACACCCATGCTTGCCGCCATGAGGGAAAGTGTCCTTAAAGCCCTTATCACAGTCATTCCCATGGGCAGATTAGGCAAACCGGAAGAAATCGCCAGAGCCGTCACGTTCCTCGCTTCCCCGGACTCCGGCTTTATTACCGGTGCCAATCTTGACATTAACGGTGGGCAATATATGTAAAAATTGGCGCTTGAACGGGTTACGCACCTAATTAAAAAGAGGCCTTCGTCCGTCGGGTGAGTACCCGTCCAAACCTTATCCCGACAGGAGGTTATTATTTGTTGTTGAACAAGAGTCGCCTTGTTTTCACACGCTTCAAATTATGCGAGATTCATAGTATCTTATGGTGCGATAATTAATACGGTTCAATTGCATAACAAAACAGGGATGTGAAAAACGACAGATAGCTGACTTTCACATGTATGTGCTATGGGTTTTTCGGAGGCTTGTAAGGAATTATGCCCGGAAATATGGATTTATTAAATTTATCTGATGAGGATAAATATTACCTGAAATTGCTGGTAGCCGAACATTTCAAACATCACGGCTCAGGTTGCTTCAAGGAAGATGAGTATATCGTTACCGCCGCCCCCTATGCCCCCCCGAATATGGAACAAAAATCAGCCTCACCAGCCTCGAAAATTGATGTCACCAATGAAGCGGGCTATTTCCCAACAGTCTGGGAACTGGGCGCGCGAATAATCAATTACGGCGCGTCTTTTTTTGCAACGCCATCGCCCGCGCCCCGGGAAAAGTCCCCCGATACACAACGAGAGAAGATAACTTGTTACCGCTCCCTGTCGCATAATTTGCTGGTACAAAAGGAAGATGGTTGTTATCTTTGCTACCTTATGGACAAAAAGCCTTTTGACGGCGGCGCTTTCGGGTCAATTTCCGACTCTCCGGGTCTCCTGATGATTGATACGGCCAAAGACGACATACGCTTCATTAAAACCGGCAATGTTATCAAACATATACAGGGAATGGCCTCGGAAAAACTCACTCAACTGATAAACAGGGAGGCTTCCCATTTAAAAGCCATCTACCCTGAAACCCGGTTATTTCAGGCAATCATTGCAAAAAAAGCACCTCAAAACATATTTGACGCCATCATGCAAATGGATCACAAAGCCGATACGGAGTATTGGATTGTAATCCCAAAAATAGCAGGTGTATCACTGGAAAAATATCCGGTTGATAACCTGACTATTGCGCAAAAATTAAAAATTGCCCTTTCATTGATGTGGAAATTACAGCAACTGCATGATCCGAATCAGTTAGGCGGCGTGCATATACACAATGACATCAAGCCTGCCAACATTATTATATCCGACGATTACGTTGGTGATTATTGTGATTACGGAGGAGCCTCCGGCAGGAATGAATCTCTCGGCGGTATTACTCAAACGCCATTATATTCCATGTACAATCCCAAGGATATATTTCGCGAAACCAGGACAACGGAAGAAAAAGCCGACACCCATAGTCTGGGCATCACCCTGTTTCAATTATTTCTCGACGGCCAACAGCTCCCCCAGGGGGTCAAGCGCTGGGACACATTACCCAAAGGCAAGCATGAAAAAATCAAAAAAAACTGGCTGGAACCATCACATACAAAATCAAAATATCAATCGGTAAAGCTTACAGACAATGAGGTGGGCCGGTTTTTCCGAAACCTGCACGGAAAAACTCTCACATTGGGATTTCACGTAACCGGGCTGGATAACCATCAAACAAAAAAACTGTTTGGTGTGCTAAAAGGCATGCGCACCAAAGAAGGGATTTTATTATCAGAGGCTTACAATACCTTGCTGGATATAGCCAAAACCGTTCCTGATTTTGAATCGGACTATTTTAGTGACAAGTTCATGCCAATTATGGAATCACCATTAATGCCCGCATAGAAAGGAGCATTTCAAAGTTCATGATCACAATGAAATGCCTATGAACTTTATATTTCCATCAAGTCCTTTTCTTTCATTTCAAGAGCGGCGTCTACTTCCGCAATGTATTTATCCGTTAATTTCTGAATCACTTCACCGGCACGGTGTTCGTCATCTTCTGAAATCTCTTTTTCCTTCACCAGATCCTTAAGGTGATTATTGGCATCTCGTCGAATATTGCGAATTGCGACACGGCCTTGCTCGCCTTCGGCACGCACTACACGAATCAATTCCTTGCGCCGCTCTTCCGTAAGTGGCGGCATGGGAACACGAATCGCACTACCTGCTGTCGCCGGATTCAAGCCCAAATCGGACGTGAGGATGGCTTTTTCAATAACCGGCACCATGTTTTTTTCCCAGGGAGTAACCAGCAGAGTTCTGGAATCACTGGTCGTCACATTAGCCACTTGCGATAAAGGCGTGGGATTTCCATAATAATCGACATGAATATGATCCAGAAAGCTCGTGTTTGCACGACCCGTACGAATTTTCGTTAAATCATTATGCAATGTTTCAACTGTTTTTTTCATCCGCTTTTCAGCATCTTGTTTGATGTCATTGATCATGATTCGCTCCTACAATAGTTCCAACCCGTTCACCCATAACGATTTTTTTCAAGGCATGCGGTTCTTCCATATTAAAAACCTGCAAGGGCATACCATGATCCTGGCATAGGCAAATAGCCGTTGCATCCATCACCTGCAAACCATCCTGCAATATTTGTTTATAAGTCAGGTAATCATAGCGTATGGCTTTCGGATTTTTAATCGGGTCATCCGAATAAATGCCATCCACTTTAGTCGCTTTAAGGACAATATCAGCACCAACCTCAATGGCTCTCAGACACGCTGCCGAATCAGTAGTAAAAAAAGGATTTCCGGTTCCGGCGGCAAAAATAACAACGTGGCCATTACGCAGATGGGTTATTGCCTTGCGTCGATGATAAGGATCCACCATCCCCATCATTGGAATGGCAGACATAATCCGGGCCGGCAAGTCAATGCGTTCCAGAGCGTCGCGCAGAGCAAGCGCGTTCATGACCGTGGCCAGCATCCCCATGTGATCGCCGGTGACACGTCCCAATCCGGCTTCAGAAAGCGCTTTGCCACGGAAAAGATTGCCTCCGCCGATCACCAGGCCTACTTCCACACCCATCTTAATCAGTTCATCGACATCCACGGCAATACGATCCAGCACGGATGGATCAATGCCAAATGGCGCTTTACCCATCAGCGCCTCGCCACTGCATTTTAATAAAATGCGTCTGTATTTTATTTTGGAAGTTTTGTCATTCATTGTTTTATTCGCGAACCTGTGCCATCACTTCCTCAACGAAGTTGTCTTCTTTTTTCTCAATGCCTTCACCCACTTCAAAACGGATAAAAGAAATGACTTCCGCATTTTTCTCTTTTAAAAGTTGTCCTACTTTAATGTTCGGATCCTTAACAAAAGGCTGGCCGAGTAAACTGACCTCATCAATAAATTTATTGATACGTCCTTCAATCATTTTGTCAATAATTTCCTGAGGTTTGCCGCTTTCGCGAGCCTGGGCAGTAAAAATATCGCGCTCGTTTTCTATGGCATCGGCAGGAACCTGATCCCGGTTTACAACCATGGGACGGCTGGCTGCAATATGCATGGCAATATCTTTAGCCAGGGACTCATCGCCATTTTTCAAAGCCACCATAACACCAATGCGGTTGCCGTGCAGATAAGATCCTATGACACCATCGCATTGCATCCGCACCATGCGACGAATTTTAATGTTCTCGCCAATTTTGGCGACCAGCTCTTGTCGAGCCTGTTCAAGGGTATTGCCTGAGGCAATCGTTTGTGCGGACAATTCTTCCACATCCGTAGCCGAACTGTTTAACGCCGTCTGGGCAACAACATCCGAAAAACGGGTAAAGTTTTCATCTCTGGCCACAAAGTCGGTTTCACTGTTGATTTCCAGCATTACCGCCGTATGCAGATCGCCGGAGCGGGCAACAACAATGACGCCTTCCGCCGCAACTCTGTCGGCTTTTTTATCCGCCTTGGCCTGTCCTGCCTTACGCATCTCTGAAATAGCCAGTTCGATATCACCATTGGTCGCAACGAGGAATTTTTTACATTCCATCATACCGGCGCCCGTTCGCTCACGCAATTGCATTACTAACTTCGCGCTAATTGACATTATATATCCTCCACATATCAGGAGCACCGAACCGCCTCGCCGCAGATGCTCCCGAACTATCAATAATTAAATCAGTCGGCTGCCTTATCGGACTCTTTCTCAGTCGTCGCTACCTCGACAAATTCAGCATCGGATGATACACCACCGATCGTATTACCCTGTTTACCATCTAAAATAGCATCAGCAATACAGCGCACATAAATATCAACGGCTCGCATGGAATCGTCGTTACCGGGAATGATGTAGTCGATGTTGTCCGGGCTGTTGTTCGTATCAACAATACCAATAACAGGGATTTTCAAGCGGCGAGCTTCCTCAACGGCAATTTTTTCAAAACCAACGTCGACGACAAACAACGCGTCAGGCAAACCGCCCATGTCTTCGATGCCCCCTAAACCACGCTCCAGTTTTTCAAGCTCTCTGGTTAACATCAACGCTTCTTTTTTAATCATACCGGCAAACAAGCCTTTATCGCGCATTTCCTTCAGTTCTTTCAACCGGAAAATAGACTGACGGACTGTTTTGTAGTTGGTCAGCATGCCGCCCAGCCAACGGTGATCCACGTAAGGCATGCCACAGCGTCTTGCGTGCTCACGAATACTGTCCTGAGCCGCTCTTTTAGTGCCGACAAACAGTATTTTGGCCTTGTTTGACGCCAAACGACCGACATAATTAACAACGTCGTTCATTAGCGGCAAGGTTTTTTCCAGATTAATAATGTGGATTTTATTTCTTGAACCAAAAATGAAGGGCGCCATTTTAGGGTTCCAATAACGGGTTCTGTGACCAAAATGGGCACCTGCTTCCAGCAATTCTCTCATACTAACATTCATTTTATTTCTCCAGGGTTAAGCCTCCACATTTCCCATACCGTACCCTTCCAGGACTTGTTGACAAGCCCTGATAGAGGGACCCTACGATATGTGACGAAATGTGTGTGTCGTTAAAAGCGCCGTATTTATAACACAATCAAGGGTTTTCGGCAATCATCCTCCTTCCCGACAAGAAAAATAATCCGGAAAGTTCCATCTGAAATTGTCCGATAAATCGTCTATACTCCAGACTGCCTATCAAAAAAATTGCAAGGAGCATAGAATGATCAGGAGATTAATGTTTATTACCATGCTGGCAGGATCATTTTTAACGATACAAATGTCCTATGCTGATTCGTACAAGAAACCCCATCACCAATGCAAGGCGGGTTGGAACAAGCTGATAAATAAACTGCAGCTCACCGATGACCAGCAAACCAAAATTAAAGCCATTAAGGCAAAAGGCAGACAAATGATGCAGGCCAACCGTGAACAATTCAAGGCGATACGTCTCAAGATGAATCAACTCATCACCAGTGAAAAACTGGACGAGGCCGCTCTTGACAAATTGATTGATCAAAAGGTCGCCTTGACTCGTGCCTCACTAAAATCACGCATCATGACCAAAAACGAGATATACAATCTTCTCGATCCCAGACAAAAACAAATTTTTCAGGATATGATGCAGAAATGGGAAGCCAAAAAGAAAATGTTTTTTAAAAAAGAACAGGATTAAATCCATTAACGCGACTATTTTCATCCCAAACCGGATATCCCTCACAGGGTATGGGGCACTATGATAACACGCTATCCTTGTGTTAATATTAGTGTTTTTTGTGGATTTAAAAAATGGCTATAACGATTAAAACTCCGGAAGAAATAGAAAAAATGCGTGTGGCCGGTCGCCTGGCAGCGGATGTCCTGACCATGATCGGCCCCCATGTAAAGGTCGGAGTGACAACGGATGAATTAAACACCATCTGCCATGATTATATTGTCAACGTGCAAAAAGCCATTCCCGCACCGCTGGGTTACAACGGATTCCCCAAATCGATTTGCACGTCCGTAAATCATGTGATTTGCCATGGAATTCCCGGCAAAAAAGCCCTCAAGGACGGCGACATCATTAATATTGATGTCACCGTTATCAAAGACGGTTATCATGGTGACACAAGCAAGATGTTTTTTGTAGGCACACCTTCCGTCAAAGCCAGTCATGTCGTTACTCTGGCGCAGGAATGTCTTTTTATCGGGATTGACATGGTAAAACCGGGCGTGCGTCTTGGCGACATAGGCCACGCTATTCAGCAACACGCTGAAAATAATCGTTGTTCGGTCGTCCGTGAATATTGCGGCCACGGCATAGGCCGCGGGTTTCATGAAGATCCCCAGGTTCTGCACTATGGCACTCCGGGAACCGGCGAAACCCTGCGTGAAGGTATGACCTTTACCATTGAACCCATGGTTAATACAGGCAAGCATCACACGCGGTTACTACCCGATAAATGGACTGTGGTTACCAAGGATCACAGCCTGTCAGCCCAATGGGAACATACCCTGCTGGTTACCGAGAAAGGGGTCGAAATTCTGACCTTGCGAGATGAAGAACGATAACCTTTTTTTAAAACAGTCGCTAAAACGGTTCAAGGATGAGCTGTGTGATGAGTTTTGTCATAAAATCAGCATTATCAGTCTTACCCGCAAGCTGGTAAGTTTTATTGACAATCTTCTGTTAACCCTCTTTCAAAAACATAAACTGCACATTAATAACCGATTCTGCCTTCTTGCCCTGGGGAGTTATGGTCGCCGGGAATTGCAGTTGCATTCGGATATCGATCTTCTTCTTCTGCATACGGACGAAGTCAGCAAAACCGAATTGCAGCACGCCCAGGCCTTTATTCAGGATTGTTGGGATATCGGACTGAATATCAGTCATCAAATCACCACCGTCACAGCCTGTGCGGATCTGGCCAGCCAGGATTTAAGCGTTATATCCAGCATTCTGGACATGCACCTTCTATGTGGCCGTGGCACGTTGATGGAAGAATTGCAATATCAAACCCACCCTCTGCATATGTGGTCAAGCGCGCAGTTTTTTGCCGCCAAGCAGCAAGAGCAAAATCAACGGGACATCAAATACGGCGAAACGGCCTATAACCTGGAGCCGAATGTCAAGCAAGGCCCCGGAGGATTGCGGGATCTGCAATTGATCCTCTATCTTGGAAAACGTCATTTTGGCATAAAAAAACTGGCCGATGGCATTGCGTGCGGTTTTATAGCCGATAAAGAATACGAAGAACTTATAAATGGCCAGCATTTTCTATGGCGCGTACGTTTTGCACTCCATGTCCTGGCCGGAAAGCAGGAGGAGCGGCTACTGTTTGACTATCAAATCAAACTGGCGGAATTATTTGATTTTCAGGATAAACCAGGCTCTTTAGCCATTGAACAGTTTATGAAACTGTATTTTAAAAACATCAAACGCATGCGGGAACTGAATGAAATGTTGTTGCACTGGTTTTCCGAAGCCATCCTTCATCATGAGAAACAATTCATCACCCCGTTAGACGCGAATTTCCAGCTCTCCAATAATTTTATCGAGGTTCGACACGCCCGGGTATTCCAGCAAGCGCCCCTGACATTTTTACAATTGTTTCTATGGCTGGCCAAACGGCCGGATATTTCCGGCGTAAGAGCCGGAACCATACGGCTTCTTCGTCAAAATATCTATCTGATGGATAAAAAATTTCGCACATCGACCGCCACGACGCAATGTTTTATTGCCATATTCAAGGAAGGAAAAAACCCTTATTACGCCTTGCGCCACATGAATCGCTACGGAGTTTTAGGCCATTATCTGGATTGTTTTGCCGCTGTCACCGGACAAATGCAATACGATTTATTTCATGTTTACACGGTTGATCAACATACCTTGTTTGTCATTCGCAATCTGGTGCGATTTCTTGATCCCGAGCACAACCACGCGTTTCCATTAGCGGCAACCCTCATGCCCAACATTGAAAAACGGGAAATATTATATCTGGCCGCCCTTTTCCATGATATTGCCAAGGGGAGAGGCGGTGATCATTCGGAGCTTGGTGCGGAGGAAGCTGAAACATTCGCTTTAAGACATGGTCTGGATGAATATGAACGCACCTTGCTGGTCTGGCTGGTTCGTCATCATCTGTTAATGTCCCAGACCGCACAAAGGCAGGATATTTACGATCCCAAAACCATTACCTTGTTTTGCCAGCGCCTGCCTCTTTCGGAATATCTCGATTACCTTTACTTGCTCACGGTTGCCGATATTTGCGCCACTAACCACACATTATGGAATACCTGGAAAGACTCCCTGCTAAAGGAATTGTATCATTCCGCCCGCCGCGCCATGCAACAGGAAAAATCCATTATTGACGAAGATAGTTTTATCCGGTCGCGACAACAGCAGGCTTTGGATATACTCACCAAAGACGGCATTTCTGCCGACGCCATTCAAAACCTGTGGCTGCATTTCAAGGGAAAATATTTTTTACACGAACCTCCCGCCGTGATTGCGCGCCATACCAAAGCCATCCTTCACAGCCAGCAGTATCCTTTAATTATTATTATGCCTCACCATAGTCAGGGGGGTACGGAAGTCTTCATTTATATGCCCCATCGGGATGAACGATTTACCATTACCACCACCGTGTTAAGCAACCACCATACAACTATTCAGGAAGCCACCATCCTGACCTGTGACAATAATTTTGATATGGATACCTACATTATTCTGGACGAGCAGCACCGCGCACTCAGTGATGAACAACGAATACGGGCCATTCAACAGGAACTGGCAAAATACCTGGCCGATGCCTCGAAATTGCCCGTCACGGCAAAACGTCGTTTATCGCGCCGGCAGGCTCACTTCAAATTAAAACCGCAAATTACCTGCAGCGACGATCAACAACAGCAACTTACGCGCTTATTTCTGGTAACAACGGACAGGCCAGGGTTATTGGCCACTATCAGCCGTGTTTTTCTGAGGCACCACATTCACTTGCATAACGCAAAGATTGCAACCGCCGGTGAACGTGTTGAAGATATGTTCTATATCACCACCCAACAAGGATTGCTCTTAAACTCACAGGAAAAAAAATTATTAACCAATGATCTGATAGCACAATTGACAAGCGCTAATCCCGAAGTGTCATAAAAAAATCCGCCAGCAGGTGAGCGCATTCGGATTGCATGGGTCCTTCGTCAATCAGAACCTTATGATTAAGCGGAAACCCCTGTAATAAATTATGTACCGAACCTGCCGCCCCGGCTTTAAAATCCCGGGTTGCAAAGACAAGGCGCGCCAGCCTCGCCTGTACCATGGCTCCGGCGCACATGGAACAAGGCTCCAGGGTCACATACAACGTGGCGTTGGTGAGGCGGTGATTACCCAGCTTCGCCGCCGCCATTCGAATGGCAATCATTTCCGCGTGGGCGGTAGGATCATTAGCGCCGATAACCTGATTATGACCCGAACCGAGCAACGCCTGATGCTGGTCAACGATCAACGCCCCTACAGGTACTTCCCCGGTGTCTTTCGCTTTTAAAGCCAGTTGATAGGCTTGTTGCATCCAGAAGGTGTCATTCATTCCCATTCAATAGTAGCAGGTGGTTTTCCGGAAATATCGTAAGTGACACGAGACACGTCGCTGACTTCATTAATGATCCGGTTAGACACGACCGATAGAAAATCCCAGGGTAATTGCGCCCAATGGGCCGTCATAAAATCAACGGTTTCAACGGCTCGTAAACAAATCACATAATCATAACGCCGCCCATCCCCCATGACGCCAACACTTTTAACCGGCAAAAAGACGGCAAAAGCCTGGCTAACTTCATGATACAAGCCAGCCTTGCGCAGTTCATCAAGGAAAATTGCGTCGGCCTTGCGCAAAATCTCGGCGTATTCCTTTTTCACTTCCCCAAGAATTCGCACACCAAGCCCCGGCCCCGGAAATGGATGGCGATAGACCATTTCGTAAGGCAACCCCAGCTCAAGGCCTATTTTACGGACTTCATCCTTAAATAATTCACGGACAGGTTCAAGAAGCTTGAGATTTAATGTTTCCGGCAAACCACCGACGTTATGATGTGATTTAATGACGACCGCAGCGCCATTGGTGTGGGTGGCGGCCGACTCGATGACATCCGGATAAATGGTTCCCTGAGCCAGCCATTTCACCCCGGATATCCTGCTCGCTTCGGCGTCAAAAATTTCGATAAAGGTACGGCCGATAATTTTGCGCTTTTTCTCTGGACAATCAACCCCTTGCAAAGCGTCAAGAAATTGTTGCTCACCATTAACGGCAATCACTCGTATGCCCATATGCTGACCAAACATGGTCATCACTTGCTCCGCTTCATTTAATCGGAGTAGTCCCGTATCGACGAACACACAGACCAGTTTATCCCCTATGGCTTTATGCAGTAAAGCCGCAACCACCGAGGAATCCACGCCGCCGGACAATCCAAGCAGTACCTGATCATCACCAACCTGCTCACGAACCTTTTGTATCGCCTGGTTAATAATATTTTCCGCAGTCCACGTCGTATCGGCCTTGCATATATCAACCACAAAGCGTTCAAGGATACGCGTTCCCTGTAATGTGTGGGTCACCTCCGGATGAAACTGCAAGCCATACCAGTGACGTTCTTCATTGGCCATGCCCGCGATAGGCGCGTTACGCGTTTCACAAATCACTGAAAAATCAGGCGGCAGCCGCGTGACTTTATCACCATGACTCATCCAGACATCCAGAAGAGCGGCACCATCGCTATCCGTACGATCCTCGATGTTACTTAGCAACGCGCTATGGCCATGCAGACGTAATTCGGCATAACCAAACTCACGAAGTTCGGACGACTGCACCTCGCCGCCTAGCTGAACGGCCATGGTTTGCATGCCATAACAAATACCAAGAATCGGTACACCGGCACTGAAAACCCATTCCGGAGCCCTGGGATTGGATGAGTGGGTCACCGTAGAAGGACCGCCTGATAAAATAATACCACGCAGATCGAGCCCATCCAGACTTGCCGGATTGAGATCATACGGATGGATCTCACAATAAACACCAAGCTCGCGGACACGACGTGCAATCAGCTGCGTGTACTGGGATCCGAAGTCAAGAATAATAATCAGATGTTTTTTAATATCGTTAGCCATTAGGGCGTTTCCTCATTCTGTTTCACAGCTAAAACCTGTGCTAATTTGCGCAAATTGCAGTTTGAATTCGTCAAACAGGGCTGGCTATTCTCCTCATTCAATCTGCAATTTGCGCTAAATGATCCCAATTTTTAGCTCGCGAAACAGAATGAGGACACGCCCTAGTTATCAACCTGATAATTGGGCGCCTGTTTCGTAATGTTGACATCGTGAACATGCGACTCCCGCATGCCGGCATTGGTTACCTGGACAAACTGTGCTTGTTGATGCAAGGCAGCGATAGAATTGCAGCCCGTATATCCCATGCAGGATCGTAATCCGCCCATCATCTGATGAATGATGGTTTGCACAGGTCCTTTGTAAGGAACCCGCCCTTCAATGCCTTCGGGAACCAGCTTTTCCATGCCCAGGCTACTATCCTGAAAATACCTGTCGCTCGATCCCTGAGCCTGTGACATGGCTCCCAACGATCCCATACCGCGATAGCTTTTATAAGTGCGTCCCTGATACAACTCAATCTCACCCGGTGATTCCTCGGTGCCTGCAAACATGCTTCCCAGCATGACGGAATTCGCTCCGGCAGCCAAAGCCTTGCAAATATCGCCGGAAAACCGGATCCCGCCATCGGCGATAACCGGAACCTGTCCCCGTACCCCATCCGCCACATTGGCTATCGCGGTAATTTGAGGCACTCCGACACCCGTCACAATACGCGTTGTGCATATGGAACCGGGACCGATACCCACTTTCACGGCGTCGACACCGGATTCAATCAGAGCTGTTGCCGCAGCAGCCGTAGCGATATTGCCCCCAATCACTTCAATATCAGGAAAATGTTTCTTCATCCACCTGACCCGATCAAGAACCCCCTGGGAATGACCATGGGCGGTGTCAACAATAATGACATCAACACCGGCGTCAACCAGAGCCTCTACACGCTCATCCGTTCCCTCCCCGACACCGACTGCCGCGCCAACCAGCAACTGCTCGGCGCCGTCCTTGCTGGCCAGGGGATTTTCTTTCGCTTTCTGAATGTCTTTGACCGTAATCAAACCACGCAGCTTGAACGAGTCATTGACAACAAGGAGTTTTTCCAGACGGTGCTTGTGAAGCAAGCCTTGAACCTCTTCCCTGCCGGCACCTTCCCTGACAGTGACCAAACGTTCCTTGGGAGTCATAACCGCTGAAACGGGTAACGATAAATTCGTTTCAAACCGGATATCCCGACTCGTAACAATGCCTACCAGCAAATCCTTGTCCAGAACAGGCACACCTGAAAAATTATGTTTGGCAATCACTTCCAGCAATTCCCTTACAGTTGTATCAGGACTGACTGATACAGGATCCCTGACCATACCGCTTTCAAACTTTTTAACTTTCCGTACTTCATCCGCCTGAGCAAGGATACTCATATTTTTATGAATGATACCAATGCCGCCCTCCTGTGCAATTGCAATGGCAAGCCTTGCTTCAGTAACCGTATCCATAGCGGCAGATACCAGGGGAATATTTAATTCAATATTCCGCGTTAGTCTGGTTTTAAGTGAGACTTCCTTGGGAAGGACCAGCGAATGTGCAGGAACGAGCAACACATCGTCAAAAGTTAGTGCCTGTTGCACAATGGAAAGAGACATAAAAACCCCTGCGATTAAATTAACCGAATATTATACAACCATTACGTAGAATATTAAATATCATTAAGTTAATTTTTTGATCGCATGGTCACAAAAATCAATCAGGGTACGCCAAAGTACGTATTACTATTATATACCCTCAAAAAATACAATTTGTATTATTAAAAATCAGGTCATATACTTACAATACAGTATCGACAAGGAAGCCCCCATGAAAAAGATGCTAATGATAACGTTTGTTATATTTGCAACAACAAGTCTTTCAGGCTGTGGATTTAATAGTTGTTGCAACAGCTATGACTACACGAACACCTACATGTCCACTACGGGATGCTGCGGATCAAGCAGTTGGTAACAAGAAATATTACCCGCATTCTCCCTCGGGGAGCGAGAATACGGGTATATGTATCATATCTCGTCAAGAACAGGACGTACTTCCGGCCTTATTTCTTTAAGGCGATTTTGATTATCTACAAAAACCACCGTAGGTTTATATTGCCGGCAATATTCCTCATGAAGCTTTATGAAGGTCGCTATGATAATTATATCATTTGGGGTTACCAGATGCGCCGCGGCGCCGTTGACACAGACAGAACCGGAGCCTGCCTCCCCCTCAATGGCATACGTTTCAAAGCGGGTGCCTGATGTAACGTTCCAGACGGCTACAGCTTCATAAGGAAGAATATCCGCAGCAGTGAGCAATTCCGGCGGAATGGTAATACTGCCTTCGTAATCCAAATCAGCATGGGTGACTCGCGCACGATGGATTTTAGACTTCAACATTTTTCGATAATTCATGTTACAACTCTTCAAAGTTTACAGGTTCCTTTTCGTCATGAATGCGAGTTTATTCCGCACAACTGTTAAAAACAATAGTTTCCTGTAGCCCGTGCCGAAATGCGGAACAACGTTCACTCAGGCGCTCACGCGTTCTCACGGCACAATCTTGGAATAAAACCCGCAATACGGCTGCAGGCCTCCTTGCGGCTACCGCTATTTTGTAAAAAAATGGTGCGAGAAAAATGTTGTTTACAGAACCCGGGCCCGGCGCACTTAATTTTTTATCGGTTGCAAAAACGCCCAATTAATCGGCACATTGATTTATCAATTAGCCCTGACTATCTTGCCCGGCAAAATCCGTACATAATTAAAGAGAATATCTGATTATTGTTATGGTTTTGTACTTGAACTGAACAATCAATAACGTGTAAACTGAACCCATAAAAATCAACATATCTTTTTTTACAGGAAGGTTCGGCTTTGGCTAAAATAATTGTAGTGACTTCAGGTAAAGGCGGTGTCGGGAAAACCACTTCATCCGCTGCAATTTCATCAGGTCTGGCATTGCTCGGACATAAGACGGTGGTTATTGATTTTGATATAGGTTTAAGAAACCTTGATATAATCATGGGCTGCGAGCGTCGAGTAGTTTATGACTTTATTAATGTCACCAATGGCGAGGCAAACCTCAATCAGGCGCTAATCAAAGACAAACGCATCCCAAATCTCTGCATTTTACCCGCTTCGCAAACACGGGACAAAGACGCTCTGACTATCGAAGGCGTTGAGAAAATTCTCAACGAGCTGGCCGAAGAGTTTGAGTTCATCGTATGCGACTCCCCGGCAGGTATCGAAACAGGCGCATTGATGGCCATGTACTTTGCCGATCATGCCATAGTGGTCACCAATCCCGAAGTCTCGTCCGTCCGGGATTCCGATAGAATTCTCGGCATACTGGCAAGCAAAACCAAACGAGCCATTAATAACGAAGAACCTGTTCAGGAACACCTCCTGGTAACACGATATGATCCGGAGCGTGTTGAAAGAGGCGAGATGTTGTCCGTTGATGATGTCAAGGAAATACTTGCCATTCCGTTAATTGGCGTCATTCCTGAGTCCAAAGCGGTTTTAAAAGCATCAAACACAGGAACCCCTGTTATTCTTGATGAAACCAGTGACGCCGGCCTTGCCTACAAAGACGCCATTACCCGGTTCCTTGGTGAAGACAAGCCCATGCGTTTTGTAAACAATGAGCGCAAAGGTATTTTGCGTCGGTTGTTCAGCAAAAACAAGGAGGATGTTCCAGCATGAGCCTATTCAGCTATCTGAGAAAGCGTACCAGTACCGCTTCCGTTGCCAAGGAACGGTTGCAAATCATTATTTCACACGAGCGTACGCAGAGAAATACGCCGGATTATCTGCCAAAGCTGCAGGAAGAAATTCTCAGCGTTATTGCCAAATACATCCCTATCACTCGTGACAAAGTCAGTGTCAATCTGGAGCGTATGGGCGACAGTGCTGTTCTGGAATTAAATGTCACCATGCCGGAAGAAGCACTGGAAGACGTGTGACATTGATTGCGAAATAACATATACGTTGGGCCATGGCCCAACACTGATGTTAACTAGTACCGTTCATAGACGGCAAATCGCAATCAGGAATGGCAATACCAGGGCGTGTCCTAGTTTAAGTCAAAGCTTACGCCGTTCTTTTTCCATGTGCAGAATTGGATAAGGATTCCCCTGTCCATCAAATTCCGAGCGATTAACAACGTTAAAGCCCATTTTCTCATAAAACTCCCGCGCTCTTGGATTTTGCTCATTAACATCAACTTTTGTTACACCCAGATGTTCAATAGCATATTGGCACAATGCGGAACCAATACCATGTCCCTGTACATCCGGCGATATAAAAAGCATTTCTATTTTTTGTTCAGCAATCCCAATAAATCCAATAATCTCACCTTCCATATTTTTGCTGCATTGAAGAAAAACCGCATCAAGATAATGATTCAGGATCAGCGGCTTTAGTTCATGGATTGCTTTATCGGGTAAAAATTCATGTGTCGCCCGGACAGATTTCTCCCATATCTCTATTAACTGTAAATAATCTTGTTTTCCAACATTACAAATTCGGTGTTTCATAAGCTTCATATTTCAATCGTTAACTCAAGCAACAAGATCCGGGTTTCGTACTAACGTCGCTGACTGGTTTATTATGCTCGTATACATGATCATTAAAATACGATCTGACCAATGTTCCATTATTAATATCGACTCTTGCTAATTCATAACAATGCTCTTTGTCTGATGACATGCCGCTCGGCAACAAACAGGATTCTAACGATTCATCATCAATTTCCACCTCAAAAACGACTGGTTTTTGTTGTATCGCCCCACTGCGATACAATTCATCGGTGATAACATGTAAACCATTATCCTGAATATGCATTTGGGCATTCTCTTGGCTTGTAAAAGCAAAAGGCAATATTTTTTCCTCGTCAATCAGATATTTTTCAAGCGCTTCAGGTGTATAAGTCATTTTTCTACTGTCATAAATTCCTCCAAGAAGTCCACCAAAATATCCATGAACCTTGACGGCTTTGTTGCAGGGAATCGATTTGCTGATAATAAAAATTTTCATGAGAGAATATTCCACGGTAATTATAATGCGTTTCATTTGATAAATTGAAGCATTTTAGAAGAATCGCAACAAGGTATGAAAAACGCGTATTAGTTTTGACAGGCGCCTGTCATTCCCGCGCAGGCGGGAATCTATGGCTAAATTGGCTCTGTGCTATATCAGGCATAAATTCCCGCCTGCGCGGGAATGACAAGAAATGGCACACTTTGTGCAATGCTACCTGTCAAAACTAAATGGAAACAGTGCCAGTGCCTCGTCAAAAAGGCAACGCCATAATGCGGGATAAGACTCACATTCACATGGATACTCAGATGATGGGCATAAAACCCGCAATACGGCCATAGGCCTTCTTACGGGCTACACGTCTTTTATTGAGCAGCAGAATCAGACTTGCTCCAGGGACAAATCATCTTTTTCAGCCGTTTTTTTCTTAACTTTTATCTCAGCGACGATAGACGGATTCATACGACTCAACTCATCATGGCTGAAATCATCTACAGCAATCACACCCTGTCTTGCCTCTTCCGCTTCCTTCAGACATTTCGCTTCCTCTTTCGTCAAAATGCCGGCCTGTTCCGCTTCTTCAATCTGCTCAATAACAGTCAATGATTGCAGCATGCCATCCTTCACCGCATGAGTTATTTTTTTCTCCAGAGAGGCTGCGGCATGTATTTTATGAAAAGCCGCTTCCAACTGCCCGACAGGACAATTCTCCAATGATTCCTTAAACACCAGACGGGTCAAGCGATCCCGGGATTCGTTTGGTTCAGTCAGCAGTTTTGCCAATTGCTGGCCAAGACGGTCCGAAGGCTGTTTTCTGATATTGCCGAAAGGATTAATCACTAATTTCAAGAATATTTTGGCCCATTTAGGTTTAAAATTAACCATAACACCCTGGATGGCCAAATCACATTCATGCAACAGATGCTGGCAGCACCACTCCACCAAAGGCAAATCCGCATCAGGTTCCCTATCATCGTGGAATCGCTTGAGAACGGCGGAAGCAAGATACAGATAGCTCAAGACATCACCCAGTCGCGCTGATATTTTCTCCTTGCGCTTCAACTCACCACCCATTACAACCATTGCAAAATCAGCGATAAACGCCAGATTGGTACTATAACGATGGATGTATTGGTAATATCGCTTCACGCGGCTTTCAGGTGCCCGGGTCAGACGACCATCCGTAAAAATAAAGAGCAGGGATTTGGTCAGATTTGCCAGAACAAAACCGGCATGTCCCCAGAATGCCCGATCAAACGCCACAAGATCGTTTTCCCGCACACTTTCAATTTCATGAAACACGTAAGGATGACAACGCACAGCGCCCTGGCCAAAAATAATTAAACTACGGGTTAATATATTAGCACCTTCCACCGTGATGCTGATGGGCGCATTCTGGTAGCCTCTTCCCAAATAATTTTTAGGTCCAAGACAGATCCCTTTACCACCGTGAATATCCATCGCATCCAAAGAAACCTTTCTCGCCCTTTCCGTCGTATGGTATTTAAGAATTGCCCCGGCAACGGAAGGTTTGGCGCCGTGGTCAATAGCCGCGGCCGTCATGGTCAATGCCGCATCGATCAGATAAGTATTGGCCGCGATGCGCGCCAGAGGCTCTTCTATTCCCTCAAAATTGGCGATAGCCGTATTAAACTGTTTACGGACTCGAGCGTAAGCGCCGGAAGCAAGCGCGGCAGTCTGTGTTCCACCCATTGAGCTTGAGGGAAGAGATATGGCTCGACCGGCACTCAGGCACTCCATCAGCATACGCCACCCTGTTCCGGCCATGGCCGCACCACCAATCAAACAATCCATAGGTACAAAGACGTCTTTGCCTTGCGTTGGCCCATTTAAAAAGCCCGTATTCAGAGGGAAATGGCGGCGTCCCTTTACCACACCTGGTGTATTAGCGGGAATCAACGCACAACTAATCCCGATATCCTGTCCCTTCCCTAAAATATTTTCCGGATCATACATTCTAAAAGCCAATCCTATGACTGTCGCTACCGGGCATAGGGTAATGTAGCGCTTGTTCCAGTTTAAACGAAGACCCAGCACTTCCTTGCCCTCAACCATCTGACGGCAAACAATACCGGTATCAGGAATGGATGCGGCATCGGAACCGGCGTTAGGCCCCGTCAAGGCGAAACAGGGTACTTCACGTCCATCGGCAAGGCGGGGAAGATAATAATCTTTCTGTTCCTTCGTTCCATATTTTAACAGCAACTCGGCAGGGCCAAGGGAGTTGGGTACGGAAATGGAGCTTGCCACGGTGACAGAGCGACCATAAACAATTGACAGCACCGTCATTTGAGCCGTTGCTGAAAAACCGAGACCACCATACTGTTTAGGGATAATCATGCCAAGAAATCCCTTGTCTTTAATAAATTGCCAGACTTCCGGAGGCATATCCGTGCGATTATGGGTTATGTCCCAGTCATCGATCATACGGCATAATTCCTTGACGGGACCATTAATAAACATCTGTTCATCAGAGGACAACGACACCGGCGGTGTTTTAAGCAGCTTTTCAAAATCAGGCGCGCCGCTGAACAAATCGCCTTCCCAGCTTACCGTTCCCGCTTCAAGTGCTTCCCTTTCAGTGGAAGACATCGCAGGCATGGCCTTGCTGATTATTTTAAACAGGCGCCGTGACAGCAGATTCCTGCGCAATGGCCGGATAACTCCCAGTAAAAGCACCGCTCCAAGTATGATAAGAATACTTTCTGACGGTAAACCCGGAGATCCATACCGGATATACAGACCCGTCAAAATAGCAAAACTTATTGTCCAGACAAGAATAGATGCTTGCCTTGCCAATAACCAAAGCGATATCCCTGTCACCGCTAAAATAATCAAACTCTGTAGCACGGTTTTCTCCTTTTATAATAAAAGCCACCCATCGCCCGAGCCTCGAACACCCTGGGAGATTAATTCTTACATGAACCAGATTAAAAATTCGGGAAAAGGACACATCCACTTCTTGTCAGCATGTTGTCTAAAGTATAGCATCCAGTGCCCTAATAATATGGTTTGCAACCAAATCAGGTTCTTCCATCGGGAGCATGTGCGTACCCTTCATTTTAAAACACCTGATATTAAAGTTATGTTTCATATAATGTACATCAAGCCGGCTGACCACATCACTATGAGAACCATAAATCAGTGCGGTCGGCACCGTTAGTTTTCCGGCGTATTCATATAAATGATGAGGAATGGAACGATAGATGGAATATTCAATCCGGCTGTCAAATACCAGATGAAACCGGCCATCATCCCCTTTTTTCAAACCAAATTCCATATAATCCTGCAAACAGGCTTCACTGAATGTTTTAAACAAGGGTCTGCTCTTGAGATATTGAATCAACTGTTGTTTATCATTCCAGATTTGCCTGCGTGTTCTGGTACGATGAGCCGGTGTCACTCTGTCGATAACACCCAATACCTTGGCCAGTTTTACCATATTGGATTTCAGACGCCCTAACAACGGCGAATCGATCATGATGACCGCTTTAAATAAAGAGGGCTGTTTAATGGCGGCAAGCATGCTCAAAACGCCACCGAGAGAATGACCTACCGCAATGACCGGTTCATTCGACTGCCTATGAATACTGTCAATCACTTCATCCACTAGATAAGGCCAGTTTTCAGTCACCGGATATTTG
Organism: Legionella spiritensis; assembly: GCF_900186965.1. Taxonomy (NCBI): domain Bacteria; kingdom Pseudomonadati; phylum Pseudomonadota; class Gammaproteobacteria; order Legionellales; family Legionellaceae; genus Legionella; species Legionella spiritensis. The sequence goes on from NZ_LT906457.1 coordinate 2,092,543, forward strand.
GGATTATGACCAATTTTCTCAATAAAGCAACAGGTAAAATGAGCCTCCTCCAGCGCATGGAACAATTGGCTGTAGCACAGGGAAGGAAAACCGTTACCATGGGCAAAATGAATGATTTCTTTCACTGTCTTGCCAGCTTATGACTTTCTCGTTTCAGGGAAATGACGGCAAAGCCAAAATAGGCTGCAAACAAAATTAATAATAGCAGACCAAAACCGTAAAACATGAAATTAAAAGTCAGCGCGGCAAGCAGCAAAAGAATTTGCGGCGTTGAAGAAACGGTCAGCAAGCGACAGGCCTGTCTGTACGTAAGTGAAAACTTCATGAATAATTTCGCAATCAGTTGCGCCATGAACGCGAATACGAGAAAAAATGCGGAATAGATCACAAAAAACATCAATACTATCGTTGGATAGACGGTTAGTTCCGATAAAAGCAGAAGGCGGTTGATTCCGGAGGAATTTGCCCACTCGGAACCATCAAACACTTGATTGGCCGAGTCGCTGATAGGCTGGACATAAACAGGACTGGCGGTGTCATCACTGGCCTGGGATAAATAAAATTTGGGCGTGGGGAGACGATAGATAATTTTATCTTTTGTAATCAAGACATACAAAGCGGGGAATTTGTTAGTCATTTCCTTGATTTTACCGGTTGTATCAACGATGGTGACCACCGCGCCGTTTTCATTGCGTATCATATATGGCATCGGTTTATCCAGAGACACCTGACCATTCTGAATGTAGAGTTTCGGCAGTTTTTTCAAGGGGTCGAGAAGCTGGGTATTGAAATATTCCCTGAAATCGATGGTCATACGCAAGGAAAACGGGAGCGTAATGATTACCAGCAGCAATAGCAGATAAAGCAAGCCCAATCCACGCCAGCGCTTACCGACATCGACATACAACCGATTGCTGTAGAAAGAAAGAACCAGCGCTTGCCAGTAGTTATAAACAGGTTTGTCAATCTCGCGAAGCGCCTTACCTTTCCTGCTCATCCCAGCCTCCCAACCTTTTTCCGGTTTCTTTATGAAACAAACTAACTTTATTGATCATCATCTTCACGGCCAAATCCGCTTCCTTCACTTCCGTGCTTGCGGATGTTTTGACCGCTATATAGGTTTGACCGCAATGACTTCGCACATGAATCAGTTTATCAGCTCCCATATTATCTACCAACTCAATACGTACGGGAATGGCGTTTTGATCACCTCGGCCGGTCAGCTCAAAATGCTCGGGCCTTACCCCCAGAATGACCCTCTCACCGCAGCGAACTCCTTCCTGCAAGACAGGTAAAGGATATTCGTTACCCATAATCGTAACAATCCGTTTATTGGCGAGATCAACCGTCGCGTCTAAAAAATTAATCGGGTAATGTCCGGTAAAGGACGCCACAAAAAGCGAAGCCGGCTGCCGATATAAATCCTGGGGTGCCGCGATCTGCTCCACCCTCCCCTGATTTAACACCAGAACACGGGACGCCATGGTCATCGCCTCGGTCTGATCATGGGTCACATACAGGCAAGTCGTCTGTAATTGCCGGTGTAATTTTTTAATTTCGTAGCGCATCTCGGTGCGGAGTTTGGTATCCAGATTGGATAAAGGTTCATCAAACAGAAAAACAGACGGTGATCGGACAATGGCCCGTCCCATGGCAACACGCTGCCTTTGTCCCCCGGATAACTCACCGGGTTTACGCTGCAGATAGTCCGAAAGATGCAGCATATCAGCGACATCCTGCACACGCCGTTGAATGTCGTTTTTTTTCATACGCCTCATTTTCAAGCCATAGGCCATATTTTGAAACACGGTCATGTGAGGGTACAGGGCGTAATTCTGAAAAACCATAGCCATATCCCGCCGGGACGGTGGTATTTCATTAACGCATTGTTCATTAATCAGGATTTTTCCTTGTGATACCGTATCCAGTCCGGCGACAAGACGAAGCAGGGTTGATTTTCCGCAACCGGACGGTCCAACCACTGCGACAAACTCCCCTTTTTCAATTTGCAGACTGATCCCGTCAAGAATAATGTGCTGTCCGTGTTTTTTACCGACATTAATCAGATTAACCGTGGCCATTAATGGATTAACCCCTTTTCAAACCAGCGTTGCATCATTACAACAATCAGGCATGGCGGCAGCATGGCAATTAAAGCGACCGACATAATATAATGCCACTGCGGAATCTGATCCGCCACCCCTGCCAGATAGCGTATACCCATAACGACGGTTGCCATATTACTGTCTGTTGTGATAACCAGGGGCCAGAGGTATTGATTCCAGCCGTAAATAAATAAAATGATAAACAAGGCGGCCATCTGGGTTTTTGACAAGGGAAGCAGAATATCACGAAAAAAACGCCAGGGGCCGGCGCCGTCCAGTTTGGAGGCGTCAACCAGCTCACCGGGTATGGTCTTGAAAAACTGGCGAAACAAAAACGTGGCCGTCGCCGAAGCCATGAGCGGTAACGTCAATCCCGCATACGTGTTGAGCCAGGAAAACGAGGCAATCACCTGAAATGTAGGCACGATCCGAACTTCCACAGGCAACATCATAGTCGAAAAAATAAGGGCGAAAAAAAATTTTTTACCGGGCAATCGGAAGTACACCAGTGAAAAAGCTGAAAAAACAGCCAGAATAATTTTACCGGTGGCTATCAGCGTCGCCATGATAAAACTGTTCAGCAGCATACGCCAGACCGGTTGCCCGCCGGTAGCGGCAACCCCTTCCAGCAACACGGTTTTGATATTATGAAACAGTTCCCCGCCCGGGAGGCGCGGCAATGGGGCCTGCATCATAGCCTTTGCGTCATGGCTTGCCGCGACAATAGCCAGATAAAAAGGCGTAAAGAGCAACGCCACGAAAAATACGAGTAGTAAATGTGCGGCTACTTGTCTTACCCGTGCCATCAGTAATGCACCTTTTTTTCAACATAACGAAACTGCAGTAATGTCAAACCGATAACCACCAGCATCAGCAAAACCGATTGCGCCGATGAACTTCCGGGATCCATACCGATAAATCCGTCCTTGTATACCTTGTAGATAAGCGTTGTCGTGCCGTTATCAGGCCCGCCGCTGGTCATCACGTCAATGATACCGAATGTGTCAAAAAAAGCGTAAATCAGGTTCATGATCAACAAAAAAAAGGTCGTCGGAGACAAGAGGGGAAAAACAATTTGCCAGAACCGTCGCCACGCACAGGCGCCATCCAGAATTGCGGCGTCTACGAGAGAGCGGGGCACAGCCTGGAGAGCGGCAAAGAAAAACAGAAAGTTATAACTGAATTGCTGCCAGCTTGCGGTTGCAATAACCACGGCAATAGCCTGTTTCTCATGAATGAGGTAATTAAAAGGCATCCCGAGGGAATCCAGGGCATTAGCCAACCATCCTAGAGACGGCTGGCAAAGAAATCGCCAGAGGATGGCCGCTACCGCAGGAGCCACGGCATAAGGCCACAATAATAGTGTTTTGTAAACATTGCGGCTTCTACAACGGCCATGAACAAGACTTGCCATCAATAAACCACTTCCCATCGTCAGGAGGGTCACAAAAAAAGCGATAATACCGGTAACCAGAACCGCTTTCCCATAGCCCGGATCGCGTAGTAAATCGGTAAAATTGGCCCATCCCGCAAATTGCTCACGCAAACCGAACGCGTCACCAAAAAACAGGGATTGAATGATCGCACCACACGCAGGCCAGATAAAAAAGGCCAGGGTCACGATGAGTTGGGGAACAATAAAAAAAAATGCCAGTTTTTTATTACGTGTATACTTAAGCATTAATCAACACTCGGAGCTTCGCAGCTCATTGGCATCCTGCATTTTTAATGTCCGTTTGAGCAGTTGCGTATAAATTGGCGGGTTTTTCGCCAATTGAACAATGGTTGTCGATGTCAGGCAACTGACCATCATCGGTAAAATCAATGAATAATTCTGTGTCATTTCAACGACCAGAACTATCCCGGTAACCGGCGCACGCACCGCGGCGGAAAACAGGGCTCCCATTCCAGCCACGGCGAACATACCCGGATAAATCTCGGCATCGGGCAAAATCCAGGCCAACCCCTGATAGACCGCCAGTCCCAACAATGTCCCCAGAGCCAGCATCGGTGCAAAAATACCACCCGGTACACTGGTACTGTAACAAAGCATCGTTGTGAAAAAACGGATGACGGTGAGGATGAGTAATACACGCATTGTGGGAGACATGGTCAGGGCTTCATGAATGATTTCATACCCTCCTCCGACCACTTCGGGATAGTAACAAAACAACGCGCCGACCAAAGCACCTGCTCCCGATACGTACAACGCCTGCCCCCTGTTGGAAAGCTTGTCTTTCAGATAAAGGGTCTTCATCAGAAAAACATTGAAAAACAATCCGGCAAATCCAATAATGATTCCTAAAATAAAAAACAACCATAGTGCTTTGGACCCAGGCATCTCAAACACGGACATGGCAATGGCAGGCGCCGTCCCGATAATCAGATGAGTCGTGATGGTTGCCATCACACAGGCAATGGCGACCATTTTGAAATTGGTAAAGGTAAAATTAAATTCGTTACGCATTTCCTCAATAACAAAAAGAACACCGGCCAGAGGCGCGTTAAACGCGGTAGCAAGACCGGCTGCCGCTCCGGCGGCAATCAGTGTATTGCGCCTTTCACGCTGAACCCGCATCATTTCGCCAAGCATTTCCCCAAGATTACCGCCCATTTGAATAGTCGGACCTTCCCGGCCAAGCACCATTTTCGCACTGATGGCGGCAACCCCTGCGATAAATTTGACGGGAATCAGGCGCCGCCAGAAAATACCGCGTTCGTGCAATAAAACGCCTTCAATCTCCTGTACCCCGCTTCCGGAAGCTTCAGGCGCGAATTTTTTAACCATCCACCAGGCGATAAAAGCCAGGATCGTGGAGAAAAAAACCGACGGCAACACCTTGTCAACGCCATGCGCCGTAGCCCAGCCAAAAACAAGGAGCAACCCATGATCCAGGAGCTTGATGGCCACCCTGAAATACGAACCGACTATACCGGTGAGTATGCCTAGCAGAATGGAAATCCCGTATATTTTAAGAATTTTATTTGCCATATTGACCAACCAGGAGCATAAGGTTATTAATAATTCGCAAACCGGCCTGATTGGGCATGGATAAAATTGTTTCTGGGTGAAACTGCACCGCGCTGACGGGCAAAGTCTTGTGAGAAACAGCCATAATTATTCCATCCCTGGTTACTGCCGTCACCTTGAGTGATTCCGGCATTTGTTCGGAGCGGGCAAACAAGGAGTGATACCGACCCGCTGTCATGGAAGATCCCAGACCGGCAAACAAGCCGGATTCTTCCTTAATAATAATTTCGGACGCCTTGCCATGCACAGGATATGACAACACATCCAGTTTACCACCAAAATATTCCACGATCCCCTGTAAACCAAGGCAAACCCCGAACAGGGGAATATTGCGTTCAAGAACCTGGGCTATGGTTCGAGCGACATTAAAATCAGCCGGCCTGCCGGGGCCTGGAGATAAAACAACCAGATCGAAATCCTGCTTCTTCATATAATCGGAAACGTGCTCCGATCGTACGGTCAATACTGTAGCGCCGGTCTGACGAATATAGTTCGCCAGAGTATGCACAAAAGAATCCTGATGATCCACCAAAAGCACCGTCTTTCCCGCTCCGGGATGATCAAGCGCTTGAGACGCCGCTTGTTTACCATGCCCGGGGCGTAAAACGTCCAGAAACGCAGACGCTTTTAAATGCGTTTCCTCTTCTTCCGCCTTGGGATCAGAATCATAGAGAAGTGTGGCGCCAACCCTGATTTCAGCTATCCCCTGCTTGATACGTACCGTTCGTAACACCAGACCCGTATTCAGATTTCCGTCAAAACCGAACCAGCCTACCGCCCCGGCATACCAGCGCCGGGGGGATTTTTCATGCTGCTCAATGAAATTCATGGCCCACAGCTTGGGAGCGCCGGTCACGGTCACGACCCACATATGGGTTAAAAAGGCGTCTACCGCGTCAAACCCTTCCCGCAAGACACCCCGTACATGATCGACGGTATGGATGAGGCGAGAATACATTTCTATCTGGCGACGACCTATAACCTGAACACTGCCCGCCTCGCAAATCCTTGATTTATCATTTCTATCTACGTCGGTACACATCGTCAGTTCCGACGCTTCCTTTTCCGACTCGAGAAGAATCTGGATGTTTTTCGCATCCTCCATGGCATCACCGCCGCGTTTGATCGTTCCCGATATGGGACAGGTCTCCACTTGCCTGCCCTGTACACGTACATACATTTCCGGTGAGGCGCCAACAAGATATTCCTCATCGCCCAGATTCAGAAAAAATCCATACGGAGACGGATTGGATTTTCTCAACTTGCGAAAAATAGCCGATGGCGCCTCCTCGCAATGGGTATAGAACGTCTGACTGGGTACTACCTCAAACAAGTCCCCCCGGGCAAACCGCTCCCTGGCTATCTCCACAATACCGGCGTATTCTCCGGGCGCATGATCAGCGCTATTTTCCGGTTTGTATTTCGGTGTATAGGGAACAAACACCCCTTCCCTTGGCAATTCCCGGGTTGATTTACCCTGGTACTGGAAATCATAGCGGCGAATAAACGCTTCTTCCTTACGATGATTGACAACATAAATTTCATCGGGCAAATAAAGAACCATATCTCGTTGATCGTCTTGCCGCTTCTTGCATTCATTCAGCGTTTCAAACTGGAAAATCAAATCATACCCGAACGCGCCGTACAGACTTAAATACGTTTCATCAGGCGATCGAAAAAACGCCAGTAACGCGCGAAGGACTGTAAACACAGAAGGCTGGCGGCTACGTTCCTCTTCACTGAACACTGTCCGGGAAGAATCTACGTTCAATTGCAATTGTTGCCTGGTCCGGCTTACAACCGTGAACTGTCCTGAGTCGGTGAGCGCGGCCGATACCATTTGCAATACGATCTCGCCGCGTTTGTTCAGAGCCTGAAAAAAAATATCCTGTCGTTTGCAAATAATGGCCAGGGGCGGATTGCAAAATCCGATGTCCCAACAGGTGTAGCGCCCCGGGTATTCAAAATTCGACGCAAACAACCCCCCTCTCTGTGAATCCAGTTGTTCAATCAGGGACTCTATGGCATTTTCGTAAGCAAGCGACTGCTGTTCATACTCGATGTAGACGCCACCCTCTGTTTTTATCTGCTGTAATACCAACGTCCGGTTCACCGTAAAAAATAGAATGTCATCATTTTACTTTAAAACGAATACTCTGCAAGATTGATTCCATGCCAGCGCGTGAAAACGGTAAAAAAGAACGGTAGCCCACAAGGAGGCCTGCGGCCGTATTGCGGGTTTGATGTGCCAATTATGAACGTTTTCCCGCATTTCGGCTTTGCCTTCATGACGGCTACAAAAAAGGGACAAATCACCCACCTTTTTTTGCAGCCGATACAAAGATAAGTACCAGAGCTATACACGTCGAGTTTGCGACAAATTGGTGTTATAATTTTTCATTTTTATGGAGTATTAATGAGCATCTCCAGCGAAGAACTGAACGCGATTGCAGAGCTGGCCTGCCTTGACACCGAAGAAAAGGACCGTCTTTCCCTCACCGCGGAAATCAATGCCATTATTGATTTTGTACAACAGCTTCGGCAAATGGACACCGGTAAAACAGCCCCCCTGTTCCATCCCTTTGAACAACATCAGCGATTGCGAAACGACGAAGTCACAGAGGGCGATTGCTCGGCCCAGCTGGCTGAAATAGCGCCACTTTTTGATGATGGGGTCTATTTAGTCCCCAAAGTGATCGATTCAGGAAAATAACATCATGCTATCCTTGCGCGAGATACATTCACAGTTACGGCAACGCAGCATGTCCAGCGTCGAACTGACCCGGCATTATCTGCAACAAATCAACGAGCATAAACACCTTAACGCCTTTATTTCCATAGATGAGGAAAGCGCCCTGGCCCAGGCCGCTGTGGCAGACAAACAATTGCGCATGAACCAGCATGGTACGCTGACCGGAATTCCCATGGCGCACAAGGATATTTTCTGCACGACATCCTTGCCGACCACTTGCGGCTCAAAAATGCTGGCCGATTATCGTTCGCCCTATCAGGCTGCCGTGGTCAACAATATTCAACAACAAGGCGCCATCGTGGTGGGCAAAACCAACATGGATGAATTCGCCATGGGTTCCTCCAATGAAAACAGCTATTTCGGTCCGGTCAAAAATCCCTGGGACACCACTCGCGTACCCGGAGGTTCCTCCGGAGGTTCAGCCTGCGCCGTCGCCGCCGGACTTATTCCGTTTGCGACAGGTTCGGACACCGGCGGTTCTATCAGACAACCGGCGTCGTTCTGCGGCATTTCCGGCATAAAACCAACGTATGGCCTTGTTTCGAGATTTGGTATGGTCGCTTTCGCATCCAGTCTTGACCAGGGAGGCCCAATGGCCCGAAGCGCCGAGGATCTGGCCATTGTACTACAGGCTATGGCCGGTTTTGATGAGCGGGATTCAACCTCCATCAATCGGGCAATTCCTGATTACTGCGCCGCACTGGATACTCCCGTCCCAAAACTGCGCATCGGTTTGCCGAGCTGTTTTTTTAATGACAACGTGGATGCCGGCGTACAAAAAGCCATCCGGGAGGCCGTTACGGTGTTTCGTCAGGCCGGAGCGGACATTATTGACATGGATTTAAAGCTGCAACCGCTTTGGGTACCTTGTTATTATGTGATTGCCTGCGCGGAAGCGTCCTCTAACCTGGCCCGTTACGATGGCCTGCGATTCGGGCATAGAAGCCCCGCTGCCGACACTCTTCGTGAGTTAATCGTGCGGTCGCGCAGCGAGGGATTTGGTGTCGAAGTCAAACGAAGAATCCTGACGGGCACCTACGTACTATCCTCCGGGTATTTCGACGATTATTACCTGCAAGCCCTCAAAATCCGGCGACTGATCAAAGACGAACTGCAGAACGCCCTGTCCGGGGTTGATGTTATCCTTGGCCCGGCAACCCCTGCCTGCGCTTTTAAAATCGGTGAAAAAATATCCGATCCCGTACAAAATTACCTCGCCGACGTGTTTACCGTCGCCGCCAACCTCGCCGGCCTGCCGGCCATGTCGATACCGGCCGGATTTAGCGATGGCTTACCGGTAGGCATGCAGCTGATCGGCTCTCATTTCAGTGAAGACCGGTTGCTCAATATCGCTCATAGCTTCCAGCAAATGACTGACTGGCATAAAGCCTGTCCAAACAAACGAGGTTGATCTATGAAATGGGACACTGTTATCGGATTGGAAGTGCACGCCCAGCTAAAAACCAAATCCAAATTATTTTCAGGGGCGGCAACGGATTTTGGAGCAAAGCCCAACACGCAAACCTGTTTTATTGACGCAGGATTGCCGGGTGTATTACCGGTTCTCAATCAAAAAGCCGTTGCCATGGCGATTCAGTTTGGTTTGGCTATAAATGCCCGCATCAATAGCCACTCTTATTTTGAGCGTAAAAATTATTTTTATCCCGATTTGCCCAAAGGTTATCAAATCAGCCAATTTCAGGCTCCCATAGTCAGTCAAGGCCAACTGGCCGTCGACAGGGGTAACGGAAACGTTACCATGGTGGAGATAGTAAGGGCTCATCTGGAAGAGGACGCCGGAAAGTCCCTCCACGACCTGCAAAACGATGTTTCCGGTATTGATCTGAACAGAGCCGGCACGCCTCTTTTGGAGATTGTGACGGCACCCTGTATTTATTCTGCCGAAGAGGCCGTACAATATCTTAAAACGCTTCATCAACTCGTTCGATTCCTCGGGATCTGTGACGGCAATATGCAGGAAGGTTCCTTTCGCTGTGACGTCAATATTTCTCTAAAACCCCATGGTTCCAAGAAGTTAGGCACACGTACGGAGCTAAAAAATCTCAACTCGTTTCGTTTTATAGAAAAAGCGATTCTTTATGAACAGGCCAGACATCAGGATTTGCTGGAACAGAATCAACCAATCATTCAGGAAACCCGCCTGTTTTGCCCGGTCACGGAAACCACGCAGGTTTTACGCAGCAAGGAAAATGAAAACGATTACCGCTATTTCCCCGATCCGGACTTGTTACCCGTAGTCATCACTCAGGAACAACTGGAAGAAATAAAACGCAATATGCCGATATTGCCTGCAGAAATCAAAAACAACCTGCAGCAATCGTCTGTCCGCCTGCAAGACGAGGAGATCCAGTTTATACTGGCAACACCAGCTAATTTCCATTATTTCGAACAAGTCCGCAATCAAACGGACGCCGATGAAAAAACCATTATAAACTGGCTTAAAGGGCCTTATGCGGCTGCACTAAACGAAAATAATCTATCGTTTGACGAACCACCTGTTCCTGCAAGGGAAATGGCCGGCCTGTTAAATCACTTACACAACAAAACCATTTCCAACGCCATAGCCCGCCAGATATTCGATAAATTATGGCGTCAGGAAGGTCGTGTTGATGACATTATTGCCAAAGAAGGTTATCGGCAGATTGACGATGAGATCTTACTGGATTCTATTGTGCAAACCGTTGTCAACCAATATCCGCAACAGGTTGCGGAATATCGTGGCGGCAAGGAAAAAATACTCGCCTTTTTCGTAGGGCAGGTTATGAAGCAAACCAAAGGCCAGGCTAATCCGGAACAAGTCAATCAATTATTGAAACACTATCTGGGGCCTGGCGATAAACCCCAGGATTCGTGAACAAAAATGTCCGGGCATCATGTTTTTACAAAAGAGCAGGCGTTTCCCGCATTACAGCGAAGCCTTCATGGCGGCTACATATTTCTTGTAAAAGAACCGTAGCCCGTAAGGAGGCCAGCGGCCGTATTGCGGGTTTCATCGTTCAATATTGTCCCAAGAGAAAAGGGGCGCGCCCAAGTGAACGTTAATCGGTCGCTCTTTGTCCCCGGCAAGTTTCCGTTTACAAGAGTAAGCCGCTGACAAGCGGCTTACGTATTATCGAATTATGGATTAATGATAAGGTTTCACAACCACGGTTGTACCCACATCGATAAAGTTCTGACTCAACCACCTTGCCGCACTGGGTAGAACCCGAACACAGCCGTGACTGGCATTATAGTTGGGTACCTCGTAAGCGGCATGGATGGAATAACCGCCGTGGAAATGCATACAGTAAGGCATTTTTGCCCCGCCGCCTGTCTCTATAGGATAAAGACTTGACGTGCAATCCGGTCCTTTTTTGGAGTAAACACGGAAGGTACCGGTGACGGTATGACAACCCCGCCCAATGTCTTCACAAAAATCTTTCCCTCCCGACGCCCTGCCGGTTTTCACCCGATTGCCTTGTGCGTCGTAAGCAGCCCAGGCCGTGGCTTTGGGATCAAAGATAAAAACCTTGCGCCCGGTTGCCTGTCTTTTGTCAGGAAAATAACTACTACCCTTATTATCCATACTGTGATGCACAGTATAGTGTGTATTGCCCGCATCATCGACGATGGCCTCGCGGTTCATTGAAGTACAAGCTGCAGTCAACACACAACATGGTCCAATGATTAATAGTTTGTTCATTGGTCAATCCTCCCTCTTTTTTTTATTTATCGGGAAGATTCTGAATAAGTTTAGAACTTTTTAATTATTTTTTTATCTTGTTGAATTTTATAAATTCTTTTTGATCATTTTTTATCTAACAAAAGCGCTTTGGGTAACAGAACGAGAATGGCCAGTTCAAGCTGCTCGTCGGTACATTCAAAACATCCGCCACGTGACGGCATCGCATTAATACCCTCGCTGGTGTTCGCCAGCAATTGCTTCAGCCCTTTTTTAATCCTCGGCTGCCAGTCGTTTGTCGCCTGGGCTTTGGGAGCCCCGAGCTCGATGAGAGGCTTGGGAGCATGGCAGGTGGCGCAAAATTCTTTAACAATTTGTTGCCCCTCATCCTTGCTTCCCTTAATTTTTGCCAGAAACGTCTCGGGATTATGGGTAGCGGCCAGGGCTGCAGTGTTAAAAAAAAACGTCGGCAGCGCCAGCAGCCACACTGAAATTACAAAATACATACTCACCTCAAAAAATTGGCTTGTCTCTTGCATGGGCTTGCAGCGTATCATCGTTTATAAAAGCAGCGGATAGATACGCGAAAAAATATAAGGACGGATGTGATGTTACAACGATTATTGTTTACCACCTTACTCTTTTTTACCATGTCAGGATTGCAGGCCCGGACGGTTCAATCGCTCATTGTACTGAAAGATCGCGTGGAACAACACCTGTTAAACAAGCTTGCCGGACAATATGAGGGAACCATTAAAGTGACGGCGGATACGCCCGATCCCCGATTACAATTAAAACAATGCGCCGATGATAAACTGCAAATCTTCAACCCCTATCAAACCGCTCTGCTGGGTTCCACGACAATAGGGGTTCGGTGTCAGGAGCCTGACAATCACTGGACACTTTATATACCCACTCGCATCACTATTGAAAAACCGGTCGTTGTCGCCAAAAATAACCTTTTAAAGGGCGAGGTCATCAAGAAGGACGACTTGCATCTGGTTCCCATGGATATCAGCCTGCTAAAACTGGGTTATTTCACAGATCCCGGGCAAGTTGCGGGACAGATTGCCAAACAGGCCGTGAATCAGGGCAGTTATTTAATGCCCTCGACGCTGGAAGCCGCCAGGATTATTCGTAAAGGGCAGGAAGTACGCATACTGGCAATCAGCAACAATCTCAAGGTCTCCATGAAAGGGATTGCCCTGAGTGACGGGGCACAGGATGAATTGATAAAAGTCAAAAATCTGTCATCCAAACGAATTATTGAAGGCAGAGTGTCTAATAAAAATGAAGTACACATCACTCTGTAACCAGGGTAGTGACTTTTTATTTATAATGTGATAGTTTAAAATTTAGCCGAAGTATATTAAAGATTTTGCAAAAGGAGCCGATAACTATGGAGAGTGTACTTGAGAGAAAAGTTATGGTTAATTCTGTTAATGACTCCGGTAATTTCAAATTCATAGATCCTGACACCAAATTACCGCGCGCCGATACCCGGGCCAAAGAGTCCGTGACAACAGAAGCCAGCACCGTTAGCCTGAGCGATGTGTCGCAACAGATTTCGGCCCTGAAAGAGATGGTTTTAAACAGTTCCGAGATTAATTACGATCGTGTTCAAATGCTCAAGGAGCAATTGGACGCAGGACGCTACCAGATTCTAAGCAGTCGTATTGCCGAACGCATGTATAGCGACTTTCAACTGGCCTAAACAGGAATTTACATGACCGACGTACAAAAGGATTTCATCAGTTTACTGGAGCATGAAATTGCGCTTGCCGACTCCTTGATCAAGGTGCTGGAAGAAGAAAAAATCGCCCTGACGGAAAGGCAATTTGAACAACTCGAAAACCTGTCAGAAACAAAGCAGTCGCTTGCCGGTCAACTGGAAGACGCGCAAAAGCGGTTAATGCAACTGGTAGGTCAGACGGACATAACACGATATAAACAATCGCTGCATGATTTTCTAATAACCTGCTCTCAGGAATGCGCCGATAAAATCAATGTGCTAAATAACGAATTTGCTGAAAAACTCAATCTGTGCCGGGAAATTAACCTCGTTAACGGCCAGGTGATCACATCCAATCTCGTAACCCGCAGAGAGATTGTCAGCGCCTTGACCGGCCAGGAAAACGCAGGGAAACCAGATACGTATACCGCCTCAGGCAATGTGAAGCCAACAGCCGGTTCCATCCGCCATCAAAAAGCGTAAACAGAACAAAAATAACATTCCACGTAGCCCGTCATGAAGGCAAGGCCGTAGGTTCTGTGCACTTATCTTTTGTCGAAGCGAAAATTGAGATAATTTAGCTCAAAATTTCGCTTGAATGAGGAGAATAGCCAGCCCTATTTGACGAATTCAAGCGAAATTTTGAGCAAATTAATCGCAATTTGCAGCCGATAAAAGATAAGTGCACAGAGCCTAATGCGGGGTGATATACATTTGTATACATCCGAGCAGGATATTTGGCATGAAACCCGCAATACGGCTTACGGCCTCCTTGCGGGCTACCATCCTGGACTCAATGAATTTGTTTTAAAGTATTACCCGGCGACACCTGCGGCTGTTCTTTCCCTTTATCAGGAACAACGGGTGCGACCATGCCCTCCGGCACCAACCCTTTCACTCTCATTTCACCATTTCCGGGCTTCACAGCTTGTCCATTGGCTTTTTTGCATCGAACCGTATGGCATTTCATTTTGCAGACGCCGTCTACGCAGCCGTAACACCCCCAATCAGCCCAGCAGCAGGCCCAGTTTCCGGATTCACCACTGATCCACTGTCCGCCGGATAATTGACACACTCCCTGTAAATCACCGTTTCCACCGGATTGTTGTTGCGCCATACCCGAAGAAACAGAGATCATAAAAAGGAAAGGCACCACGATACCAGCAATTATTCTATTCATGATCACGTCCTCCTGTGATACGAATGGGAAGGCTCGGCAAGTCCATTACCGCTTCTTCCAAGCATAGTCGTTGTTTTCAATTCAGGCAAAATACCACCAACGAGTGCCCAGGCGGAAAGCCGCTGAATATTTTTTTGGAGGGTACCGATGAATGGCCTGGTACTAGCGCGCCAACGGATACTATCCAACTGATCTGCGATTGATCTTATTTTGTAATTAATGTATTATTATTGGCCTTATTAACGAGCCTATAAAACCATGTCTAAAAATTCGCTGTTTCATTTCCTTGATTCCCTTCATGATCCTGACATTGATCCGACAAAAAAACCCAATATTCCTTTTAAGGTCGTAAAAAAAGGCCGCCAACATGAAAAGCGTTATTTTTTAATTGCCCTGCCCGGACATAAAGAATCAGGCATCAGGGACGATGAGAAAACCTATACCCTGCAAGATCATCATATCAGTATCTATCAGGCGCAATACAACAGCATCCAGGCGTTAAGCCAATATCATTATACGGCCACTTTCCTTGACGATGAGGGTAACACCTGCAAGCTGCATGTTTATTTTAATGACAACGATACCCAACATGGCGATCCCGTTGTAACCATGACTCGCAAAAACATCCATGAAAAGAGACAAAAAGAGATTCCGATTACACCAGGCGACCATCTGGCGCAGCAATTTTCCATGCTGGCGGAACAATCCGTAAAAGGGCCTGTCTCATTATTAAAAACACAACAAAGTGACATTAAAAATCAACTGATAGAAAACTATGAACGCTATGAGCAACAGGCAACGGCGCTGTCTTCTGATTTGAAAACCAACTTTGATGAATACTTACGCCATCTGGACATATTAATCAAGATTACGCATCATTTAGGTTATGTCACCGAGGACAGGCATTATCCAGCGATTAATAAAACGTTTATGCAGAGAAAAGCCGCACTTTTGGCAGACAGTGCAACGTCGGACAGCAAGAAACAATCGCCTGGAAAACCAGGGAAAACAAACGATAAACCGGGAAAAGCACAGGCAACAAGCCGAAAACAATCCGCCCCAAAAAAACAACCAACACCCCCTAAATCGAATGCAACAAAGGAATACGAACAAAACATTCATCATTTACTTAAGCGCTTTCATGAACTTGATAAAGACGATTTGGGATCCCTCCCGTCGGAACTTATTGATATTCAGGATCAAACCTCGAAAATGCTGGCCTTACTGGAATTTGAACAGCCGTCCGTGCGCCTGTCTGCGTCCAGTCTGGAACGGTTGATTACCCTGCAAACGAGTCTGAAACATTACGGAAAATCATTATTTACCCAACTCCTGGCAGAGAACCGCTATGATCTCGCCGGCTTAACAGGCACCAGTTATCACTGCATTGATGAATCCATTCTGGCTGAAGCCCTGAAAACCGGCAATTCCGCCCTTCTCGATTTTGCGCTGACGTATGGAAAATTCTCCATCAATAGTCAGGCTATCGACATTGACGGCCAACGTTATAAAAGTGCTGTGCATTATTGCTTCTCCAACCATAGCAAAAAACACCCCCTGGTCGATTGCCTCTCGGTGTTAATCAAGCACGACGCGTCATTAATGGTGACAAGCAAGAACGGCCTGCCGATAGTCAACAACATCTTGTCGTCTTCCGCAACCAACCATCCGCTTTGCCAGGCGCTTGAAGCGAATAGAGAAAAAACGCTTGATTCACGCTCTTTTTATCTGAAACTGGCAAACACCCTGCACCATTACCTTTCGACTCACAACGATATGGCCTCAGGCAAAAAAGAAAACATCATGAGGGATATCGATTTTTATCAATCCCGCGCCGAACAAAATGGCTTGATTTCCACAGACCCAGGCAGGATGGCCGTGATACATAATACAAAAGCCCGCTGGATGAGCAGTCTGCCCACCACGGGTTTTCCGCAAGATTTGCTGGAAGATAAAGACATTCAATTGCTCTGTGTCAGGATAGAGATGCTGAGCAAAAGTTTCTTTGCAAATCTGGAAAAAGCGGAACAAAACGCCGTCAAAAAGTTTTTTGCCAATTTGCCGGAATCACCGGCGTTGATAGAAGCCGAGCAGTTGAAAAAAACATTTTCCGAACTGCCCGATGCAAAGACTCGCAAGGCGTTTGCCCTGCTATATCTGCAAGATTATGTCTCCATGTGGACTATTTATAACAAAATAAGTACCACCATCTTCCAATTCAAATACGAGAAACCAGGCGAACGCGTCGTGAAGCAATTACATAACGATCTAATCCGAATGGATAAAGAAAACAGGGTTCTGCAAAAAAGATACGAGACGATAGAACAGGCGTTGCATTATTTTTACGACCTTCCGAACAAGAATAATAGCCCAACAACCGCATCATCACCCGTATTTGCGGAACAATCCGGCCCCACGTTTTTCCAACCGGCGCCGGATAATAATTCCGGCCAGCAAGGGAAAAACCCAGTTAGCGCCCCTGCCGTAATCCCGGATCTTTCATAAAAAACAATACAAGGCATTATATAATGCCGGACGCGCCGCACACCAAAGAAGTAAACGCGATGAACATGCCACTGCGCCATCATCAGATCCGGCACACATGGCACACCGCTTTTTCACAAACGGTCAAGCCGAATCTATGGAATGCCAACTGGAATTGATCGGTGGATTAGGCAAGTAAAACAAGACGGGTGATTTGTCCTTCTTGTAGCCCGTCATGAAGGCGAAGCCCTGAGGAATCTCGACATTTTTTTGCACAAAAAATGGAAGTGCCTGTGTTTTTGTGATCAAATTCAGATTACCTCGATCTGCCCCCTCTCCCGCGCCAGGAATTTGAGTAGTACGATGATATTTTTTCGCGGGATGAGGGTTGGGGAGAGGGGGCTGAGCAAGGTAATCTGATAGTAAGTAGAGGTCTTATCAGGCGAACACTGTTAAAAATACAGGGATATGTATTTTTAACAAAAATATGTCAGGATCACTCAGGGCTTCGCTGCATGCGGGGTAACGTTCCTAATTGGCACATCAAACCCGCAATACGGCCAGAGGCCTCCTTACGGGCTACTGATCGTTTGTAGGGGACCATTTTGTTCGCGGAACCTGAAACGCCTCAACGAGCCTGCATTCGCAAAGCGCCGTCCAGACGGATCACCTCGCCGTTGATCAGTTCATTTTCAATAATATGAGCGGCCAGACTGGCGAACTCATCCGGACGGCCTAACCGTTTGGGAAACGTCACGGTCGCGGCCAGATTCTCCTGCACCTCTTGCGGCATGTTCAGCAGCAGGGGTGTGGCAATGAGTCCGGGAGCTATGGTGTTGACACGAATGGCGTGTTGGGCCAGTTCCCGGGCCGCCGGCAAGGTCATGGACACCACCCCGCCCTTGGAGGCGCTGTACGCCATTTGCCCTATCTGCCCCTCGTACGCGGCAATGGACGCCGTGTTGATGATCACCCCCCGCTCCTGACTGGCGGGATCAATAGCCAGATCCAGCATGGCGGCGGCCACCAGACGCATCACATTAAACGTACCGATCAGATTAATGTCAATCACCTTTTTGAAATCGGCAAGCGGCATGGGGCCGTCCTTGCCGACCATACGTTTAGCCGGTGCGATGCCGGCACAATTTATCGCGATACGCGGCACGCCGACCTCTGCGATGGTTTTTGCCAGGGCTTGTCCGACTTCCTGCTCCGAGCTGACGTCACAGGCAATCGCCGCGGCACAGTCGCCGTCATGGAGGGGGGAAATATCCCTGTCCCAGATCACCACTCGCACACCTCGCTCCCCTAGCCAGTGCGCACAGGCGTTTCCCATACCCGACGCGCCGCCGGTTACCACCGCAACTTGATTATCCAGATTCATAACGATTTCACCTTATTCTGATTTCATATCCAATGCTATCGTAAATACGCTTTACTGAGTGCCTTAAACTCTGGCGTTCCCGCCTTCTCCACCCATTCAAAAAAAACCATCTCGGAAGTAATCAATTCCGCACCGGCCTGTTTCATTCGTTTAAGACCGTATTTCACATCATGTTCATGACGGCTGCTGACTGCATCCACCACAACATAAACCTGATAGCCCGCCTCCAGTAAATCAAGCGCCGTCTGCAACACACAGACATGGGTTTCAATACCGATTAACACCAATTGATTTTTATCAAGCTCGCGCAGCTTTTCCTGGTAATTTCGTTCCCGCCAGCAGGAAAAATGCACCTTGGCCACGGACGCTCGGCTATGTTGCAACGGCGCCACCGTCGCGCCGAGGCCGCCGGGATACTGTTCACTGGTGAGCACGGGAACACCCAGTTCATCGGCCAGTTTCATAAGCCACTGGCAACGGGCAATCATTTTTTTGGACTCAAGGACATAAGGCGCCAGCTTTTCCTGAACGTCAATTAACAGCACACAGGAATCATCCTTTTTTAAAAGCATGGGTCTCTCCGTTAAAAAGGAACATCTCATCTCAAACAAAGCCTTCTGTCAAATGGAATTGACAATAACAGGAAAAACCTTTTACAATGCGATAATGTTACATTACATTAATACATTATCATGAAAGGACGAGAACCACATCAATCTATTCAGGATTTGATACACGCGATTTGTGCACTGGGGAACGAAGAGGAAGCGACGGCTTTCTTTAATGACTTGTGCACACCGGCGGAACTGGAAGCCATGGCCGATCGCTGGCAAGTGGTGCCGTTACTCAGGGAAGGCTTACCTTACCGTACTATCCACGACAAGACCGGCGTCAGTGTCACCACCATTACCAGAGTGGCGCGTTGCCTGAGTATGGGAAGTGGCGGCTATGCCTTAATCGCTGAACGTCTGGAGCAATCTTGAAAACACGAATACGTCTTGCTTTACAAAAAAAGGGACGGCTGGCGCAGGAGTCCATCACGCTTCTGCAACGCTGCGGCTTAAAGTTCCGTATCAAGGACAACGCTCTGCTCAGCCATGTTGACAATTTCCCGATTGATCTGCTTTTTGTACGTGACGACGATATCCCCACTCTGATTTTTGACGGGCTGGCGGATGGCGGCATCATTGGTGAAAACGTGCTGAAAGAAGCGGCTCTGAGCGCGCCGGACAAATCATTTAAAACCGTTCTTCCCCTGGGCAGTTGCTATTGCCGATTATCCATAGCCGTACCGGACACCTTTGATTACCTGGGTTGCGGCAGTTTGGACGGCAAACGCATCGCCACCAGCTATCCGTTATTGCTTAAGCAATATTTATCCGAACGAAAACTATGCGCGGACATTTTAACCCTGTCCGGCTCGGTGGAAGTGGCGCCGCGCATGGGCATGGCCGACGCCATTTGTGATTTGGTCTCCAGCGGGCAAACGCTTGAGGAAAACAAACTCATCGAAGTGGATACCGTATTAACCAGCCAGGCAATCTTCATTCAAAATACCACAACCTTGCCCGATTCCCTGCAGCCCTTGTTTGATCTTTTGAAACGACGCATTCAGGCGATTCAGCAGGCGTCCGAGCGAAAATACATCCTTTTCCACGCGCCCCAAACCGCCTTGCAACGCATTTGTGACCAATTACCGGGTGCTGAATCCCCGACCATCCTGCCGTTGCCGGCCAATCCCGACAAAGTGGCGGTTCACGTGGTATCGAGCGAGCGGGTTTTCTGGAACACCCTGGAAACGATCCAATCCCTCGGAGCCAGTTCCATTCTGGTTTTGCCTATTGAAAAAATGCTGGAGTGAGTTTTATGTTAGCCGTTTATCAGAGTGACGTGTTATCCCGGACTGCAAAAAACAAATTGTTAGCCAGACCACAAGACACCTACCCCATGCAAGATCAAACCCTGAACATTATTAATGCGGTTAAAGAAGGTGGCGATAAGGCCATGCGAGCCTTCACCCGTGAGTTTGACGGTGTGGATATCGGTGATGTTCGGGTAACGCCGGAGGAACTTTTATCGGCCGCAATCGATCGCGAAGCCGAAGAGGCCATCCTCACCGCCATAAACAACCTGCGTATTTATCACCAGGCCACACGGCCTGAAACCACCACCGTACGAATTACGGATGGCGTGCTCATTACCCGCCGATACCAGCCGATACAACGCGTCGGGTTATACGTTCCCGGTGGGCGTAACACCCCTCTGGTCTCTTCCCTGCTGATGCAGGCCATACCCGCCGCTATCGCTGGCTGTCCGGTGAAAATAGTATGCACACCACCCGATTCTCAAGGCGGTATTGATCCTCACCTTCTGGTGGCCGCCCGTTTATGCGGCATCGATACCCTGTTTAAGGTCGGCGGCGCGCAAGCCATTGCCGCCATGGCTTACGGCACTGAAACCATCCCGAAAGTCGACAAAATTTTCGGCCCCGGCAACCGCTTTGTCACCACGGCAAAAACACTGGTGAGCATCGATCCCAATGGCGCAGGCATCGACATGCCGGCCGGCCCTTCCGAGGTCATGGTGGCGGCTGATGACCATGCCAATCCCGATTTGGTCGCCGCCGATTTACTCGCGCAAGCCGAGCATGGTCCGGATTCTCAAGTCGTTTTACTCTGTGACAGCCAGGCTTTCGCCAAGCGGGTTAATGATTCGCTCATCACACAGCTTTCCGGTTTAAGCAGAAAACCTGTCATTGCGCAGGCCTTGCAACACAGTGTCATTCTCGTCTGTGACGACAGGGAAGAAACGACACGCCTCATCAATGATTATGCACCTGAACATTTGATAATCAATCGCAACGATGCTGATATTCTTGAGAAAGGCATTACCGCGGCCGGAACAATTTTTATCGGCCCGTGGGGCGCGGAAACGCTGGGTGATTATGTCACCGGCAGTAACCACGTGCTGCCAACCGGCGGTTATGCCCGCAGCCATAGCGGGTTGGGCACAATGGATTTTTTAACGGCCATGACCGTACAAGCCATCACCGCGCAAGGCCTGGCCTCTCTGGGAAAAGCGGCCTGTACCCTGGCCAGACTGGAAGGACTGGACGCGCACGCCAATGCCGTTCAACAACGGTTATCTATTCAGGAGAAACATGATGTCAGTGCTTGATCTCATTCAACCCGCGTTAAGAAACATAAAAAACTACCAGCCGGACGGCGACCTGCAACCCTGCCGACTGCATG
Organism: Legionella spiritensis; assembly: GCF_900186965.1. Classification (NCBI taxonomy): domain Bacteria; kingdom Pseudomonadati; phylum Pseudomonadota; class Gammaproteobacteria; order Legionellales; family Legionellaceae; genus Legionella; species Legionella spiritensis. The sequence goes on from NZ_LT906457.1 coordinate 2,114,144, forward strand.
CCAACGAACTGCCCTGGGCACCACCGGCTGTGACGGATTTTGCCCTCAATCACTATCCGGATAACACCCTGGAAAACCGCTTGCGGGAAAAACTGGCCGGTCTTTATCAGGTTAGTCAGGAGCATATTTTAATCACCCGGGGAAGCGACGACGGTATTGACCGTTTAATGCGCCTTTTTTTAAGAGCAGGTAAGGATGCCATTTTACAATGCCCGCCAACCTTTCCCATGTACGCTTTTTACGCGCAACTTCAGCAGGCCGGGATCCTCAACTGTCCTCTGGAGGAGAAAAAAGACTATGCCTTGTCGCCGGAAAAACTCATGGCGCAATGGCAGCCTGATTGCAAGATCATAGTGTTGTGCCAGCCCAATAATCCCACCGGGACATTACTGGAATTACAAACTATCCGCACCATTTGCGAGCAATTCATCCATCGCGCTGTGGTCGTAGTCGATGAAGCGTATATCGAATTTGCCCAAATCGACAGTGCGGCGCAATTGTTGTCCTCGTTTGATAATCTCGTTGTACTGCGCACCCTGTCCAAAGCCTACGGCATGGCGGGATTGCGCCTGGGCGCCGTACTGGCCCAGCCCCAACTGATTCAGATGTTGCAGCGCACGTCAGCCCCTTACCTGTTATCTAACGCCGTCTTGTCACCGGCGTTACAGGCACTCAACGAAGCAGACTGGTATGAGCGTCGCATCAACGACATCATCCAGCAGAAAGAGCAGCTAGCCGCACAATTGATCCGGTCACCGTTCATAGAGCGGGTTTATCCCAGCCGAACCAATTTCCTGCTGGTACAAACCGCTCACGCCCACGCATTAAAAGACCTGTTCCAGCGACATGGTATAGCCGTTCGCCATTTTCCTGGCGCGCCTGATTTACACCACAAGCTTCGCATCACGGTTGGCGATCCTGAGCAAAACGCCCGCCTGCTGGCTGTGTTATCCACCTATAAAACATGACGAGACAGATGTATGCAAAAAGTATTATTCATTGACCGCGACGGCACACTCATTGAGGAACCCGGCGATTTTCAGGTGGATAGTCTGGATAAAATCCGCTTGATTCCTCATGTCATTCCATCCTTGCTTGCTTTAAGCAAAGCGGGGTATAAACTGGTGATGGTCAGCAATCAGGATGGACTGGGCACATCGGACTTTCCCGAGTGTGATTTTAAATCATGCCATGATTTTATCCTCACGCTCTTTCAGTCACAGGGTATTGCATTCAGCGAGGTGTTCATCTGTCCGCATCGAGCGGACGAGGGTTGCCGCTGCCGCAAACCTAAAACCGGTTTGCTGGACGCGTTCATGACGGAGAACGACCTTGATAAAAACAATTCCCTGGTCATAGGCGATCGCACAACCGATGAAGAACTGGCGAACAATCTGGGTGTTTCCTTTTTACCGATTAACGCCCGGCACGGTTGGCAGGATATTGTCTCGTATCTTCTCAAGCCGGTGCGCAAAGCCCGGGTGCAACGACACACCCGTGAAACGCAAATCGATATGGCTATAGAGCTTGATTGTGAACAAAACAGCCGCATTACGACACCCATCGCGTTTTTCAGTCATATGCTGGAACAGATTGCCAGACACGGCGGTTTTTATCTGGACATCGAAGCCCGGGGCGATACGGAAGTGGATGAGCATCATCTCATTGAAGACACCGCACTGACGCTTGGCGAAGTCCTGAAACAGGCGCTTGGCGACAAGCTCGGCATAGCGCGCTATGGTTTTACCTTGCCCATGGATGAGTCACTCGCCAGTGTGGCCATTGATCTTGGCGGGCGCCCCTATTGCCGTTTTGACGCGCCGTTTACCCGGGAATACGTCGGCGGTCTGGCCACGGAAATGATTCCTCATTTTTTCCACTCGCTCGCCAATGCACTCGGTGCCGGGATCCACGTCTCCGTAACCGGGCAAAATCACCATCATATGATTGAGGCGTGTTTCAAGGCGCTGGGAAAAACGCTGAGCCAGGCCTCTGCCCGCCAGGGCAATGAATTACCCTCAACCAAAGGTGTTTTATGATTGCAGTTATCGATGTCTGTGGTAATAATCTGGCCTCGTTAGGCTACGCGCTTAAACGTCTGGGTTATGAATACCAGTTAACCCATGACAAAAAAACCATTCAATCGGCAAGCCATGTGATCTTGCCCGGAGTGGGTGCGGCACATACCGGGATGCAGGCTTTGATTGAACACGGTCTGGTTGATACCCTCAAATCACTCCGGCAGCCATTGCTGGGCATTTGTCTAGGGATGCAATTGCTGTTTGAATACAGCGAGGAACAACAAACGGCATGTCTGGGGCTTCTCCCGGGTACCATCAGGCGCCTACCGGTGATACCCTGCCATCCGGTTCCCCACATGGGATGGAATCGGCTTTTCTGGCGTCAGCCATCGCCTCTGCAACGCGGCTTGACCAGTCAGGAATACGTGTATTTTGTGCACGGTTACGCCTTGCTTACCGATGATCACGCCCTGGCTGTTTGCCATTACAGTCAACCGTTCACCGCCATTGTTCAATCCAAAACCGTCTGCGGCATGCAGTTTCATCCTGAAAAATCCTCGGACGCCGGACTGATCTTACTGAATAATTTTTTACAACAGGAGCGAGCATGATCCTCATCCCCGCCATTGATATACAACAAGGCCAATGCGTTCGCCTTCGCCAGGGCGACTTTAATCAGGCTACCGTCTATAAGACATCACCGGTGGAACTGGCGCAGTCTTATTATGACCAGGGCGTGCGGCGGATCCATCTGGTCGACATGGATGGCGCCAAATCCGGAGAAATCAAACAGCTTCCCTTGTTAAAAGACATTCAGTCTCTTGGATTAACGGTTCAGGCCGGAGGCGGCATTCGCAATCTGTCCTGTGCGCAATCCTGCTTGAACGCCGGCATCAATCAACTGGTTTTAGGCAGTATTGCCATCAGTGATCCCGAACATACCCTTGAAATTATGGCCTATTGCGGGATAAACCGCGTCATTCTGGCTTTAGACGTGCGTCTGGAACAAGGGATCCCCAAACCGGTTATTCACGGCTGGCAGACAAAAACCGATTGTTCCTTATGGGATATCGTGGCGTATTATCAAAACGTTGGCGTCAAAACCATATTATGTACCAATGTGGCTTGTGACGGGATGATGAAAGGCCCTGATTTTTCCCTGTATGAAGAAGCCATTCGCCGCTTTCCCGATCTGTGCTGGCAAGCCTCCGGCGGCATTCGGGATCAGGAGGATATCAGCCGCTTGCAAGACACCGGACTGTCTGCGGCCATTCTGGGACGGCTGCTCTATGAAACGGATTTTTCCCTGATCACAGCGTTGCAGGGAGACACGGTATGCTAGCGAAACGCATCATTCCCTGTCTGGACGTACGCGACAATCAGGTTGTCAAGGGTGTGCAATTTCGTGATCACCGGGTTATCGGGGAGATACTTGATCTGGCCAATCGCTATGGTCAGGAGGGTGCTGACGAACTGGTTTTTTATGATATTACCGCCAGCAGCGAGCAACGCGCCGTCGATACCGGCTGGATTACTAAAATTGCCTCCGATCTTGCCATTCCATTCACCGTTGCCGGCGGTATTCGCAGCGAAGAGAAAGCGCGTGCGGTGTTATACGCCGGTGCCGACAAGCTCTCTTTGAACAGCCCTGCTCTGGAAAACCCTGATTTCATTGATCGCCTGGCCCATCATTTCGGCAGTCAATGCGTCGTTATAGGCATCGACAGCCAATGGGTCGTTGAGGATTATTACGTGTTTCAATACACCGGCGATGAACGAAAAACCAGAAATACCGGGCGCAAAACCCGTGACTGGATCAGGGAGGTTCAGGACAGGGGCGCCGGTGAAATCGTTTTAAACTGTATGCAATCGGACGGCATGCGTCGCGGCTATGACATTGAGCAATTAGCCATCATGCGCAGCCTCACGGACGTACCGCTCATCGCGTCAGGCGGTGCCGGCAGCATCAGCCATTTCGTTTCGGTATTTCAGGATGCGGGGGTTGACGGTGCGCTGGCCGCCACTTTATTCCATGACCGGATAATCCGCATTCCGGAACTGAAACAGGCGCTTCGCAAACAAGATATTGAGGTAAGAGAATGATAAATAATATAAAAAAACCCCTGGACTGGGTAAAAATGAATGGCCTGATCCCCGCTGTTATCCAGCATGTCAATAGCGGTGACGTACTCATGCTGGGTTACATGAATGAAGAAGCCTTGCAAAAAACCCTGTCCGTCGGACAATTGATACTATACAGCCGCAGTAAACAACGATTGTGGCGCAAGGGAGAAACGTCCGGTCACACCATGACTGTGAAGGCCATCGCTACAGACTGTGATGCCGACAGCCTGCTTGTTCACGTCCTGCCCGAAGGCCCCGCCTGTCACCTTGGTTTCACCACGTGCTTCCAGCCGGCCATATCTTTTGGTTGGCCATTTCTGGCAACGCTGATAACACTCATCTCAGAGCGCGCCAGACTGCAACCGGGTGAAAGCTATACCGCCGCATTATTACGGGACGGTATTTCCCGCTGCGCGCAAAAGGTGGGTGAGGAAGCCGTCGAAACAGTTATCGCGGCCGTTGAGAACGATAAATCGGCGTATGTTGCCGAATCGGCCGACTTGCTCTATCACTGGCTTGTTCTTTGTCAGGCAATCGAAGTTAGTTTTTACGACATTTTGACTTGCCTGCAACAACGGCATTCCGATTCCGAAAAAGTCAGGTTTCAAACCACGCCCAGCAACACGGCCGTTAAATAATTGCCTTCCGGAAAAGCGGCCAGCGTGGGATGACAACTTGCCGGGCCGTAAACCCCGAGAATACGCGATTGTTTACCGACCATCGCTGCCTGAGTGCCGACCAGCGCGGCGAACTCCTGCGGGGAGAGCGCGGCTGAGCAATTGCAGGTCATCAGTAAGGAGCCCGGTTTCATCGCTTTGAATACTTCACGGTGCAGAAAACGGTAATAATTTTTGGCACGATTCAAATCCCGTCTGGAAGGAACCAGTTTCGGCGGATCGAGAATAATCATATCGTATTCCCCTGCCCTGACCAGATACTCTCTCGCGTCCGCGGCTATAAAATCAACGGTTGCCAGATGATTCAGGTGCGCGTTGTGTTTAGCCAGTTCGATGGCCTGCTTCGAGCTGTCTACCCCTGTGACTTCAAGCGCCCCCGCTTTTGCGGCATGGAGCGCGAAGCCGCCGCTGTAGCAGTAAAGATCCAGAACACGCTTGCCTTGCGATAACGCGGCCACGCGTTGATGGTTTTCGCGTTGATCGAGAAACAGGCCTGTTTTTTGCGCCGATGAAAAATCAATCTGAAACCGTATGCCCTCTTCAAGAATCTCATCCTGCAAGGAAGGCAACAGTTCGGTCTCACCACTTGACCAGCCATCCTGAGCCAACGGTTTGGCCTGGGAAAGCCACAGTACTTCCTCACAGCCTGTCACTTCCTTTAGACAGTCTGTGATCATCGATCGGTTGGCCTCAACCCAATACGCGGAACTGGCTACCACGCAACGATGGTTAAAGCGGTCTATGGTCAATCCCGACAACCCGTCGGCTTCGCTGTTGCATAATCGAAACGCCGTCGTTTGGCTATTGGGTAAATTCAAGGCCTGACGCAGTAACACGGCCTGGGCAAGACGTGCGCGCACGATGGATGTCAGCGAACGGCCATCTATTGCCTCCCACGCCCTGACTAATACGCGAACCTGATAAAGAGAATGGTCATTGTAAACACCAACCCCCAGCCTTTCACCCTCCGCACTGATGATATCAACCAGTTCTCCGGTGGCCGGATCACCGACGCGTCTGGCAATGGCCTTGGGGAAAATCCAGGGATGGCCGCGAACCATGGTCGCCTGTTTGGCTTGCTGCAGGATGACTGATCGGCTCATAATTTTATACACCACATTAAAATGCCGGCTAATCTACACTACTGTATTCCATTATGGCAAGCCAGTGCCTTGATTTACCGTTTCCTGTAGCCCGTCATGAAGGCGAAGCCGAAATGCGGGATTATATTGTTGGACGTGAAACCCGCAATACGGCCGCGGGCCTCCTTACGGGCTACTGATCTGAAACTCAATCACATCATCTCAATGTACAACCATAAAAAATATAGGTCCACACGCCCCAGGCTCTGTGAAAACTTTGGTTCACAGAGCCTAAACATGATAGCATCGCAATTTTGCCGATAAGGATTACTCATGTGGTTCAATAACGCCCTCATTTATCATTACGAACTTGATGACAACGTGGATCTGGCCGCATTAATGGCTGAAGAACACTTGAAACCCTGTCCGCCTCATGCCCGTTTCATCTATGGCTGGCTGCCTGCCTGTCAGGATGAACTGGTCCATGAAGTAGCCGGTTGTGCCCATATTTGCCTCGGTAAGGAAGAGCGCATCCTGCCCAGAGGCGTGATAAACCGTCTGCTGGCCGAACGGATAAACGCTCTGGAAACCCAGCAGGGACGTTCCATCAAACGTGCCGAAAAGGCACAAATGGCCGAAGATCTGGAATTTGAGCTTCTGCCCAAATCGTTCTGCGTGCAAAAACGTCTGTCCGCCATACTGGACACCGGCAGCCACCGTTTGATCGTCAACACGGCCAGCGATAATCAAGCCTCGCAATTAACCTCGTTATTGCGTAAATCCATTCCTGGCATTCATCTGGAACCCCTGTTCCACAACGATAACCTGGCCATGCGTTTTGCACAGTGGATAACCGATCCCGCTTGCCTGCCCGCTCCGTTTCAACTGGCCTCCGACTGTGTACTCTTCTCCCTCAATGACGAGAAAAAACGAGTGAACTGCAAAGGTTATGAATTGCCGGCGGAAGAAATATTGAGTCTGTTATCGCAAGGACTGGTCGCGGCGGAGTTGTCGCTGGTCTGGAATGAGCGTATTCAATTCACCCTGACCCATGAACTGACGTTCAAACGTATAAAAAGTCTGGATTATTTAATCGATGAATTTAATGACATCCGACATCTTGAGGAAGAGTATCAGCAACAGGATGCCTCACTGACCTTATTGTGCGGGGAATTGCGGGCGTTAACCGATGATTTGCTGGCCGGATTGAATCAGACTGAAACGGAAACGGAAAGTGCTGTGAACGAGTCAAACCAGTCCCGGGATATGGAAGAACCCGTATTTTAATGGAACAGCGTGTTGGGTTGCATCATGCAACCCAACAGAACTGATTAAGAACAACGTTTAGCTAGTACTGTTTCCATTTAATTTTGACAGGTTAACTGTCATTCCCGCGAAGGCGGGAAACCATTCCTGATGTGGCTCAGTGCTTGATTCAGTATGGATCCCCGCCTTCGCGGGGATGACAAAAAGACAAACACTCTGTGCAAGCCAACCTGTCATTCCCGCGCAGGCGGGAATCTATGGCTAAATTGGCTCTGTGCTATATCAGGCATAAATTCCCGCCTGCGCGGGAATGACAAGAAATGGCACACTTTGTGTAATGCTACCTGTCAAAACTAAATGGAAACAGTATTAGGTTCCGTGGACAAAAATTTTGTTCGCACCATTTTTTGCGAAAAAACAGTAGCCCGTAAGGAGGCCTGCGGCCGTATTGCGGGTTTCATGTGCCAATTAGGAACGTTTTCCCGCATTACAGCGAAGCCTTCATGACGGGCTACAAGGCTACAAGACATTATTAGTTGGTGTGCAACAATAGTTGCCTTGTTTTCTATCGGAAAAAAATTGGTTCACGGAACCTGGATTTTTGAACGAAAACGGGGGCTAAACTTTCTTGATATCTCGGTAAAAATTTTCATGTGAGCCAAATTTAAGCAGCGTTAAAACCAAAACATCTTCTTCATACATATATCCTAATAACACGTCTTGATTATGTAATTTAAATGTATGGCCTCTAAGAAAATCAAGATCACCTTTTTTCTTTTCTCCTAACAATGGATTTTTTGTCAGTTTCTTCACCTCATTATCTAATAATGTTTTATGCTGCTTTGGAAGTTTTTTTATTGTTCGTTTAAATGAATTTGATTGTTTAATTTTCAAATTCATAGTCCTCAACCATTCCGTTGTCTACTTCTGCTTTTGCGAGCAAGATGTCTTTAATAAATTCATAAGTAAGATCGGGGTTTTCTTCTGCTATTCTTCCGATCTTCGCCCAGTGTTCAATTTGTCCAGCGCCGGAACGGGACATGACGCTGCCTGTAGCTTTGGCTTGATTGACTAAATCGTCAGGTAATCTAACTGATTGTGCCATATCTTGTCTCCAATTGTTGGTTGACAATAACCATAGCATTAAATGGCAATAGATCGCAGTTTGCATTAAAAATTATTTGAGATAGATAACGTCCCTCATTTATCTCAAGGGAAGCCGTCGGGCGTTTCGCCCGACAATATTCTCGATTATGTCCTAACCGGTCGTATCCATCGGTTGGTTGGGATAAGTGGCGCGGTATACGGCCAGGGCGTCTTCGGCCGCTTTATTTAGCCCCATGGCTTTGTTGGACTTGTAAAGAAGAACCAGTGCCGGTTTCACCGAGGGTGCCTGAGGATAATTTTTAATCAGGAAATTCGCCCGTTCCGCCGCGGCGACAAACATTTTGCGCTCAAAATAATAATTGGACGTGTTCAATTCCCGCTCGGCAAACATATTGCGTAAATAAATCATGCGTTGCAAGGAATCAGCCTTGTAGCGACTGTTGGGAAATTTCTGAATCAACGTCGCAAAATCGGCGTAAGCCTGCGACTGCGTACCGGGATCACGCCACGATTCATCGAGAGGTAGTAGCCGGGCAAACGTACCGCGTGTCTGCTGAAAATTGGCCAATCCTTTCATGTAATAGGCATAATCCACCGATTTGGCGCGAGGATAAAGATGGATAAAACGTTCTGACGTGGCAGCCGCGGACGCGTAATCGCTGTTTTTATAATAGGCATACACCAGATCAAGTTGCGCCTGTTCCGCATAATCGCTGAACGGGTACATGGATTCCATCGCTTCCAGTTTTTTAATGGCGCTCTGGTATTGTTCTTTCGCTATCGCGTCTTTTGATTCGGTAAACAATTGCTTGGCCGTCATACCCTTATACGGACCATTATCGTCTTCATCATCGCGATTTCCCCATAAGGAGCAAGCCGTCATGGAAATCAACAAACTCAGCAGGAGCAACACTTTCAATCGTTTCATATAAACTACCTGTAAAACACGCCGGCCGCACCTAACCACGGCCATGCTTTGCAAATGCGCCCATTATACCCATCCATGCGAAATTTGCGAACACTATCATGGCGATTAGTTTTGACCGCCCCAACAACGAAGGTTGAATCAACCTTGCCTCGACTTACACGGCAAGTTATGACATTTTATCGTGTATATCAAAAAATTATTTGCAATGACCAAAGGCTTGCGCTAGTATTTCGTGCTGTCGGAGAGGTGGCAGAGCGGTCGATTGCGGCGGTCTTGAAAACCGTTGAAGGGCAACCTTCCCAGGGTTCGAATCCCTGCCTCTCCGCCAAATTTCAATTGTGCCATATCCTGTTATTTCTGAACGGATTTAAAATTCCGATGAAACGTAACGCAGGACGAGCCTACGTCCAACGACCCCATCAACGCTTATTCCGATAAAAAACAGAGCAGTTATGCCGTTTTTTGTGGGTCAAATACAACAAGATAGTATTTGTCGGGCGAGACGGGCGCCTCGCCCGACGCGTCCATAGTTACCGCCTTAAAAGCCACCCGGATTCCAGTGAATATCATCAAAAAACATATTGGCATGGACAATTTTTCCGGTTTGTAACGGTTGTTTGCTGATAACATCCAACTGGTAGCTGACGGTCTTATTGTCGTAGCCTGGTGCGGAAACGACCGCGACAAAATTCTGTAGTTGTCCGGAAGCAAGTTTCATCGCGATAGCCGCGTTAGGAGGCACGTCGGAAAAATTATTTTTTATGGTTTTGTTTTGCCACAAAGCAATAAATTGACGCAAGGATACCATCCCGGCCTTACGCTGTGGCCTGTCCGTAAAATAGCCCACGTAGTCCGGTGATTTTTTTAAGATCAACGTATAATGCTGGCCTTTATTTTTAACAAGCTCTCCCGCGGAGGCGGATTGTAAAAAAAGCATGTTGTTGTCCGTAGTCGCCATTGCGAAACTACTACATAACCATAAGGTTAAAGCGATTATTTTTTTCATAGGTTTCTCCCCAAATTTAATTTATTAAACCGAGTTCCGGATCGACTTCTTTCAACTCACCATCACTCCTCATATTAAGGGCGCCAAACACACCGTGTTTTTGCAACATTTTCGAAGGTGAGGGGCTTATTCCTGAGCCAATAGTAATTGTTTCCTCATCCTCCTCCTCGTCACTGTCTTCCTCACCGATTTTCGTCTCGAATCCGTCTTCCAATACCCGACCGCTTCCCTCGTCATAAACCTCACTGACGCTTGCTTCTTCGTTGTTTTGCGGAGCAACAAACAGATTCATTAATGATACCAACGTTAACATCGTTAAAAACGTACTCGTTAAGGCAACATTGCTGAAAAAAAACTCATCGCTGATTTCATCATGATGAACGGCGGCGTAAATATCGTTGGGAAAATGAAAAAAAGCGGCGGCAAGGGAGGGGTTTTCACAAAGTATGTTAATCATGGCAAACAGTGTTTTGCTGAGTGCGGGACAATGTTCATTAAATAAAGACGCCAGCAGACCTAATACTCCGGTCATTCCCATAACTGCGGTAGGGATTGGTGAATTGACGGCGATGATTTGTTGTTGCATCAACACACCCAAAACCCCGGATGGCGCTATGGTACCACGGAACAAACTGGCTGCGTGCCTCGCATAGCTTCGTTCGGTCAGCCTGTTTTGAGCGTTGGTATAATTGTTTCGTCTGGTCATGACCGCAGGCAACACGGCAAGCGCCGGTGCGATAATGTTACCGAAGTCATTGCTGTAATATTTCACCCCGCCCGCATAAATAGCAACGGTCGTGATCATAGACCAGGCAAAGCCAAAATCACCAAAAAAACCGTTAATCCCGTGATCCGTAAAGAAAGTACCTTTATGCAAAGCCTTGAGAAACCGATTGTCCGGGTAGCGGCGGGTCAGGGCAGACACCGCCTCATTAGTCAGACTGACCATGGCGCCTGTCCCTACAGGGGCAATCAGCCAAAGTCCCGGTTTGTAATGAACGGCAATCGTGTTAAACGTGGAAGCCGAGGCACTCGCGCCCCGCAAGGGTGCGATAATAATTTTAAAGGAATGAACCATGCCATCGGTACAGCGCCTGACGGTACCGGATTTGGTTACATGATCTATCAAGGGTTTCTTTTCTTCATCTTTACGACGCATAACATATCCGAAATAAGCTGCAGGCTTTGTACGCCCGGGGAGTTAAAAAAATCTTTGGGAAGACCTCGTCGGTCCACTACTACAGGCACTCATCATATATGATCTTTATTAAGTCATTATTAATATCAATAAATCAATATGATCTTTTGATTTTCACAGAATGATTTTTGTAACTTCCCGGGGTATCCCAAGGGAAGCGAGGGATGGCGAGCCGTTATAATTTTTTATTATTTAATAAAATATCGTTCAAAGTCGATGGCATGTACTTTCTTCCGTTAAAACAACCCCTTTGGTTTCTAGCTCCTTAACTTTTCTTGTGAATATTGAGTAAAGAAAAGGATTATTTTTCTTAACATTTTCCAGAGCGGTTTTATTTTTCATCAGCTCAGCAAGAGCCAATCCCTGTAGGCCTGTTCCCCAGGGCTGTAGAAAGGATTGGTTATAATTGGTTTGCATTTTTTCACGGAGTGAATCGATAAATGCAACACTTAACCATTTTCCGGAAATCCGGATTTTCTGTAATTTGCTTTTGGAAAGCCTGTCAAAGAACAACTCTTGATTTTCATTACTCATAGCCTCCATGGGTGAATGCCCCAGGTGAAGGAATTGAATATTGGATTTGCAAATAGCATCAAGCAATTGGGTCAGGCGCTTGGTACTTAACCGGTGAACCGCACATAGCGATAAATTTAGTTCTTTTAGATTTGTTGATTGGTTGATTAACTCGACACAAAGCGTAAATGCTTGATCATCCATACCATTGAGGTTGTTATCTGCCAGATTCAATGACAAAATACTGCTTTCCTTATCACTAAAAACATCTACCAGCGATTGCAGGTGCTCAGCATTGAAAGTACCAATGCTGTTGCTCGCGAGGTGTAACGCTCGGTAGTTAGGGTTTCGGAGTAGCTGGCACCAGGGCAGCCAGTTTTCTGAGGAGAACTCATTTAATTTACAACCGGCAATTTTGAGTGTGGACACGCCCTTTACGCAGGTAATTAAATCAAGAAGTTTGATCTGTGCAATACTCAAATGGCTTAAATTATAATCTGAAAGAACTAACTCATCGCCATGTTTGATTTTACTTAAAGTCCAGGCGCAAAATTCACTTAAAGTCATATCGGTGAATGGTTTCATGGGGGAAACTTTACATTTGGAAAGTACCTTCATTACAGCGATAATTATGGTTTCCGGATCACTGTGATTGTCTTTTATTATATTTTCCAAATCCGTTTGCTCAAAGTCGCTATGAATACAGGCATTAAGAAGTGCCTCAATAAAGCCGGAATCAGTGTTTTCTAAGTAACGCACCATGTCGTCGACTCTATCGTTTTGATACTGGCTCAAAAACTCATCTATCCAGGCCGTATCCGGCAAACCTTTTCCCAGTAAAAATGATTTGACAGTCATTAAATGGGTTGTTAACTCTTGAACACTTGGTTTTATGCCGTCGGAAATAAATTCTTGCAGCTCTTCTATTGAAGACTGAGTTTGTTCATCAGGCTCTGGAATTTGCCTTAGATATTCAAGCATAGACACGGCGAAACTTCTCAATAGCGGGGATTGTTCATCGATTTGGGAATCGCTGATAATTAATTCAAACAATTCATTGTATCGAGTTAATATCTTGTGCGTGGCTGAAATAAGAGCCGTATTGGTTTGTCCTGGTGAGTGGGTTCTTCTGCCAAGAAATCCTGACGTATTTAGAACCTGTCCATCGTCAAGAACAAGCCCGCCCTCCTGATTTCTTTTCAATTGAATTTTGGTGTCATCGTTAATAACGCCTTTTGATTTCAGCATTTTTAAAAAATTATAGAATGCAAACACACCCGGTGAATAATGGCCGCTGTGTTCATTAATATAAGTCAGACTACCTTCTCTTGCTTCTAACATGCCAGCCATGAGCACCGGCTGGCCATTAAGAAAGCTGCTATGATGAAATTTACCCAGCTCCGAAGAGGAAGCAAATAATTCCCCCCATGGACTAACGACAAAAATCACTCTGCCGTGGTATTTGGAATGGGCAATGTGATGGCTTGTATCAAATTTTTCCAAAACAAGCTGTGGTTTGTCTTCGGTAGGCATTTTGAATTGCCACAAATGTCCATTGGCTATGAGTACCCGGCATTCTTCTCTCTGTTTTTCATTCAGGCGAATTACTTTTAGTAATTTATCACTCCGTTGAAGGTGGGCAGGTACATGGAGGTAATGTTTCTTATTAGCAACCATGTGCTCAATGAGTCGTTTCTTTAAAAATTCGTCACGGCTGGAAAACCGATCGGTTGAGCTTAAATGAGGAACATCCTGGTTAGGAATATATAATGGATCAATAGCCTTATATCGTTTTCTTGCTTGCGAGGCATGATAACTGTCATCGGTATTGCAGATTATACCAATCATTTCCGAGGCTACATGACCCAGTTTTATTTGTTCCGGGTGCGCTGCGTTTCGACAAGACTCATAAATGGTAATTAGTAAATCCAATCGCTCATGAAGACCGGTTGCCTGATATAACTGATTCAGGCAATTGATTAGCGGCAAATCAGCCCATCCTGAATCCCTGATTTCATCAACCGTTGGCATTGCAATTGAATTCAATTTTTTTCTCTGTTTGTTTAAAATTGTTCAAATTGTACCTAATTCGTTTATTTATATGCAAGTGCCAATATAGTGGCTTTTGCAAGAAAGATAATTTTTTTATCTATTTTTCAAGGGCTAAATGACAAAGAAAATTCTTTAATTATTTCTTAATAATATTGCCTTATAATTAAACAAAGTGATTTTTTTCAGGTGGGTTCATGCCAGTTTATAACATAATTACACCTAAGGAGTGGGAAAATTTTAGTAGTGGAAATGGAATCGAAAACACTCAAATCCAGAGTGCGCTGGGACGTCTGTATCAAAATACAACCATTTATGAAAGACTGGATAATCTCATTGCGCTATATGACGCTTGTCAGGCGCATGAGCCGGCCAATAATAAAATTTCTGAAATCCAGGAACAGGCTGCCAGATTTATTGAAATTATTGGTAATAGTCCGGATATTGAAAACACCATTGAACAGCGCAGGACAATGAGGAGGACATGGCCCAATTACTTGCCAAACACAACCCTGCAACATCTGCGACCATTCAGAACAGAGCAAAGCCGTGAAGAAAAAATACTTCACAGGATAAGCGATCATTTTCGAGCACTGGGAAGCCGTAAACTATTGGACGTCAACAAACAAGATAAAGTGCACGATAAATTGTTTAACGTTACAATGCTGACCCCTCTTGAAAAAGAAGAATTCCGGGTAATGCCTTCTGAAGGGCGCTTATGGCAACTTAATCAACCTGTTGATGAAGAAACCGCCTTATCTATAGCCCCGTTTGATACCACCGAAATGCATGCGCATAACAACGCACAAGGGAGAGCGATATTTGTGCTTTCGCCACAAGGTGAGTTGTTTGCCGGATTATCGGAAATGGGTAAATTTCATCACTCCAGTTTTCAGAGTGGCGGCTATGTTGCTTATGGCGGTACTTTTGCAGTCAATAACGGCCGGCTTGATTACATCGATGACTACAGTGGGCATTACACTCCCAAAGCCCAACAGTTTTTTAATGTACTCAAGGAATTAAAAAATCGCAATTTAATCCACGAAGATACCCAAATCAACAAGAAATTTAATGAAAATATCGGCTTGAAAGTAGGATCAAACCTGTTAAATACCCGTGGATTTTTAGGGTTGCAGGGGAAAAGTATTCCAAAAGAGCAGGAACCGATAGACCATTATCAGACCATTCAATTGTTTTTGTATGCTTCAGATTTAAGTTTTGACAATCCCATCTGGCGTACTTTTGCCATTGTCATGCACGAGCATCTGAATACGACGCTTCTCGCTACTGATGAAGATGAAACGATGACAGAGCATTATGAGGAAATAATCGAGTTTCAGAACGATTTGGGTATACAACCGGATTTTGTGAAAGAGCACCCGCTTGAGTATCAGGAACACGTGGAGAATTTTAAAAAAATGGTGGAATCCAACAAAGGGCTTATGGATGATCTTGGCGGCAATATCAATTGGTTGCATGTTTATAAACCGGAAGAAACTCAAACAAACACTATTTAGAACCAGTCTGTTAAATACTTTAATACAAAAAGGCATCATAGGATAACTTTTTGTATTGGGTGATTAACGCTCACCCGGTTAATTACCTGTTCTATCGGCACAATATTGAAACAGGATACCCCGCAATACGGCCGATGGCCTCCTTACGGGCTACGATTCTTTTATTTACAGATCGGAATTAAGGCTGTTTTTAAAAACACGGTCAATGGCCATCAATGTTTCCAGTAATGGCTTCATTTGATGTAACGGCCAACTGTTAGGGCCATCACTGAGCGCCTTGTCCGGATCAGGATGCGTTTCCATAAAAAGGCCGGAAATACCCGTTGCAACGGCGGCTCTGGCCAAGGCCGGAACAAATTCCCGCTGCCCGCCGGATACGCCGTTATTTCCCCCGGGCAATTGCACGGAATGCGTCGCGTCATAAACAACCGGACATTGCGTTTCACGCATGATTTGCAGCGAACGCATATCGGATACCAGATTGTTATATCCAAAGCTGACACCACGCTCGCATACCATAATCTGCTCATTGCCGGTTGCCTTGGCCTTGGCGACCACATGCTTCATTTCCCAGGGCGCCAGAAATTGCCCTTTTTTGATATTCACCGGTTTATTCATCGCAGCCACTTTCTGAATAAAATTGGTTTGCCGGCATAAAAAGGCCGGAGTCTGTAAAACATCCACCACGCTGGCTACTTCCAGTAAAGGCGTGTCTTCATGCACATCGGTCAGCACGGGAACTCCGACCTCGGCTTTGACCTTCTCAAGAATCATCAGACCTTTTTCAAATCCGGGGCCGCGATAACTGTTGATGGATGATCGGTTGGCCTTGTCAAAGGATGATTTGTAAATGAAAGCAATGTTTAATTGCGCACATAACTCCTTCAGATAACCGGCTGTTTCCAACGCCATGCTTTCGCTTTCTATCACACAGGGTCCGGCGATTAAAAACAAGGGTAAATCCAGACCCACTCTAAAATCACATAAATTCATGCTTGATCCTTTTGTTGATGATAGGTTCGTCCCGCCAGGACAAACTGTTGAAACAACGGATGGCCGTCACGAGGCGTGGAGGTAAATTCGGGATGGAACTGACAGGCGATAAACCAGGGATGATCCGACAACTCGATCATTTCAACCAGCGATTCATCACCGGAACGACCTGAAACAATCAGACCATGCCCTATCAAACTGTCCACATACCTGTTATTCACCTCATAGCGATGACGATGACGTTCAATAATTTGCGGTTTTTTATAGATGTTAAAGGCCTGTGATTCCGGAGCCAGCAAACAAATCTGCGCACCGAGCCGCATCGTCCCGCCCAGATCCGAGTTTTCATCACGAACATTGACCCGGCCATCCGCTTCCGCCCATTCACTGATTAAAGCAATCACAGGATAGGGTGTTGTTTTATCAAATTCCGTGGAATTGGCTTCTTTTAGCCCCGCGACATGCCGCGCAAATTCAATAACCGCCGTTTGCATGCCAAGGCAGATCCCGAGGAAAGGAACCTTTTCCTCCCGGGCATATTGTATGGCTTGTATCTTACCTTCGATCCCGCGCTCGCCAAACCCGCCGGGCACCAAAATGGCATCCAGATTTTTCAGTAACTCCACACCGTGTTTCTCAACCAGTTCCGCATCAATATACACGATTTCCACTTTGGTTTGCGTATGGATTCCAGCATGCAGCAACGCCTCGTTCAACGATTTGTAAGCGTCGTTTAGTTCCGTGTATTTTCCGACCATACCCACTTTAATGGTCATGGTTTGTATGGCTTGCGCATCCACAACCGCCTGCCACTCGCTTAGGTCGGCGGGCTTTAACGCCGTCATTCCCAGCTTTCTGACTACAATGTCATCCAATCCTTGTTGATGAAGAATCATGGGGATTTGATAAATGCTTTTGGCGTCTTCCAGAGAGATCACCCCTTCCCTTTCCACATTGGTAAACAGGGCGATTTTAGCGCGGTCAGCCATGGATAACGGTTTTTCCGAACGACAGACGAGAATATCCGGCTGGATACCAATGGAGCGTAGTTCCTTAACGGAGTGTTGGGTCGGCTTGGTTTTGGTTTCTCCGGACGTCGCAATATAGGGAACCAGGGTTAAATGGATAAACAAGGAACGTTGCGTACCTAACTCAATACGCATTTGCCGAATCGCTTCCAGAAAAGGCAGCGATTCTATATCGCCAACCGTGCCGCCGATTTCAACCATCGCCACGTCAAAGCCATCCGCACCTAATTTAATGGAACGTCTGATTTCGTTGGTGATATGCGGAATAACCTGTACGGTTCCACCCAGATAATCACCCCGCCGCTCTTTCTTGATAACGGTCTCGTAGATTTTTCCACTGGTAAAATTGTTACGTTTGGTCATGGTGGTTCGGACAAAACGCTCATAATGACCAAGATCCAGATCCGTTTCCGCGCCATCGTTGGTCACAAAGACTTCACCATGTTGAAAAGGACTCATCGTGCCCGGATCAACGTTGATATAGGGATCAAGCTTGATAAGCGTAACCGTCAGGCCACGGGCTTCGAGAATAGCTGCGAGGGAAGCGGCGGCAATGCCTTTACCCAGGGATGAAACAACGCCCCCGGTAATAAAAATATATTTTGTCATGAGTGACCCCGTTTTAAAGTGCTAAATCCACCCGGTTTTTGGTGGACTAAAATAATTTTCACATAAACGGGATTAAATTTTATCAAAAGAAGAACATAAAAAACACACTTTTTACAGATATTTATATATTTCTTTTGGGTTTATGGTTTGTTTCCATGGAACTGTAACCAGCAAACATCATCCCGAACACGGTGAGGAATCTCCGGCAACGTGGGCAAGGCCATCCCTTACCGGTTTATAATTGACCAAGAATGGTGTGCATCGCGATGGCGCAATCTGCCGCGTCAACCCCTTTATGACCATGTTGACCACCTAACCGATCCCAGGCCTGCTCTTCATTCTCCGTGGTTAACACACCAAAAACAACCGGGAGATTGTATTGCAAAGCCACTTGCTGACATCCCGAACTGACTTGCTCGCAAACATAATCATAATGGCTGGTTTCCCCCCGGATAACCGCGCCGAGGGCAATAATGGCTTCCACTTTTTGCTGCATGGCAAGACGCCGGGCAAGCAATGGGATTTCAACAGCGCCCGGCACTTCCACCACCAGAATATCCTTGTCATCAAATCCCGACGCCCGCAGACGCTGCAAGGCGCCTTCTCGCAACACCGTGGTTATTTCCTTATTAAATTGACTCACAACCAGGGCAATCGGAAAAGAGGTACGGCGTTCTGCCGTGGTTTCGTTAATCAATTTCATAAATAAGCAACCCTTAATCAATAGTCATCAAGTGACCTAATTTTACCTGTTTGGTTTTTAAATAGTTTTTGTTGGTCTCTCTGGGCTCGATAGCTAACGGCACACGCTCGCTCACCTTTAAACCAAATTTTTCCAGCGTATTCACTTTTTGAGGATTATTGGTCATCAGACGAAGCACGTCGATGCCCAGATACTTCAGGATCTGATAGGCCACCGCGTAATCCCGATTATCAGCCGGAAAACCCAGTTTTATATTGGCATCCACCGTATCGAGACCTTGTTCCTGCAAGGCGTAGGCTTTTACTTTATTGGCCAGGCCGATACCGCGGCCTTCCTGACGCAAATAGACTAAAACACCGCCCTCTTTTGCGATAAGATGAAGAGAACGCTGCAGCTGTTCGCCGCAATCGCATTTGCACGAGCCGAACACATCCCCGGTAATACATTCCGAATGAATCCTGACCAAAGGTACCTTACCAGGTATTACCGGCGCCTTTACCAGCGCAAAATGCTCGGCGTCGTCCAGATCATTATTAAAGACCGTCATGGTGAATTGTCCATGCTGCTGCAACGGAATGTCCGTCACGGCCTCCGCCCTGATCAATGTCTCATGGCGAATGCGGTACTCTATCAAATCATGGATAGTAACCATCGGTATATCATGTTCTTCGGAAAACACAGTCAGCTGATCGCGACGACTCATAGTGCCGTCATCATTGATGATTTCACAAATAACCGCCGCCGGAATACAACCGGACAAACGAGCCAGATCCACGCTGCCTTCGGTTTGCCCCTGACGGCATAACACACCACCCGTTCTGGCACGCAAGGGAAAAACATGGCCGGGCGAGATCACATCGTCAGGGCCGCTTTGCGGGTCAATGGCGACTTGTATGGTTCGTGCCCGATCACCGGCTGATATACCGGTAGCAACACCGCTGGCCGCCTCAATGGACACGGTAAACCCCGTACCGAAAGGAGAGCGGTTGCGGCTGGTCATCATGGGAAGCTGTAATTTATCAATCAATTCCTCGGACATCGGCAGGCAAATCAACCCGCGTCCGAATCGAGACATGAAATTGATGGCTTCCGGTGTCGCATGTTCCGCGGCGATTACCAAATCACCTTCGTTCTCCCGGTTCTCGTCATCCAGCAAGATGATCATTCGTCCTGCTTTCAGGGTAGCGATAGCTAGTTCAATACTGGCAAAAGGGCTGGTCATGAATAAACCTCATTCTTTAACTGTCCCGATATGTTGAGTTGATGCGCAACAATTCGGGTCAAATAATCAAACTCCACATTGAAACGATGGCCAATTTCAGTTTGCTTCAAGGTCGTCACGACAAGCGTGTGGGGTACTATCATCAATTGTATGGAACCCTTTTCAACCTGATTAATCGTCAAACTGATCCCGTCCAGTGTGATACTGCCTTTGGGAAGCAGGTACAAACCGGCATTTACGGAAAAATCATCAACCACCAGTTCCAGATAGTCACCAACACAAGTCTTCTTGCTCAAACAGGCTGTGGTATCAACGTGACCACTGACGTAATGTCCTCCAAAACGTGTATGGGCCGTCATGGCTCGTTCCAGATTAACCTCATCTCCTTTTTTTAACTGTCCCAGAGTCGTTCTGTACAACGTTTCCGGAGAAAGATCAAACCACAACTCCGTATCAGGGCATGGCAACCGGGTCAAACACACACCATTAACAGCGATGCTCTCCCCCGACTCCGTAGCAGGCCAGGGCGAACGGATAATCAACCGCCGACCCTCTGCAATCGGATTATTAGCCAATACCTCTGCCCTATGTTCAATCAATCCGGTAAACATCCATCCTCCAGCCAATCCAGGCGTAATATCATGTTATTTTGCCTGGCATGCCATGAAACGGTATGATTTCTTTTGAAAATCTGGTCGCCATGATAACCAGAGGTAGCCATTTCACCTAATAATTCAGGAACAATATATAAAAAAGTTCGATTTACCAGCCCGTCGTCGTGCAACGCCGAAAAAAGCCGCCCCCCCGCCTCTACCCAGACATCATGAAAGCCCAGCCTCCCCAGATGCGTTATAATAAAATCCAAATCCAGACGACCATGCCTCGACGGCACGGGATGATAACGGCACCTGGCCAACGGCTTAACCACCGGATATTGTTCATCATGATAAATATGGCAATGGCTTGCCGTCTCAAGGACGGCGGCGTTTTCCGGCAGTTTCAGCGTGCGATCAATAATGGCTAGCGGCTTTCCCCGTTGCGTGTCGCCCAACCGGACATTCAGCCGGGGATTATCCCGAATCACCGTTTGGGCCGTTGTTACAATCACATCCGTATGTAATCGTTGCTTATGAGTAAACTCACCGCATGATGGATTGGACAATGCCACAGGCCGCCCATCAACCCCGGCAATTTTTCCGTCCAGGCTCTGCGCCATTTTAGCGGTTACCCAGGGTTTTCCGGTGTTGATCCAATGGGCGTAGCTTTGATAAAAACAATCGATCTCATCCATAGGGTAATGAATGACTTCAATCCCGTGAGCACGTAATAGGGAAGGGGTGTCATTAGCGGCAACAACAGGATTCGGATCATGAAATCCGTAAACCACGGTGGACACGCCGGCTTTAATAATCGCGTCCACACAAGGCGGCGTTCTGCCCCAGTGATTGCAAGGTTCCAGGGTGACATACAAGGTAACGCCTCTCGCGTTCTTTGCAAGTTGCTGCAATACGACTTGTTCCGCATGCGGATTACCGGCCCCCTGATGCCAGGCTCTCGCCACAATATTACCATCACGCACAGCCACGGCGCCCACACCAGGATTTGGCGAACAGCTTCCCCTTCCAAGCCAAGCCTGTTCCAGCGCCTTCAGCATACCGTTTCTGTGCATAGTTTAATCAATATCTGAAAATCAGGATATGATAACAAATTATTCAATTTGAGAGTAGTAGGGCAGAGTGATCAGGAGAGTGCGTTCCGAAATTTTTGCCAAGCGGATGCAATCTGTTTTATCATATTTCAGTTTCTTGTGGGGATAATCCAATGATTCGCGGGTCAATCCGTTGTTACGCTTCTTTCCTGAAGACACGCTTAAAGACAATGACACGCCATGGATTCATTCTGTTTGTCATCGGCGCCTATCTGTTGGCAGGATCCGCCTACGCCTACAACCCCTACTCCACCAAAGAACTGGAAGAACTTGAAAAACAGTTTATTGAGCTCATTAACCAGTCAGACAGCGTGGTTCGTCAACCATTAGCCAAACAATACATTAATCACCTCGGTAAACGGCTCGCTCAATTTGAACAAATGCCCACGCCTTATTTTTTCATTGTCAAATCAAATGAAATCAACGCGTTTGCCGGCCCGGGCGGCTATATTGGTATTAATACGCAACTGATTCTCGCCACAGACAACGAAGACGAGCTGGCCGCCGTCATGGCGCACGAAATAGCGCATGTTCGTCTGCATCATCTCTACAGCATGATTCAGCATCAAAAACAAATGCGCATCCCCATGCTCGCTTCCCTTCTGGCATCCATCGCCCTTGGGATCATCAATCCCACCCTCGCGAGCGGCGCCATGATGGCTTCCTTAAACGGTTTTGCCCAGGACAGCATTAATTTCACCCGTTCGAATGAAAAGCAAGCCGATCGTATCGGTATTAACATGCTGATTAAATCCGGACTCAACCCACGCGGCATGGCTGCCTTTTTTAAAAAAATGCAGAGTAATTCGCGTTATTATTATACGGCCAATATACCAGCGATTTTACGCACCCACCCATTGGATGAAGACCGTATTGCGGAAGCTGAAAACCGCAGTAGCCGCCTGAAAAAGCGCCATTACCCGGACTCGCCGGATTATCGCCTGTTTAAAGAATTAATCCGCAATACGGCCGTTGAAAACAGCAAGCAACTTCTTGATTATTACCAAAAAGAATGCCGACGTACCAATGGCGACACAGCATGCCGATACGGCCATGCGCTGGCATTGATGCACATTAATCAATTTAAAGAGGCGCAATCTCTTCTGGGTTCGTTATTAGGGAAAGATACTGAAAATGTTTATTTTCAACTGGCTATGGCGGAAGCGGAAACCGGTAATAAACAATTTGATGCGGCCATGCAACGATTACAGAATCTACAAACAAACTACCCCGAAAATTACGCGGTCATCATGATTTCCGCCCAGGGGTTTCTGGTAGCCGGACAGCCTGACAAAGCAGTCGGCACGTTACTGAGGGGATTCCGGCAATTTAAACATGATCTTCCCTTATGCGAAACGTTGGCCCAGGCACAATCGGCCGCTCGGCTTAAAAGTTACGCCTATTTTACGCAATCCCAATGCTACCTGTTACAAGGCCGATCCAGAGAGGCGCTCAGACAATTACAGGTAGCTGGAAAACTGGCCGGCAAGGATCATTATCTGCAGGCAAGAATTGCAGCCATGATTGAGGAAGTCAAATTTCAATCCGATAGATAGGTTCCGCGACCAAAAATGCCCCGGCACCATTTTTTACAAAAGAACGGTAACCTGTAAGGAGGCCTGCGGCCGTATTGCGGGTTTCATGGTCCAATGTTGTAGCAGGGGAACAGGTGAGCGCCCGAAGGAATGTTTTCCCGTAACAGGAAACACTACAAAAAAGGGACTAGTCCAGCCCCAGTTTCTTCAGTCGATACCGTAACGTTCTGAAACTGACCCCTAACAATCTGGCTGCCGCCGTTCTATTCCATTTCGTTTTTTCCAGTGCGTTCAGTATCAGTTCCTTTTCATGCTCAACAAGAGAGCCGTCAAGGTTTTTCGCGGCAGATTCGCATGATGATTCTGTTGCCGCCTTGCTTGGCGTAACCGGAAGGTGGATGTCATCTACGGCAATCGCTTCACCGTCGCACATAGCCAGAGCGCGCTCAAGAATATTTTCAAGCTCCCGGACATTTCCTGGAAAATGATACGATTGCAAACGCTGAATACATGCCCTGGACAACGGCTCAATATTACGATTCTGCTGACTTGCCAGATTTTGCAGAATATGGTTAGCTAACCCCGGAATATCCGAGATGCGCTCCCGCAACGCGGGTACCTGCAGTTCAATAACGTTAACCCGGTAATACAAATCCTGCCGAAATCGTCCTGATGCGATTTCATCCTGTAAATTTTTATGGCTGGCGCTAAGAATCCTGACATCCACCGGGACTTCATTATGTTCGCCGATGGGTTTTATCGCTTTTTCCTGAATGGCGCGAAGCAATTTAACCTGCATGGTTACCGGTAATTCAGCGACTTCATCCAGAAATAACGTCCCCCCCTGCGCTGCGACAAACAAACCGTCTTTATCGGAAATAGCGCCGGTAAAGCTTCCTTTTTTATGCCCAAAAAACTCCGACTCCATTAATTCCGAAGGAATGGCGCCGCAATTAACCGGAATAAAAGGTTTGTCGCTGCGCGGCCCTTCGCTGTGAATCAATTGAGCCACCAGCTCCTTACCCACCCCCGACTCGCCAAGAATAAACACCGGCGCCTGGCTGCGGGCCAGTTTGCCGATATTCTGCCGAAGCTCCCTCATAACCGGACTATCGCCGAGCAATCTGTCATCGCCGGCCGCCATGGGGTTTTGTTGCATGGATAACGCGGTTTTCACGAGTTCCTTAAGCATAGGTAAATCAATGGGCTTGGATACATAATCAAAAGCCCCCGCTTTCAAGGTATTGACGGCTCCTTCCACATTTCCATAGGCCGTAATGACTGCCACAGGGATCTGGGGTTTGTTTTTCTGAATGTGTTTAACCAGTTCAATACCGTCCCCATCCGGCAGACGCATGTCCGTTAATACCAGTGAGTAGTCGTGCCTGTTAATATAGTTCATTCCCTGCTGGCAACTGTTCGCCGTTTCACAGCTTAATCCCATGCGGTTTAAGGTGATTGACAATAATTCGCAAATATCAGGTTCGTCATCAATGATCAGAATCTTGGACTTACTCATAGCAGCATCTCTCTCGTCTCATTTAAGGTAATTGTAAAACAACAACCTGTTTCCATGTTGCTTACCGTCAGACGAGCCTGGTTGATTTCACATAAATCGCGGGCAATGAACAATCCCATCCCGTAACCGGTACGAACCGTGCTGAAAAACGGCTCAAATATGGTATCTTTCATGGAATCAGCCACACCAGGCCCCCGATCGCAAACCATCAATTGCATGGTATGCTCCAGTTGCCGGACTTTTATGGATATCAACACTTGATCCTGCCCATCACGTCCATGTTGTATCGCGTTATCACAAAGTATAACCAAAATTTGTTCCAGCTGACTTTTATCAAAATAAAACGACAGCATGGACGATTCGGGCAGCTCTATTTCAATATGGCAAGGATTATAAGCACAGAAATCATGTTTAAATTGCTCAAGAAAGGCCGATAACTCGATGGATTGCTGTTGCGACTGCTCCCTTCTCGATAATTGCATCACGTTTTTGATAATGGAGTTCATGCGATTACAATTATTAAGAATAAGCTGCTGCAATCGCGCGTCATCACTATGGAGCGGATTATTTCCTCCCAGCAATTGGGCGGCATGGGCGATAGCGCCAAGCGGATTACGCAGCTCATGGGCGATACTTGCTGAAAAACGACCAAGAGCCGCCAGTTTTAACTGCTGAGCCTGTTGCGAAACAGCCGTCATATCCTCCAGCAAAACCAGGACGGTAATGCGGTTTTCGACAACGGTTGGAAAAAAATGAACCAACAGATGAGGATCTTCAATCATTGTTTTGGCAGGACGAAGATCATCGCCCACTTTATCAAGATAATAGTTATATTTTTTATCGAGTTCCGAGGATAACTGCACTAACGAATTCAGTTCCGTTTGTTCAGGGTAATTAAAAAATTTTCGCGTGGCGTCATTGATTAGTTTGATGTTATTGTTCGCGTCCAAGTATACGATACCGGAATGCAGACGCTCCACGATATACTGATTAATTCTCTGCATATTCGCCAATTCATAACTGCGATGGGCGGCAATTGTTTCACTCGTCCGCACCCGATTCGCCAGATACCAGGCTGTGATGGCTGTCGCAAAAATACCGGCGCCATAAACGCCGCTGTAAAAAAAATTGTTTAAATTATCCGAATCATGATAACCGTATTGAAAAATACTGAAGCCGAGCAACATACAACTGGCGGTGGATGCAAAGAAAATGGCAAGACGCCCGGGAACAAGGATACTTAAAGCCGCAATGGTCGCATTCAACAGAATACCTATCCAGAAACGAGGATAACTCAACAAGCTGATTAACAGCGATTGCACGATAACGTCAATGGTTCCGGAAAGGATAACCTGTGTTTCAAAACGAGGCGTTTCAATATATTTCAGGTAAAGAAATATACAGGCGAGAAACAGATAGATACTGTTTAACCCCAGAAGCGTATAATCGATTTCCTCCATTCCCGTGACTTGATAAAGAAAAATTCCCCAAAAAAGCAACACACAGCCGACACGGTAAAGATTGTATACCAACAATAATTGCCATTTGGAAGCAATGTTTTTTTCTTCCGCTTGTGAAGCCGTCATAACCGTTATCCCGTCCAGGATTTTCTAACGGATTTTTTATTCCTATCAATCATTGCATTCCGTTATAGTCCAGCGATGATCACGTTATCGTCCCGGATGAAATTTACTTTATTATCAGAGCATAATGCTGTTTCCGGTCAAACAGACCTCATGAAGCATCTATTGTAAAAAACATGGACAATACCCACGCGCCCTTGTAGAAAGAATTTTTTGTTTTTTTCACCGTATTGTCCATTTCAGACTATTCTTAAATAAACAAAAAATAACCGGGCAAATGGATCATGTTTGGCTTAATCGGCTTATACCTTGGAGTCGGCCTGTTAACGGCGCTTACCACAGCAGCGATACTTCGTTTTTTTAAAGTCCGCTCCAAACAGTCCTATTGGTTATCAATTTCGGTCGTTATCCTGAGCCTCGGTCTGGTCAATATTCTGGGCATTCCTTATTACCAAGCCTGGGTTTTTGAGTCCGATGTCAAAAAAAACACCCCGCTTTTTGCCTTGCTCGCTGAAAAGTCACCTGCTGATTTTAAACATTATGTCGTGCGGGTTAAAAAAGATATTATTCATAATCATTCCAGGAATGTGATTTCTCTCACCAGTGAATTTGTGAACTCGGAAGTGATGAAATGTGCGGTCTTTTCTTCTAACGAGGCACTCTACAACCAGGCTGAATCCACCGTGCGTTACTACAAAACACTCTATGAAATGAATCCCACTCTGGTTCTGGCGTCCGAGTTTCCCAATCGATTTAATGATACCAACATCAACAGATTATTGGTTAACGCCTCAAAAAAACAAATAAAAAACCTGCTCCACGCCAAAGAGAACATCATACGCAGCGCACTGCGCTCACCTCAATCGCCATTATCTAAAAACGATCTCGCCCATGCGCAATTCCTGCTTAACGGCATTTTTGACCGGCTCACCAAAAAATACGGCGCCCAATCCGTTGAAATGACCTTTCAGCAACCGGACAATGCCTCTCTGGACAAAAAACAGGCCGCCGAAATCATCATACAATTTTATCAATCGTTGCTGAGTCAGGATAAAAAGGGCGCCGGGATCATTATTAAATACATCGCCGGTTTAAGTGGTTAAACAAGTCGCGGGACGTAGACTTTTTTTAAGAATTAAAACCATGCAAAACCAAATGGAAGCACTACCAGTCCCTGATATGTCCCCTGCTCCACAAATACCCGCTTTTTTTGGAAGTGCAGGCCAGATTATAAATTTCAGAAGCCACCTGTTCCGGGTGTGTAGGCGCCTTTTCCGTCCCCATATCGGTTTTCACCCAGCCAGGATCGAGTCCTGACACGCACATATCCGGCAGTCTTGCCGCTAACAGAACCGTATACATATTGAGGCAGGCTTTGGACATTTTATACTGCGGCTGACCTGCCGAATTATTGGAACTGAACGTCCCCCAACCGGAAGAGATATTAATGATCCGGGCGTTTTTATGTAATTTATCAATGCAATGTTCCGTTAATTCGATAGTGCCGAATACATTCACAGCAAATGTTTTTTTTAACAACCCCATATCCACTTTAACATCCGCCCCGGATTCCAGTAATATCGCGGCGTTGTTGATTAACAAATCCAGCGGAGGCAATTGACTGGCCAACGTTTGAATGGATAGGGAATCACTCAAGTCCAGAGGGAAAATTTTCAGGCAAGGATGGGTAACCGGCGTTTTACCGCTCGTGGACGTACCGATGACCTGCCATCCTTCCGCCAGAAATTTCCTGGCTGCGGCCAATCCAATCCCTCGACTGATTCCTGTAATTAAAACCGTTTTCATCCTTGTTCCGTGTATTTATCACTGAATGAGCCAGAATTATTTTGTTTAAAGCAGCAAAAAGGTATGTGATTTGTCCTTTTTTTGTAGCCCGTCATGAAGGCGAAGCCGAAATGCGGGATCATGAAACCCGCAATGCGGCCGAAAGCCTCCTCACGGGCTACTGGTCTTGTGCAAAGAACATGTTACTAGTCCTCATCATCACTGTCATCAAGACACCACCATGTATCAGACCAGTCATGGTAATTCACTTCCAGGGTATTTAGTATGCCCATAACGTTTTTCTCGCAGGCCCGGACGCGTTCGTTGTTTTTATTAATTTTAAATATTTTAATCAAGTCATGGCGGTAAATTTTCCAATCGTCGCCGTCGTTTGGCGAATGGGCGTGGCATTTTGTTTGCTGGCCATGAAGAATACCGCTGTGAAACTTTACCTTGGGAACCGGGCAACCGGTATTCAGATTATAAATCTCGTAATACAGGTTAAAATCCGTTTCATTTTTGACACATATCGCATGGGCTTGTCCCAGAACGCATGCAAGCATTCCCGCTAACATTGATTTTATAATCATGGTCATTGCCATCGTTTTGTTTATTTGGATTTCCAGAACAGTACAAGGAATAGTTTTGTTTTGCAATTCGCAATTTGGACTCCGTAAACAATAAATACTCACATGAGCGTTATCCCGCATTACAGCGAAGCCTTCATGACGGGCTACATGAGAAAGACAATGATATATTCATTGTCATTTTGGGACATATTTATACTATACTTTTTAACAAAGAACATCATTACCGGAAGAAGAAATCTTTGGCTGATAAGAGCATAGCAATCAGACCATAAAGATGAATTGGGGAGAACTCATGGAACTTGAGGCATTTCAATATACTAAAGACAAAGGATGGAGTCTGGAACGCTTCCCCGAACTCGATTCGGAACATACTCTGGTGCTGATATTCGCAGCTCCGGAGTTTATCTATGATACCAGTCCCATCAAGGAATTATCAGCCGCTTATAACCATTCAAAAATAATCGGCTGCTCCAGTGCCGGGGAAATTTTTAAAAACACCATTGTCGATAAAAGTCTTTCCGTAGTCGTCGCCAAATTTCATCATACCGAGTTGAAAATTGCCAAGGCGGAAGTCAATGGCTCGCAGAACTCCATCCAGGCCGGGCAATCCATAGCAGAACAACTGGAAGACCCGGATCTTCGCAGCATCTTCGTATTATCCGATGGTTTAAACGTGAATGGCTCCGAACTGGTAAAAGGCTTAAACACCGGCGTAAAAGATAACCTGATTATAACCGGAGGGTTAGCCGGAGACGGCAGTGATTTTAAGAAGACCTGGACTATTTTAAATGGCGATCTCCTGAGTAATTATGTGGTCGCGATAGGTTTTTATGGTAACCGTCTTCATGTAGGACACGCCTCAAAAGGGGGCTGGGACATCTTTGGACCGGTTCGACGAGTCACCCGTTCAGAAGCCAACGTGTTGTATGAACTGGATTATCAGCCCGCCTTACAGCTTTATAAAGAATACCTGGGCGATAAAGCAGCGGATCTCCCCTCTTCAGGATTGCTATATCCTTTGGCAATCAGTGAACCGAGCGCGAAAAAACCCTTCCAGCTGGTACGTACCATTCTTGCCGTTGATGAAAACAACCAGTCTTTAATCTTTGCCGGTGATATTCCAACGGGTTGTTACGCACAGCTAATGCGGGCTAATTTCGATCGCCTGATTGACAGTGCCAATGAAGCTGGAGAACTGGCCAAAACACGCATGATTGACAAGCCCGGGGACATCAACAGACCTGTGCTGGCCATTGACATCAGTTGTGTAGGCAGGCGTTTGTTATTAGGCGAGCGAACCGAAGAGGAAATTGAATCAACCCTGGAGTCCTTACCGGAAGGAACGACACAAGTCGGATTTTATTCCTACGGGGAATTATCACCTTATACGGTCGGTAATTGCGAACTACATAATCAAACCATGACAATTACCACATTTTATGAGTCGTAATAAATTGTTTATAAAGGAAAATAATTATAATTAAGTTATGGACATTCATAAATTATTAAAACGACAACTGGATAAGACACATTTATCACCGGATAAAATGCCCGATAATCCGGAAAACTGGGTTGATTTTTTGTCGCGGGTTAATAAAGCCTACATCGAGGCGGAACAAGAGCGTTATTTACACGAACGCTCCATGGAAATTTCATCCCGGGAACTGTTGGGCTTGAATGAAAAACTGGAAAAAGCGCAACACCTTGCCCGCCTTGGCTATTGGTACTATGACGGTAAAACCGACTATGCTCTCTGGTCAAAAGAATTATTTACCATATTCCATCTCGACCCATCCCAAAAACCACCGTCCTACCAGGAGTTTATGGAACTGGTTCATGAAAAAGACCGCTATGAGTTTGAAAAAGCGGTGCAGGACGCGTTAGAACACCATATTGATTACGAATGTGAAATTCGCGTCAGAAATCCGGAAGGGACATACCGTTGGTATCGGACCATCGGGCAGTGCCAGGAAGGAGAAAAAGAGTTATCCGGCGTTATTATAGACATACATCAGGATAAGGAAGCCGAAGAAAAAATCAGGGAATTAAATCAGCGGCTCCTTGATACGGCCAGACGAGCCGGTATGGCCGAAGTAGCAGCCACCATTCTTCACAACATAGGAAATATTTTAAACAGCTCCAATGTCTCCGTCAGTTTATTAAAAAACAGCTACGCACAGCCTTATCATGAAAAATTTATTAAAATCATAGAAATGCTGCATGAGCATTCCGACAACATCGTCGACTTTCTTGGCAAGGATCCCAAAGGGCAGCTGATTCCGAAATATCTGTCCGCCATATCTCAGGTCATCATCAAGGAACAACAGCAAAACAGCATTGAGGTAGATAATTTATTAAATGACATTCATCATATTAAAGAAATAGTGGCCATGCAGAAATCCGTAAGCGGCTTATCCAGCATGAATGAAAAAATATACGTCCCTGAAGTGATAGAAACAGCGATCAATATGTCCATGAGCTCCGCCAAGGATGACGCTATTGAAATTACCCGTGAGTTTGAAGCATGCCCGCTTATAGAAGCGGACAAATCCAAATTGTTACAAATCCTGGTCAATTTGATTCAAAATGCCCGAGACGCGGTATTACTTGATTCTGAAGCGTTAATAAAGGAAATCAAGCTCATCATCAAAGATCAGAAACGACAAAACGTTCAAATCATCATCAGCGATAACGGGGTTGGTATCGCTCCGGACAATCTGGACAAGATTTTTTCCTTTGGTTTCACCACCAAGGAAAACGGCCATGGTTTTGGTTTGCACAGCGCTGCTTTATCAGCCCAGGAAATGGGGGGTTCCCTGCTCGCAAAAAGCCCGGGGACAGGGCAAGGATCCCGATTCATATTGACACTTCCCGTCAAGACACATGCCGGCAAAGAGGGGATATTCAATGAATGACATTCAACTGCGCATCATGATCATCGATGACAATCCGGCCATTCACCGGGATTTTATCAAGGTATTGACAACCTCAAACCCCATCACTGAATTATCGGAACTGGATCAGCAACTCTTTGGCGACGATATCACCCTAAATAATAAAACCCAGGACAATTCCGAGTATTCCTTGCCGGAGTTTATATTCGAAACCGCGTCCCAGGGCCGTGAAGGGGTTGAAAAAATCAAGTCTGCTCTGCAGGCGGGACAGCATTATGCGCTGGCTTTTGTAGACGTCCGTATGCCGCCCGGCTGGGATGGCATAGAAACCATAAAACGCATGTGGGAAGTAGATCCGGATATTCAGGTTGTCATCTGTACCGCCTATTCGGATTATTCCTGGGAAGAAACCGTTAGAAAACTAGGCATGGGCGATAATTATCTTATTCTGAAAAAACCGTTTGATACCGTAGCAGTCAGACAACTGGCCTGTGCCTTAACGAGAAAATGGCTTCTGGCCAAGGATTCCAAACACCATACGGAAATTCTACAGCAAACGGTTGATGAGCGTACGGAATCCCTGCAGCAATCGCTCTCTTTACTAAGATCAACGATTGAATCGTCGGCGGACGGCATCCTGGTTCTTGATCTGGACAACATTATTATTGACTGCAACTCCAAATTCCTGACCATGTGGCCTATTGACGACTCCATGGTGAAAGAAAAAAACGGCCAGGAACTCATGGACTATATTCTTGATAAGATATTGAAACCCAGCCAGTTTCTCTCCCATATCACGCATTTCAAGGAACATATTGAGGAAACCAATCAATTTCTGACAAAACTTAAGAACGGCAAGATTTTCGAATGCTATTCACAACCGCATTATTTAAATGACAACATCATTGGCCGTGTCTGGAGTTTTCGCGATGTGACGGAGCGCGCCAATCTTGAAAGGAAACTGGAATATCAGGCTTCTCATGACATGCTGACCGGTCTACCCAACCGGGTTCTCCTGACCGACAGAATAGAGAACAATATGCAATATGCCCTTCGGCATAAACAGCGATTCGGTATTTTATTTTTTGATTTGGATAGATTCAAATTAGTCAACGACAGTTTAAGTCATGCCATAGGCGATGAGTTACTGCGTATGATAGCCAAACGCCTGCTGGGATTAGTCCGCAAGGAAGACACCCTGGCCAGGTTGGGTGGCGATGAATTTGTCATGATTGTACCGGAGCTGGCCGATAGCAACAGTATTGTCAATGTGGCTACCCGGGTGCTGCAATCGTTCAGACATCCTTTCAGGGTGGCCAAACGGGAAATTCTCATCACCCCCAGCATCGGCATAAGCGTTTTTCCCTCTGACGGCAAAAACGTGGATAAATTATTAAAAAATGCCGATCTGGCCATGTATCAGGCGAAAGAACAAGGGGGCAATCAATTCCAATTTTATACCAGGCAATTAAATGAACACGCCGACAAACAGTTCAAACAGGAAGCCGAATTACGTCGGGCTATAGAGAAAGAGGAATTTATCTTATATTACCAACCGCAACTGGATATTGAAAACCATATTTTATTATCCGTCGAAGCGTTGATACGCTGGAAACACCCGAAAAAAGGATTATTACTCCCTTTGGATTTCATTCCCGCGGCGGAAGAATCCGGTTTGATTATTCGTATAGGGGAGTGGGTCATACGGGAAGCCTGCCGACAACTGCTAACCTGGAAAAAGAAAAAATTACCGTTGGTACCGATAGCGGTGAATGTCGCGACCCAGCAGTTGAAACAAGCCAATTTTGCCGGCATGCTCAAGGACATATTGGAGGAATACAAGATTAAGCCCGAGCTGATTGAGCTGGAAATCACGGAAAACGTGGTGATCACTAATCGGGATATTATTAGAGTGATCAACCAGTTACAGGAAATTGGCGTTAAAATAGTCCTGGATGATTTCGGAACGGGCAATTCCAGCTTGAATTATTTAAAACAACTGCATATAGACCGCTTGAAAATAGATCAATCTTTCGTCCAGAATATTTCGACTTCACGCAGTGATGAAGTCATTATTGAAGCTATTATTGCCATGGCGCGAAGTTTTAATTTCAAAGTGGTTGCGGAAGGTGTGGAAACGCAAAAACAAATGAATTTTTTGAAAAAGCAAAATTGTGATGAAGTGCAGGGCTATCTATTCAGTAAACCAGTAACACCGGATTTAATTGAAACATACTTGGAAAAACGACCCATATGAGGCTGCGATTATGAAAGAAAACCATTTCGGATACAAAATAACGGCTGATAATACATCGAGCCTGGTATGCACCTACGCTGAAATTGAAGAAGATAAAATGCTCGATTTGTTAAAGGATATTAAACGTGAAAACAAGGATGGAATCTACTGGATTTTCAAACAGATTGATGATCAACCCAAAGAACAGCTTTGCATCATCGACTGCAAACATCAAAGAATTTATTATCATTATTCAGGCGAAGTCGATGATATCGATGACGCCATCAGGAAATTAACGAAATAAAATTCAGGGTGGCCATAGTCGGACGCCTTGTCCGGCTTACGCTTTCTTTATGTTGTCAGGCGTGTCCTGACAGGCTTTGTTATAAAAATCAACCCGGAATCCTTTGGGATAGCAAAGTCTCATTTGCCCGGAAAATCCGGAAAAATCGACAACATGACCGCCGACGTTTTTTGTCCGGTCAACAAAATGAAAATGAAACCCGGGGCTTTTTATACCACCGAAACAAGCCGGCGCAAACCAGCCGACGGCAACGCCATCCACCGAGCTGTGAGGAAAATGAATGGCTTCCTCAATGATTGTTTCTATAGACGGGTAAGGTTTTTTCTGTTTTTTGGTGCTGGTCAGTGTGATGTGCTCAAACATGCCCTGAAGTTCAATAGCAACCAGTCTTTGTGCAAAATCGCACAAACGAAGGACATTGTTTTTAAAATCGTCATACGCCCGCTTTTCCAGAATGATCCTGTCATCCTCGTTAAAGTGACACACTGCAGCCCAGGCCAGTTTTGAGGCCATCGTCGCCGGTGTACATCGCCCGTCGACGCAATGATAAAAATGATCCCCGAAAGCGACCAACTCCCCCTCAAGGGCATCAAATGTACCAAGTCCAAACCCGCCATACGGTTTTAACTCTTCCAGAGTAATACCGCCTTCATACTGACCGTGATAAACCGAATCATAAGTGGAATATTGATACATCATGTTACATGACCAAACCAGGTTCTGCGCACCGAATTATGCCCGGAAGGATGGTACCAGAAGCGCTCAGACTTTTCCAACCGGTTGATTAAGATAACGCAACAGGAGCCGTTCAAACGCCGGTTTGTCGACGGTATCCGCCACCCGGACATCATAACCATGACGGTTATCAACCACGGTTGCTCCAGACCGGCTTTCCGGGGCAAGCAACACACTGATCCGTCGAGTTTTAAAAGTAGCTATGGATTCATCACTGGCAATCACTGCCGCAAGTGGATCCCAGAAAAACCAGCTATTATCACGAATCATCGACATACCGTTATGAAGCAGCGCAAATACATAATCAGTCCCGGGCGCGGGACGCATGGCTTTGATCGCATGGTAAAACGCCATATCGACCGGGATTTGATTTGTAGTATCCAGTGAGATCAATACCACAGGAATATTCCTGCTCAGTACCATCCTGGCAGCATGGGGATCCAGATAAAAATTCCATTCGGCCGCTTCGTTGTGAATATCAGGAGCCACTTCTGGGATGTTTCCGGGTACATCGATTGCTCCGCCCATGATATAAATGATCCGGATTTTCTTTTTTATCTCAGGGTCTTTTTGCAACACCTGAGCCAGATTGGTCAAGGGGCCTATCGCCAGAATGGTCACGGGTTCGGGAGAGTTCCTCAGGGTATGAATCATTAAATCCACGGCATTGTGTCGCGACTTTACCCGAACTTCTGGCAACAATTGGGCCGTATGAGCGAGCGTATCCGATTCTTCCAGTACGAAATCGGGAAAACGATGCGAGGCTATCAAAGGCTTTTCCTGGCCGCAAGCCACCGGTATATTCGCTTGTCCCATTTTTTGCAGCAAACCCAGTGTGTTGGCCAAAGCCGGACGGCAATGCGCATTGCCATCGGCCGCGATGGTAACCGCTTTGACAACAATGTCCGGCCGCTGCAATACATACAGGATAGCCACTATATCATCGACTCCGACGTCGGTATCAATAATAAAAGGTCTGGGAGCGGCGGTAACGCCGGGTATAACGCCAAACGATAACAAAGCGCACAACATGAGCCCGTGAACTGCGGATTTTATTGATGACAACATACCGGATAAACACCTTAATGTTTAGGTTCCGGGCATAATCCTTAAACATTATCACATAGTCAACCGATAACTTGTTTCTCCCGAAATATTCTCCTGCGGCGATAAAACCCTGGCCGACCGGTTAGACGATTTGGCCTGGTTTCATCATGGTAAAGCGTGTCCCAACAATGTGCCTGCGTTTTGGTGATTTTTTATTAGGGGGTGTTTACAACCCACCCCCAGGTTCCGTGTACCAAATTCTTTTCCGAGCGAAAGCGAGGGATTATTGTTGTACAACTATGAATAGCTCCCTGTAGCCCGTCATGAAGGCAAAGCCGTAATGCGGGAAACGGTTCATTTAGGCGCTCACCGGTTCACATGGGACCATATTGGAGCTGAAACCCGCAATACGGCCACAGGCCTCCTTACGGGCTACGGTTCTTTTA
Organism: Legionella spiritensis; assembly: GCF_900186965.1. NCBI lineage: Bacteria > Pseudomonadati > Pseudomonadota > Gammaproteobacteria > Legionellales > Legionellaceae > Legionella > Legionella spiritensis. Next base: position 2,150,569 of record NZ_LT906457.1, read on the forward strand.
CAAAAAAGGGTGCCAAATACCATTTGGGTTCACAAAGCCTGGTGTCAAGACTGTTTTTTTATTTCTTTTCTGATAACCTTACAGGGCATAAGGTATATTCTTTCCCAATCCGCAATCTGTGGATATTTTTTTTAAGCACCCCGTGTTTTTTTCAATGATTCTATTCGTTTCAGCGAGATAATCCAGCACTGGCCTGACTTTCAAGGTTATTTTCCAAATCAGGAATAAAAGCCGGTTATCCACAAATTCTGTGGATAAGCTTGTGCATACGCTGTCAATCCCATTGATTTGTCTGGGAGTTTCAGGAGTGTTCACGAGTCGTTCAGGGTGACTCCCTGTCTCAGGGTTTGAACGGACAAATGGATTGTCCGATTATTTACATACCGCACTCCCCAGGGTATGCATGCGACATAATCATGTAGCAAAGTTCCAGGGGTAGTTTTGCTAGATTGGTGTTTTGATCTTTGTTACCTTTAAAAAACATTATTCTCTGGTCGAGTAGAAATTGGCCATAGGTCATGAGGGTGCTGAACTCATCAGTGAGGCCTTCCTCTATTGTTTTGCCATCGTTTAAGATTTTAGTCAATGGATGGTCGGAGTTATTTTTCAATTGGCGGATAAGTTTGACGCTGGTGACCGGCTTGGAATTAATGTCCGTTAAGCGGGCAATAATCTTATCTTTACAATCGGTGTTGTCAAGCAGTGACAAGGTATCTTCTGTAAAGGACAATCCGGCAAGCAGATCGTCCCAGATGACATTCAGTAATTCGAGAGCAATACTTTTCAGGTCTTCTTCGAGAGCAATACTTTGCAGGTCTTCCTTGTACATGCCTGCAAGGCTGGTTTTTGCTTCCTTATCCCCCAATCGAACTGCCATTTCATAAAGCCTGATGGCCGCCGGATAATTAACGGCACCACCCAGACCATGCTGGTACATGATGGCGCGTTGGGTCATGGCGGAAGCACTCCCCAATTTAATCGCCCGCTCGTAGAGTTCAATGGCATTCTCATAATTTTGGTCACCACCCTGGCCAACCACGTGCATGAAGGCGCGGTTCTGCATCGCATCAACACACCCCAGTTCAATTGCCTGCTCGTAGAGTGCAATGGCCTCCTCATAATTAACGGCACCACCCTGGCCATTATGATACATGGAGGCGCGTTGGGTCATGGCGGAAGCATACCCCAATTTAATCGCCCGCTCGTAGAGTTCAATGGCTTTCTCAAAATTTTGTTCGTCACCCAGGCCAGTTTTATACATACCGGCGCGGTTGCACATCGCGTCAATAGACCCCAGTCCAATCGCCTTCTCGTAGAGTGCAATGGCCTCCTCATAATTAACGGCACCACCCTGGCCAATCTGATACAGGAAGGCACGGTTGTTCATGGCGGCAGGGTAGTCAAGTTCGATGGCTTTGTCATACCAGGCCATCGCTTTGTTGTAATCGACCGGCCCTCCCACACCGAGATGATGCATCATGCCACGAAGCGTCATGGCCTTGGCGCAGTTGTCTTTAATGCCTTTTTCGCATCGATGTATGAGGTTTCCAGCTGCTTTCTGAATAGTCTGGGATTCCGTGGTGTCAGGCTTGATTCTGGATAAATTGACGATTGATATCCAGAGAAAGGAGTAGGTGTAATCCCCTTCGAACATTTGTTGTGAAATCAGTTCAAACAGTTCACTGTTAGAGTGCGATTGTATATCCAGTCTGGTTTTTTCTCGTTTTGTATAGGGCATTGCTAACTCCGTCAATGGGTTGTCTGGCCGCTCAATAAAGCCGCGCTAAAAATTGGCTTTATTTTATACAACTTGGATTAAGGTTTTCTTAAATTAATATTTTTGGCTGCGTTGCAAAAATACCGATTATTCTATGATGGCCATTTTTTATAGGGCAATAAATGTCTAATAATCCAATAGATTTCAAATAATGAAGTGGGGCATGATCAAGAAACTTTATGTCATACCCGGCGACAATTGCGTGTAATAATCCGCCAGGGCCGTCGTTATAACCGGAAAATAGTCCAATAAGTCTGATATTTCCGAGGCATCCCAGTTCTGCAAAGCGGCATCTAAATGCCCGTGTTCCTGGCTGGATATCCTGCGAAATATTATACTGCCTTCAGTATCCCTCTCCACAAGGTCGCTATTATTCAGATAACGTATTAAATTTCTATTATCCCTCAAAACCTCTATAACCGGCATTTGCTTATATTGCAAAGCAACCAGCAACAGATCAAACGCCTCGGAAACAGAAAAGCCGTTTACTATTTTTTTAACCGCAAAATCCACTGAAGATGTCCCAAGGAGATAAAGCCTGAAAAACTCATCGGATAATAAATCCGTCACCTTCCTTACATCTTCTGTTGTGATGCTTTCCCTTAATTGTCCTACCTTGCATCGAAAATCCGGCAACTTCTCAACACGCGCGGCCGTTACGGCAGGGGTAAGGGTTCTACCTGACAACAAATCAGCCACTCTTTGTATAACATCACTGCAATCTTCCTTCTCCCCTGCCCTGGAGCGTTTTACCGGTATGGCATTACCGGAGTCCTCCCTTGTTCTTGGACGTTTAGGCTGACAAGGTTCGGTCATGGCCTCTACCTCCACAGCAACAGTGTCCCGATCGGTTATTCCCTTAATCACTCGCTCAATCAAGGGATAAACTGCAAATAACTCGTTCTGTTCACTATACTCCCACCCTGAAATGGCAGCATGTAAATCAGCCTGGATCAATTTCGTTATAATATTATCCTTGCACAGAGTACTTTTACGCAGCAACGTCTGTAATTGTTCATTCTGCATGATATGCCCGACAACATCGTAAGATTTACTGCGCAGTGCCAGTACTAAAAGCTGAAATGAATCAGAATTGAGAATCGAGGAATTCGATTCTAACAGACTTACAGACGACTTTCCTTGCAGATATGCCGTAAAAAACTTGTCCGATAAGAGTTCGGTAATCGTGCCTGGCGTATTGCTTTTCAGTGCTTTTTTTAATAATTCAATCTTGTCTCGCATGCCAATACATCTCTTCTTGAAAAACAAATAATCTATCATAAATTTAACTTACTGTTAAATTTATGACTCCTAAAGTTGCGGATAAAGATGTTTTTTCATAATCAAAACGAACTAACGTCGTCCTGAATGTAATGAAGGATCCTCCTGAGTCAGGAACGAATCGAATCAATTTGAGATCCTTCACTCCGTATCTCACCCTGCATATCACGGTGGTCTGTGTTAAGGTAAAAAGAACCGTAAAAGAAAGGAAACGCCATCAATGCCTGCGAACGTCAGCAAAAAAGCAAAAGTTATCGTGCGTAACGCGAAACCGGCAGATATCGAGGACATTCGTAAACTGGTTAAACGCGCATATCCCGATTATATGGAAAATTACCCGCCTGACGCCTTGCGTGGCCATATGAACCACTACCCGCAAGGGCAATTCGTAGTGGAATACGAGAACGAAATCGTCGGTTATTGCGCCACTTTTAAAATCAGCGGGGATATCGCGCTCAAACAACACACCTGGGATGAGATTACCGGCAACGGATTCGCCTCCCGCCATGATCCGGACGGGGATTATCTTTATGGCATGGAAGTATGCGTCCATCCTGATTACCGCGGCTTGCGTATCGGTAACCGTCTGTATACGGCCCGCAAGCGCCTGTGTCAGTCCGAAGGATTAAAAGGCGTCGTGTTCGGCGGCCGTATTCCGGGTTATTACCGGCGCTATAAAAAATTCCCGAACGTAGAAGACTACGTGCAAGCCATCATCAACAAAGACGTCCGGGATCCCGTTTTGTCCTTTCAATTACGCAACCACTATGAACTGATTGGTATTTTATCCAATTACCTTCCCGCCGACAAAGCGTCCCGCGGCTATGCCGCCCATCTGTTATGGACCAATGCCGCCGTGGCCTCCCAGGAAGAGGCCACCGGGAAAAAAAGCATGCTCAAACGGGAGCGGGCCGTGGATAAAGTCCGGCTGAGTACTGTGCAATACATGCAGCGCCGCGTCCATTCCTTTGACGAATTTGCCGCGCACGTGGAATATTTCGTCGATGTGGTGGCGGATTATTACTCGGATTTCGTCGTGTTTCCGGAGTTGTTCACCTTGCAACTATTATCCATAGACAATGAAACGCTTCATCCGGACGAAGCCATTTTAAAACTGACCAACTATCGCGAACCGTTTCTTGATCTCATGTCCTCTCTGGCCGTTCGATACAACATCAATATCATTGGCGGCTCCCATCCGACGAAAACAAAAGACGGGGTATTCAACATATCGTATGTCTTTCTTCGTGACGGGCAAATTCACGAACAGGCCAAAATCCATCCGACGCCCAATGAGCGCTACTGGTGGAACATTCACGGCGGCAATGAATTGAAAACCATAATGACCGACTGCTGCCCAATCGCCGTGTTGATCTGTTACGATTGCGAATTTCCCGAGCTTGCGCGCCATGCCGTGAATCAGGGGGCCAAAATTCTTTTTGTACCTTTCTGTACGGACGAACGACAAAGCTATATGCGTGTGCGTTACTGCGCCCAGGCGCGGGCTGTCGAGAATCAGTGTTACGTCGTTATGGCAGGCAACGTTGGTAATCTGCCCGGCGTAGCCAATATGGATATTCAGTACGCCCAAAGCGCCATCTTTACACCCTGCGATTTTCCGTTTGCCCGTGACGGGATAGCAGCCGATACCACACCTAATGTGGAAATGGTTTCCTTTGCCGATTTAAGCCTGCAGACTCTGACGGCAGCTCGCAGCCAAGGTACCGTACTTAATTTGAAAGACCGGCGCCACGACTTATATGCGGTAAAATGGAAGGCGAAATAACCCGTCGCTTTCATCACAAACAGACTGGGTTCCGTACACAAAATTTTTTGCGAAAAAATAGTAGCCCGTAAGGAGGCCTGCGGCCGTATTGCGGGTTTGATGTGCCAATTAGAAACGTTTTCCCGCATTTCGGCTGCGCCTTCATGACGGGCTACAAGACTGTCATTCCCGAGAAATCGGGAATCCATCCACGTGAAAATAGATCTCCGCCTGCGCAAAGATGACAATCAATGAGCAAAAATGAATACATAAATAGCCCCCCTATCCATTGTCCGTAACCGGCTGCAAAGTTGTGTTTTCCCGCATGGATTTACAAAACGTTTCTTTAATAAAAAACATAACCAGTACCAACGCTATCAACAACAGGACTATCATGATGGAAAAGGCGTTGCGATAATCACTTAACCGGATAACATGAGGGGCCAGTCGCGACAGGACACTACCAATCAACGGAGCGTTAATCGCTGCGAACATCATGATCATCGCGTTATTCAACCCCATACCGACAGCGAGATTATCTTCCCTGCATTGCTCGGCCATAATGGCAAATCCGACACTTTGCCCGCTTGCACCCGTACCGAGAAGAATAAAGCAAATGGACGTCCAGACAGGTCCCAATGACAGATAGACGATACCGCACAGCGCCAGCAAGGCAATCAGCACACTGCCGAGCATAATGGGTTTCCGGCGCTGAATTTTATCGGAAAGATACCCAAGTAAAGGACAACTCACCGCATAGCCCAGCCAGGCTAATGTAATCATGTAGGACGAAAATGTTGAGGAAAATCCTTTTTTACCCAAAAAAGCAACGCCTTCGTTTTCCGAGAGGTATTCGATGGAAAAATACACACAAGCGGAAAAGATAGCTATCAACCAGGTTTGCTTCTGACTCAAAAGGCGAACCACATTGCGGGAAATAGCTGAGGGACGCGAAAGGATAATGAATTTCCCCTGATTTCGGCGATTTTTATCAACAAATAATAAAACCAGGACGGCAATAACCGCGCCAATAGCACCAAGACTTAAAAAAACGGTGCGCCAACTGATTATGGACGATTCGGACAGCATGTTCATGGGGCCTGCGGCGAGCATAGGCCCCATGGTTCCTATTAATTGTGACAGGCCGATAAACAAGGCAATGTTCTTTCTTGGCATCCAGTCATAGACTGCTACTAATAAACAGACGAAACCAAAAGAAGAACCCAATCCCATCAAGATCCGAAAAGATACGGCTGATCCAAAGTGTTGGGCCAGGGAAAATCCGACATTGGCCAGCGCACAAATCACAACAGCGACAAGCAGGGTTTTTTTCAACCCGAATCGATCGGTAATAATTCCGACCGGAATTTGCATGAATCCGTAGATCAGTTGATAAGCCGTCGAACTTAACAAAGCGAAACGAACCGGACTCAGATGTAAGTCAGCCATTAACGGATATTGGAAGGTTCCCAGTACGGTGCGCAATAAAAATTCGTACATAAAAAACGACGCGCAAACCAACCAGACCAGAAGTCCTTTAAACGTAATTTTATTCACCATGGTTATCAGGATTCGGCTTGTGAATCACCCCAGGCTTCCAAAACGGTGCCGGCGCGGTCATTATCAATAAAAGAAGCGACTTTAAAAATGGTTTGCCCCTCATGAATTAACGGATGGCGGTTAATCCCTACCACCACACCATCCTGGGGTGCAATCACGGTTTCCGCTGTGTCGGCGCTGAACGGATCGTTAATGCGACCGATACGCTGCCCTTTCTTGATCATTTGACCCAGTTCAATATTGCTTAATAACACGCCGCTGCGGTGCGCGCGGATCCAGTCTTCATCCTGCGAGAAAATAGACCGAAACGTTTCCGGCTGCTGTGACTCTTCCTGATCCAGCATATCCAAGGCCTCCATAACATTAAAAATACCGGATATACCCAGGTTAATGGCCGATTCATTAAAGCGCATGGCTTCTCCGGCCTGATAAACAAGAAGGGGGATATTTAACTCTTCCGTGGTTCTGCGCAGGGAATTGTTACCCGACATCACATTGGTGATAGCCGGTGCGGCAAAACGTTGTGCCAGACGGCGGCCTTCGGCGTTATTCAAATCGCAATAAATCTGGGGCAGGATGTCATGATTTAAGGAACCGGTCTGTAATTCGATGCAATTATTGGCCTTGCATAAAATTTCCCGGGTGAACACATGGGCCAGACGCTCTCCGTAAGAACCGTGTTCAACCCCCGGAAAGCACCGCTCCAGACTGGTTTCGTGACGTTGTGTTCTCGATGGCTCAATCAAACCAAAAATATTAAGTACCGGTACGGCAATCAAGGTGCCGCGAATACGGCGAAGCCTGTCGGATTCCAGCAAGCGATTGATGATTTCAAGCCCGTTTAACTCATCCCCTTTCACGGCGGAAAGAATCAGTAAACACGGGCCGGCTTCTTTGCCATGCACCACTTTGATGGGCATATAAAATGAGGTACAGGAATAAAATTCAGGAAGGGGTAACGCCAGATTAGCCGTTTCACCCGGGTGAATCGTCGCGTCACAAATGGTCAGATTGGAATGTTTCATAAACGTTAGATAATTTACCTTTTTTCTAAAACAGTCGCTACACCATAACAAATTTTGCCAAATGCTGCAAAAAAGGTCAGGACGATTAATTTCAGAAAATTAATGGGATACACATACATCCTATTACTGTTTCCATGTCATTTTGCAAGGTTCTGTCATTCCCGCGCAGGCGGGAATCCATCTATCTGGTGGCGCCGTTCCAGTATGACAATGGATCCCCGCCTACGCAGGGATGACACAAAAATAGAGCACAATGTTCAACACGACCTTGCAAAATGACATGGGAACAGTACTATTATAGATTAAGAAAGCAAACTCGTGTTTTTAATGGTAGTCCACCACCCGGAACGTCAATCCGCAATAAGGCCGCAGGCCTCCTTGCGAGCCAGGCTTAACGCGCAAGAACCGAGGCCGTCATTCGGGACACACAGGTTCGCTTTCCTGCTTCATTATAAATATCAATCTGCCAGATCTGGGTGGTGCGTCCAAGGTGGATCGGTCTTGTTACGCCTGTCACCACACCTTCCCTGACGGAGCGAATGTGATTCGCGTTAATTTCCAGACCAACGCAATAATAATTCGCGATATCCACAACCGCGTTGGCCGCCGTGCTCGCAATGGTCTCGGCCAGAACCACATTGGCGCCACCATGCAGGATCCCGATGGGTTGCCGGCTTCTCTCGTTCACCGGCATCGTCGCGGTGATAGCGTCCTCGCTTATGTCCGTAAACCGGATCCCGAGGAAATCCGAGAGCGTGTTCTGTCCGCGTTTGTTCAAGTCGTCTACCGTAATGGGTTTGAACCATATCGCCATAATGTTGTATCTCCTTACATTGCAAAAAATGGATCACAGACGGCAGATTAGCAAATGACGAACCGATTCCACAATCCGGTTGTTATAAATTGGCAATCAGACCCGTTTGGTCGGATTGTAAAAACAACCTGACTACCAGAGCGTTTACGGCCTCATGTCTGAAGATATGGTAATATCCATGCCGAATTGGTGCAAAATATCTCTTTTGCTTTGTGCAAGACGACCCTCCATTTTCTTTAAAGCACGTTCCTGTGCGGGCCCTTCCTCTTCTTGCGCCAGTTCAACCAGCTCGACAAGCCATTTCGCCGTTCTGGTTTCAGACGTTTCAAAATGACGCGGCTTCCTTATAAAAGACATTATCTCCTCACTACCCGTGACAATGGACAACTGTTCCTTTCCACCCTGGCTCACATCATGAACCGCATTCACCATGAGCTGTGTCTTGACCGCCTTGTCAATGTAAGACATTAAGGCCGGGGTTATTTTAGTGGGTTTGTTAAAAAAGGAGTTGGTATTGGACTGTAACCCTTGAACTAAAGGTTGTTTTAAAAAATTCGTATAAAAATCCCATAACTCCCGATTATCATTGATATGCAGTACAGTATCGGCCATGATGGCCGTGAGCAGCCGATAGGCAGCCACGTCCTTGAGGGGGGCGAACTGTATTATCGCTTCCTCAAGCAACGCCATCAATTTCTGATCATCACTCCACTCACTGTTTCGCAAAATCTCGTGTAATCGCCCCATAAAGCGAATTTGGTCCTCGTCGGAAAATGTTTTAAATTCGGGTAATTTTTCATAAATCAATGCGATGAGTCCGTTCACCGGCTCGGAATACTGCTCGGCGTACGCACTCAGCTCTTCTGTCAAACTATGTGAAAAAATGGCGCTGTACGTATCGTCTTCACTATCCCGGACAAACCGGGTGGCGTTTTCCATAATCGTCTCACCCTTGTTTATCACGTTTGTTGTAAAATAAGGAATGCTTTCATCCTTGGAAAACGCTTCGTTTTTGACATCTTTTAATCGTTTGCCTTTCCGACTGATCACCGCTTCGGCTTGTTTTTTAGACAATTTACCCAGCAATAATTCGCTTTGTGTCAATCTGAAAACCGCCGCCAATGCCGGTGACGTGTATTCTCGTCCAAACGAGATATAATCCGGTTCGTCACCATAAAGCGACTCGTCACCTACCGCTTCCTTCAAGCGCCGAAACACATTGGTTCGTGACAGAAAGGAGAGATGATCCGCAACAAACACACCACAACTGACCTGGTTCGTTTGCATCATGTTGGCGATTTTTTCTTTGGGTGTTTTGTCAAATAGGCCTTGCGCAACATGGACGTGATAAGCATACGCAATATGGAGAAGACCTTTTTCACGCAAGGATTGTCGATACCAGTTAAAAAAATACAATGCCCTGGAATCCATGACCGAATCCAGACAGAACGTGGCTATCCCTTTAGGCGTCACCTGATTGTCAATGGTAGTCCAGTGCCCGCCAATCAGTACCGCGAATTGAAAACGCAATCCTACGGGAAGCCGGCCTTTTATGTCGTCTTTCGCCAGAAAATCTACAAAATTGGTCAACTCTGTCCGTTTTTCCTCATGACGTTGTTCGTATTTCTCTAGTGGCGTTTGAAACTCGGTAACCATATGATGAAAAGGCAGACCCTTAATACGCCTTCTGAAGGATTTGTCCGCTAATACAACGTTCATAACCTCTTTGGGCCATACAATATCCTCAATATCCCTGGTTGATGATCGTAAATTTTTAGCCGTGACCGCAATTTGCTTCAGGATGTCTTCTCTGTGGGGAATATTTTCTTCTGGAATCTTTTTCTCATGTTCATCAACCGATCTCATGCCTGCTCCTGGTCTTTCTGTTACGTATGTCTATCGGATCAGAATAATTTTCTGATTATTTCTAGTATAGCCTGCGGAATAAAATTAGTTTTTTAGATCAAGCTGATCATTGTTTGCGCAATTGCTATCCTTTGCATATACTTATAGCACCGTCCGCCCAATTGCAAATCTTCTATACAGGTCGTCCATTTTTTACAAGGAGTATTATTATGAAAACCTTAACAGGGTTTAAAATGATTGTGGGTATTCTCGCAATGGCGTTTTCAGCAACCGTACTGGCTTCTCCAACGCCTTCATCCACCACCAATACCACCCCATCCGGCACTATAATATTGGCAGCGCAGGGACAATATGGTGAACAATACGCGAGACACCACGGGAGACATTATAATCGCGGCTACTGGAATGGTTATCGGGGCGGCTATCGCGGTGGTTACTGGCGGCGTAATGTGTACTGGTATCCGAACAGATATTATTACTCCCATGGCAAACGTTGTTTCAAATCATGCTGGCGAAACCGGTATGGCCGCATCAAATGTAATGTGAGCTGCCGTTATTAAGCGAAATGACTTGATACACGTTCAGGTTCCGTAAAAAATACAAAGCAGATTTACCAGGCTGCAGGCTGCAGCCTGGTTTACAAAAAAATCAATGGCCATCATCCATTTCAAAGCCAGAAAAAATACAAGGCAGGCAACGCCGTTATCAGAACAACGAGTTCAACCGGAATCCCGAGCCACAAATAGTCAAAGAATTTGTATCCCCCAGGCCCCATCACCAACGTATTATTCTGATGGCTTATCGGCGTTAAAAAAGAACAGGAAGCGCCGATACCAACGGCCATCAGAAAAGGATCCGGACTCATCTTGAGCAATTCTGCCAGGTTGGCTCCTACTGGCGCCATGACTATGGCCGTCGCGGCATTATTCATTATGTCGGAGAGTGTCATGGTAATGATTAACAACAACCCCAGAATCAGAAGTATTGAGCCATGTCCACTCATGGCAAGCAGGGAGGAACCAATCATTTGGGCAGCCCCGGTGGTTTTTAACGCGCTACCCAAGGGAATCAGGGCAGCCAGCATGACTATAATTGACCAGTCAATGCTGCTGTAAACCTGCCGGATCGGAATGACATTAAAGATAACCATCAAAACAACAACAAGGGTAAATGCTATTTCAACCCGCAAAATCTGCAAGGAGGCCAGAAATATCCCTCCCAGAAACAAGGCCAGTGGCAACAAAATATTATGCCTGATCCCCACATTAATGGTCCTTTCGGCAAGAGGCACAAGACCGAGATTAACGATATTTTCCTGCAGATTTTCGCTGGCACCCTGGATAAGCAATACGTCACCAGTATTAAAATTCACATGATTCAAGCGGTTTTTGAACGCCTTACCGGAACGAGACACCGCCAGAAGATTCAGGCCAAAACGGGAGCGCACACGAAGGCGTTGCCAGGAACGTCCCATGATCCGTGAACCGGCGGTTACGACCGCTTCAATAGTACTGATGTCCTGGCCTCGTAAACTTTCCGCTGAGATGACTTCACCATGTGACAATTCCAGATTGCCCTTAAGAAGAAGATTGTTCAAATCCTCGTGAGACGCTTCGATGATCAAAACATCGTTGGCTTGCAGCTCTTCATCGCCGGGAATAACCAGCCTTTTCCTTCTGCCCCGGATCAATCCTAAAATGGAAAAATCACCTTCGATTAAATTTTCCAGCGCCCGACGCTCCATACCCACAACCGGTGAATCGGCCGGGATCACAATTTCACTGATGTAATCCTGGATCTGATAAAGCTCACTGGCATCACCGGATGCCTTGCGTCGCTCCGGAACAAGTCTCCAGCCAATGAGAATAATAAAAATCAACGAAGTCACCGCGATTGAAATTCCAGCTGGCGTAAAATCAAACATTGAAAAGGGCTCACCGGTCAGACTTTGCCGGTAAGCAGAAATCAACAGGTTTGGCGGCGTTCCTATTTTGGTGATCAAACCTCCGAGAACCGTAGCAAAGGATAAGGGCATCAATATTTTAGATGGGGATATTTTCGCGTTAATCGCGCCCTGGATTGCGACAGGCATAATTAAAGACAATGCCCCGACGTTATTCATAAAAGCGGATAAAACCGCCGACACCACACAGATAACCGCAATCAGTTGGAAAGGGGACGTCAGAACAGGTTCGATATATTCCAGTATTTTATCGACCAGACCGGCCTGAATAATCGCTCCGGAAATAACCATAACCGCTGCTACCGTAATAACCGCGGGATTACTGAAGCCCTCAAAGGCTTGCGAGGCAGGAACCAGTCCAACCAACACAAGAGTGAGCAGGCTCATTAAAGCCACCATGTCATAACGGTAATATCCCCATACGAACATGACCATGGTAGCGGCGAGTATCAAAAATAACAGATAGGCATCCTGCATAATAAATCCGTCTGATGGTCAACAGACCGTGGTAGTTATACTGCTCATTAACACGGATACCGTTTCCATTGGGTTTGAACCTGCCAAAACCAAATGGAAACAGTATTAGTATATCTCATCCTTGTCATAATGAACGTATCATTTATCGTCATGATTCCCGAGTTCGGACTGTTAGCGGAACATCACAACACGTCGTTGTACAGAGATCGCTCTTTTACTGGTGATTTTTCCTTTACCCCCGGTTTATGAGGCTTGAAAAAATGCAATATGCCTGGCCTTGGTTTCCTTGCCACCCTTTTCACCGGTGAATAAATATCCACCAGCCAGGCCGGCAATTCGGTTTTTTCCATACTGCGATCCGCTTTGCCTTTGTATTGCCGCGCATCTTTTGTCTCATAACAAAAACCCGCTCTTTCAACGAGGTATTTCGTTTTTAATTCCTTTACAAAATCGGAATCAATCGGCTTTGAAAGCCGCAAGGCTTCAAATCCATGATGATTATCCCGTAAATTTTCCAACGTCTTGAGTATGGAGTGATTAATAATATTTTTGCAGCTTTCCTCACTAAATTGCCTCGTTAATGGTTCAAGATGCGCTTTCAGAACGTCAGGAATTTCTTCTGTTTTGGTATGGATGCCGGTTTCATAAACCAGTAAATAACGTGCCAGCTCGTTATTACGCAAAAAGGTGTTATCAACCGCCCCGGAGATTTCCTTGGCCAAAGCCATTTCCGTCAAACGATATAACCTTGCCGCCGATAAATAAGGACAAACGGCCAATACAAAATCAATCACAGCTTCCTGTTGGGTGTAACCCTGATCATCGTAGGTTAGTTTATTTTGAGAATCTATCGTCAGGGGATGATAGCCACCCCCGCTTACAATGTCTTTTTCCAGCTTTTCAATATCTGTAATAGTCAGATCACCATGAAGAATCTTGTCTCGCCACGCTGAGAGAACTTGCCTGGTATGTTTCATTGGCGTCCAGCCATCCGTCACGGAAGAGGTGGCGATTTTTCCTTTTTGCTTGCTCATGATAAAAACCCTCCTTGTTTTATCCTTCTCCAGGCTCTGTGAAAAATTTTGTTCACATAACCTAGACTTAACAAAAATACATGGCTTATACAATGGATAGCGAGTTTTAATTCCATACCCGGCCTGAAATACTTGATTTTGGAATACCATCCTCCCTACACTATCCAACATTCGTTTTGGTCAGACCAGGTACGCTATGAAACCCATTACCCGTGATATTGTCTGGACTCTGTTCATCAAATTGACCCTGTTATCAGCTTTGTGGTTTATCTGTTTCAAAACCGTTGAAAAACCGGAAACGACAACGGCTCAATGGCTATTGGGCAATGATCCTGAAAATGTAAAGCCCGTAATACTGCCCGCAGTCTCGAACAATGACGGAAAACACTGACTGGCCTGTCAGATTGCTTTTAGGTAAGATGAGCCGCTTTTCAGTAAATATTATTTGGCCAGAGGAAAAAGTATGAAAAGGATTTTGACGTTATTACTATACATTTTTTTACCCGGCGCGTTCGCCGGTGTTTTCTCACCCGACGATGTAGCGACTTTCAAAAAGCACTTTATTGCCAATATAACCGGGGATGGCGCAATCATGGCGTCACCTTCCACCGCCCATCCCGATTATTACTACGATTGGGTGAGAGATTCCGCCATTGCCATGAGCCTTATTGAAACCTGGTATGAAAACAATCCGAACGAACAGGATAAGGAAAAACTACTTCATTATGTACAATGGGTTGAGCGTACCCAGCACCAGCAAGAGACCCTGCCAGGTTACGATATCCTGGGAGAACCCAAATTTTATTTAAACGGCCTTCCCTATCAGGAGCCCTGGGGCAGGCCGCAAAATGACGGCCCCGCTCTCAGGGCCTTGACCCTGATCCGTTTTGCCCGGGTGTTACTGGACAATCAGGGATCCGAATACGTGCGGGAGCATCTTTATGGCGGCAGCCTGGATCCATTGCGAATGGGCGTCATTAAAATGGATTTGGAATACACCGCCCATCACTGGCAAGATAAAAATTTCGATCTGTGGGAAGAGGTCTACGGCCACCATTTTTTCACAGCCATGGCGCAACGAAAAGCGCTTCTGGAGGGAGCGAAACTGGCCCGACGCATGCAGGATAACCAGGCAGCCGCTTATTACGAGTTACAAGCCCGGTTACTTGGTCAGCGTTTAAACCAGCATATTGACTCCCGAAACGGTTTGATTCAGGCCACACTGCCTCCCCATTCCGGCCCGATAAAAACGCTGGAACTGGATTCCGCCGTTCTGTTGGCCGTATTGCTGGTCAACAACAATGACGGCATGTTTGCTCCCGACAATACCTCTGTGATAAAAACGGCAGCCGCGTTAAAAAAACAGTTCCAGTCGCTTTTTCCGATTAACCGCAACCACCATAAAGCGGTTTTATTCGGTCGATATCCCGGCGATACCTACGACGGTTACAGCAGCGACAGCACCGGCAATCCCTGGTTTATTCTGACGGCAGCCATGGCCGAATATTACTATACCCTCGCAGACAGCCTGCCCCCCACCCGGAAAAACATGCCGCTTATCAAACAACACATCGAAGAAGGAGACAATTATCTGAATTTGGTTAAACAGTATGCCGGCGATCGAACTCTAAGCGAGCAAATTAACCTGGAAACAGGCGTTCAGCAAGGCGCACGCTCGCTGACCTGGAGTTACGTTGCCGTGCTCAGAGCCATTGCCATGCAAGAGAAATTATCAAAAAAAGCAGAAAGTATGCCCCGCTAACTCATGCGGGGTCGGGCTGTTATTTTTCTACTGTTGTTCCCAGTTAGCCTTTGATCGATACAATTGCGGCAAATCATCCATAGTTTTTTGCATGGGGCGGCTCAGACTGTAACAGGCTTTTTTCTGTTGATAATAAATACCGAGGGGTACGGGGTAATCGGGGAATTGCAGACTGGCCAAACGCATGGCAGCCATAAAGTCAGACGGATCATGGCGGTATGTGTCAGACAACCCTTCATGATAAGTCTCTATCTGTAAAGCGTGTTCATGGCTCGATAACATCTTTACCGGATCTGATCCAAACAATAAAGGTTTGCCCTCTTCCAGCAAAACGGTATTATTTTGGCGATGTGCTTTCAGAGCAAACGCGTCAAACGCCGCAGGATTAAAAATATTACAATCCTGGTATATTTCCACAAAGGAACAGCCGGGATACTCATAAGCTTTTTTCAACACGCCGGCGAGATGGCCGGGATCTTTATCCACAGCCCGGGCAACAAAACCCGCTCCGGAAGCCAGGGCAAATATCAGCGGATTAATCGGTGCATAATCCACACCTTGCGGAGAGGTTTTCGTGATCTGACCTTGACGGGATGTCGGTGAAAATTGCCCCTTGGTCAAACCGTACACCTGATTGTTAAACAACAGAATATTGATGTTGACGTTACGTCTCAGGCAATGCAGCAAGTGATTGGCACCGATACTTAACCCGTCACCGTCGCCGGTAATAACCCATACAGACAGGTCATCACGCATGGCCTTTAAACCGGTCGCCACCGCCGTGGCTCTGCCATGAATGGTATGAAATCCGTAGGTATTCATGTAATACGGCAATCGGCCGGCACAGCCTATACCGGATACAAACACATGCTGTTCCGGCGCCAGGCCCAATTCCGGCAACAGGCGTTGCAAGGCGGCCAGAATGGCGTAATCACCACACCCCGGACACCAGCGAACTTCGTTATCATTGACAAAATCGTCTCGCTTGAAGGTATTATTCATGATGGCATTCCGATTTAATGGCATTGACCAAACGACTGACGGTAAACGGCTGTCCGTTACATTGGTTGATGGATTTGGCGTCAATCAGAAATTCCGCCCGCAATATCCGGCATAATTGACCCGTGTTTAATTCGGCCACGAACACCGTGCCAAACTTCGACAATATCGCTCCTAACTCTTTAGGCAAGGGATTTAAATGACGCAACTGTAACAAAGCGATGTCCAGTCCCTCTTCCCGACATTGTCCTACGGCGGTTTTCAAACTGCCGTAAGTACTGCCCCAGCCGACCAGCAAAATATCGGCCTCCTCCGCGCCTTCAAGGACAAGAGGAAGATAATCATCGGCAATTCCCGCTATTTTTTTTGCTCTCAGGTTTACCATAGTCTGGTGATTGTCGGCGTCATAGCTCACCCGCCCTTCATCACCCTGTTTTTCCAGCCCGCCAATCTGGTGAATAAACCCTGCTGATCCGGGTCTGTTCCAGCTTCTGGCTAATTTATCATCCCGTTGATAGGGCCTGGAAAAACGATTGTATTGAATCACCGGCATATTCAGTTTTTCGGGATCAGGAATTTTCCACGGTTGCGCGGCGTTGGCAAGATAGGCATCCAGCAGCACGATAACCGGAGTCATGTAACCGGTCGCTATTTGAAAGGCCTCAATAATGGTGTTGAAACAATCGGCCGGAGACCGGGCGGCAAGCACCGGTAGAGGCGCTTCACCATGACGTCCGTACAATGCCTGTTGCATATCGCTTTGGCCTGTTTTAGTCGGCAACCCCGTCGACGCACCTGCGCGTTGTACATCAATCAACACCAATGGCAATTCAGCCATGACGGCCAGTCCCAGACTTTCGCTTTTTAAATCAAGTCCTGGCCCTGATGTGCAAGTCAATGCGAGGCATCCGCCATAGGCTGCGCCTACGCAGGCGCAGATGGCCGCAATCTCGTCTTCCGCCTGCAATAGCTGTACGCCGTAATCTCCGAGTTTGGCGCATTCATGTAAAATCGCCGAGGCTGGTGTTATGGGATAGCCTGAAACCAGAACGGGTGTCCGGGTACCGGCGGCCACAGTAGCCAGGGCAAGACCGACGGCTTCAACACCGGTGATCTGGCGATACTCGCCCTCTTCCCGATTCACCTGCCCCAGCATAAAATGCTGACGTGCCAGTTCCAGAGTCATGGCATAGTTATATCCTGCCATCAACGTCTGTTCATTGGCCCGGGCAATCGTTTTGTCGCTTTTAAATTTGCCGTTGATAAAGGAACGGCACCAGTCAGGCGGCAAATCAAACAGCCACAATATCATCCCGAGAACATAAAAATTTTTGCATTTTTTCGCCTGGGAGTGATTAACATCCAGATTGGAAACTGCTTCGAGAGTCAATCGGATTAACGGTACATTGATGATTTGATAATGTTCTGCCGCTTCATCAAGAATATCGCGGGACAGGCCGGCCTTTTTCCAGTCCTTGTCGGTGAAGCTGTCTTCATTGATGATCAGCAGTCCCCCTGGCCGAAGATAGGCCAGGGAGTTTTTCAAGGCGGCGGGATTGAGGACAACCAGAACATCCAGCGTTTCACCGGCGGTAAAAATGGCTTGTTCCGCTATAGCCAGTTGAAATCCGGACACCCCGGCAACCGTGCCCGCGGGCGCTCGTATTTCCGCGGGAAAATCCGGCAAGGTTCTGACATCCCGTCCGGATAAAGCGGCGGTAATGGTTAACTGCTCTCCAAGCAATTGTACGCCATCGCCGGAGTCCCCTGTAAGACGGATAACAATTGCGTCATTCTTTGCCATAATGTCGTGCTTCCAGCATGAGCTGGCGCATGTGTCTCACTGCGTCTTTTAAACCACAAAACAAAGCGCGGGCAATGATAGCATGGCCAATGTTTAGTTCGTGAAACTCCCTAATCGCCGCTATGGGTTTTACATTATGATAATTCAAACCATGTCCGGCGTTCACAATTAATCCGAGACTCGCCGCATGACCGGCGGCTTCCCTGATGCGCTGCAATTCATAATCCCGGGTCTCGTCATCCTGTGCGTCCGCATAGGCGCCTGTATGAATTTCAATGACCGGCGCACCCACGGCGATCGCCGCGTCGATCTGCCGATAATCCGGATCAATAAATAACGACACTTCGCTACCGATGCCCTGCAGCCGCCTGACCGCTTTTTTAACCGCGTCAAAATGGCCCAATACATCCAGTCCCCCCTCGGTAGTCAATTCTTCACGTTTTTCGGGAACTAGGCAACTGTGTTCCGGTTTAATCTCTTCAGCAAAATCAAGCATCGCATCGGTGACGGCCAACTCCAGATTCATCCGCGTTTGTAACACGGATTTGATTAATCGCACATCGCGAGCCTGAATATGGCGCAAATCCTCGCGCATATGTAACGTGATACCGTCAGCGCCGGCTTCTTCCGCCTCCATAGCGGCCTGCACGGGATCAGGATAGCGGGTACCCCGAGCCTGCCTTACCGTTGCGATATGATCAATATTGACGCCAAGTAGTATGTCATTACCCATAGTTCACCATAAAATTACAAGCAAATTGCCTTCAATTATGACGTTAAACACGTTTCTCATCCAGATTCCATGAATTAAATTTTTATAGTTTCTCGTAGCCCGTCATGAAGGCAACGCCGTAATTCGGGATAACTGCTTAGCCTCTATCCTGTGATCGTAACCGCAACAGTCACGATTTTAATTTCTGTACCCCGAGAAACAACGTCCGTGATTTTAGTTCACGTCCTCCCAGCATATGATCAATGGCCTGGCGCATAATCAGTTTGGCCGTTTTTAATACCTGCACATCATCAAGCCGGCCCCGGGCGAATGACAGGATGTCTTTTCCGCTTAGTCCTTTCTCGGCCCTGACTAATCCTTTACCGGCAATAAAATGATAACAGGCTTGCTCCTCAATGAACCGACCTGAATCCGCATCCTGACCCAACTCCAGAAAATAACCGCACGCAGCCAGTAAAGCCACTTCAAACTGCCGCAGTAACGCTTCAATAGCCAGCCGGTTGTTGCTTATGGACAACCCCTGCAGGGTGCGATAATAACGGTCAAATAAACCCGAATGGCTATCGGATGGCGCCAGGGTATGGAAAAGCAACTCGTTAAGATAAAGTCCCGCAAAAAGAGACAGTCCGCTTAACGCCATCGATGCCGAAACATTTTCAAGGCTCCTGACATAATGCCAGTCATTACGGCTATCCACAGCAACCCATAATCGGGTAAAAACCTGTAGCGCGGCCTGTCGTTTCGGAGTTCGTCCACCACGGTATAGACAGTGCAGGATACCCTGTTCCCTTGTAAAAAAAGTGACCTGAGTGCTGCTGTCTCCGGATGGACGCTTATGAAGAAGCCATGCCTCATGGTTTTCAGTAGTCATAGCCAAGCTGTTTTAGCATACGCTCATCATCCGCCCAACCTGATTTGACTTTACACCAGCATTGCAGAAAAACTTTTTTCCCCAGCAATTGCTCCATATCCAGACGGGCCCCGGTAGCTATTTCCTTTAATTTTTGACCTTTTTCACCAATAATGATTCGTTTATGGTTTGGTTTATCAACAAGAATCAGGGCATGAATACGTATCAACGCGTCTTCTTCCTTAAATGATTCAATTTCAACCGTTGTCGAATAGGGTAATTCCTGACCGCACAACCGGAATATTTTTTCCCGTACCAGCTCCGAGCATAAAAACCGCGTTGATCGATCCGTGACCTGATCATCGCCAAACAAATGCGGCCCTTCCGGCAGAAATGGCCTTAACTGTTGCTGCAATTGCTCGACCTGCACCCCGGTTTTAGCCGATATCGGGATAATCGCAGCAAAAGCGTGATGCTGACTTATTTTTTCTATCCAGGGCAACAATTCTTTTTTATCGGTGATCCTGTCCACTTTGTTGACCGCCAGAATACAGGGAATCGACGCTTTTGCAATCAAGCCCAGAACGTACTCATCCTCGTCATTCCAGTTCATACCGTCTACAACCATGACCGCCACGTCCACATCCCTTAAAACACTGATGGCGGTTTTATTCATCAGGCGATTCATCGCTTTTTTGGAGCCTTGATGAATACCGGGGGTATCCACATAGACAAATTGATGTTCATCAGCCGTATGAATACCTAAAATGCTATGCCTCGTTGTCTGGGGTTTGCGGGACGTAATACTAAGTTTTTGCTGCAAAATACGATTAAGCAACGTCGATTTGCCCACATTCGGCCGGCCCACCAAGGCAATATATCCACAATAATCTGTCATTAAGCGTTAATCCTGCTGTTTATTTTTAAATCATTTTAACATGCCGGTTTATAAAATTGCCAACATTAAAGAGATAGCATAACGCATTTATACCGGAATAAAATGGCTTCACCAAACACGGCCTTAAATTTTTATGACAGGATAGTAAAATAACTTGCCAAATATAAGCAAAACTGAGTACTGTCGTAATAAAAAAGATCATGGATTGACTTCAGGCGACGCATGCCAAAATACAAAACCATAGATGGTGGAAAACACCTGGTTGTCCCCCTCGGGATAAAACCATACAAACATCAGGAAATACCGAGCGTCACAGGCTCTGCCATCAGTATTCAGGCAGGAACGGTTCTCTACGGCTATTACAATATGGATTACCGTTTACCCGACGGAGACCTGTTAAGGCTGCTGGCAAACCATGACAAAAAAACCGTACAGATTATATTGCTAACCGGTGATCCGGAGAAATTAAAAAAACTCCCCGGCCAAAGAACCTCTTCTCTGGCAGCAAACGCCATTGCCAGCCTTAATCGCTACTGCATCCGCTCCGAAAGCTACAGCAAACCCAGAACCGAGGCACAACTTGCCAAATTTCAACTGGTTAATCAAACGATTCGTTCATTGAGCAAACTGCTCGCTCGTGAACGCAGGCTCGCCCCCAATGACTGGGCCGGTCAGGAAGCGTTACGCCACGAGGTGCTCACCCTGATTGAGCAATGCCGCGATCAAAACCGTCTGGTAAGCGTTAATCCGATAATTTCCGAGGGCTCGTTAGGAACGATGCTGTACGAAGCCCGTCAGGCGGCTCAGCATTACGAATTTAACCGCGTCTATCCGGTATCAAGAATTGACCAACTGGATTTCACCCGCGTCAAACAAAAACATCCCTCCCGGCCGACCTGTTTTGTATGGGATAGCGAACTTCATATTGGCCAAAATGAAGAAGGACTTAATAACGCCATACGTGTCATCTGCGAACAGTACGGATTAGTCCCTGCACCGGAACTCAGCGATATCCCGGCTAACCGATTCAAACGGCTGGAATTATTTTTCCATAAACTATGGCTGGACGGTTACGACTGGATCAACTACCTGGCCAACCATGAGGAAACCGCACAGGCCGTATCCACCGAAAAACGTCCGGACGGTTTGGCTATTTCCAAAATCAAGCCTTACTATTGCCTGGAAGGTACAAGCCAGAAAGGCTTTGCCAGCCTGCCGGAACTCGCCGCGCAATTCACCGGCACAGACTATCAAGGCATCATGGCGTCTTCCTTGTCACAAGCCTGGCAGCTGCTCACCTTGCAAGCCAACGGCCACTGGGCCAGGCTGACGGGCTGCCGACAAATCGTTATCCGGCTTGGCGATGATTTGGCATTGCTTAATTATTTTGAGGAAAACGGATTATTTTACCCTCTGCCAAGCGGCCAGGACTTGTATACATTAAGCCAGATCAGCAAACGCCATCTCTATCTTCCGGAAAAATTCAAACTGCAGTTAAGGGCTTTTGCTTCCCGCATTCCACCATTTTTCAAATACAGCTATCAAAATCTGAAGCGGTTTGTCACCCATGACTTATATAAGGAATTTACCAGTCATGTTCATCATGATCATCCGGAAAAAATAGAAACACCCCCGGTGGAACCCCCTGATATTGAACCACCGCCCCGAGGATATGACGCCTCCATCGAGGACATTCTCATTGGCCGGGGTTTACTCCATAGCGGACAAACCCTTGAGCAGTTTGTCAGGGAACAAATGGCTGAAAATCCTTACGTCATTGCCCGGGAACAGCATCCTTCTCCACCGCCGCTCTATACCAACCCCTTACACCGTAGTCTTGATGTTCTGAGACATATTGCCGGTTTTTTTGTTGATGTCAGTGAAAAAAATCCCATTATCGGAACCCTGGCCATGGCGGCCTATCTCTATGGGGCCGGCGCAGTTATTGCCCCACAAACGTTGATTGCCGTCCTGACCAAACTGCATTTGAGCGGATTAATAAGCGGTATCCGGCCTGCGCAGGCGCTGGGGCACTGGATGAGTCATGGCACGACATCCGAGGCGATATCTTCCGCAACAACATTATGGCAAGGCATTGTTATCGGCGGCGATCTGGATCAGTTTTTTATCAAGGCAGTCAGTGTGTTACAGGATGATCCTGCGGAAGTGGCACTTATCATCGCATTGGCTCTCAGTCTGGGGTACGGTCTTTGCAAAACGTTTCCATCCCTGCAGGAAGAAATGGGTCCATTCCCGCTGCCTAATTACGCCGCGCTTGGCGCCAAAGGTGGTGCGGCTATTTACGACACGATCGTACACCCAGGTGATGACTGGTTGCTGGGTACCATCAAATGGCTGCTCAAAGCCGTTGTAACCACCGGTAAAATAATTATTGGCCCATTTGTTGAAGGGTATTACTACGGTTATGAAAAGGGGTTTCTCAACGGCCTGAAAAAGAGTGTCCGCCAGTTTATCCTTTCCATGAAACAAATAGTCGCGGGCCTGGTCGATTTTGTGCTTGTGGTAATGACCATTCCGTTTTTAGAAATCAGTGCCATGGCCATTCACGTGCCGTTTCGAGGTCTCACAAACTTCCTTAGCAAACTCTTCGCTTTTTCAGGCCACTGGCAGCCTACCGGACAAATATTGCTTGATTTTGCCACACGAACATCAGGCTGGAACTACCTTCCTGGATTTCGCCTTTCCCCTCTTTACGGATTCAGCAATCCATTGGGCAATTACAGTCAATCTTTTGTCTTGAACCTGTTGTACAACGCCGGGATGCTGCTTTTTTTACCCCCCCTGCAATTATTAAAAAACTTTGTGGTATTGCCTCTTGTTGACACACTTTCCTTTCTGACCCGAGCAACCTTGACCTTGCTCAATCCCGTCAGTCGTTTGCTTGCGTTTTCAGCAGGCACCTTCCTGACCAAAGCCGGTTTCATCTGGGATAATTCCATAGGCTATCTTTTTCGAGGCACTGCCAAAGCAATCCTGCTAGGCAGTAATTTGCTGGCATCGGAAGCCGGCGAGCTAAGGCTTTCCTGCCTTGAGCTCATCCAGACGGGACGAAGAGCCTTGTACGACTGGGCTTTTGCGAAGGACGATCAAAACACGCATGTCATCAATACGGATCGCGATTATTTCATTGAAAAGCCCATACGTTTGGAGCAATTACCACACGAACAGGATCACTGCTTGCTGGATAAACTTCTTCACCGGCAAAAAAAGTCCGGAAGCTCACCTGCCCCCGCCTTTTTTGCAAAACCGGACAAATCAGCAGCCAAAAACGGAACTCTCAAGCCAGACAAAACACAGCATTCCATCGAAACGGCATCCCCGGAAATGGCAACGTCCCGCTCCGATCCGGAAAAATATGTTACCCTGTCGGTTCACTCATAGTGAAGACGGGATATGGTACTTTTCAGTTTCTGCTTTTTTTTATTACTATTTGTAATCATTGGTGTTTTTTCCATTCTGGAAAATAAACACACGTCAGACGATTACCTGATCGCAAACCGCAACGTCAAACCATGGATGGCCGCATTATCCGCCGTCGCCACCAACAACAGCGGATATATGTTTATCGGCATGATTGGTTTTACCTATATTGCCGGACTCTCATCCATATGGCTGCTGGTCGGCTGGATTAGCGGTGATTTTTTAAGCTCTTCATTCATTCATAAAAAGTTGCGGATCCAGACGGAAAAAAAGAATGCCATTAGTTATGCCAGTCTGCTCAGCTATTGGCAAGAGACGGATTTCCGATGGATGAGAATTCTGGGTGGTGTCATTACCGTGCTCTTTCTGGGAACTTACGCGGCCGCGCAATTAAAGGCCGGTAGTAAAGCCCTTTATGTCATGTTCGGATGGGATTATTCAGCCGGAGCTATCATCGGCGCCCTTATTGTACTTGCCTATTGTTTTGCAGGAGGGATCCGGGCCTCTATCTGGACAGACGTTGCGCAATCATTCGTGATGATTACGGCGATGACGATACTGTTTTTTACTTCACTGGCGGACGTTGGGGGGATAAAATCATTCCTTGTCCAATTAAATCAGGTATCTCCCGGATACTCCGATTTTTTCCCGTCCGATATGTTTTTTGGGCCTTTTCTCGGGCCAATTCTCTTAATCCTGGGTTGGTTATTTGCGGGATTTGGTGTCATTGGCCAACCTCATATCATGATTCGCTTCATGGCTATTAATAATGCCGACAACATGGGACGCACCAGAACTTATTACTACATCTGGTATACCTGTTTTTATCTGCTGACTTTCGGTACCGGTTTAATGGCCAGGTTGCTGATGCCGGACGTTGGTATTTTTGACGAAGAGCTGGCCTTGCCGCTACTAGCCAAAACGTTATTATCCGACTTTTTTGTCGGCCTGATTCTAGCCGGTTTATTTGCGGCAACCATGTCCACGGCCGACTCCCAAATATTAAGTTGCACCGCGTCCATCAGCCAGGATCTTAAGCTAAATAAATCCAACGCCTACTGGCTTAATAAACTGATTACTATTGTGGTCGCCGTCCTGGCCCTGTCTATCGCCCTTCATGGCAATGAAAGCGTATTTCAACTGGTTTTGATCGCCTGGTCCGCACTGGCCTCGGCCTTTGCCCCTTTGCTGACCGTATACGCGCTGGGCGGCAAACCCCGGCAATCAACTGCTATCGCCATGATGCTGACGGGTCTGGCCGCCATGCTCTGCTGGCATTACCGGGGTTATAGCGAGGACGTTTACGAAATCATGCCGGGTATTCTTGCTGGCTTCATTCCTTTCGGACTGCAAACGGTGTGGGAAAAATGGGAGGAACATCAGCACCGTGCTGGTTACAACCAGAATGACCACCCCGGTTAAATTTAGTTCTACCCAAGACCATTTTGGTTATTGAATAACCATTTTCATCGTGTATACTATTAGAAACAAGCCGCAAGAGTATGGTTATGCCCGCAAAAACCCCCAATACATCGGAACAACAAAAACCGTCTTCCCCGACAGACACCGAGGCACATGCCGCACGACAATCTTCCGAGGAAAAAATCACTTTTGACCTGAAAACGACAGAGGGCAAACAAGTCAGTCTAACATCCAGACAACTGGAAAGCTGGTTTGCATCCATAGAGCGACAAAATCTGCAAGGAAATAAAAAAAATACGCTGGCTCCCAACCCGGACTTGCAGCATGAGCAAAATGATCCTTATCTTGCCGCACAATTTATTGGTCGTTATGGCATTAAATCGTCAAAAGATATCATCACATTCCTGAAATCGCCGGCAGGCAAGGCCACAAAAACTCTGATTGGAGAACAACTGGCGGAATTGGCCGCCATGAAGGATTTTCAGCGTCAACAATATCAAACGGCAGCGATAAGGCGCCATAATTTATTAGCGTTTCTTTTAATGGGATTGCTTTATAACCGCATCGCCAAAGCTAAACATGCCAGGGAAATACTCAGGGAGATGGATGCCGAACTTGAGAAAAGCCGGTCCAGTCAGGAAAAATCGACCGCTTCCAGCACAAAAGAAAGCAAAAACCCATACAGCGAACTGTTAGCCTCGTACGAAGCATCCCATAACGAGGTACAAAATAAACTGAGTGACAAACTACTGGAATCGGAGCAACTGGAACAAGACATCATTGCTCTTGAAAACCAGGGAGATAATATTGATCTCCGCTACGATACCTTTGAAGATCACCTCGGGCAACTCGATGACTATCTGCAATTGGCCGACACCGATCATCCCGGGCTCGACAAGCAGATTGATGAACTGGAACAACAGATTCAAGCGTTGCAAAAACAATTATCCTCTTCGGAAACCGGCCCTGAGGCTCGATTAGCCATTACCGGGAGTGAAGCAACAGGGGAACATTCTCCTATCTCCCGTGAACACCCACGCGATGTCGAGAAAAAAATAAGCCGATTGCAGGAAAGAGCGGCGTTCCTTAAAGAACGGCAGTCATCCTACTCTCCCAAAGAGCGTCGACAACTTATAGAAAGCAGACTCAAACAGCTTGAGGAACAACTGGATAAGCAAGTCACGGAAATTGACAGCCTGATTGAACAGGGTCGCGATGAAGAGGCGATGAAGCGCCTTCATGAACACAACGGACTACATATTCAGGCAGCCGGTTTGAAGGACATGCTTGATGTGGTGAAAGACCCGGAAGAAAAAGGCAAAAAAATACTGTTTAACTCCGAAGGCAAACAAGTTCATTCCTTTAAAGACGCAGACTTTATTGTTGCCAACGATAAAAAAATTGTGAAAGGCGAGGATGGCAAATTTTACCTGCTGGGCGCCAGTCAGGATATAAATTCCATGGAGCAGGAAGATCGCTTGAAGGCTCAAAAAGAATTTGAAAAAGTACGTCCCGAAATTTCCAGTTTAAAAAATCTGGTACAGCGCAACAAAACACTGGAAAAAACGTTCCATACCGAACGAATGCAGACCATTACCGGGCAAAGTGACAATCTGCAAAAGGAAATACTGGATCTTTCCAACCAGTTAACGCAGTTGCAAGCGGCACAAGCCAGTGTTGCCAACAAAATAAGTCAACTGGACAATCCGTCGGCCAACCCGAACATGACGCCGCTGCCGTCCACTCCGACACCTACACCTTCCATGGCCAAAATTCCCCGTGTTACCCCACCGGAAAGCTACAGGCATGTGCTGAATTTATTACGACATAATCCCAATCCGTCCCCCGAGATCGTCAATCAACTAAAAGGCGCGCTCAGTTCAACGGCAACCATGTCTAATGAAGCGTTTATGAAAGAACTTAATAAGATCCGACCGGGTATGCCAGGCAGTGATCTGGCTATGCAAAACATGTTGAAAAACCTGGAGCGTTTCGGAAAGGAATCACGCAAACCCAACGTGGCTCCCCCTACGGGACTGGATTTGGACAGAGCCGCGTCTCCCTTAAGAACAACGCCGCTGTCTAAACCGCGATGATGGATGGCAGATCTCCGGGTTTATTGACAAAATTATCTTTACACAATTTTTTGCAAAGTACCGGTAGCCCGCAAGGAGGACTGCGGCCGTATTGCGGGTTTCATGCTCCAATATTGCGGCAGGGGAAACAGGTGAGCGCCCAAGTGAACGTTGTCCCGCATTTCGGCTTCGCCTTCATGACGGCTACATGTTTTTTGTATATATACCGTAGCCCGCAAGGAGGACTGCGGCCGTATTGCGGGTTTCATGCTCCAATATTGCAGCAGGGGAGCAGGTGAGCGCCTGAGTGAACGTTGTCCCGCATTTCGGCTTCGCCTTCATGACGGGCTACATGTTTTTTGTATATAAACCGTAGCCCGCAAGGAGGCCTGCGGCCGTATTGCGGGTTTCATGCTCCATATTGCAGCAGGGGAACAGGTGAGCGCCTGAGTGAACGTTGTCCCGCATTTCGGCTTCGCCTTCATGACGGGCTACATGTTTTTTGTATATAAACCGTAGCCCGCAAGGAGGACTGCGGCCGTATTGCGGGTTTCATGCTCCAATATTGCGGCAGTGGGAAACAGGTGAGCGCCTGAGTGAACGTTGTCCCGCATTTCGGCTTCGCCTTCATGACGGGCTACATGTTTTTTGTATATAAACCGTAGCCCGCAAGGAGGCCTGCGGCCGTATTGCGGGTTTCATGTTCCAATATTGCGGCAGGGGAAAAAGGCGGGCGCCCAAGTAAACGTTGTCCCGCATTTCGGCTTCGCCTTCATGACAGGCTACATGTTTTGTGTATATAAACCGTAGCCCGCAAGGAGGACTGCGGCCGTATTGCGGGTTTCATGCTCCAATATTGCGGCAGTGGGAAACAGGTGAGCGCCTGAGTGAACGTTGTCCCGCATTTCGGCTTCGCCTTCATGACGGGCTACATGTTTTTTGTATATAAACCGTAGCCCGCAAGGAGGCCTGCGGCCGTATTGCGGGTTTCATGCTCCATATTGCAGCAGGGGAACAGGTGAGCGCCTGAGTGAACGTTGTCCCGCATTTCGGCTTCGCCTTCATGACGGGCTACATGTTTTTTGTATATAAACCGTAGCCCGCAAGGAGGACTGCGGCCGTATTGCGGGTTTCATGCTCCAATATTGCGGCAGGGGGAACAGGTGAGCACCTGAGTCAACGTTGTCCCGCATTTCGGCTTCGCCTTCGACAGACTACAGAAAACTTGTCTTTTGTCGAAGCGAATTTTTAAGCTAAATTAATTGCAATTTGCAACCGATAAAAGATAAGTGCACGGTGCCTGGCTCTTGCTAAGAAAGCCTAACTCTTCTAACATTAATGATTATTGCTGGCCGCAGGCGAAAAATATGCAAACAGATAAATTATTTGGTAATCAGTCCTTTATTGTAACACTTGATGTGGATACTTACCTTTTTGAGCGGTTAAAACATATTGCTGATGCCGGATTTGCTGTTGTAGAAGTGAACACCCATGATCAAAACCTCTTGAAAAAAATTCTGGAGGAATTTCCCGGCCTTCGCGTGGGCTCAGGCAATGTCATTAATACACAGCAACTGGAAGACTGCTATCAAGCCGGCGTGCATTTCGTATCAAGTCCGGGCTATCTGGCTGCTATCGCACAAACCGCGGCCATCTATTCCATTAATTACCTGCCGGGTATTGCCACCATCTCGGAGGCTATGCAAGTTATTTCACTGGGCTATCATCAGGCCAGACCCTATCCGGCGACCTTATCTTTTTGTACCTTGTTAAATAAATGCCTGCCTATGCTCAGACTTTTTCCTGCGGAAGTGGAATGGGAAGAAGCGGAACATTATCTGAGTTTACCCGCGGTTGCGGCCGTGAGTATTCTTAATCCGGAAACCAAAATGCTTGATATGCTATCGGCCGGGGTTCTTGCATAGATCAAGAACCAGCAAGATAGCTCCCACACAGATAGCACTATCGGCAATATTAAATATATACCAGTGATGGTTTTTATAGTACACGTCGATAAAATCAATCACATGGCCAAGAAAGGCGCGGTCATACAAATTGCCTACGGCCCCGCCTAATATCAGACTCACTGCCATAGACTGCAAAATAGCGTCTTTTTTTAACCTGGCGAGCCAGATGATCAGAACCAGACTCATCACCACGCTGAATGCGGCGAAAAACCAGCGATGCCAGTCGCCCGTTCCGCTTAAAAAACTGAATGCCGCGCCGGTATTATAGGCAAGCGTCAAATTCAACATGGGAAATACCGGCGTAGCCTGATAAGGGACCAAATACAATTCAGCCAGATATTTGCTAATCTGATCAGCAACCAGTACGGCAAGACTGAGTAAAAACCAGGGCCATTTTCTCATGCAAACCGCCTGATTTCATCGTCACCGCTGATATTATCAACGCATCGCTGGCATAATTCACGATGTTCGGAAATATGCCCCACTTCTTCACGTCTATGCCAGCAGCGGGCACATTTTTCAAACTCGATCACGTTAATAGTTATAGCAATACCTAATTCCTTGCTTTGAATAGCATCCTTTGGAGCATCCTCAACGGGATGCAAAACAGCGGCCGACGTTATCAGCAGGAAACGTAATTCCTCGCTATAGGGGCTGAGACGATCCAGTAATGACGATGGTACATACAGATGCACCTCTGCCGCCAGACCGGAGCCAATTCGTCCTTGCTGACGCGCCATTTCCAGCGCTTTGTTTACTTCATTACGTACCGCCTGCAATTGTTGCCAGAAATTCGTATCCACATTGTCAATCTTTGGCCATGCCTCATACCACCGGGTAAGAAATACCGATGCTTCCGATTTAAAAGGAATAGCCTGCCATATTTCTTCCGCGGTAAATGACAAAATCGGCGCCAGCCAGCGCGTTAAGGCCTGGATAATATGATACATGGCCGTCTGACAGGAGCGTCTGGCTTTGCTGTTTTTTGGAGTGGTGTACTGGCGATCCTTAATGACATCAAGGTAAAAACTGCCCAAATCCACGGCGCAAAAATTATGTATTTTTTGATAAATCACGTGAAAATGATAATTCTCATACGCCTTCAGAATTTCCTCCTGGAGTTGCTGGCAACGTTTGATAGCCCAGCGATCCAGCTCCACCATGTCATCCGGCGCAACATGATGTTGTTCCGGTTCAAAATCAAATAAATTGGCCAGTAAAAAACGAGCGGTGTTGCGGATCCGGCGATATGCGTCGGCATTACGTTTAATGATTTCATCGGAAATACTGACTTCATGCCTGTAATCGGTCGAGGAGACCCATAAACGGATAATATCGGCACCATGCTGGCTCACCAGTTTATCCAGAGCGATATAATTGCCTTTGGATTTGGATAGTTTTTTTCCATCGGCATCCACGGTATAACCGTGGGTCAATACCGTTTTATAAGGAGGTTGACCGTTCATGGCAATGGCCGTTGTTAATGAGGAGTTAAACCAGCCGCGATGTTGATCAGAGCCTTCAAAATAGATATCCGCAGGATAACCAAGCGCCTCATTTTGTTTAAGAACGGCGTAATGCGACACGCCGGAGTCAAACCAGACGTCCAGAGTATCGGTAACCTTATCGTAACGATCGGCGTCTTCTCCCAACAATTCGCGAGCATCCAGATCAAACCAGGCGTCAATACCTTTCTGCTCCACCAGTTGAGCGACCTGTTCGATCAGGGCTTCGGTATCGGGATGCAACGCCCTGCTGACCTTGTCAACGAACAAGGGAATAGGTGTCCCCCAGGCTCTTTGCCTTGATACACACCAGTCCGGTCTGGTTTCTACCATGTTGGCGATACGAGCCTTACCCCATTCGGGTACCCAGGTCACCTGGTCGATAGACGCGTATATGGCTTGCCGCAGTCCGTTGGCATCCATGGCAATAAACCATTGCGGCGTGGCCAGAAAAATCATCGGTGTTTTATGGCGCCAGCAATGAGGATAGCTGTGGTTAATGATCTCGCTGCTTAACAAGGCTCCGCGTTCTTTTAATACCTCTATAACCTTGTCGTTGGCTTTCAACACGTGCAAACCGCCGAATAACGGTACATCATCAGCATAACACCCGTTTGCCATGACCGGATTAATCAGCGGTAATTGATAGGCTTGTCCAACCTGATAATCGTCCGTACCATGAGCCGGGGCGGTATGTACGCAACCGGTACCCGAATCCGTGGTCACGTGCTCGCCGAGAACAATCGGCACGGAGCGTTCATAGAACGGGTGCTGTAACGTTATTTTTTCAAAGCCCGCCCCCTTGCTTTTTCCACAACGCCGGTACGTTGCGATACCGTATCGATTCATCGCCGATTCCACCAGTTCCGCAGCAAGCAACAGGTAATTGTCACCGGCATCGACCAGTT
Organism: Legionella spiritensis; assembly: GCF_900186965.1. Classification (NCBI taxonomy): domain Bacteria; kingdom Pseudomonadati; phylum Pseudomonadota; class Gammaproteobacteria; order Legionellales; family Legionellaceae; genus Legionella; species Legionella spiritensis. The sequence goes on from NZ_LT906457.1 coordinate 2,182,495, forward strand.
CGTAATCCAGCTCAGGATGCAGACATACCGCCTCATTGGCGGGTAGTGTCCAGGGCGTCGTTGTCCATATAGGGACAAGCACGGGTTTAATCGGCAAGGTATTTGAGATGTTTGCCAGAATTTGCGAGGCGTCGCTTGCCTGAAAAGCCACATCAATCGACGGTGAATTTTTATCCTCGTAATCCACTTCCGCCTCGGCCAGCGCAGAGGCGCAATCGATACACCAGTGTACCGGTTTAAACCCTTGCTGCAAATGACCATTGGCTATGATCTGACCTAACGCGCGGATGATATTGGCTTCATAGGTGTAATTGAACGTCGCGTAAGGCTTATGCCATTCCCCAAACACGCCCAGCCTTTTAAATTCCTCGCGCTGAATATCAATCTGACTGGCGGCGTAATCGCGGCATTTCTGGCGAAACTCCGCAGCGCTGACTTTCACTCCGGCTTTCCCCACCTTCTTTTCCACATTCAATTCAATGGGCAACCCATGACAATCCCAACCGGGAACAAAAGGCGCATCGTATCCGCTTAATGTTTTGGATTTCACAATAATGTCTTTCAGAATTTTATTGAGCGCATGCCCGCAATGGAGATGTCCGTTGGCATAGGGAGGCCCGTCATGCAGAATAAAACGTTGTTGTCCTTTACGCGCCTGCCGGATTTTTTCATAGATATTACCAGACAGCCAATCCGCCAGCATCGTGGGTTCACGCTGGGCCAAGCTCGCTTTCATGGGAAAAGCCGTTTCCGGTAAATTCAGGGTTTCTTTGTATTCTGCCATGCGCCTACTCTGTTATCGCGTTAAGTACCAGACGGCCCGAGACAAATTTTGCTTTGGCCGTCACAACATCGTTATGAATTTGATCAATCAATTCTTCTACGGATGAAAATTTAATCTCATCTCTTAATTTGTGCAAGAAATAAACTTGTAAAAATTCGCCATACAAATCGCCCTTAAAATCAAACAAGTGAACTTCAAGAACCACCTTGCTGCCATCCACCGTCGGGCGTGAGCCCAAATTGGCAACCCCATTCACCCGCTCGCCATTTTGACGGATCACCTGCACACAAAAAACCCCTTTCAACGGAATATTGTGCCGCTGCATCGCCAAATTGGCCGTAGGAATTCCCCATTGCCGGCCTCGTCCCTCTCCTGCCAAAACGCGCCCGCACAAACTAAACAGCCGCCCTAAAAGCACAGAGGCCTGTTCCAGATTTCCCTGCGCTAACAATTCCCTGATTTTTGTGGAGCTGACCCGCAAATCCCCTACCCTATGATCCGGAAAGGTTTCCACAACGCAATGATTATGTTCAGCCTTCTGCGTCAACAGACCCGCATCGCCCCGACGCCCACGGCCAAAACGAAAATCATTACCGACCAGCAAGTAGCGGGCTTGCAGCAGGGAAAAGAAATACCGCTCGATAAACGCTTCCGGTTCCAGTTCCGCCAGTTGTTTATTGAAACGCAGACAATAAACAAAATCAATTCGATTGCGTTTGAATTGCGCCAGTTTTTCACGCAAGGTGGTCAGACGAGCCGGAGCGTTTTCCTGTTGAAAAAACTCGCCGGGCTGCGGTTCAAACAACACCACAACAGCAGGCAAGGATCGCTTCCTCGCCTCGGCGTAAAGCCTGCCCAGCAACGCTTGATGTCCTGTGTGAACTCCGTCGAAATTCCCGATGGTTACGACCGCTCCGGTCGCAAACAAGGAAGGATTAAATGAACCGCGTAACAGCTTCATGCGTATTGATCAGAAATAAAATAGAGATTATAGCGGGTTTCATCACGATTGAAAAACAAGTATAGGGCGTCAGGTTCAAAGTGAACACTTAATATTCACAATGACAAATATCATGTATACAATGCCCTCACGTCAAACCAGATAAAGGATCCGTGAAATGGGTAATAACAAAAATCAAGGTTCAATACCACACGAGAAAAATACGGAGAGTCATGATGAACGGATCGATCCGCATACAGCCGGGAAAATAGCAACGAAACTCACATTAGAAGAAACAGCACGTATTTCCATCACTTCCCATCAAAATTATCTGATATTTCAACCTTTTCTGGCTCAACCACCCCTGGCCGCTGTGGTGCAGGCATCACCCGATAAATTAGAAAACCTGGTAAAAAAATACTCCCCTAACATCTTATTCGCAAAAGGAGAAATAACTGATCCTTTAAATCAGGTGGTTTATCATAACGTTTCAGCCTACCAGCTTATGACTTTTCTTTGCGACGACGATATGCAGGATAAAATAGTGCCGTTAATACCCGAGGACATGATTGACAAGTGTCATGAACAGGATTCTGAAATGGATTGCGGCGGTTGTGATTTAATCAAGATGGTTGAGGATCCTGAACAGGTGATACTCAACGGTTTTAAAGCGCTGACTGAGTTTAGAACAACGTATACGATTACCGTAGCCCAACAAAGTGGCGACTCATCAATCCTGCAGAATGCGACCCTGCCATTACTGGAAAATCCTGACGGGATTATTTATTACCACGATAACCAAGGACAGGCGCATTTCTATTACGCGAATCGCCAAACAGAAACCTTACAAAAAATCACACCTCAACCTGAAACACAGGACGACAAAAAAGCATTGGAAGCCTTCTCAAAATCCATGGCTGCCATGGAAAATAATAGCGGACGACGTTCCAGTGACGAAGAACATGCGTTGATAAAAAAAACCATGGGATATCAGTTGATCCGAAAAGGCGTTCATTACACACGAAACAATATCTCCTATCATGACAGCCAAAACGAATTTCGACTGCTTAACGCCTATCGAACCTGTCTTCGTTTGTATGATGACGCGCAAAACGAGGAGCAGAGAAATGCCGCAGACGAGTACTGGCGCGAAAAAGTCGGTAAAGCGCAAGGTGAAGTCATGTGGCTATTGCAGCGACTCTGTCAGGACAGGCAGACTTATGTACCGCCAAACCCGCCTTTGGGAGGTTTCACAAGAGGTCTTTCGGGATCCGACAGAATCGTAATCTATGATATAAAACCAACATCCTGCTTTGGCAAGTCGTTCATGTTAGTTCAAAATGGTCAACCTCACCGGGATTTAGGTTCAAAATACGCCCTATGTACCTCAAAGGATCTGTTTAGTTCCAGCGTTTTCTCCAAAACAAGCTACCAGGTACCACTCACTACCAAATACAGGAAAACAACGATCGAACGCGATCTGGTTTATACCGCTCGTCTGGTTGAGCAGGCCAAGAACGCTCAAGCATTGAAAGTGGAAAAAAAGTTACAAATAGAGTCCATCAATTCCAGACACGGATAGTCATGGCAAAGAAAAAAGCACCGGTTTTTAATAACCGGTGCTTTACGATTAATCCTTGTCGGAGTCGACATGAGGCCTGACAATAAGGACGTCGCATTCGGCGCCATGTAAAATGGCATTGGCCGTAGAACCCAGCAACAAGGCCAAACCGTGTTTGCCATGGCTGCCTGTCACTATCAAATCAATTTTTTTCTCCTGGGCAACCCGTAGAATTTCATTCTTCGTGGAGCCAAACTCAATCATGCAATGCGCATCATCAACGCCCAATTTTTTAGCAAGGGCAGCCAGTTCCTTCTCTGCTTGCTCCCGTATGGAGACTTCCACTTCGGCAAATCCTGCAAATCCAGGATAGGCATAGGCCGGGATTGGTTCCACCACATGAACAAGCAGCAAATCCGCACCGTTCTCATCGGCAATTTTCTTGGCTTTCTCAGCCGCCCTCACGCCCACCTCATCAAAATCGGTGGCAAATAAAACCCTTTTGTACATAACTCTCTCCTTGACATCAATGTAAACAGCTATAGTGTTAGACTAGCAGAAAACAAGGTAATTTCCCATATCATCAATACCTTGCGACAGGCAAATCTGTACACATTTTCTTGTAAAAGAACCGTAGCCTGCAAGGAGGCCTTCGGCCGTATTGCGGGTTTCATACTCCAATATTGCAGTAGAGGAAAAGGTGAGCGCCCAAGTAAACGTTATCCCGCATTTCGGCTTCTCCTTCATGAGGGGCTACAGGAAACTATCAGGTTCCGTAAGCAAAAATGGTGCGCCGCCTGAACCCTCGTATTTTGGATTTTCTCAGGTATAATTGTGCATGAATGAAACATAGGGGTGTCTTCACATCATCGTGACGGCTGAGATCATACCCGTTGAACCTGTACGGATCATGCCGGCGTAGGGATTGTTATTATGTTATTAGATATTTCAGGCACTCTGGCCTCTTTGTTAGCTACATGGCTATTTATTCGGATTAATCGAAAAGCCTGGTTGGTGAGTATGCTCGCAACCATACTCAACGCATGGTTGTATTGGCAGAAAGGTATTTATGCCGACATGACCCTTGAATCCTTTTATTTTATCAGCACCGGTTATGGGTGGCTAACATGGCGGAAACCCCATAAAAACCAGCCTGGCGAAATATCCAATCTGACAGGGATGCAATGGATCATACTTGGGTTTGCTGTACTAATTCTTTTTACGGCCATAATGTGGGTGTTACAACGATACACATCCTCAAACATAGCAAGCCTTGACGCGTTAACCACATCCTTAAGTCTGGTTGCACAATGGCTTATGTGTTACAAAATCACGGCTACCTGGATACTATGGTTGATAACAGACGCGATTTACGCCTATCTCTATCTTGTCAAGGAACTGCCGTTTCATGTGGTGTTAATGTGTGCTTATTTAGCAATGGCCGCCGCGGGATACCGGATATGGGTTAAGCGACAAAAGCAAATATTATCGCTTACTCCCACAGAACCTTTAACTTACTTCTCTTAAACCCGAGACCGGTCGAATCCAGGGTTTATAACGCATGGCTTCCGGCGGCAATTGTTTTATGGCCGCTTTCGCCTGTTCAAACTGACTGTATTCACCGGTTGTCAGCACAAACCATTCCAGACCGCCTCGTTTTGATTTTTTCAATACCACTTGTTCTTTCATACGCGGATGCTTATTGATAAAACGCTCGATATCGGTATAGCTTTGGCTTGCCAGCAACTGGATCGTATAGCGTGAGTGTGGTTTGGACGCTGTGGTAACAAGTCGCGGTAATACAGACGGGGCACTTTCCCGCATTTCCTGCCAATCCAGGGCAATCAGGGAAGAATGTAAAACCGGTTCCGGTTCCGCAGTGCGTTTTGCGATTTCTTTAGGAATAACCAGAACCTTGTCCATAATCACCAGATCCTGATCATCCTCGTCGGGCTGAATATCAAACATTTTTTTTAAGGGAGGAGGTTGGACGGCTTGTCTGACCGCTGCCTGATATAGCGTCGGAATACGACTGACCAGTATTTTATCTTTCTTCACCGTAATTTTATTATTCAAGTTATTTGTCGCAGCAGGACTAGGACTGACTTCCTGAAAAGAGGGAAACAGCATATCTCTGAACTGCTCCTGATTCTGCCAGAAATAACCTGCCGTTAATCCTGTCAAAGCCACACTGGCCGCTATGGAAAAACGTCGGATGAATGATTTGTTTTTCTTATCCTTGTCGTTCGCCCCACTGCCAAAAAAGCTTGCCATGGCATGATTGATTCGGGCGATATCACCGCCTGTCAGTTCATAAAATTGCTTTAAACGCTTGGGCGTCAATGACTTTTCAAGTCGACCTGTTGAGGGAAGGCGATTTAACAGATATGTTTTGACTTCACTCTCACTCAGGGCGCCAGGCTCAATGGTATGAATCAAATTTTTAAATTGATCCCTGTTCAATTCATTCAGATCAGCGACCAGAGAATAATCGGCAACCAGACAAAGATGAAAAAAACCGGAATTACCCTGATTTTTGATAACCTCCAGCACTTCTTTTAAAAAAGAGCCCGGAATGTGTTGCGCATCATCTATAATCACCAGGACATGTGTTTTTCGTTCGGTAACCTGCTCAATCAACGAATCCAGACAAGGCGCCTTATCGATACGCAGATGAAAGGCATCTGCGATATGGGCAAATAATTCCTCTTTCCGGAAAGGAGCGAGGGCCGTCACGGCATGTGATTTGATTTCAGCGTTCAGATGGGTGCGCAGTAATTTGACAAAGGAAGTTTTTCCTCCACCCTGCTCCGCGAGAATCGCCATCATGATGTTGTTAAATAACACCAAATGATTGATAAAATCAATTTTAGACATCCATGAGCCGGGTTTAAACAAAGTTTCCAACTTTGGAATATCTCTGGTAATGGATGCAGCGCCTCTGTTTGCCATGAGTTATTCTCCTTCAACCGCACGTTGTAATACCGTTTGCAGAACCGTGTCGGTTATCTCGTCATCTATATAACAATGACCAACACCCCGCATGAGTATAAAGCGCAACCTGTTATTCTTTATTTTTTTATCCTGGGCCATTTTTGCACGTAAATCATCCGGATTGATATCCTGCGGAATTCGTGCAGGCAGCCCGGCCATCTTCAGCATCTTATCAATCAGGACGACATCGGACCAATCCATCACCCCTGATTCATGCGATAATAACGCGGCGCAATACAACCCTATCGCCACAGCCTCACCATGCAGCCACCGTTGATAAAGGCTGTGCGTCTCAAGAGCATGGGCAAATGTATGCCCCAGATTCAGTAACGCCCTCATCCCCGCTTCACGTTCATCGGCCTGGACAATCCTTGCCTTGGCGCGGCAGCATTCGCCAATAATGGCGGCCAGATCCGAATACTGATTATGCCCTAGTCCCGCATGCAAAGCATCCTGTAACCGCTCGAAAAATTCGCCGCCCTCCAGCAAACCATATTTGATGACTTCAGCCAACCCGGCACGAAACTCTCGTAACGGCAGCGTATGGAGTGTATCCAAATCAATAATGACCGCGTCCGGTTGATAAAAACTGCCAATCATATTCTTGCCAAGAACGTGATTGATAGCGGTTTTCCCACCAATGGAAGCATCCACCTGAGCCAGCAACGTGGTTGGCAATTGAATGTATCTGGCTCCACGCTGGTATGTTGAGGCGACAAATCCGGTAATATCACCAACCACTCCGCCACCCAGAGCGATTAGTGTTGTATCCCGGTGATGATGATTGCTTAATAAGCCATCATAAATTTTATAAAGGCTTTGCTGATTTTTATACGCCTCCCCATCCTCAAGAATAACGCAGTCGCACTGACAATCGGCAAAAACCTTTTGCACAGCGGATAAATACAATGGCGCAACCGTGTCATTACTGACTATCATGACCTGCTTTGAAGTCACGTGGCGGCGCAAAAAATCAGTTTTGGATAACAGGCCGTAACCTATCAAAACAGGATAGGATTTCTCCGGCAATTGAACCAGCACCTCCTGCGACAAATCAAATTTCGCCATATATATATTTAATAATATTGTTAGCAACCGCTTTGACTGTCAATTTATCCGTTTCAAAGCTTACATCGGCCAATTCTTCATAAAAAGGTTCCCGCTCATCCCGCAACATTTCCAAACGCCCTTCCAGATCATCGGTCTGTAATAAAGGGCGTTTCGTATCCCGTTTCGTTCGTTCAAATTGTTGTTGCAGCGAGGTTTTGAGATAAATCACCGTACCACGACCGGCCAGTGCGTTGCGATTTTCAGGAATCATCACAACACCGCCGCCTGTCGCAAGGACAATGTTCGACTTCTGAGTCAGTTCATCGATCACTTTCTGCTCACGCTTGCGAAGGCCTTCTTCTCCTTCCATATCATAAATCCAGGAAATATCGGCACCCGCACGCTCTTCAATCACTTCATCGGAATCAAAGAACTCAAGTTTGAGCTCCTTTGCCAAAGTACGGCCTATGGTACTTTTACCCGCACCCATTGGCCCGATTAAAAATATGTTGCGTACTTTAACTATGCTCATTTTTAATTACATACCTCTTAAGCTGAAACATGAAACACATTCTCCTTATTTCACGCTTGATTTAACATAGTGCATCAGGGTTCCTATTTATTTATAGGGCCTTACAGGCTTTCCGAACTTATCCAATTCAACTCCTTTAGCAACAGCTTTTCCCCGTCCTTCAATAGTAGTTATAGACAAGGTGTTGGTTATTATCCTAGGAGTAATGAAAATGAGCAACTCCTCATTATTAATTGTTTCGGATTGATTGCGGAATAGTACCCCAACAACCGGAAGTTCGCCAAGAAAAGGAACACGGTTAATTTCATTGTTTTTCGTTTGCTTGTAAATACCGCCCAAAACAATCGTCTGGCCATTATTAACCAGGACATTGGTCTGGATTTCCTTGGTTAAAATCGAGGGAACGCCCTGAAAAGTCTGGGCTGACGGGGTATCCTGATTGATTTGCAAGTCCATCAGGATTTTGTCGTCCGGAGTAATCTGGGGCGTCACTTTCAAACTTAATACCGCCTTTTTAAAAGCCACTGCCGTAGCACCACTGGATGTGGCTTCCTGATAGGGAATCTCTTCCCCGGACTCAATCACGGCTGCCTGCTGGTTGGTTGTAATCAACCTTGGACTGGAAATAACCTCTCCCTTGCCCTCGCTTTCCAGTGCGGACAATTCCAAATCCAGTAAAATACCGTCGCCCAGCCTGGCAACCGCGAGACCGATGGAAGCAGGAGCCAGTCCCTCGGGAACCGCCGCCAAATCCAGGTTCAACCGATCGGTAAATGGCGTCACATCCGCCGGCAAAACATTTTGCGCCAACTGGTTTGCACCACTTAAGGTACCACTTAAATGAGTGGGTTTGGAGACCCCGAAGCGTATACCCAAATCCCGGGTAAAATCTTTCGTCACATTGACGATACGTGCTTCAATCTGAACCTGTTTGACCGGTATATCCAGTTTCTTGACTAATTCTCTGATTTCCTCAATCTGCAAACCCGTATCCTGTATCCAGATAGTATTGGTGCGGGTATCAACACTTAAATTACCGCGTTTGGACAGAAGCGAATTATTTTTATCTTTAAGCAAAGTCGCAATATCCGCCGCTTTCGCGTAATTAATCTGCAAAAGATCGGAACGCAATGGCGCCAGACTGGTTACTTCCTGTTGCGCTTTTAATTCCGCCTTTTCCTGATTGAGCAATTCCTTGGCCGGAGCAATCAACATAATATTGCCTGTTTTGCGCTTGTCCAGAGAATTGGTTTTCAAAATAATATCCAGAGCCTGATCCCAGGGAATATCGTTCAATCGCAAAGTGATATCTCCCTGCACCTGATCGCTGACCACCATATTAATGCCCGTGAATTCCGCCAGCAACTGTAACACGGAACGTATCTTGATATTCTGGAAATTCAGGGAAATACGTTTGCCGACAAAAATCTGCTTTTTGAGCTTCGCCCGCTTGATTTCCTCGGCCGTCAACGGAAAAACATCCACAATAAACTGTTTATTAACCTGGTAGGCAAAATGGCCGTAGTCGCCCCGGTTAACAATGGTCAGGCGGGCGTTTTTACCCGCCTGCTGCAAGGTGATCAATTCCGCAGGACTTTGAAAGTCGCTGACATCATACCGTTTCGCCAGCCTTAGCGGCACACCGGTACTGGTGAAATTGACGACAACTTCCTTGCCGGTCTGAGTCACATCAATTGGTATGCTGCTGCCGGAAACATCGATAATAACCCGGCCGCCACCCTTTCCTGTGCCTCGGAAATCGATTTTGTTAATACCGTATCTGGTACGTGGTACCCGGTTACTGATGAATACTTCCTTGCGGTTTTGAAAAATCTGATTGCTTTTGCCACTCAGGGTGATGGAATAAATTTTGTTAGACAAATACCCCGAATAAGAAACGGAATCGGACAAATCCAGAATGGCCCGGACCCTATCCTTCACCGCGACGATTTTATAGTTCCGAAGAGCTCCGACCTCTATTTTTTTAGACTGCAGGGATGGATCAAGCTGGTTGGAGCTTTGAATAAAATCAAGAATAATACGGGGTGGTTTCGGAGTGATAAAACTTGCCGGCAGTTGTTTGACCGCGTCCGCAAACTGAAAATCAACCCGTATACGGTTATCGGGTAACGGAATGACTTTAACACCGACCAATGCGTTATCTTTGGCAAATACGTGGCCAAAGCAAATCACCAGCAAGAGTAATGATGAAGTAATGATCTTACGCAATGTAGACTCCTATTCACCCGCGTTTATATTGATAGTGGTAATGCGTTTTTTCCACTTGCCCGCAATTTGTACGGTCTCTTCCAGTTTGAGTAACTGATTGGTAATACTTATGACCTTACCATAATTCTGACCCATATAATCACCCGGTTTGACTCGGGCAATCTCCCCTCCCGGCTCACTGACAAGCGCCCAAATGGTAGGACCCTGTTTTAAAATGCCGACAAATTTCAGGGAATCCAGAGGATAGTTTTCCAGCGGTTGTTTGGAGCGGTTCGTGTTGGGAGCGTATTTATCTTCGCTTGCCTTGATTTCCTTTGGCTTAAAGGGACTGCGGCGCGTATCAATATCCGGATAGGCAAATTTCGGCAACGGCTTAAATGATGGCAGCGGCTCAATGGGCCTCGCCTTTCTTGATTTGATTTTATTAATATAGCGCGACAATTCCGAATCCGCGGAAGAAGAGCATGATGCCAGCGCCAGGGTCATGAGGACTGGAATCAGTATAGAAAATATCATCTTCGTTATTCGGGTCATAGTGTACGATACCGATAAATTTTCGCGGTAATTTTCATTCTTAGCAAATCAGGTTTATTTTTTATTTTTTTATCCCCCCGAGTCTGGGATTCGTCCTCGAAGGCGCTGCTGATTTCGAAATCGTGCAGCGTCACAATCCGGCTCATTTGAGCAATTCTGCTTAAAAATAAAGCCAGTTGATGATAATTGCCTACTACCGTTATGTTGATCGGTAACTCGATATAAAAATCATGCGCCACCTCAGGCTGAGGCGCAAATAATTCAAAAGTCAGACCACTTGCGATCCCGGTTTTTGAGATATCCTCCACCAGACCGGGCATTTCGTTTTGAGCCGGGAGCTGTCTGAGCATGTTTCCAAAACGTTCTTTGATAATCTGTAGCTGCACCCGATAAGCCTGAAGATTGGATGCCATTTGCTGTTTTTGCTCAAACTCGGCTCTTAATGTTTCCTCTTGTACCAACAGGGCATCATACTGTTCAATATTTGGCTTCACAATCACCCAGTAACCCAATGCGACAATCAATATGGCAACAATAGCGGCCAACAGATACTTCACTGGCGCGGGCCATTGTCCGATATTATCCAATGTCAACTCATTGAGATTGATGTTATTCATGATTTACCATCTATCTTGTTGTCCGACTTCAATGTGAAACTCAATTTGAACTCATTACTGGTCTGGGCATAATCCCCTGTTTTCGAGTCTATGTTTTTCTTGATTTCCGTTAATTCCGGATCATTAATCCATGGATTGAGTTCAATGTTACGCATCAGCGTAGACACGCTGGAATTGGATTCCGAATAACCAAGAACGGTAACACGGTGCTCCACACGCTTAACTTTGGTCAGATACACTCCATCCGGCACCACCTTCACCAGTTCATCAAAGAGATGAACGGTCAATGTTCTGGTTGCCTGCAAATTCTGTACGATATTCATTCGTGAAATCAGAGCTTCGCGAATTTCTTTCAGTTTTTTTATTTCCTGAATCTGTTTGTTAAAAATTGTAATTTCATCCTGCAAACGCTGGTTGCGGCGAGTCTGTCCATCAACAAGACTGATAGCGTAATAATTAATCATAAAAACGAGACCTGCAGCCAGAACAAGCGCGCCAAACAACATGGTTGTGAATTGCTTTTTTTCATGTTCCCGCTTAAGTTCCCGCCAGGGTAAAAGGTTTATCTCGGTCATGGTGTCATCCAATCGTCCTTAGAGCCAATCCGCAGGCGATCATCAGGGAGGGACCTTCATTCAACATACGCCCCCTGTCCAGTTGAGGGGCTATTTCCATTTTATCGAAGGGATTGGCCACGCTGGTCGGAATTCCTGTTTTTTCCTGCACCAGATCGGCTAAATTCGGCAGCATGGCCACCCCGCCGGCCAGAATAATATGATCGACAAACCCGTGATGACTGGTTGAAAAGAAAAATTGCAGAGTACGTTTGATTTGCAGAAGAATCATTTCTATATAGGGTTGCAACACCGCATCTTCATAATCTTCCGGCATTCGGCCTGCCGCTTTCATTGCCGCCGCCTCATCAAAACTGACCGAGTATTGTCTGGCAATAGCCTCTATCAACTGTTTGCCGCCAAACTCCTCTTCCCGGGTAAAGATGATTTTCATCCCGTGCAAGACAAACAAGTCGGTAAACGAGGAGCCAATATCGATAACCGCGACAATTTTATCCTGCCCCTGGGCCGGCAAGTCTTTAGCAAGCAATTGAGCGGCCCGCTCTACGGCAAAGGATTCGACATCGACTATTTTCGCTTCCAGACCGGCACGGCTGACGGCTTCAACCCGACTGCTTACATTTTCAGCGCGCGATGCGACAATCAACACATCGAGCATGGCGGAATTTTTTGGTGAATGTCCCAGAACCTCAAAGTCTATATTGATTTCATCAATCGGATAAGGGATGTATTTATCGGCTTCGATAACGATAAGCTCCTCGATTTCCGAATCGCTCAAGCCTTCGTTAATCTGTACGACCTTGCTGATGACTGAGGAATCAGGAACCGCGAGAACCACGGATTTGCCATGCAAATGAGCATTAACCAGAACCCGTTTGATACAGGAGGCGACGGCGTCAATATCCTTGATGGTGTTGCCGTCCAGAGCATTGGCGGGAAGGTTTTCATAACCATAGCCTTCAATACAATAGGTATTGTCATTAGTGGAAATTTCCAGAGCCTTGACGGAAGAGGAACTGATATCAATACCGATAACTGATCGATTTTTAGGTTTAAACAGTTTGAGCACGTATCCTTTCTCCCCGCGTCTGTAAACACTAAATGATCTAACCTGACGACACCTGTTGTTTCCATCATTGGTCACGCTTGATTTATGTTATCGTAACCCTTTAAAAAATGGAATCTTTTACTGTTTTTTCGCTGTTCGTCAGGCTTTGCAATCCTATTTTTTGCTGACTTGGTTCTATTTGCAGTCATCATGATGTTTATTAACACAATTTACTATCTTTTTTTACCCACACAAACTATCCCATTAACCGAACTGCTTAACTCTTGCACCGAGCGTTTCAATTACATATAGTGAACAATCCGGTTGCAAAGCCATAACCATTATCAATGCAGAAAGGAGTTGCTATGTTGACGTTAAAAGAGCTGGCGAAAGGGCTGGTTGAAATTCTTTTGAGTTATCATCAATCACAAATAGCGATAATGATAAACAAAAAAAAATACCCTCTCGAAAAACTCGAGGCAATGCGGGACAACGCACCCAAAGTTGATGCCATAGTTGCACAACCCCTGGATCAACTAAAAGAAACTCTGCAAACCATCGTTACACAAACGACCCTTTGCTACACAGACCGATTGTCTCTTTTAAATTACTATAAAGACATCATCGAAACCGTGCTCCCTCCTCTTTATTCGGGAAAACCCCTCTCTAAAGAAGAAGAATCAAGGGTTAAAGACGTCATGGTTGCCGCCATCATCAATTCAAATAAATTACTGACTACCTCATACACAATCGATATTTTCCATAACGGCGGCATGGTAGAGTTACTGGGTTGTCTTCGCGGCATGCTTTCCGGCGCCTACCAGGGCGATTCCAAAACCATGGCCGGGCAAGCCATTGCGGAACACTTTATAGATAACAGACTGAAGCTGGCATGCGATTGCGAGAATCCGGAGTCGGTAACGCGATATATTTCAAACTTGCTTCAATCACACCAGGAACCGCTGTTGTTAAAACAGAAAATCGCGACACTCGAGGAAACCGTAGAACAATTAAGCACTGAAAATAAACAGCTCGTACAAAAAATAGAGGATGTGGGTTCGGAAACAGACAAGTACAAAAAACAAGCAGCAGAGCTAAAGGTGGAAAATGAAGCGAAAGATAATAGCATCAGAAAATTGCAAGAGAGAGTGAAGCACCTGGAAGCGGACAAGGAAAAACAATCGCACCAGTCTGATAAGACGCCCTCATCGCTGCCGGAACCAAAAGAGCTGGAAAAAAACAGCGAATCTCGCAAGGAAGTTGCTCACGCCGACCCAACGAAAACACCTCCCGTCGTGACATGGCCGTCTGCTTTTTCCGGGCTTGGCCTCCTAAACAACGGTGCTGTCCCGGGTTATCAACCATCCTTCTGGGGGAGAAGAATCGGAGCTGTCCCACTGGTCACCACATCGACCGAGGAGACAATAGATCAAGTACTTTCTTCCATATCCCTGTCTCCAAGGGGTAATGAATCCGTAGATTAAACCATCCATGCAAATACGTTGCCTCCCTGCTCCACGGCCTGCCAGGGCTGTGGGCATAATTATTGCCAGACTGGAAACCACCCGGCACTGTGATATTTTACCACCCATTTCCGGTAAATATTCGCAAAACCGCTTAAAATAGCGGTATAATGAAGACATGCTAACTCCTGAACATTGAGACACATGAAAAAGCCGGCCTATTTTTGGCGTAAAGGTCTTTGGGCACTCTGCAGTCTTTTTTTTCTTCTGATTATAGCGTTCAGTTTTCTTTATCTTTACCTGGAGAGCCAGCTACCCAATGTGGATTCGTTAAAAACTGTACAACTTCAGGTTCCCTTGCGTGTTTTCACCCGGGAAGGCCGCCTGATTCAGGAGTATGGCGAAAAAAGACGTATCCCCCTGACGTATGAGGAAATTCCGCAAACTCTCGTCCATGCCCTGCTGGCTACGGAAGATCAGCGCTTTTTTGATCATCCCGGCGTGGACATCCTCGGCCTGGGACGCGCTGCCGTACGCATGTTAAAGACCGGAACCAAATCCCAGGGCGGCAGCACCATTACCATGCAGGTTGCCCGCAATTTCTTTTTAACCCGCAAAAAAACATTCCTGCGTAAATTCAATGAGATTTTACTCGCCATTAAAATTGACCGCGAATTAAGCAAGGAAAAAATCCTGGAGCTTTATCTTAATAAAATTTATCTGGGCAACCGGGCTTATGGCGTGGGAGCCGCCGCCATGGTCTATTACGGGAAATCGTTAAAGGAGTTAAATCTGGCTCAACTGGCCATGATAGCCGGTCTGCCCCAAGCCCCTTCCACGCAAAACCCCATAGCCAACCCGATCGCTGCCAAAAAACGACGCGATCACGTTCTTGAGCGGCTGCTGGAAGAAAAATACATAACCGGTGAACAATATCAGGAAGCCGTCACACAACCTATCACCGCCAAATACCACGGCACCAGTATTGAAGTCAGCGCCCCTTATGTGGCAGAAATGATACGCCAATCGTTATACGAACATTTTGGTGAAAAAGCCTACACCAACGGCTATAAAGTTTATACAACTATCAAGGCTCCTTTGCAATTAACGGCCAATGATGTCGTAGCCACTCATTTGATTGCTTATGATCGCCGCCATGGTTACCGAGGCCCTGTCGCCAAACTTGGTCCCATCCTGGATAAATCCATGGACGACGTTCATATACTGCTCAACAAATATCCGGTCATTAATACCCTGGAACCGGCCATTATCACCGCTGTCGCAGGAAAAGAGGCAACCGCGGTCACCCGACACGGGCAATCCGTCACCATTCCCTGGGAAGGACTCTCCTGGGCAAGACCAGCGCTTAGAAAAGGCTGGGTAGGCAAAGCGCCGACCAAAGCCGATCAGGTTGTCACTACAGGCGATGTCGTCTACGTTCAACAAAAGGAAGGCAAATGGCTGTTATCCCAGGTTCCCCAGGCCGAAGCGGCTTTGGTGGCTTTAAATCCCAATAACGGCGCCCTGGAAGCTCTGGTCGGCGGGTTTAATTTTGAAAAAAGTAAATTTAACCGCGCCACTCAATCCAGCCGCCAGCCTGGCTCCAGCTTTAAACCGTTTGTTTACGCAGCCGCCCTGAACAAGGGATACACGCTCGCCACGCTAATCAATGACGCCCCTATTGTCGTTGAAGATCCCAGCCAGCCGACTCTGTGGCGGCCTCATAACGACAACCGAACCTTCGGCGGGCCTACGCGTCTGAAAATGGGGCTGATTCGTTCACGAAACCTCATTTCCATTCGCATTCTGGATGATTTGGGGGTTGATTATGCTATAGATTTTGCAGCCCGTTTCGGTTTTCGCAAGGAAAGCCTGCCGCGCGCCTTGTCACTGGCATTAGGGAGCCTCACCGTCAGCCCGATTGAATTAACTGCGGCCTATGCGGTTTTTGCCAACGGCGGATTCAAGGTGGAACCTTATATTATCGATCACATTACCGACAACGACGGAAAGACGCTATTGCAGCAGAAACCCGCCATAGCTTGCAACAATTGCGATCCGGCACAAGGAGGTTCCGTCTCTTATGCACCGAGAGTCATTCCTGCCGATGTAGCCTTTTTAATGGACACCACCTTGCAGGGCGTTATTCAACATGGAACCGGACGAGGAGCCAGAGTTTTAAATCGACAGGATATCGCCGGAAAAACCGGAACAACGAACGATCAGGTCGACGCCTGGTTTGCCGGTTTTAATCCTGATCTGGTCGTAACAACATGGGTTGGCTACGACACTCCCCGCTCCTTGCACGAATACGCAGCGGGTCTTGCATTACCCATGTGGGTGGATTTTATGAAAGTGGCTTTGCAAGGTCTTCCTGAAAAGGAATACCATAAGCCTGAAAACATCGTGGCCGTACGTATTGATCCCGATAGTGGTCAACTTGCCAAAAACAACCAGGATAATGCTATCGTGGAATATTTCCGCGAAGAGAATATTCCCTCGGATAACGAATCGGAACAGGACAATGGTTATTCCTCGCAGGAACCGGCAAGTCAGGAAAATCTGTTTTAATGGTGGGAAATTGTCGGGCGAATCGCCCGACTTACATTTGATAGAGATAAATACAAGCAGGAAGCACGAGTGGCAATCAACTGGCCAACGCATCCGTGGCGGTCACGTATTCATAATCAAGATCACGGGCAACCGCTTCGTACGTAATCATTCCTTTATGAACATTCAAGCCATTTAACAAATGACCATCGCTTAGCAAAGCCAGTTTCACACCTTTGGTTACCAGACTTAAAACAAACGGCAATGTTGCGTTATTAAGAGCAAATGTTGACGTTCTTGGTACAGCACCCGGCATATTGGCCACGCAGTAGTGAACCACATCTTCCACAACATAGGTAGGTTCCTGATGAGTAGTCGGACGACTGCTTTCAAAACATCCACCCTGATCAATAGCCACATCCACAACCACCGAACCGGGAGACATGGCCTTTAACATCGCGTGGGTAACCAGTTTGGGAGCGGAAGCACCTGGCACCAGTACGGCTCCTATCACCAGATCCGCATGGATAACATAATCTTCCAGCGCGGCTACGGTTGCATAGATCGTATTTAATTTAGCTCCAAACTGAAAATCAAGCTCACGAAGTCTCGTTAACGATTTATCAAGCACCGTAACGCGTGCTTCCATCCCCATAGCCATGCGTGCGGCATTGGTACCCACCACACCACCACCGATCACCACCACATTGGCAGGGGCAACACCGGGAACACCGCCCAGCAAGACACCACTGCCACCCTGCGCCATTTCCAGACAATGCGCACCCGCCTGAATGGACATGCGGCCTGCGACCTGTGACATTGGCGTTAACAGCGGCAAACCACCGTCATTCTGGGTCACCGTTTCATAGGCGATGGCTGTCACACCGGATTCCTTAAGCAAACGCGTCTGCTGAGGATCCGGAGCCAGATGCAAGTATGTGAACAAGGTTTGTCCTTCCCTGAGACGTTTGCACTCCACAGGTTGCGGCTCTTTGACTTTCACAATCAATTCGGCCCGGTCAAACACTTCCTCGGCCGTATCGACCATTTCAGCCCCGGCTGCCTTGTACTGTTCATCAGCGATTCCTATGCCAACCCCGGCTCCTTTCTCAACCAAAACGGCACTGCCGGCCCGTATGATTTCCTTCACACTATCCGGAACCAGTCCAACCCGGTTTTCCTGCGGCTTAATTTCTTTTGGAACACCAACAAACATAGTTTATTCCTCTTAATTTTTTTTAAGTAATGCTATTAATTGCGGTACAAGTTCAAATAAATCGCCAACCAGACCATAATCGGCAATTTGAAAGATGGGGGCGTCCTCATCCTTGTTGATAGCCACGATCACTTTGGAATCTTTCATACCCGCCAGATGCTGTACGGCACCTGAAATTCCAACCGCAATATATAAATTAGGAGCAACAACCTTCCCCGTCTGCCCTACCTGATAATCATTGGGAACAAATCCCGCATCAACGGCCGCGCGTGAGGCACCTACTGCGGCGCCAAGCACATCGGCCAGTTCCTCAACCAACTTGAATTTTTCCGCACTTTGTAATCCACGCCCTCCTGATACAACAATGTTTGCACTTCCCAAATCAGGCCGTTCAGACCGGCTCAGTTCCTGTTTGACAAAACAGGTACCGGCCGGATCAACGACCTTATCCATCCGTTCGATACAGCATGGCTCCTGCTCGCCGACAATAGGATCAAACGCCGTTGTTCTGATAGTCAGAACCTTAACGGGATCCAGTACCCTGACCGTTTCAATCGCATTCCCCGCGTAGACAGGATGCTCAAAAACATCCTTCTCCACAATACGACTGACATCGGATATTTGCGCGACATCCATTTTCGCTGCGATCCTTGGCATCACATTTTTTCCAAACGTGGTAGACGGCGCAAGAATGGCTTCCCATGAAGCCTCGGAACCGACAACCAGTTCCGCCAGATTTTCCGCCAGCTGATGTTCAAAATGCTCATGATCAATCAACCATACGGCATGTACTCCGGACATTCGCGCCGCTTGTTCCGCAACCGACTGACAATGATGCCCGGCCACCAGAAGAATCGGTTCACCACCGAGTTCCATTGCCGCAGCCAATGTATTTCTTGTTGCCTCATTCATCTTTTGATTATCGTGTTCAACCAAGACTAAAGTGCTCATCAATCCTCCTTATTAAAGCACTTTGGCTTCATGTTGCAATTTATTCAACAAATCCTGTACGGATTCCAGTTTGCTCCCTCCCGAACGAGTGGGCGGAGATTTTATCGATATCACTTCAACATGGCTTTTTAAAGTCACACCAAGACTGTCAAATTCGATCACATCCAGCGGCTTTCGTTTCGATTTCATAATGTTCGGCAAACTGGCGTAACGAGGCTCATTCAAGCGCAAATCGGTACTGACCACTGCCGGCAGGGGCATAGCCAGTGTTTCCAGGCCACCGTCTATTTCCCGAACGACCTGAATTCGGCCGTCTTCAACGGTCAGTCCGGAGGCATTGGTGGCTTGCGGCCAATCCAGCAAGGCGGCAAGCATCTGTGGCGTCTGGTTATTATCTCCGTCAATGGATTGCTTGCCCATCAGTATTAATTGAGGCTGCTCCCTCTCCACTATTTTTTGCAGAATTTTAGCAATATCCAGACTGCGGAAAGATTGCTCGCCACGAACCAGAACGGCGCGATCAGCACCCAAAGCCAACGCATGCCTCAGGGTTTCCTGGCTGGCGTCAGTACCTACTGAAACCACCACAATCTCGGACGCCAGGCCACGCTCCTTGAGACAAATGGCTTCTTCCACGGCAATTTCATCAAAAGGATTCATCGCCATTTTCACATTTTGGGTTTCCACACCCGTCTGATCCGCTTTGACTCGAATCTTGACATAAGGGTCTATTACTCGCTTCACTGCTACCAGAATTTTCATAGTTCCTCACTGGATTTTGAAATTAGTCTGCATCTTGCCAGAGATAACAAGTCCTGCCAAGCTCAGATTGCATTGCCCATATTTATTGCACCCTGTTTTCTCATTCACTCCGTTACGCGCTCGAGTGTTTCCAGATAATGGCGAAACGTTTCGCCAATTTCGGGGTGGCGCATTCCCAACTCGACCGTCGCTTGTATATAGCCTAATTTGGAGCCGCAATCAAACCGCTTGCCTTCAAATTGAAACGCCGTCACGATTTCCCGGGCCAGTAACCGCTGAATCGCATCAGTCAGCTGAATTTCACCACGCTTGTCGGAAGGTGTTTGTCTCAGGCAAGAGAAAATTTCCGGTGTAAACACGTAGCGACCAACGGATACCAGATTGGATGGCGCCTTCGCCTGATCCGGTTTTTCAACCATAGCCCGTACGATGGAATAACTTTGCCCGGCATCCTCCACCTTAACTACGCCGTATTGGTGGACGTCACTCCAGGGCACAGGCTGTACCGCCAGTATGGAATGGCCGTTGTCATTAAAACACGTCGTCATGGCAGAGAGGCAGGGTTTTTGTACATCGTCAATGAGATCATCCGCCAGCAACACGGCAAACGGTTCGTTACCTACCACATGCTCGGCACACAAAACCGCATGCCCCAATCCCAGGGGTTGATTCTGCCGGACATAAGTAAAATGAATGCCATCAGGAGAAACATTCCTGACCAGTTCCAGCAACTGATATTTACCCTGCTCCCGCAATCTGGCTTCCAGTTCAAACTGATTGTCAAAATGATCTTCAATCGAGCGCTTGCCGGCGCTGGTAATAAAAATCATATGAGTTATCCCGGCTCGCACAGCTTCCTCAACCGCATATTGTATCAATGGCTTATCAACAATGGGCAGCATTTCCTTGGGGTTGGCTTTGGTCGCCGGCAAAAATCTGGAACCCAATCCCGCTACCGGAAAAACCGCCTTTTTTATTTGCATAAACATGACTCCTTGCCTGACAGGCTCTTTTAATCCGGGATAATTTCCTTTTCTTTATCCATAACCCGTTGCGACTCGCCACACGATCTCGTTATCGCCGGACGTCCGACAGAATAATAAAACCGTATACCGGACTGCGACACAGCGTGCAGACTGTAACAGTTCCGTCCGTCAAACACAGGCGCTCCATGCAATTTCTCGCATAATACCGTTAACGGATATCGCCTGAATTCCGGCCATTCCGTCAGTATAAGTAACGCATCGATATCTTGCTCAAGAACTTCGTCTGCCGAGGAACACCATTGAACATCAACGGGATTTCCCAGCATTTTTTTTGCATTTGGCATCGCGGCCGGATCAAAAACAACGAGACGGGCATCCGCGTCAAGCAAAGTACGCAGGACAACCAGACTACTGGCCTCTCGCATGTCATCCGTGCCCGGTTTAAATGCCAATCCCCAAACACCTATCCTCAATCCACGCCATCGCTGCTCAAAATGCCGTCGCAACTGGTCTGCCATCCAGTTTTTCTGGATATCATTGACCGTTTCGACGGCTTCGAGAAGTCGGGTATCGACACGCTCCTGTCTGGCAGTACAGGTTAAGGCCCGAACGTCCTTGGGAAAACAGGATCCGCCATAACCGATACCGGGCTGCAGGAAATGTGGGCCTATACGTGCATCAAGCGCCAATCCCTCCCGGATATCATCGATGTTGGCATTCAGTTTTTCGGCCAGTTGACTGATCTGGTTTATAAAACTTATTCTGGTCGCCAGCATGGCGTTTGCGGCGTATTTGGTTAACTCGGCCGATCGTCTGTCCATACTTAAAAATGGAATACCCTGCTGAATTAACGGTTGATGAATTTCGCGCAGTGCCGCCACCGCCCGTTCATCACCGCCGGCAATAATACGATCGGCATTGAGAAAATCAGACACCGCCGTTCCTTCCCGCAAAAACTCGGGATTGGAAGCCATAGTGACAGAGATGGCTTTGCCGCGCCCTTGGATGGATTGTTCCATGGCTCTTTGAACGGCATCGCCGGTTCCCACAGGAACAGTCGATTTAATCACGACCACACAGTCGTGTTCGGCTTCACGAGCTATTTGCAACGCAACCTCATAAACCTGGGTCAGATCCGCACTACCGTCCGGATTATCGGGTGTACCGGTGGCAATAATGTGAACGGCGCCAAATGAAACGGCTTCTCCATAACCGGAAGTAAAGCGCAACTGCCCGGCTCCAAGCTGCGCTTGCAGGAGATCGGATAATCCTTCCTCATAAATAGGACATTGTCCCTCATTTAACGATGCGACACGTTGTTTATTGATATCGACGCAGAGAACCCGATGCCCCAGTTTTGCGAAACATACCGCCGATACCAAACCAACATAACCCGCTCCATAAACAGCTATATTCATGATTTTCTCAACATAGGCATGCGCACAATATTGCCAAAAATACCACAAACGGGATTGCTACTAAACCCCCATGAGGTTGGCTTTAATTATATCGCAGGGCAGGATCATACGATTTTCTATTAAATAATATTTTCAGTACACAAATTGTGTCTTTCCCGCGCAGGCGGGAATCCATTTTCAATACAATACCTCACTTCGTTTGATGAATGGATCCCCGCCTGTGCGGGGACGACACAACTTGGATTTAAGTGAAACAAAATATGCGGTTGCCTGGGCTACAGGAACCAGGTTCCGTGAACAAAAATTTTCTTCGCACCATTTTTTGCGAAAAAAAAGTAGCCCGTAAGGAGGCCTGCGGCCGTATTGCGGGTTTGATGTGCCACTTATGAACGTTTTCCCGCATTACGGCTTCGCCTTCATGACGGGCTACAAGACATTATTATTTGTTGCGCAACAATAGTTGCCTTGTTTTCGATCGGAAAAAATTTGTGCACAGAGCCTAGGGCGTGTCCTAATACTTGATTTGCCATCTTTATATTTAGTATCCTAGGTTCTGTAAACTAAAGTATTGT
Source organism: Legionella spiritensis (assembly GCF_900186965.1). Classification (NCBI taxonomy): domain Bacteria; kingdom Pseudomonadati; phylum Pseudomonadota; class Gammaproteobacteria; order Legionellales; family Legionellaceae; genus Legionella; species Legionella spiritensis. The sequence goes on from NZ_LT906457.1 coordinate 2,205,277, forward strand.
ACTTGTAAGTTTCATGCTCGATCATTTTATTCAACCGTGGTATAGCTTTTCCCATACGTGCGTCCTAAATAGGCTTATGAATAATTCGATAGTGGTGCGAGGGTCTGTGCACTTATCTATATTCAGGCTATGGAAGAAACGTGCACGAGCCTTGATGGCTTTGCAATAAAAAATATTTAAATTCACCTAAAAAAGGAGAGCCGCCTATACGTAAAAATTATATTCAATACGGATGTGGATATATATAAATTTACTATGAAAGGGAATTAAAATAATGAGAAGATATTATTTTGGCATTATATCATTACTATGGCTTTTCTCCTCTGGACTAGCCTTCGCAACTGGTTATCAACAGGTACAGACCTTATCACCAACCATTCCGGGATCGCCTTTCCTCCAGGATAATTTTGGTGCCAATATGCATTACAATCCGGATAGCAAGGAGCTATTTGTTGGTGCGGTTGTAGGACGCGCGGCGGGAGTCGTTGCTTCCGGTGTGGTTTATGTGTACAGGAAAAGCGGTCAGGACTGGACACTGGCACAAACGATAACGACCGAGGGTCTGAGCGATCACTTTGGTGCGTTTAGTATTAAAACCATTGGTAACTGGCTGTTTATTCCCTGTATCGGGACGCCGGCAGGACCATACCCTGGTGAAGATATCACCAATCAGGATTTCACCGGCTCAATTCGTATTTACCACAAAGATGTCAGTGGTCAATATGTGTTTGTCCAGGCACTTGACAGAACAACTCCCGGACTGGAAAACCTGACTGTCATTGACCCGGCAGTACTTACACCGCCATCACCTCCTCCGACAAAAGATTTTGAACAAGGGGCCGCATTCGGATTGAGTTTTGATTTGGATGAAGAAGGCGATAATCTGCTGGTTGGCGCCGCAACACAGCAAAATACGGATGGTACAGGCAGTCCGCTTATTAACTCAGGGGCCGTATACGCCTTCAAAAGAGAACACAACAAGTGGGTATTAAAGCAAACCATCCAGGATCCCGAGGGCCCTGTAATCAACGGTAGTTTTGGTGGTGTCGTCAAAATATCAGGCCACCTGGCGGCAATTAGTACTTCGACCGTATTTGTAAACATGCGCTTTGACGTCAATAGCAAAGTATTCCTGTACGAATACAATGACGAACTTGAAAAATGGGAGCATGTGGATACGGTTCATGGCGATCAAACAAATCTTCTGCCGCTTTTCGCGCCAACCCTGGGCGGTAATATTATGCTTGGCGATAACTTCGGTGCTTCCCTCGCATTCTGGAATAAATGGTTAATTGTTGGTGCTCCCTTTGAACATATGGGTAGCGGCCAAATCAAAGGCGCTGCGTATCTTTATCGAGTGAAGCATGCCGGTGCCAAAAAAGAGCTTGAGCTTGAGAAGAAAATCGTTTCTGACGATGCGAACGCGTTAATGACCGGTTTTAATGTTGCATTGCAAGGTAAAACCGCACTGGTATCTGATCTGACGCATACCGGCCCCTTTGGTCAGACTGCGCAAGGCGGTATTCTTGTGTATAAACGCCATGGTAACAACTGGTATAAGGATATTACATTGTTTGATGAGAATGGCGGCGCCTTCGATTTATTCTCTAATGGGGTAGAAGTACACCATAACCTGATATTTGGCGGTACCGGATCAACAGTGCCCGTATTATTCCTGGCCTTCTTCTTTGATCCACCATTTTTATTCCCGCCACTGCCGCTTCAGGAAAACAAAGTGGTTATCTGGAAGCGTACCGGCCATTAATTGTAATTCTGAATGTGCGGAGTGCTTAATACACTTCGCACGCTGTTCACAGAGCCTGGTGCTACAGTGGTAAGTTCTGTCATTCCCGAGAAATCGGGAATCCATTCACGTTAAAATAGATCTCCGCCTGCGCGGGAATGACAGGCGCCTGTCAAAACTAAATGGAAGTGGTACTAGGCTCCGTGAACAAAAATTTTCTTCGCACCATTTTTTGCGAAAAAACAGTAGCCCGTAAGGAGGCCTACGGCCGTATTGCGGGTTTGATGTGCCACTTATGAACGTTTTCCCGCATTACGGCTTCGCTTTCATGACGGGCTACAAGACATTATTATTTGTTGCGCAACAATAGTTGCCTTGTTTTCGATCGGAAAAAATTTGTTCACGGAACCTAGTGCCCCATGGAGCAAGTAGTCACCACGTCTTCTTCCTCTTCCTTATCATTACAATCCGTTATTTCTGCGCGCACAGTGTCACCGGTTGTCTTTGTTTCCTCAGTTCCCCGACCATCCTCCAGGCACAATAATGTTGTTTTTTCCAACGACAAAGGCTTGTTGGGCATCATCTCAAGAATCATGCCGGCTGAGTCAATCGTCTTCCGGGAAGTCGATCCTTCTTCAAACAGAACATTACACTTCAAATTGTCAATTATTTTTTGGCTGTCCCGCAATTTTTCAGGCAAAGGTACTGAAGAGCGGTCAATAAGTTGTAACTGCACCAGACTATCCTTGATCTTTGCCGCTTTTTTGTTGCCGGTTCTCCAACTGGAGAGCCACTGTTGCTCAACGCCTCTCAGGTAAGACTCCAGAACCATAGCAGGCAATTTTATTTCCATGGTGTTAAAGGATCGTCCTTCCAGGCTAAGAGCCACAGTGGTACAAGTTGTATCAACCTCCTGTTCCGGCGGTTTTGAGTCTCGGGTTTTCGGTTTATCGGCCAACATATGGTAAACACCTTTCCCAACCTCAATCCCCACATAGCCGACGCTTTGCGCCAAAAGAAAATTCAGTTCCAGCAAACGTATTACAAACGACGTAACAAACCGGGTCAGTGTGCCGCTAAACAACTGCATCTGCTCCCCAAGCGTCTTCATAAAACCGGAATTACCAGTCGATAACCATTTACCGCTCCTGGATGTCATATAAGCCAACGCATAAAACATTGCCAATTCATAAATAAAATAATTGATACAGATACTGCTTGTGATATAGGGTATTGAACCCACCGCGGTGCGCAGTGCCGTATGAGGAACATCCGCTACCGTTGTATGATAGTCAAACCCCGTGCGCAGAAGAATCAATAAACTGTCAATCAGCGCTTTTTGCGTCAGCGTTACCGCCTCTTTTTTCTTTTGTTCCAGGCACTCGATCAACTCGTCGAAGGTCGTCATATTGTTGAAAGGATTATCCCGGGGTTCCGGTGTTTTTTTCAGTTCATCCCGGCAATAGCACATTAATTTGAAAAGAGCACCATCGTTTTTACCGTTACTTAAAGTATGCTCCAGCCATTTAATCTCCGCGGTAGCGGAAGACAGTTTGTCGGTGTGTAAACTCAAACTTAATTTTTTATAATTCCGGTCAATACTGTTTTCCTCAAATCCATCTCGGATAAGACTATGAGAGAACAAGGTTATCAGCAACGCTTCTATTTTTTGCCTGTTCTGTTCGCTTAAAACCCTTTTATCCCGGTACGGTTCTTCTTCACTTTCGCGAAAGGCGTAGACTTTGACTATATCCGTTAGCTTCTCATCAAATTCTTTCATTGCAGTACTCCCTTATCCTCAGTAACATACCCTGTTCGCAAGTCGACAAGCTCCATGCTCCAGATTAAAGTAATGCGTCCTAAAAACCAAGAATTCTGACAAACCAGATAAATTATGCCTTTACTTATGCCTACCGGAACTATGAACACTAAATCATGGTTTACGCGGACAGCGACAAAACTGACAACACCAGGAATCCTCCTCGCGTTGGTTTCGGTTACCATGATGCTGATTCGTTTATTTGCCAGGAACCCTGTCCTGACGTTGGATGAAGCGGAGCAAATGGTGCTGGCCCGGCATTTGCAATTCGGCTACCCTGGCCAGCCTCCCTTATACAGCTGGTTGCAATATGTCCTGTTTCAGTTATTCGGATACCACCTGTTCAGCCTGGCCTTACTGAAATACCTGCTGCTCTATGGCTGTCTTTATTTTTATCACCAGATAAACCGCTTGTATTGTCGCAATGAACGAATGGCATGGTGCGCCACGGTCGCCTGGGCATTGATTCCTGCTATAGCGCTGGATCTTATGAAAGACAACACCCACTCCATTCTCGCGCTTCTGGCAGCCTGTATGACCTGGGTATGGCTCAACAAACCATCAACCTTGCCCAAACCGTTATGGGATCTGATACTTGGTTTTTTGTTTGCCATAGGCGTGTTGGCCAAATTTAATTACCTTCTGTTTTTGTTAATTGTAACCATCAGTCTTTTCACTCAGCCAGACAAAAACCTGAAACGCGCAGGTACTGGTATTCTCATCGGCCTCACTGTAACCTTGATACTCACCAGCCCTTATCTTTGGTGGTTGTTTGAGCATGTAACACTGGGGCTACAACATGCGTACAAATTAGTCCCCAGGGAAAAGCAACAGTGGCAGGGATTGCTGGAGTTGCTTAAATCGGTCGTTTACTTTGCCGCACCGGGTTTGCTTGTCATGCGGCTTTTTTTCCCTGTCCGATTCCAACTATCAACCCCTAACCCCGGGAACATATTATTAGGAAATTACCTGAAACTCAGTGTACCGGTGCTGAGTATTGTAACCGTGTTTTTCACGTTCCGTGATTTCGAAACGCGTTGGTTAATACCCATTTTATTCCTCTATCCCACCTTTTATTTCAGTCAAACCCGGCAGCGTAAGGATGAACGAAAAATAGCCATGCGCTTTATTGGCCTGTGCCTGGTCATTCAATTAATTTATTGTATCGTGCTGATTCACAGGGATCATACCTACCGCCAGATCAATCGTCAGATGACCATTGCCGGGCTGATTAAGGGTGTTGACAAGACTTGCCCGTCTCCGGCATACCTTATTTCCGATACCTATTGGCTGGTTGGGAACCTGTTCCTGCAATACCCGGACACCACCATTATTTTGACGACAGCGACACCTTCAGACGTTCACGTGCAAAAGGGCACCAAACTACTATTATGGGAAAGCCGGGACACGCCGGACTGGGTTAACCGCTATGTGAAAAAGGAAGGCGCGAATACCACCGTCATGTCCGTTTACAATCCCGAAACGACTAAAGTGCTGGCTCATTATCTCTGCATTCCCCAGGCTCTGTGAACCAAAATTTTCATAGGGCCTAACGTGAACCGGCTCTTGCCAATCCCGATGTGCGTTCGCGATAAATCAGATACAGGTTGCGGGCATAAATGAATACCCCGGTGGATTGTCCGATAATAAACACGGGATCCTGTTTATAAATAGCGTACATCAGGAGAGTTACCCCACCCAGCAAACTCAAGTGCCAGAACGCCACGGGGATCACGCTCCGTTTTTCTTTTTCACTGACAAACCACTGGACTATAAAACGGGCGGAAAAGATGCCCTGGCCAAGCAAACCAATGCCCAACCATATATAACCGCTATTCATTAACTATGATCTCCGGAGTGCAGGGACGCTTTAGCAACCAACGTACGCCAATTAAATCATGAATACCCACAAATAGTCGATTCATCACCCCGTATTTGGAAACACCATGTTTTCTGGGTCTGTGATGAACACCGACATTAACCAGCTTAAATCCCGCACGTTTGAATAACGCCGGCAAATAGCGATGAAGATGATTAAAATGAGGTAACGCTAAAAATCCATCCCTGGGAAATAATTTCAAACTGCAACCGGTATCCGGGCAATCGTCATTCAACAAAAATTGCCGAACACCATTCCCAATACGGGAAGACAATTTGCGCAGTGAGTTGTCATCCCGTTTGATGCGGTTACCTAACACCACCGTATGGGAGTCTTCCAGCACATCAAAAAGTCCTGGAATATCCGCCGGATCATTTTGGCCGTCACCGTCCATCGTAACAATCCAGGTGAAACGAGCCGCTTTAACGCCGCTGAGCAAAGCCGTACTTTGACCGGAATTTTTCTTATGCCCGATCACACGCAAATTCCGCTCCCGCTTTGCCTTGTTTTGCAAACATTGCAATGTTCCGTCGGTACTGCCGTCATCAACGAAGATCACTTCGAAACAATAACGCGCCTCCGGTAAAACCGTTACAATTTCATCGTATAAATGTTCAACGTTATCGACTTCATTATAAACCGGTATAACGATTGACAATTCAATTTGACTATCCATGTTTCGCTCCAATATTCCAGGCCGCGCTGTTCGATTTCCCGGCACCAGGCCCCCAGGCAGCCTGCAGCCATTTCTTTTTGCGTAAAATAAAATAGAAAAATCCGATTTCCAGTAAAGCCAGATAACTCGCTGCCAACACATCGCTTAAATAATGATGTAACAGCAAAACGCGTGATAAAGCCACCAGGAACCCTGTCACGAGAAAAGCGTAGCAATACCGTGGCAATACGATACTTAACCCCAGGGCAACGCCCATAATAGTCGTTGTATGACCCGACGGAAAAGACATGAAAGGCGCATCCGTGTGCCAGCCGTAAAATCCGTACAGGCTCTGCTCAAACCACATGCTGGGTCGCGCCCGACCCAGCATGACCTTGAGAACACCGCAAACCAGACTTGGAATCAAAACAGAAAGAAAAAGGAACCAGGATCGCGCTTCCCACAACGGATTAACGAGTATATAACGAAATAAAATTCCCATGGCGAAAAAAAGAATAAAATAAACAAACCCCGTTCCCAATTTGGTAAGCCAGGTCAGAAATGACCAATTCATTCTTAAATCCAATGTCCCCATAAATTCCGTTAACGGTTGATCAATGTAACAATAGGATCCGGCTACAATCAATACATACAGCACGACCACCCATGGCTTGGTCATTATGTTAAATAAACGGTTAAACGGCGTCATGTTTTATCAACTCCTCCATTACGTTGCGATTGTCCAATCAGTAAGAGACGTACCCATCGTCCCTTGCTGTAGTTATACCCTGTCGCTCTGTCATAAACGGTCAATCGCTCCCTCTGCTTCGGATCCCAGGCTTGATAAACGGTTTCCTCAATCAGAGCCAGGCGAGTTTTATCCTGTATCAACGCGGATTGTACCTCGGGAATATTCGTAAACCGGACAAGACGGGTGTCGAGATTAAAAACCAGGCTGGGCTCTTCAAATCCAGCCACCAGCAACGGCCGGCTATCTGAAAGACGCGACCGATCGATCCGTTTTGCTATCGTATCAGTTATCCACACGGGTTTGAGCTCCGGCAGTAACCGTGCAAATATTAACGGATAACTTAATGTCGCACATAAAAACACCATCATCACGGCACGATAATAAGCTCCCCCGCGAGCGTACATAACCGCAACAACACTTACGATACCAACCATAACCAAAAGCATAATCCCGGTCAAAGTAACATGACCGGTCAACAGATAAGGCAGGAGTAATAAAGCCAGCAACAGGCCCATGGATAACAGCAACCACCCGCCTTGCAGAAAACGCAGCCATTTACCGGGTATCGCTCCGTTTGCTCTGCTATCTTCAATAGCCAATGCCATCAAAATGGCGATAGCCGGAAAAGTCGGCAAGACATACTGCGGTAATTTGGTGGGCATTAATTCAAAGAAAAGCCAGGTGGGAAGCAACCAGGATAATAAAAATTTGACGATAGGCGTACGTCTGTTTTTGACCGCATACTCACCTGCCGGCCATAAAAATAAGGAAGCCGGCCAGAACGTTAACGGTAAAATTGCAAGATGAAACAAAGGTGGTTTGCCGTGCGATTCATGGCCTCCCTGTAATTTGGGTAACAAATCCTTGTGAAGCATTTGCATGAGATAATTACTGTTTTCCGCGGCATTCAATGATAAGAGCCAGGCCAGACTGAGCGCTGTAAACAGAGCCAGTCCCGGAAGAATTCTGAGTTGGCGCAACCAGTCAACCCGTCTTTCTATCAGACAAAGACTGATTATGGATAATACACCGACCAAAGGCGTCACCCCTTTGAGAACCATGCCATAAGACATGGCCAGCCAGAAACAGGCCGGCCAGATCAGAGAAACCGTTTTTTTACTCTGGCCGGCCTGATAAATAATCCAGAGCGCCCCTTGCATCAGCAGAATCGAGGATAGCAGGGACGTATCAATGACCGCCATGTGCGTTTCCACAATCAATAATAATGAGGAAGCAAGTATGGCCGCGGCTATCAAGGCGGTCTGCTCGTTAATAAAATACCGGCCAAACCAGTATGTCAACAAAACAGACAAAAAAGCGCCGAGCAGGGAAGGAATACGGTAAGGCCATATGCTTGATAAATCCGCGTTACCAAACAATTGGACACTGGCCGCCTGCAACCAGTTAATGCCGGGTGGTTTCTGAAAACGTGTTTTATCCTGGAACCGAACCTGAAAATAATTTCCGGACTGCGCCATCTGACGACTGGCCTGGGCAAAATGGGCTTCGTCCCTGTCGATCACAGGGAGTCCGGCCATCCCGGGAAGCATCAGGAGCAGGGAAAAAAGCGCCAGCAGTAATAACAGATGATTGACTCTTTGCAATACCGACATCCAAAAATACAAAGCCGTGATGATATAGGAGCACTCATGGAATTACCAGTAGCGTTACTCATTTAAAAAGGTAACACTTGAGTAAAACAATCACTATCCGCTAGAATCAGTCACTACCTGTCACACCGAGTCGTGAATTTAGCCATGCCAGAACTTACCACAGTACAACAAATAGCCATATGGATCATCCCGGTGCTGTTCGCCGTGACCATTCATGAAGCGTCACATGCCTGGGTGGCCAATCTGTGTGGTGATAATACGGCTAAAATGATGGGGCGACTCACCTTTAATCCCGTAAAACACATTGATCCGATAGGTACAGTCATCATGCCTGTCCTCATTTTAGTCTTAAGCCAGTTTCATTTCGTATTCGGCTGGGCCAAACCTGTGCCAATCAACGGTGCTCAACTACGCCATCCCCGACGGGATATGGCCCTGGCTACCGCAGCAGGCCCGGCATCCAATCTGTTGATGGTTTTATTTTGGGCGGGATGTTTTAAAATAGCAACGTATTTTAATCCGCAATATTCAAGCCCCGCCCTGTTTCTTCTCCTGGCTTCCAGAGCCGGAATTATTATCAATCTCCTGCTGGCTTTTTTTAACCTGATTCCGATTCCCCCTCTCGACGGCGGACGAATCGCCGTGAGCCTTTTGCCTTTGCGTCAAGCCATGCTGTTACAAAAACTGGAACCTTATGGATTTTTTATTTTACTGGCGTTGCTGTTTTCCGGCGCGTTGGGATGGATCATTGGCCCCTTGATCAATATGTCCCTTAATTTCCTGCACTTTTTATTCAATATATGATGATTAAAATATTGGCTGACGCGTCACTTCCAGGATTGCAACAGGCCTTCCCCCCCCCTTTCGCGTTAACCTGCTTCAACGACGCCGAGGATATGGTTTCCAAATTACCCGGTCAGACCATTCTTCTTTGCCGCTCTACCCTGAGAGTCAACGAGCGGCTGTTACAGGGGCATTCCTTACGATACATCGCTACAGCCAGCAGCGGCATCGATCATATTGACGAACGCTATGCGGCTGCCCGGGATATTACCATCCTTGACGCCAAAGGCAGTAACGCCACCGCAGTGGCTGACTATGTTATGGCGTCGCTAGCATGGCTCAGGCTTTACCGGGGATGGCAAGGACGAAAAGCCGGCGTGATTGGCTATGGCGCGGTAGGCAGTCAGGTCGGTATACGACTTAAAGCAGCCGGATTTGAGGTGCTGGCCTATGATCCACCCAAAGCGGCCAGGGAAAACGGCTTTGTCAGTTGTTCGCGTCATGAACTGACGCAATGTGAATTGCTATGCGTTCATGCCAATTTACACCGGCAAAATCCCTATCCCAGCTACAACCTGCTCGACCAATCCTTTTTACATAAATTACAAACCGGCACCGCGATTATTAACGCGTCCAGAGGCAACATTGTCGATGAAAACGACTTGTTGAATCTGCACCCCCCCCTGTTTTACTGCACCGATGTTTATGAGCATGAACCGAGCCCCAATCCCCGACTTGTTGATTTGGCCACGTTATGCACACCACATATTGCCGGCCATAGCGTAGAAGCCAAACAAAACGCCATCGATATGGTCAGCCGGAAACTTCATGCCGCATTCCAACTGAATCCCCCGCCTGATAATTTTTTGCCTGACAATGATTTTCCAGCCACGATATCCCCCGGACAGGACTGGGTACAAACCGTCCTGTCTCTTTATGATCCTGGCCTGGAAACCGGACAACTAAAAGCTGACACGGATAAAAAGGCGTGTTTTCTCAAGTTACGCAAGGCCCACCGGACTCGCCATGATTTCAACAGCTATGATAGCAGCCGAATTGATGAACAAACCCGGCGAATTCTCGGGGTTGCCGGTTCTTTGGACACGTAACTTTTTCTGGCGCATAACAGTGTGTGATTTGTTTCTTTTTTGCAATGAACAGGAATAATCGCGGTATTGATTATCCGATCAAGGCGTGAACCACTTCCTGATCAGAAAAATGATGATAGGTTCGACCAATTTGCTGATAGGTTTCATGTCCTTTTCCGGCGATAAGGATAATATCCTCGTCATTGCCAAGTTCGATTGCCCTGGAAATGGCTTCTTTGCGATCCGCAATTTTATAAACCGGATTATTTCCTGAAAGACCTTGTACAATATCCTCCATAATCTGGTATGGATCTTCCGAACGGGGATTATCACTGGTAATGATGGCAATATCCGCATACCGTCCCGCAATCTCACCCATTTTCGGTCGTTTTGTCTTGTCACGGTCGCCGCCACAACCCAAAACGACCAGTATCTTCCCTTGTTTCACATTAACAAGCGTTTTTAAAACATTTTCCAGTGCGTCCGGGGTATGAGCGTAATCAACGATAATGCAGGGTTTTTGATTCACCACTTCCATACGTCCCGGTGCGGGATTTAGTTGACTCATAATCTCCGTCACCGATTGCAGGGGATACCCGGTAGCCAACAGGCTGGAAAACACGGCCAGCGCATTGTAAACATTAAAAAAACCAAGGGCATTGATACGAAAAGAGCACTTTCCCCACGGCGAAACCACCGTCATATCCGTACCTGTCATGTCCACATTCCAGTCCAGAGCTCTCACAACAGCACCTTCTTTTATGCCATAAGTCAGCAATCGGCAACCCTTTTTTACAGGTTCGGTCATGTACTTCACATACGGATCATCGAAATTAACAATGGCTGTTTCAAGCGAGGTTCCGGCAAACAATAACGCCTTTGCCTCGGCATAATTTTCCATGGTTCGGTGGTAATCCAGATGATCGTGGGTCAGGTTCGTGAAGATAGCCTGAGTAAACGGCAGGCCGTCCACTCTTCCTTGCTCCAGTGCGTGAGAGGACACTTCCATGCACACCCTTTTTATCCCGCAACTTTTATAATTGTGAAACAGTGATTGTAATACAAGCGCGTCGGGCGTTGTGTTGGCCAATAACTGCAAATGCGTATACTCTCCCTGCCCCAAGGTACCTATATACGCGGCACGCTCTCCCAAAAGAGCATGCGCTTGCGCCAATTGAAACGCGATCGTGGTTTTACCATTCGTACCGGTTACGCCAGTAATGGGCATGCCATCTGCCGGATCGCCGAAAAACCGGCTGGCTATCGCGGCAAGGTGCCTGGAGAGTCCGGGAAAGGCAATGCCCCTGAATTCGGTAGGCAACATTGAGTTAGGCGGCCAGTTTTCCGGTTCGTATACTATGACAGAGGCGTTAGCGGCTATGGCTTGAGGAATAAACAGGCGACCGTCGGTCAAGGCTCCGGGATAGGCCAGAAACACATGACCGGCTTTAAGCTGTCGACTATCATTTTGCAGGCCGGTAATGTCACAATCCTCTATCGCAATCTCAACCCAGGGACTCAACAGTTCACTTAGTTTCATTTCAGTCTCAATTCGTGGTTTTATCCGGATCGACATTCAGGACACGCAGCGCCCCGGACATAACTTTGGCAAATAATGGTGCCGCAACCGTAGCGCCATAATAGCTTATCCGTGTCGGTTCGTGAATAACGACGGCAACAACCAGACGAGGGTCGGAAACCGGGGCAATCCCTGCAAAACTGGCCATGTGCCGGTTCACCTCATAGCCATTTTTACCGGCAATACGAGCCGTTCCCGTTTTTCCCGCCACCCGATAACCCGGAATTCTGGCCTGTTTACCCGTACCTTCATTTCCTAATACCGCTTCCAGCATAGCCAGCACCTGATCCGAGGTTTTGGCATCCAGTACTCTTTTGCCTGGTTCCATTGTTACGTTATGTAGTAACGACACGGGAGGAAGTATGCCATGGTTGGCAAAAACAAGATAACCTTTCGCCAGTTGCAGCGCCGTTACCGACAATCCGTAACCGAACCCGATGGTAGCCAGAACAAACGGATTCGCGTCTTTCGCATGAACAACAAACCCGTCACTTTCGCCCGGATAACCGCTTTCCGTACGCTGACCAAACCCACTGCGCTGCAATAAACCAAGCAATTGCTCCGGCGGACTTAACAGTATCATCTTCGTAACACCCACGTTGCTGGAGTGCTGCATAACGCCGGTGACATCAAGTACGCCATAATTATGCACATCCCGAATCGTCCGGCCGTGGACAACCATCCAACTGGGACGGGTATCAACAATGGTATCGGGTGTCACCTGACCGCTTTCCAGAGCACTGCCTATGCTAAACGGCTTAATCACGGACCCCGGTTCAAACAGATCCGTAAATGCCCTGTTTCGATATCGATCTCTGGGATAACGCCACCGGGCGTTGGGATTAAATGACGGCGCATTGGCCGCAGCCAGAATTTCACCTGTTTTGGCATCCAGTACGACAACGGAACCCGATTTGGCCGCGAATTTTTCCAGGGTATTTTTTAATTCATGATAGGCCAGATATTGGATCCGTCTATCAATACTTAACACCAAATCCTTTCCGGGCCTTGGTTCCTTAAGAATATCCAGCTCCTCTATAACTCGACCGGTTCTGTCTTTCAGTACCCTTTTTTTACCGGGAACCCCCATCAACCAATCCTGATAGGCAAGTTCCAGTCCTTCAATACCTTCATCATCAATATTGGTAAAACCCAATAATTGGGCGGTACTCTCCGTTTCAGGATAAAAACGCTTGAATTCCTGTTGAAAATTTAATCCGGGAATTTTTAATTGCTCAATTTTTCTTGCAATATCAGGAGATAACTGCCTTTGCAGATAGAGAAATTCGCGAGACTGCCCTTGCCGTATTTTTTCCCTGAGCACGTTTGGTTTGATATGCAATAGTTGGGAGAGTTGCATCGATTGTCTGTCATCCGGTGCGAAATCCTTGGGGTTAACCCACAGAGACTGCACCGGCGTGCTGACCGCCAGGGGCGTTCCCTGACGATCGGTTATCATGCCGCGATAAGCGGGAATATCAATCACTCGTAAACTTCGTGCATCCCCCTGACCCTTGAGAAACTGCCTGTTCAACACCGTCAGATCTGTAATTCGCCAAACAAGGACGCCCAGTATCACGACAAAGAACACCGAAATCCATATCAAACGCAGGCGGTGACCTTTGCTGTTCATTGCGGCTGTAACACGTAAGTCTGTTTATCGGACGGTAATTTCATCTGCAGTTTTTCGCCAGCCAGCCTCTCCACTCTCGCCGGGGTAGCCAGACTGGCCTGCTCAAGGAGCAATTGCCCCCACTGCAATTGTAATTGATGGGTTTGTTGTTCCAATTGCTGCAAATGACTGAAGCACAGGCGATGTTCGTTGGTCGTGTAAACAACGGCAAGAGCACTGACCAGTACGGCCAGCAGCAACGATAAAACCAGGCACCATCGTTTTGAAAGACGCATTTCCAATAATTGTCCACTGAATAAATTACTTTGGTGTATTGCTCTTGCTGCGGCATTCATGCTGTCTTCTCCCCTATTCTAAGTACCGCACTTCGTGCTCTGATATTCTCTTTGATTTCAATATCATCGGGTTTGATCGCCTTGCCTATTCGTTTAAATGAACTACTTATTTCACTGGCACGTAAGGGAACGCCTGAAGGAAACCTCTCGCCTTGTTCTTTACGGCGCATGAATTGTTTGACAATTCGATCCTCCAGAGAGTGAAAACTAATCACAACCAGTCGACCACCAGCCGTCAACGTATCCAGTACCTGATCAAGACAACGGGTCAGATCAGACAACTCCTGGTTAATATGTATGCGAATAGCCTGAAAAACCCTTGTTGCCGGATGTTTGTGTTTTTCCCATTTCGGATTAGCCTGCTTTATAATTTCAGCGAGTTGCTGTGTGGTTACAATTGGTTTTTGAGCGCGTTGTGCAACAATGGCGCGAGCAATACGCCCGGCAAAACGCTCTTCTCCATACTCACGAAACACGTGCGCCATCTCCTCGGCTTTCGCTTGATTGACAAAATGAGCCGCATCCATAGCCTGTCGGCTATCCATGCGCATATCCAGGGGGCCGTCCTGCATGAAGCTAAATCCCCGATCCGGATCATCCAACTGAGGGGATGAAACCCCGAGATCAAGCAAAATTCCGTTGATGTTCCCATAAATATCGGCTTCCTTGGCAAAATGCGGCAAATCGGCAAAAGAACCGTGGATAATGCTGAATCGATTATCATCCTTGAAACATTCCCGGCCATAGGCAACCGCGGCAGGATCCTTGTCAATGGCAATCAGGCGGCCTGCCGGGGATAACCGTTTCAGAATAGCCCGGCTATGCCCGCCTCGGCCAAAAGTACCGTCCACGTAAATGCCGTCAGGCCGGATGGCCAAACCTTCCACCGCTTCTTGCAACAGTACGGATTGATGTGCCATGTTCGTTTCCATCATAAAGAGAAGGTTTTCATTTCATCAGGCAATCCGCCTGCCCCGGATCCTTCCTCTTCCAGCCATTGTTCACGCTTACGCTGCCATAAGGTTTCATTCCAAACCTCAAATTTGTTTCCCTGCCCGATTAACACCGCTTTTTTATCCAGCCGGGCGTAATCCCGTAACAGCGGCGGCAAAAGCAATCTGCCGTTTCCATCAAGCTCCACATCCGTCGCATGACCAATCAACAAACGCTGAATACGGCGTGCTGCCGGATTAAAACTGGGCAAACTCTGTAATTTGGACTCAATTATCTGCCATTGCACGGTGGTGTATAACAGCAAACAGGTTTCCTCGGTATCAATAGTGACGACCAAAGCCGATTTGCCATCCGCACTCAACGCCTCTCGGTAGCGCGTTGGGATGGCTAAGCGACCTTTTCCGTCAATCGTTATGGCATTAATTCCGCGAAACATGATTTTTATGTTGCGGGCTGGTTTCATTACCTTCCCACAATTCTCCACTTTTTTATTATTTTATACCACTTTTATACACTATAGAAACACATTTTCCCAATCGTCAAGTTCTTACCCCACTTTTAAGTAAAAAAATCATACAATTTCAGATTTGACCGGATTTATCGATTAATTAATAGACTTAATGATTTTAATTAAATCATTGACAATGGGTTGTTTACAGGACGTGGCACTCTGATTCTGTCCTATTGCTAACAGACGCAGGTCGGGCGCCTTGTCCGCCAATACTAAAGAACACGATCTCACTGCATTTTGGTCTGATAAAAGACGACATAGCCGCTTTGTTTTTTGAAACAAGATTGATTCGCTCTCGGGAAATGTCGAGCAAGGCGCCCGACCTGCGTGGATTGGGATAAATGGATGCCCGCTTTCGCGGGCACGACAACCAGGCAAACACTGGGGGTTGCTGACAATTTATCCCCGGTTTTCACTCATCGGATTCATCAATGCAGCCAGTCGAATCCCCTGCAAAACCAAATCCGGAATATTGAAATCATAAAGTGCCTGTTTGTCAAACAAAGAGGCAAACCCGCCCGTTGCCAGTACAAGCACCTCCTGCCCTGAAAATTTTTCTTCTTTAATACGGTTAATTAATTCGCGGCACGCCCCCAAAACACCGTAATAAATACCGGATTGTATGCTCTCGCTTGTAGAGCGCCCGACAACCTGCTCCGTTTTTACAATTTCCACCGAGGGCAATTTCGCGGTGTTGGCTGACAAGGCGTCTACCGACAAACGTACTCCCGGCAAAATGGCTCCTCCAAAATAGGATTTGTCGTAGCTGATAACACAAAATGTCGTGGCTGTGCCAAAATCAATAACGATGAGGTTTTTTGACGGATAGCTGTTCGTAGCCGCTATGGCGTTCGCTATACGATCAGCGCCCACTTCAATCGGGTTGCGGTATTTAATTTTCAGACCTGTTTTTACACCCGCCTGCAGAAAAAAAGGCTCCACGGCAAAATATTTTAAACAGGCGGCTCGCAACGAATAATCCAGTTGCGGAACGACTGAGCAAATCGCTATTTCATTAATGGCTTCCGGAGAACAATGATTTTCCCTGAGCACACTTTTTAGAAAAATACCAAGTTCGTCAGACGTACTGACTTTTGAAGTATGTCGAAAACGAAGGCGTATTTCGTCTGCGGCAAAAACACCGCCGTATATATGAGAATTTCCCACATCAATACATAACATCATGATCAAAAATCCGGCCACTGGAAATGCGGGATAGTAAGTCGGCTGATTAATAAATACAAGAGGGATTACTTATTTGTCGCCTGTGTCCGGGTTCAGCACCCGTTAAAAAGCAACGAAGTCGGTCGATAAGCCGGGTTCTGTCGCGGACAATCATTCATCTGGGACACGCGTCACCGCGTACCTCAAGCGACCTACCCGAATCCCGTATGGGCCATACGTACCGGCTTCACAACCGGCATGGATTCCTATTTGGTCTTGCTCCGAGCGGGGTTTTCCCTGCCACGTCCGTTACCGGACGCGCGGTGCGCTCTTACCGCACCATTTCACCCTTACCCTCTGAGATGACTCAAAAGGCGGTATATTTTCTGTGGCACTTTCCGTAGGCTCACGCCTCCCAGGAATTACCTGGCACTCTGCCCTGTGGAGCCCGGACTTTCCTCCCTTTGCCAAGGCAAAGAGCGATTGTCTGACCAACTTCTGTTATCAATGATAGCAAAGTGTCTATTGAAAGACCAGAACTATTACCCTCTGGTTCCGATAAACTCATCATCAAAGTAGCGTTTCAGTTTGGTTCGTAGCGTACCACGACTTACGCCCAGTACCCGAGCAGCCTTGGATTGATTATATCTTGTCAACTCCATAACCGTACGAAACAACGGAGCTTCCACTTCCTCTACAATCAACTGATATAGATTAAGGTTAATTTCCTTGCTTCCAAGGGTTGACAGATAACGCTTAACGGCGCCAACAACCTGTTGGGTCAACGCTTCATTAATTTGTTCAACTTGTTGCATAACTGCGCTCATGATTACTCCTAGCGATCAAATTTGTGTTTAAACAACCATTTTTAAAATGACATAAACAGAACATCATGGCCTATATAATAACAAATATCTCAAAGAGTGTAAATATTGATTTTATTATATTCATTTATTAAGGGAAGATTAAGTAAAATGCTTCAAATCAAGCCTGATTTTATTGTTTTAATTTTTCCTTAAGATTAAAAGGATATTATTTGTATGCGATCAGGACGTGTTTATGACAACCAAACTGGTTAGCCTGCTTGATAGCAGGCCTGCCATACAATGACATACTTTGTTATGAGAGAATTTGCCAGGTAGTGATTTATGTGAAAAGCGAGCCATTGCGTTAAACAATAAACCTGAAGTTATTTACAGGCTGCAAATATGACCGAAAATCCCTGGAGATTCCGGCCTACTCCACCGTAAAACTCTCACCGCATCCGCATTGCCCTGTCTGGTTAGGATTATGAAAAAGAAACTTGTAATTCAAGCCCTGCCGAACATAATCAATCGTCATACCCTTTAAAAAAGGATAACTTCCCTTGTCAATGCAAATCATATAATCCCCTGACAATGGAAAAACCTTATCCGTCTCCTTTGGGGCATCTACGTAATCCACCACGTAGGACAAGCCGGAACAGCCGGTTTTTTTCACCGAGAAACGAATGCCGACACTAGCCGACTGTTTGTTCAGATAGGACAGTATATGCCGGGTTGCCTCCTCCGTCAGGGTGACACCAACCTCCTGGCTGGCTTGATGTTGTACTACGTCGCTCATTATTGCTTGTCCCCCAGTAAATTTTTCATAGTCTCAAGAACTTCGCGATAGCTCTCGGCTATCAACAAGGCATCCGGGTGCCGGCTTTTTGGAATAGCCAGTAGTTCAACGAGCTTCTGATGATCCAGAATAAACGGTCTTAAAATCATCGTACCCTCGACCTGCCGGCAAAGCCATTCAAGCCCCGCAACCAGATAAGGATTACCATACGCCTTGAAACAGGCTTTCTTAACCAGTCCCGATGGCTCGCATGCCATGCAAAAATCAAAACGCGCCCCTTTTTTTACCCGAATCCGGCTGCATGCGACCAGTGGTATGGAACCATCAGGCACCCCAACATGCTCGGGTTTAAAAAAAAGCGTCTCTAATAAGCTATTATAATTCATAATGGCGACATTTCACGCAATCTGGTTACCTGGCTGCAAATAATTCGAATCGCATTATCAACGTCATTTTCCGTAGTAAATCGGCCCAGCGACATGCGAACCGAACTGAACGCGTCCTCATTATCCAGCCCCAGCGCTTTTAACACGTACGAAGGTTGAGCGCTGGCCGAGGAGCAGGCAGACGTTGTGGACACCGCCAGTTCCCGCAATCCCAGGAGCAAGGCGTCTCCTTCAATACCTGAAAAAGTGACGTTCAGGTTACCTGCAACGCGGTGATGTTCATGGCCATTCAAGCGAACGCCCGGCAAATTTTTAATGCCCAGCCAGAGTTTACGGCGAAGTTCCAGGATTTTGGCCTGCTCCGCAATACGAAGACGCTCTCCAAGAGCAAAGGCTTCACCCATGCCGACAATCTGATGCGTCGCCAAAGTTCCGGAACGCAAACCGCCCTCATGCCCGCCGCCAAATGATTGCGGAACAAGCCTGATCCTGGGTTTATGCCTTACATACAAGGCACCAATACCTTTAGGCCCATAATTTTTGTGCGCGGAAAAAGACATCAAATCCACCGGCATTCGGGCTAAATCAATAGCCAGTTTTCCGGCGCTTTGTGCGGCATCCACATGAAACAGAATCCCCCTGTTTCTTAACAACTCACCAATCGCAACAATATCCTGCACCACGCCAATTTCATTATTGACGTGCATGATGGAGACCAAAACAGTCTGATCAGTAATGGCGTCAAGCAGACGTTGCAATTCCAGCAAACCATCCGGCTCGGGTTTCAGGTAAGTGACCTCAAATCCTTCTTTTTCCAATTGCTGAAAACTGTCAAGTACAGCCTTGTGTTCGGTTTGCATGGTAATAACATGCCTGCCCTTATTCTGATAAAAACGTGATGCTCCTAAAATCGCCAGATTGTCTGCTTCCGTTGCACCGGAAGTAAACACGATTTCAGCGGGTTCCGCTCCAACCGTCTCAGCGATCCGGGTGCGCGCACGCTCAACAGCCTGAGCGGCCATTTTCCCGTAAATATGGGTAGCTGATGCCGGATTGCCATAAACGCCGTCCGTACCAAGATATCGTACCATTTCACGAACAACCTCCGGATCGACCGGGGTAGTAGCCATATAATCCATATAAATAGGTAAATTACTCATCTTATCTTTTAACTCCTGTCTTTTTTTACAGCCCACTTAAGAGCATTCTGCACGTGGCTTAGCAGGCCGCGGAGAATATTAACTTCCATTTTTTCCAATCCCGTGCGATTAAATAATCTTCGAATACGTTGCGGCAAACGTCTTGGATTGGACGGTTTTAAAAAATCGATGGCTATCATCACCTCGGTAAGATGCCTGTAAAATTGCTCTACCTCGTCGGCAGTAGCCGGCTCATCCTGTCTTAGCTCCACTTCCGCCGTTGGTGATAATAACGTCATTCGCAGTTCATAGGAAATAATCTGTACGGCCTGAGCCAGATTCAAGGACGCGTACTCCGGATTACTTGGAATATTGACGTGATAGTGGCTGCGCAGCAACTCGTCATTAGTCAGCCCCGCATGCTCCCGGCCAAATAAAATGGCGACCTCCGTATTGTCCGGTTGTCTGCAAACCAAATCCGCACATTCACGAGGAAGAAGTCCCGGCAGCGCGATCCCCCGAGGTCTTGCACTGGTTGCAACAATTAACTGACAGCCGGACAAGGCTTCATCCAGGGTATCAGTCACGATACAGTTATCCAGGATATCATCAGCCCCCGCGGCCATTTCCCAGGCTTTGAAATCAGGAAAGGATTTCGGGCAAACCAGATACAAACGACTTAGCCCCATGGTTTTCATAGCCCGCGCCGCCGAGCCGATATTACCAGGATGCGACGTCGCCACCAACACAATACGAACGGAACCAAACTTCATAAAAGCCAACACGATTTTCAGGAGTTGACAACTATATCAGCAATGACTTCACTCTGTACAAAAAAAATGTGATAGAATCGCGAACTTTGTGAAAAAGAGCGAAAACCATGCATCCATTACTTAACATTGCTGTTACCGCAGCACGACAGGCCGGTGATATCATTGTCCGCCACATTGAGCAAATTGACCGTATTAAAGTAACGGCCAAAAATAATACGGAATATTTCAGTGAAGTCGACATTAAAGCGGAGCAAGCCATCATCAGCGCCATTCACAAGGCGTACCCCGAGCATGGTATTATGGCCGAAGAAAGCGGCATGCATAATCCGGACGCGGATCACCTATGGATTATTGACCCTCTTGACGGAACCAATAACTTTCTTCATGGCTTCCCTTTTTTCTCGGTATCTATCGCCTGTAAAATCAAAAATCGCATTGAACACGGCGTCGTTTACGATCCGCTGCGCCATGAGTGTTTTTCCGCAAGCAGGGGAAGCGGTGCCCGGTTAAATGACCGCCGGATCCGTGTCTCCAAACAAACACAATTGCAAACGGCTCTGCTTGGTACAGGCTTTCCCTTCCGTAATCCGCCGCTGGCTAAAAAACACCTTCCTACCTTTGAAGCGTTGATTGGGAAATGCGGCGGGATCAGAAGAACGGGATCTGCCGCACTCGATCTGGCCTATGTGGCATCAGGACGACTGGATGGCTTCTGGGAATTCGGTTTACGTCCGTGGGACATAGCCGCAGGCTCTCTATTGATAAAAGAAGCCGGCGGGTTGCTAAGCGATATGCAAGGCGGTGAGGATTATTTAAAACAGGGTGACGTAATTGCCGCCACCCCCAAGGTGTTCAAGTCACTTTTACAAACGTTGTTACCGGTTATCAGGGGCTAGTAGAAAGACGGTCGGGCGAGACGCCCGATCTGCGTGATTCGGGATAAATGGCATCGGGTTTTACAGAAAACAACATCACTCCTGAAATCCCGGCTTTATTCCCAAGGCTACCGGAATGCGATCTATCATGGCCGTTCCCAGATTTTTTGTGACCTTCTCAAACACACTTTGCTTATTGGTATAATCAATAATCTGATCTATCTTGATCACGTCTCTCGCCAGTTCTCCCGAGCTGGCAAAACCATCTATCAATCCCAGCTCTCTGGCTTGCGTACCCGTCCAGAACAGCCCGGAAAAAATCTGATCATTCATTTTAAGCCGCTTGCCACGTCCTTTCCTGACTTTATCAATAAACTCGCGATGAACATCATCAAGCATGGCTTGCAGTAATTCTTTTTGTTTTGGAGTCGTCGGTGAAAACGGATCAAGAAACCCCTTGTTGGCTCCTGCGGTTTGCAGGCGTCTCGTTATGCCCAGTTTCTGGATAGCGTCGACAAATCCAAAACCATTATAGAGAACACCTATGGAACCAACCATGCTCGACGGATTGGCATAAATATCATCGGTGCCGGCCGCTACATAATAGGCCGCGGAGGCACACATATCGACACATACCGAGTAAATCTTGATTTCAGGATATTTTTTTCGATAATACTGCAGGGAATTATACATATAATCGGCCTGCACAGGACTGCCGCCGGGACTGTTAATGCGGATTATGAGCGCTTTAAGTCCCGTGTTTTTATATGCGGAGTTCAGACTCTTGGCAAAATTATCGGCACCACCTGACTCCATATCAAAAATAGTGCCGTTTACATCAATCAAACCAACATGGGGTTTGCCGCCTCCTATCTTATCCGCCTCCGATAAATCGGATAATTTGATAATACTGAACAACACAAGCGCGAAAATCATAATACGGGAGAACCAGCGCCAACGCCTCTTGCGTTTTTGCTCACGCATAAATTCCAGAACAATTTTATTTAACAGGGTTTGTGAATCGGAATTTTCAGGAATAGGACTATTATTCATTAGATGGCTACTTGATTTTAAAAATTAAACCCACATTTTACGGCAGGTAGAAAGAAATTTAAACAACTCAATTTAAAATAGAGAGATCACTATATGCGAATGGACAAGCTCACGTCAAAATTTCAAATGGCTCTGGCTGACGCGCAATCTCTGGCTCTGGGGAGAGACAACGGTTTTATTGAGCCGGAACACGTCATGAAAGCGTTGCTGGATCAGGAAGGCGGGAGTTCCCGACCTCTATTATCCAAGGCTTCCGTGAATCTTCCACAACTTCGCAATCTCGTCGATCAGGCGCTTGATAAATTACCGAAAGTCTCGGGCACGGGAGGAGACGTTCATGTCTCCAACGCCTTGAATCGTCTGCTCAATGTAACGGATAAATTATCTCAACAACGCAAGGACGCCTATATTTCCAGCGAGTTATTTATTCTGGCGGCGATACAGGAAGACGGCAATCTCGCCAAAATATTACGCCAGGCCGGTGCGGACAAACAAGCCATTGAAAAGGCGATAGACGAGATTCGTGGCGGTGAGGCGGTCAAGGATCCCAACGCGGAAGAACAACGTCAGGCCCTGGAAAAATATACCCTTGATCTGACCGAAAGAGCCGAACAAGGCAAGCTGGATCCGGTCATCGGACGCGATGATGAAATTCGCCGCACCATACAGGTTCTGCAACGTCGGACCAAAAATAATCCCGTTCTTATCGGTGAACCCGGTGTGGGTAAAACCGCCATCGTGGAAGGATTGGCGCAACGTATTATTAACGGCGAAGTACCGGAAGGATTAAAAAATAAACGCCTCTTATCCCTGGACATGGGTGCTTTGATTGCCGGCGCCAAATTTCGCGGCGAGTTTGAGGAACGCTTGAAAGCAGTTCTTAATGATCTGGCCAAACAGGAAGGTCAGATTATTTTGTTCATTGACGAACTGCACACCATGGTCGGAGCCGGCAAGGCGGAAGGCGCCATGGATGCCGGCAACATGCTGAAACCGGCACTGGCACGCGGCGAACTTCATTGTATAGGAGCAACGACACTGGATGAATATCGTCAATACATTGAAAAAGACGCGGCTCTGGAACGCCGCTTCCAGAAAATTCTGGTGAACGAACCCAGCGTGGAAGACACCATTGCCATACTACGCGGCTTGAAGGAGCGTTACGAAGTACATCATGGGGTTGAAATCACCGATCCGGCTATCGTCGCTGCGGCCACCCTCTCCCATCGTTATATTACCGACCGGCAATTACCCGATAAAGCCATTGATTTAATTGACGAGGCAGGCAGTCAAATCCGTATGGAAATCGATTCCAAACCGGAAAGCATGGATAAGCTGGATCGTCGTCTGATTCAATTGAAAATTGAACGCGAAGCGCTTAAAAAGGAATCGGACGAAGCATCCAAAAAACGCCTCAAGGATTTGGAACAGAGTATTACGGAGCTGGAAAAAAACTACGCGGATCTGGAAGAGATCTGGAAATCAGAAAAAGCCACGTTACAAGGTGCCAATCAAATCAAGGAGGCGCTGGAGCAGGCCAAAATCGAACTCGACACCGCAAGGCGCGCCGGCGATCTCGCCCGTATGTCCGAATTGCAATACGGACGTATTCCCGAACTTGAAAAGCAATTGTCGCAAGTGGGCGAATCACAAACCGATGAAGAAGCCAAACTGTTCCGCAACAAGGTCACGGAAGAAGAAATTGCCGAGGTGGTATCCAAATGGACCGGTATTCCGGTGGCTAAAATGCTGGAAGGGGAAAAAGATAAATTACTGCATATGGAGGAAGCGCTTCATCAACGGTTGATCGGACAAAATGAAGCCGTTGACGCGGTTTCCAACGCCATCAGACGCGCTAGGGCCGGCCTGTCCGATCCCCGCCGTCCTATTGGCTCCTTTCTGTTTTTAGGTCCAACCGGAGTGGGTAAAACCGAACTTTGCAAGGCGTTGGCCTCGTTTCTTTTTGATACCGAAGAAGCCATGGTTCGCATTGATATGTCCGAATTTATGGAAAAACATTCCGTTGCCCGATTGATTGGCGCACCGCCCGGGTACGTCGGGTATGAGGAAGGCGGCTATCTGACTGAAACCGTAAGACGAAGGCCTTATTGTGTGATCCTGCTGGATGAGGTGGAAAAAGCACACAGCGACGTCTTCAACATTCTGTTACAGGTTATGGACGACGGACGCTTGACGGATGGCCAGGGCAGAACCGTCGATTTTCGCAATACGGTTATTGTTATGACCTCTAATCTGGGCTCTCATCTGATTCAGGACATGGCTTCCAAACTGGATTACAACCAGATGAAAACAGCGGTTATGGAAATCGTCGGGCAACATTTCCGACCGGAATTTATCAACCGGATTGACGAAAGCGTGGTATTCCATCCATTAGACAAGGAACAAATTGCCAGCATTGCCGTCATTCAGATTGAATACCTGCAACAACGTCTTCTGACTCAAAACATCACCCTGACTGTAACCCAGGAAGCCCTGACCCATCTTGCCGAAGCCGGGTTTGATCCGGTATACGGGGCAAGACCGTTAAAACGTGTTCTGCAGCAAAAACTGGAAAACCCGCTGGCACAGGCACTATTAACGGGGCAATTCAAATCGGGCGATACTATTAAAGTAGTGTGGGCGGATGGCCAATTGACCTTTGCAACGTCCTGATATTGGAGCCTCAATCAAAAGAATTGAGCACCATGGTGCTCAATTGCCACCGTTTTTCTTCGCACCATTTTTTTGCGAAAAGGCCGTAGCCTGTAAGGAGGCCTGCGGCCGTATTGCGGGTTTGATGTGCCAATTAGGAACGTTTTCCCGCATTTCGGCTTCGCCTTCATGGCGGGCTACAAAAAAGGGACAAATCATACGCCTTTTTGCAGCCGTAATTAATTTTGTTCACAGAACCCAGAAACCTGGCTAAATCTGATTTGCTATATAAAGGAAAACCGGGGTTCCTGGTCAATGGGTTCTTCCGAATTCTTAACCAGGAGAGACTCAAGTTGTTTATTTAACTCCGAGATTGCAATTCCAATCTCCCTGCTTAAAAACTCATGGCCAGACCAGGCATGAATCGTCAAAGCATTCCGGAATTTGGGTATCCCAATAAAATTTTCCAGGGCGATCAGCGAAGATTGCTGTAATTTAATATCTTTCAAATCCTCGCTACTCAACCGATTTTCACCTAACAGGCCAATCGCCTTGTTCAGTGTCGAAATTAAATGATCATTGGATGCCTTGTTTTCCCGTATAACCTTTATTTTAGTTATCAGATAAGCCCCGAACAACGCAGCTATGCTATTTACCAGATGCCTGCGTCGCAATGTTTTCACAAAATCGGTAATATTCTCTTTCGGTATCGCCGTAATTTTCGCGTTTTTCTCATCTTCCGGCCAAATATCAACGATCAATTGTTTTGCGATATTCCCCGCCACCTCTTCCCTTGAAAAAAAATCAAATATAATGGCTTTGCTATCCCGTACCTCCAGGCCTTCTTCCAGTCCCTCTTCAAATTTTTTCAAAACATCATCGACCGCCGTATCGTAAGTAGTCAACGTGTCGGCAACGGATTGGATAAACTCAAGGGAAGCATGTTGCCTGTTAAACTCCGTGACCTGGATTTTATTTCTCCATTTATTGATCAATGAATCCAGATCCGTATCGAATTGTTTTTTGTTGCTCTTGATGTAATTATATTTATCCTTGACATCTTTTTGCGACATGTAGCTTTGGAAAGCATTGAGGCAAGTGTAATTAGTCCAGTCGTCCAATGGGTTTTCATCGTCAACCCCCAACAATTCGGTAAGACTCTGGCGCAGGGCGCTGCACGTGTCCGCTTTGATTTTTGTCCCGCCAAGAAAACTGATACCGGTATTAATTAGAGAATAAGATAATCCCTTATAACTGTTTTCCAGACGATGATATCGCCACAGAATTCCCCCCAGCAAAATTTTAAACGCCTGCTGCAATTTCCTTGAGCCCGGTTTGACTTTGTCTGCTTCTACAGGTGATTGGTTATCAGGCAGGTTATTACGCAATTGTATCAGGAAACTTATCTGATCAAGGCGCAGATGATCCGGTTCGGCATCGATTCCCCGCATTTCCCTATTCTTTGCTTTATAGGTTTCCTCAAGTCCGTCCAGCAGTTTCCGTAAATAGAAATACGACAAATAAGTACCATATTGACCAGGGTTTTGCTGATAAACCTCCCAACTGATGCCAATACGCCCAAGAAAAGACTCTATGAGCTCTTTATCCTCCGGCAACTCTTCATTCTGAGGACACGAAGGTGTTATATAAACTTTGGACAATTGATTGAAACTTTCACCCAGCCTATCGGTTTTTGTTATAAGATCCTCGTAGGCAGGCAGCTTATAAGGCATACAGTCTCCTTACTTAAAATAATTAAATCCCAGGTTGGGTATCAAGCCAATACCGCAATGGCTGACTACCTCTTTCTCGTTCCACTCCCCTTCGTCTTTTCCGGCATTAAGCTGCTTCCGAATACATACCTGCATATCAGCCGGGAAAGCCTTGTATAGTAGACAAAATTTCTCATGTTTTTTCTGGTTTCCATATACCCATTTGCAAAACCTGTTCAACTCCAGATAACACGCATCAATGTCCTGCCTGCTTAATTTTGAAAGATTTGATAATTCCATATGCTCTTGCAGCAATTTCAATAAAGCTCCGTTTTTCATCCATGACGTCTTGTCGTTTTCGCTCTGCCACACAAAAATATACATGCCTTTCAGCACGAGATATTTTTTCTCCTCATCAGCCTCGCAATTCTGTTCATCAGACGAATAATAGGGAAGTACATCGGCAGTTAGTGCGATCATCTTGGCATGTTCGTAAGCGTCCGAGCACATAACCGGTTGAAAAAAAGCGGCGGAAAAAGCACCAAGCAAAGATTGCGATTGTTGAGATTTCACCAATTCCAATGGCAGTTTTTCTGCTCTCTTCGACAAACAGGCATATCCTGGCATGGTAGTCCTCCGCAATTATCCCAAGGCTTTATATCCCTGGGAACTAATTTCCAGACACCTTCTTTTTTTATAACAATCTGCCAAAGAATTTGCAATAGAGTCAATTTAATAAATTAATTTTTCACGGCGCGAAAAAATGGGTGGTTTGTTGATTTTTTGCGGGTTGGTTTGTATGAAAACAACCCGCAAATTTTTGAACAGGATGAGTACCCTAACGGGCGCTATCAATATTTCGCTCCGCGATTTTTACGGCCAATTGCTGATGAATGTTATCAAATCCGCGATTACTCATGATCAAGACGGCGTCACCAGGCTTCACGATACCGGCCACATGGTGGATAATACTTTTCGTATCGGGAAATAATTGATAGGGAACATGCCGGTTCCCGGCCGGGTCGTCAAGATTGAACTGTTCCGGGCGCAGTATAAAAGCGGCATCCGCCAAAACCAGCGCCTGTGCCATATTATCGGCATGGAACCCCGAACGCATGGTATATGAGGCGAACTCCAGTACGGCAAATATTCGTCGATGCCGCTTGCTCAGTTTCAACGCTTCAATTGTTTTCGCTATCGCCGTAGGGTGATGGGCGAAATCATCGTAAATGGTGATGCCGTACTGCTCCGACTTCACTTCAAGACGCCGCTTTACCGGGCTAAAACCTTGCAGGGCCCCCGCCGCCGTTTGCACGTCAATTCCCGCATGGACACTGGCCGCTATCGCTGCCATACCATTCTCCATGTTGAATTGACCAATCAAGGGCCACTTGACTTTGGTAACCGGTTCATTGTGGTGCCAAATCTGAAAAGACTCGCTGCTATCGTCAAGCACCTCCGCCCGCCACTCGGCCTGGCCGTGCAAGGCCCACTCTTCCAGTCTTGAAAAAATACCGCGTGTTATCACGTCATTTAACGCCTTGTCATCTCGTGGTTTAAGTACAATTCCCCGGCCCGGAATAGTTTTGAGATAAAAATGAAACTGTTGCTTGATAGCTTCAAGATTCGGATAGATATCCGCATGATCAAACTCAAGGTTATTCAAAACAGCAATTTCCGGCCGATAATGCATTAATTTGGGGCGTTTATCAAAAAAGGCGCTGTCGTATTCATCCGCCTCAATGACAAACCATTCGCCTTCTCCCAGCCTGGCGCTGGTACCAAAATTTGGTGCAACCCCCCCAATTAGAAATCCTGGTTTCAGACCTGCTTCCTCCATGATATGCGCCAACATGGATGTCGTGGTTGTCTTGCCGTGTGTCCCTGCAACCGCTATAACCCGATAGCGGGATAAAATATTGTCAGCCAGCCACTGAGGCCCTGAAATATATCGTTTGTTATGGTTTAAAACCGCCTCAATAACAGGCATACCTCGCTTGACAGCGTTCCCGACAATGACGCAATCGGCCTGCAAGGCGAGGGAGGCGTCGTCATACCCCTCCTGCCAGATAATGTCTTTTTCCGCCAGAAGATCCGTAACGGGAGGATAACAATCCGCATCACAACCCGTTACCTCAAACCCTGCCTCTCTGGCTAAAATAGCCAGAGCGCTCATAAATGTGCCGCCTATTCCCAAAATATGTAAACGCATGATTGCTCTCAACGCCCAAAAGTAACGGTTAATATATTAAATGCCAACAATCCGAAACTGGCTAAAATAGCGGTAAAATAATCCGATTCCAAGGCATTTTTGTAAATATATGCCGCAATTAAAAATTGCCAGGCCGACAATAACAACATTTTCAGTATATAAAGTAACAGAAGAAACCTCATGGAAGGCAGGCTCATATCCGCATTAACCAGTGAAGGCATAAATAACATCAACAAAAACCCGATGATGACGATAAATAAATGACTGATAATCAAAGCCGTCAATGTCTTCATCAGACGGTTTTGCTTTTTGCGGGCCAGCAACAAAATGGCCGTATAAAGATAATAGGAAAAAACAAGCAATCCCGAGGCCAGCAGGATTTTATTCAAGGCAAAACGATGGTTGAGATCAATCATTGCCCACTGCGCGACAATAACCAGAAAATAAAACGTCATTGCCAGACAAAGAATAAATAACGAATAAGGGGTATTCCTGGGGTTCTCCCTGAAAATGGTAACTCGCCAATATTGTTTTAGAAGTGCCAGCCACATAACTATCTGTCCCGAATTCCGGTCATTCACTTGTTTTTTGTAAATATCCCGACCTGTTGAACTACCGGCTGTTTCCATGGTCCTGAGATTTTATAAGTATAGGCACTGATTTTTTGCATCCCCTTGTTAATGATTTTACTGGCCAGCCAGGTGGCTATACCCGCAACGGGGCCGCCGGCTATCGTAGCCACCACTGGCAAACTGGCCGTGATATGGGGAGACACCTGCAAATCGAGATCATAAAGTTGCCTGACAATATCCAGACTCCCTTTCATGCCGGCATAGGCGACCGGTCCGTCAATATAACTGTCTTTTGTCGTCATAACACCTCGGGAAATGGTAAAATACCCTTTGAAATGATCAAAACTGTAGCCCGAATGAGACAAATCACTGAAATCCAGTTTTAACCGTCTCGGGATGGTTTGCAAACTGAGAATACTCAATAATTTACCCAGCCCCAGTTTTTCCTCGGTTTCCTTGCTTAAATTGGTAATACGTCCGTTTTTAAACTCAATTTTTAATCCCCCAACAATGTTTGCGAGGGAGAAATCGGCAAAGGAGCCCGGCCAGCGCCCTCGAAACTGAATATTGCCTTGCGACGACTCGACAACCGGGCTGATATGCCAACGCGCAAGACTCCGCGCCAGATCGGTAATATGCAAATCCATGGTAATCTGGCTGCGATTGATCTGCCTGTCTTGCTGCCATTTACCTGTCGCAGTCAATTGATAAGATGGCGTGTTGATTTTACAGTAATCGAGAATCCAGGCACCAGGCGTGCTCGTCGCCTTCAAATTCACGCTTCCCAAATCCCACTCTCCATACCGAAAACCGGCAATGCGCAAGTTTAAATTAAGCATGTCTCTTACCTTTAGCGAAGAAAGGGTTGAACTTCCTTCCGAGACGGGCTGCTTTTCCAGAAATAATCGGGCAATATTGCCTGAAAGCGTTCTGGTGTCAGGCTGATATCGCAAATCGGCCGCAATCTGTTTTTGATCTATTTGTATTGCCCAGGCATCGCCGGATAGTTTCGTAGCCTGAAAAGTGAGATTTGCAAGGGATTGATTGCCGATTTTTACTTTTTGCAAGCGCAGATCAACAAATCCCAACGCGTCCATTAATCCCTGGCTACTCGCGGTTTTTGGTAATGTCTCAAAAACACGCCGCCATGTCTGCCAATCAAAAAAAGGCAGGCTGCCAACAATTTGAACGCCTTTTTGTTCTTGCCATAACGCGTCTTTCGAGCCGATACGAATCTCGCCTTTTTGCAGGCGAAACGATCCTTTATCACCGGAAAACCACAAATCACCACTTAGGCGCTGACCATAGCGGCCTCTGAGACGTAGCGCTTTTTGCAAATTAAAATCAATGTCTACCGTTAATGGCGTTTTATCCGCTGCTTTTTTTCCCAATGGTGCAGGCAAATCGATGTCTACCCCCTGAAGTGATGACGTTATCCGAAAACGATCCAGATCCGTTGGATCATCGGTCAGGATGAGAGCCCCTTCCAAATCCAGGTGGCCGTGCATCATGCTGAAAACAGCGAGATTTAACTGATCGCGTAATACTTCAATACTGGTTTTGCCCTTGATTCGAATTTCCGTTTGGGGATTTGGGGTACGGACGGATTTAATCAGGATGACAACAGGATTTTTGAGGATATCCGCCTTGATATTACTATCCAGGATACCTTCCTCATCAAATTGCAACGTTCCTCTCAAATCCTCCAGTTCGATATGATTAAAAGAATGATTGATTTTAAGGCGATTATTTTTGAAGGTGATATCCCCCAAAGCAAGGATATCGTCGTTTTCCGGATACAAAGGGACTTCCAGTTGCAAATCAAGACTTAGCAACCCCTGCATTTCCAATAGTTGCAACGCGGACAGTTTCTCACCAAGCGGCGAAGATAATATGTAAGGCAATGCTTTAGCGGAGTTGGTATTGACTTTGCCATGAATTAACATAATTTCGCGGTCAAGTCCGAGATTACGTATCTGTAAATTAACCTGATCTACAAAAATTCCCTGTAAGTCGGCATACACAACATCGGCATTCAATAGTCGTTTATTAACCTGAATGTAAGCTTCTATGTCTTTTGACATCGGCCATTTCGGGGCAAAAATCAAGTCCAGACCGCTTACATGGCCATTAATTTGAAACTCTCCCGGTTTCGTATCAAAGGGAAAATCAGATAGGGGACCAGAAACCGTGACATCGGCAACCAGTTTATCGATACGTTCAACATCGTGTTTCAGCCAGTCGTCCAGTTTGGGTTTCAAGTGCCGGGAAGGTAAATAAACCATCCATTGCTGGGCGTTTCTAGTTGAAACGGCCGCTTTTAAACGAAGATTTCCGGCATGATCACGGCTAACACCATCCAGTTCCCCCGAGCCGCTGAATAATAACTCCGGATGACGTAATACCATGCGTTCCATATTGATTCGCCATCCTTCCGGCAACGCTTTCCAGCTTAAGGCACCATTTAAAGACTGAAAGGTGACGGCAGGTTTGTTCTTCGGAGTAATAACCGTATCCTCACCATCCAGTTCCAGATTCCCCTCCGACGGCTCCCAGTAGAGAACACCGGATAGATTTTCAACCCCCGGATAATTTTCCTGGGGCTGCCAGCCCAGCTTTGCAAACTGACTCAGAATATAAGCCGGACGGTTATCCGCGATCTGAACCTGAAAATTATTTAAAACCCCATGCGGTTTTGTGGCTAACAAGGTATTCAGACTTTCAGGCCACGCTATACCCAAAGTTGTCAATGATCGGATGAACACATGCCGGACATACAGATTCCAGCGATTTGTTGACCGATGATATCGCACCAGTATTTTATTTTGTGGCCAGGCCACACCATTTACCGTCATATTGATCTGATCACCGGACAGGCGCCACCCGTCATCCATGCTATCCCAGGCAAGATTGGACTGGATGGATTGCATACGACGCGTCCTGGTCGTTTGGAGATCCTGCCAGGTCAGGTTGGCGGCATCCAGTTGCCCCTGCATTTTTACAGGGCGGCCGCTTTTTAAATCAAGCCAGAAATAACCATTCCCCCGACCTGAAAGTATCCTGTAATTTTTTTGCGGGAAAACACTCTGCCATTGGGCAGGCAGAAAATCTTCTACCGACACATAAAGCTGACCTTGCGATTCTTGCATACTGTAAGGGTTCAGATACAAATCGGCTTTCACGTCAATCGTTGTTGGTACACGCTGCTTCAATCCAGCACTTCCTTTCATACGATAGCGGCCGCCACTTTTGGCAATCATCAGATTCAAATCATGGACAGGAATGACGCTGCCGTTTTTAAGATGGATCGGCAGGGATAATTTTTTGACAATAATTTTCTGTTGGGACAAAATCCAGGCGAGCATTGGCTGATAGGCGTCCGATGTTGCTCCGGTATCAAAAAATGTCAGTCCCCTCAATCCATTAATCCGCCAGCCGACCTTCGTTTGACAGGCCGTAAGCTTCAATCCCTCGATATAAAGTACGCCGGGCTGGATTTGCCAATGTCGGAGTGAACTGAACAAATTAATGCCAACCAGCAATTTTTTAACCCGGACAACGTTCTTCTCCCCGTCACGTACCGTTACCTCTTTCAGTTTGACGACCGGTTCAAACCAGTACCAGCCCGTTTTCAGACTATCGATAATGACCGGCTGGCCAAGCAAGGTTGATAAATACTGCTCCAGCGCAGGTTTATATTGTGTCGCCCATGGCGTAAGCGCTCGAACCAGGCTGGATAACAACGCGGCGATGATTATCAGGACAGCCAGATAAATTCTGATTCGCTTAAACAATTTAATCACTGCGTTTTTTATTTTTAGTGGCAGAATTTTTACTATACCATTGCTTTTGAGCGTACTCATCACTTTCCTTTTGCTCAATACGGGCAAGCCTGTCCGATTGCTGCAATTTTGCTCGTTCGATCAATCGCTTCACAACATCCTGATCCGCTTTTGCCCGCAAAAATGTTTTTTCACATTCCGAACGGCGCTTCGCCAGTTGTGCCAGATGTTGCGTTAATTGTGAGATAGCCACATCGAGTTGGGCAATAAACTCAATGCGATTGCGTATTCGATCCACGCCGCACCCCTTGTTGCCTAACGTCTGCAACTGCTGCATATATTCCTGCCTGTAATCTAATAATTGATCAAGTTTCGCTTTGCCCTGGGCAAATTGATTGCGTACCATCGTCCAGTGCCCGGAAGCTTGTTGCGTGCTATTTTCCTTAATCGCCAATAATTGATTTAAACGATCAATTCGTTGATTTATCACGATTTATCACCAAAACTACCCGCTAACTGCGCCAAAAGCTCCAGACTGGTTTCATAGTCAACCGATTCATCCATGGTCTGTGAGATATAGGTACTGATTGCTTCACGAAAAACAATGGCTTTGTCCAATTCCTTGTCCGTACCTTTCGTATAGGCGCCCAATAAAATCAAATCCTTGTTTTTCTCATAAATAGATAAATATTTTTTTAATAATAACGCCTGCTGCATCTGGGTATCGGAAGCGACAGTCGGCATGACCCTGCTGATAGACGCCTCCAAATCAATAGCGGGATACTGACCTGCTTCGGCAAGATCCCTGTCCAGGACAATATGTCCATCTAAAATGGCGCGTGCCGCATCCGCGACAGGATCCTGATGATCATCTCCTTCTGTCAGAACCGTATAAAAAGCAGTGATGGAACCACCGCCATCCCGGCTGTTTCCTGCTCGTTCAACCAACTGCGGCAATTTGGCAAATACGGAAGGCGGATAACCTTTGGTGGCCGGCGGCTCTCCAATAGACAGGGCGATTTCACGTTGCGCCTGGGCAAACCGGGTTAAGGAGTCCATGAGCAGCAACACATGCTTGCCTTGATCACGAAAATACTCCGCAATACTCGTTGCAACCATAGCGCCATGTAATCTCATCAACGGACTCTCGTCGGCAGGCGCTGCAACCACTACCGCACGGCTTAAGCCCTCTCGCCCCAGATTGTGTTCGATAAACTCCTTGACTTCACGGCCCCGCTCTCCAATTAAACCGACCACAACCACATCAGCCGCTGTAAAACGGGTCATCATACTCAACAACACTGATTTTCCCACGCCGCTGCCGGCAAAAAGACCCAGCCGCTGGCCGCGGCCTACCGTCAATAAACCATTAATAGCTCGTACACCGACATCCATAGGCACACTAATCGTTGCGCGTTGTAACGGATTAAATGGTGTGCTTGTTAACGGATAATATTCGGCGGACATCAACGCCTCACCGCCATCAATAGGAGAACCGGCGCCATTGAGAATTCTGCCAAGCAGATTCTGGTTAACCTTGACTTGCGCCGTATGACCACTGGGGGTAATGATCATGCCGGGAGCGATACCCTGCGTCTGACCAATAGACATCAGGTAGGTTGTTTCTCCGTCGAATCCAACCACTTCCGCCTCGACACGCTTGCTATTATTGAGCTTTACCCAGCATCGCGATCCGACCGGGTAGTGAAAACCTCTGGCCTCCAGAGTCAAACCAACGGCTCGTGTCACCTGGCCGCAGTGTAATAATCCGGAATCCGGAACGTCACGAAATCGGATTAACTCCTCCGTTAACCGGGATTTATAAATCGGACTCTTGCTACTCATCATCCATTTCGCCGGCATACGGAGCCAAATGAGCATGAATCAAATTCTGCAATCTCTTTTTTAAGGTGCCGTCCAGTTCCCCATGCTCACTTTTTAAATAAAAATCACCTCGGGTTAAGCCTGGATCAGCGACAAGAACGGCAAGAATATCCTTGTGTTTCTGACCAAGCTGGCCTTTAAGCCACTCAACATCGTCCGGATTCATCATCATCTGCTGGTTTTTCTTCAAGGCTGGCAATTCCTTTTTAATTTCTTCAAACAAAACCAGCAATTTCTCCGGTTGATGAGATATTTCTATACCAATACAAGTCTCGCAAATCCATAATATCGTTTTCACAATCTCCTGACTTAGCGCTTTATCGACCAACTGTACCGGATTTCGAATAAAACTTATCCAGTCTCGCAATTCCTTTTTAAGCGCCTCCATTTCGGACGCCGCCTGTTGCAAACCTTCTTCATACCCCTGGTTTTTTGCTTCATTTCGTAATCGCTCGCATTCAATCGCGAACTCTATCTGTTCGTTCACAACCGGTGGGTCGGATTTTTCCACGGGCGTATATTCCCAAACCTGGAATTCCTTTTTACCTGATTCCTCATGAAACGGTTGAAAGTCCTTGCTCACGGTGTTTCTCTCTTATATCGGCTTTGTTAGTGATTGTTTATTCCATGTCAGATTTTGAGTATGAACTCGATATCGGGCCAGTGGCTCGACCTGCGCTAGATCATTTCCTCCCCGCCTTTGGTGCCTAATGAAATTTTACCTTCCTCGGCAAGACTGCGGGCAATAGCCAAAATCTCTCTCTGTGCCTTCTCCACATCGCTGACTTTAACCGGACCCTGCATTTCCAGATCGTCACGCAACAGATCAGCGGCACGTTTGGACATGTTGGAAAATATCTGTTCTTTTACCGGTTCCGTCGTACCTTTCAGTGACAACATCAATTGTTCGGTCGTCACATCACGCAACAGTGTCTGTACACTGCGATTATCCATATCCACCAGATTCTCGAAGACAAACATTTTGTCCTTGATTTTATCGCATAACTCCTGATCCCATTCATTGATTTTATCGAGAACGTCAGTTTCCAGAGTACCTTCCAGAAAATTAATCACATCAGCCACACTTTTGATGCCACCCACAGACGCCGATTTACCCATTTTCTGGCCGCTCAACTGTTTTTCAATAACCTGCCCCAGTTCAGAAATCGCTTCCGGCTTCACCGTATCGATCGTACACATTCTTAACAAGACTTCAGCCCGTTTCTCCGATGTAAAATAGCCGACCACCTCCGCCGACTGCTCACTATCCAAATGAATCAGAATGGTCGCAATAATCTGAGGGTGTTCGTTACGAATAACATCGGCGATTAAACGGGCGTCCAGCCACTTCAGTCGGTTTAAACCACTGTCCTTGTCTGAAACCAGTATTCTGTCGATAAAGGGCATTGCCCGGTCTTCACCAAGCGCGTTGATTAAAACATTCCTTAAATAATTCTCCGCATCTACGGTCAGACTCGTCTGTTCCTCAATCGCGTTCAGAAATTCTCCAAGCACATTTTGCATTTTGGCCTTACTGACATTACTCATGGTTGAAATGGCCATGCCAACCTTCTGTACTTCTCTCGGTTCAAGATGCTTCAAAACCTCTGAAGCGTTTTTCTCTCCCATGCCCAACAGCAGGATCGCCGCGCGTTCAATACCATCCATATTACCCCCGATCTACCCAGGTTTTTACAACTTGCGCTACCCGTTTCGGCTCTTTATCCACAACCTGCCTTAACAACTGCAATTGACCTTCATAATCCGTTATATCCGGCGGGAGACCCTGCCCCTGATACCCTATGGCTTTCTGTGTCGTTTCAGATTCTTCCTCCGTACGACTGGTTGCCAATGTCTTGAATAAAGGTCTGAATACCCCAAAAACCATACCCAGCAAAAATAATGCTCCCAGCACCTGCTTTACTACGGACCAAAACCAGTCTCGTTGCCAGAAGTGGGGAGCAGGCACCATTTCAATCGGATCCGGTTTTACAAAATGACTGTTGACGACATTAAGACTGTCGCCCCGCTCCGGATTATAGCCGATAGCGTCGGCAACCAGCGTTTTTATCTGGGTAATTTCCTTTTTGGTCAACGGCTTCATGTCCGTCTTTTTCGTTTTCGGATCAAAGACCGGTCTGTTATCCACTAAAACGGCTATGGTTAATCGTTTTATGCTGCCGGGTTGATTTCGGGTATGGCTGATCGTCTTGTCCAGTTCGAAATTTTTAGTGCTGGCCTTGTGTATATCGCTCGCCTGAAGACTCTCTTCATTAGTATTTTGCGTGTTATTATTGTCGTTATTGTTGCTGTTATTGTTATTAGCAGGCGCCAGATTTGGTTTCGCCGGGGGTTTGTTAGACAAGGCACCGGCCACGCCGCTGGCGTTTTCACCAACGCTGCGCTGATCCTGCACCATTTGTTCACTGCGTATGGAGGGCGACTCCGGATTATACATCTCTTGCGTTTGCTCGAACGACGTAAAATCAAGATCCGCGGAGACTTTCGCACTCACCCGTCCATAACCCAGCAATGGTGTCAGAATATCCTGAATTTTCTGGGCGTACTGGTGTTCAAGAGATTGACGATAATCCAGTAATCGTTCCGTGTTGGAAAATAAGGTGCGGCCTCCGCCTTCGCTAAGAAGCTGGCCATTCTGGTCCACAACCGTGACCCGGCTGGAGGATAAGCTTGGAATACTTGAGGCAACCAGATTAATTATAGACGCTATCGTTTGCTTATTGAGTTCGAGACCGGAATAAACATCGATAAAAACCGAAGCGCTGGGTTGGCGATTGTCTCTGACAAACGCGGACTCACGCGGAATGGCGAGATGTACCCGTGCGGACTTGATATCGTGAAACTGGCTGATGGTTCTGGCCAATTCGGTTTCAAGAGCCTGTTTATAGCGCGCGTTTTCCATAAACTGGCTGGAGTTAAAGGCGTTTCCGCCGGCAAAAAGCTCAAAACCGTTTCCGGTACCGTGAGGCAATCCTTCTGCCGCCAGTTTAATACGCGCATTCTGCACATCACTGGCAGAAACCATAACCATGCCATTACTCTCATCAATTCGAAAAGGTATGCGGTTGCGCTGGAGTACATCAACAACATCGGCTGAATCCCTGCTGCTGAGCTGGTTAAACAACGGCATGTAACTCGGCTCCCGTGACCAAAGCACCACCGCCACGCCGATGGCTACACTGGCTGCCAGACCCAGCATTAAGCCCAGTTGCCTGGTAATCGATAAACTTGCGAATTTTGAAGCCGCATTAGACGCATTTTCAGCCCATGCCATGATCAACTCCTGTCCATCTGATTGATAATTTCCCTATCAAATCGGCATATTCATAATATCCTGGTAAGCTTGTACAAATTTATTTCTTACCCTTAAAGTCGCTTCAAACGCCAGATCCGATTTTTTTGCCGCAATCATGACTTCGCCCAGATTAACCTGGGGATCACCTGTTTCAAAACGCACTTTCAATCCTTCGGCACTTTGCTGCAGTTCACTGACGCCACCCAGGGCTTTTTGAAAAACATCACCAAATTGCGTCCGATTCACAGCCGTTTCCACACCGCCGCCCTGTGCTTTGGCAGCCATCAGTTTCATCTGATTTAACAACGATACTACGTTAATGTCCGTCATAATTATCATTCCCCGTTATCATGGTTACTGATTCATAAAACCAAACACGATTCCTCTTGTCAGACGACATACCCTTCCTCGCGCATTTTAGCGAGCTTGTAGCGCAAGGTACGCTCGCTCACTCCTAAAATTTCCGCAACCAGTTGCCGATTACCCTGGTGTTCGTTCAAAATCTGCTCTATCAAATCAAACTCATGATTCTGTAAACTTCTAATGGTTTTTTTACCGTCCGCCTCATCCATATCCTGATTGTCCAGCGACAACTGCACATGCGACGGCTCTATAATATTTCGGCTTTGCAGGATCAAGGCGCGCTGCACCACATTATCCAATTCACGGGCATTGCCGGGCCAGGTGTAATCCAGCAGCTTTTTTTGCGCGTCATCGCTTAGCACAGGAATCACAGGATAATGATCCTGGCAATGTCGTCTGATTAAATAATTGGCTAAGGGAATAATATCGCTGGGACGTTCTCTCAATGGTAACCAATGCAAGGGAAATACATTAAGACGATAAAACAAATCCTCACGAAAACGTCCCGCCTTAACCTCTTCCAGCAAGTTTCTGTTACTGGTCGCAAGCACTCGTACGTCCAGATTAACAAGTTTGGTCGCCCCTATCCGTTCCACCTCTTTTTCCTGCAGCACACGTAACAATTTTGCCTGTAATGCCAGGCTCATTTCACTGACCTCATCCAGCAATAAAGTCCCGCCCTGTGCCTGTTCAAATTTACCCGGCGTTGATTTGTACGCACCTGTAAAAGCACCCTTTTCGTAACCAAACAACGTCGCTTCCAGCATTTGCTCTGGAATAGCCGCACAATTTATAGCGATAAAGGGATGATTGCAGCGTGGGGAATGGTCATGAATAAAATGAGCCAGCACTTCCTTGCCCGTTCCGCTTTCCCCGGTAATCATGACGCCCACATCCGACTGGGCAACCCGTAGGGCCATGGACATCAATGCCTGACTTTTGGGATCTTGTGCAATGGGTTGTTTGTCTTCTTCCTGTATCAATGGTTTGATGTAATGATTAATTTTTTCAGTCAGGGTATGGGCGCTGAAGGGTTTTTGCAGATAATCAACCGCACCTTCACGCATGGCAACGACCGCGTCTTCCACCGAGCCGTGCGCCGTCATCAAAATGACGGGAACGCCCGGATTTCGCCGTTGAATTTCAGCAAGAAGCTGTTGCCCATCCATTTTATCCATACGGATATCGCTCAAGACAATCGCCGGATTATGGCGTTCAAGCAAAACCAGCGCTTCCCGGCCATTTCTGGCCGTCAGATAACGATGGCCCGCCAGATTCATAGTATCCGCCAAGGCTTCACACAATACCGGATCATCTTCTACTATCAGTACTTCACCCATGAACAAATCCTTTTTCCAGAGTTATCTCATCCCGACAGATTTATTGTTACACAACAACCTTTTCCTGGCGAGGATTCCAGGATAACTTCTCCGCCATGCGCTTTGACAACCGCATGCACAACCGCTAAACCCAGCCCCGTGCCTTGCGCTTTGGTCGTAAAAAAAGGGGTAAATACCTGGTTTTTCACCTCTTCCGACAAACCCTCGCCGTTATCGATAACCTGTAACGAGACACTGCCGTCGGTCTTTGCGTACATTTTCAAATCAATACAGGCGGCACCGGCGTCTAGCGCGTTATTAATCAGATTCAATACGGCTCCCGTTAAGGATTCACTATGAAGATTACAATACATAGAGGGCAGTTGATTATCCACGTCCATAGCGACGGCAGCCTCTTCTACCAGAGGATAAATTCGTTCCAGCAAACGTTCGCTCCACGCCTTCAGATCGGTAGCAACCAGTTCAAGAGCCTCCCCTCGTGCAAACAGCAGTAAATCTTCTATTTGCTGCTCAATGCTGACGTGACAATCCCTTAACCGGCTCAGCCACTGGATGCTTCGACTGTCATTAGTCTGCTGATGAATGAGGTGATCCGTAAACAGCATGGCTGAAGACAGGGGGGTGCGGATTTGATGCGCAAGCTGAGCCGTCATTCGGCCTATCATCATCAGGCGTCCCTGCTTGGCTTTAGCCTGCTCGTAGTCACGTGTTGTCGTCAAGTCAATCAAGGTAACCAATTGTCCCGGCATGCCGCTAAGAGACGAAATCGCCACATTGACACGGCGTCCGTCTGCAAGCGACACTTCATGCCCGTCATCCGCTCTGGGAGAAAACGCACGTTGAATGACATCCAGCCACAAGGAACCTTGTAAACCGCATCCCAGCAAATCCTGAGCCGCTTTATTTGACCAGACGATAATACCCCGTGTATTCAGAACAACCAGACCACAAGGAATACAAGCGAGTATTTCTTTTTCCAGGAGATTCAAGTTTTCCTTTTTTAGGATATCCGGGGCAATTTGCGACATATCAGCCTTCTTTTTGGTTTTGTCAAATGAAAAGCAAAGTTCAGGCCATGTTTAATATATTGTTTAAAATCAATATATTAAACACAAAAATAGCCGCTTACGTCATCCAATTGACACGAAGTTCACAGTGGGTGTCAATTTCTTATTTTTCGTTCGGAACAATGTTGTTCCAGATTTTATTGTTCATATTTCTATACCTAATTTGGTTTTTTTTTGACTTTCATGATTTATAAAATTATTATTAGCCGCTTTTTAAAACTAGTGAGACAAATATGAAACAAACAAAAACCTGGTTGCAAGTAATTGCCTTGACTACTGCGGCAATCATTCTGAGCTCTTGCGCCGTAGTGAAAGCAACCAATCAACCTGCCAAAAAGGATCTCAGTGTTTTAAACAAGGGAACGGACCGGAACAGGGTGATTGCCGAACTCGGACATCCGGTTGAGAGTAGTATCAAAAATGGTCACAGACAAGATATTTACAGTTTTGTACAAGGGTATTCAAAGACGGCCAAAACGTTAAGGGCGTTGGGACACGGTGTTGCGGACGTTTACACCCTGGGATTATGGGAAGTGGTCGGCACTCCGATTGAAGGCATTAATAATGGCAAAAAAGTTCAGGTTGTTGTTCAATACAATAATCAGAATAAAGTATCTTCCGTCAATGTATTAAAAGGCCAAAAGACGGTCTATGGCAATCCCCCCCACCGCCACGCCTAAGGCGATTTTCCCGTATCAGCATTGTTATTGGGACTACATCTTTTTTACAAAAGAGCAGTAACCCGCAAGAAGGCCTGCGGCCGTATTGCGGGTTTCATGTGGGCAGTAATCCCCGAATTGCAGCGAAGCCTTCATGGCGGGCTACAAAAAATTGGATAATTGAGAACCGTTTATTTTCGCTTTTTATGCGCCTCATCAAGACGGCGTAAACTGGCCAGTTTTTCAGCTATTTTTATCTCCAGGCCACGAGGCGCAGGCTGATACCAGCCCGGCTCGCCCATGCCTTTGGGAAAATAGTTTTCTCCGGCGGCATAGGCCTCCGGTTCATCGTGTGCGTAGCGGTAAGCATGGCCATGCCCCAGCTCCTTCATCAGCTTTGTCGGAGCGTTTCGCAAATGCAGGGGAACGTCACGTGATTTGTCTTTTTTGACAAAATCACGTGCCTGGTTATAAGCCCTGTAACCCGCATTGCTTTTTGCAGCCACGGCCAGATAAACCACGGCCTGGGACAACGCCAGTTCTCCTTCAGGTGAGCCCAGACGCTCATAGGCGGTGGCCGCGTCATTGGCGATTTGCAGGGCACGCGGATCGGCCAATCCTATATCCTCCCAGGCCATTCTGATAATGCGCCTTGCCAGATAGCGGGCATCCACGCCGCCGTCCAGCATGCGCGACAACCAGTAAAGAGCCGCATCCGGATTGGAACCACGTACCGATTTATGAAGGGCTGAAATCTGATCATGGAAATGATCGCCTCCCTTATCAAACCGACGGGTTGTCGTCGCGAGAATGTTCTCCAGAAAAGACAGGGAAATGGCATTGTTTCCCTGTGCGGCTGACGCCGTATCCACCTGCTCGAGAAGATTAAGAAAACGCCGCGCATCGCCATCCGCACAGGCAATCAAATGATCAACAGCCTGCTCGTCAAAATGCAAATGGGTCAACGCCTGTTGCTGCGCTCTGTGAAACAACTGTTTTAATTCGGAGTCGCTCAAGGATTTTAATACATAGACCTGCGCTCTGGATAACAAGGCGGAATTAACTTCAAACGAAGGATTTTCTGTGGTTGCTCCGATAAATGTCACCAGACCGGACTCGGTATAAGGCAACAGCGCGTCTTGCTGGGATTTGTTAAAGCGATGGATTTCATCAATGAAAAGCAGGGTCTTCTTCTGCATCATAAGAAATTCCCGTGCTTTTTCCACAGCGGCACGTATGTCTTTTACACCGGAGAACACTGCCGACAACGCAATCCATTCGCAATGAAAGGCTCCGGCGCTTAATCTGGCCAAGGTTGTTTTGCCTACACCGGGAGGCCCCCATAAAATCATCGAATGTGGCTTCCCCGTTTCAAAAGCGAGGCGCAGCGGTTTGCCGGAACCGAGCAAATGACTCTGGCCAATCACCTCATCCCAGTGCCGGGGACGCAACGCTTCAGCCAGAGGCGCTTCGGGCTGATTATCAAACAGACTCATTGCTGCACCACGTCCACCCCTTTGGGAGGTTTAAACTGAAAAAGACTCGCCGCAAGTCGGGGGTTGCTTTTAATACGGGTCAATTTAACAACAGTGTGCTGCCCCAGTTGATCGTACAGTTCAATCCTGGTCAATACATCACCGGTAAACTGTAATTTCACCCTCTGGAAATTTTCCTTAGGCGATCGGGCGTGCAAATCATAAAGGGACTGCTTGCCGCGACGTTTGGCCGTCACCTCAAAATCACGGGTCACCGTATCGTCATAACCGCTTAAAAACAAGGCCGCGGTACCGCCCAATCCTTTTTC
The DNA here is from genome assembly GCF_900186965.1 of Legionella spiritensis. NCBI lineage: Bacteria > Pseudomonadati > Pseudomonadota > Gammaproteobacteria > Legionellales > Legionellaceae > Legionella > Legionella spiritensis. Next base: position 2,248,976 of record NZ_LT906457.1, read on the forward strand.
CTGCTTTTTTACCGTAACCTGTTCCAGCTCCACATCATAAACCCAAAGCTTCTTGCCATCCGCCACGATTAATTGTTCCATCGGACTTCTGGTTTGCCATCGAAAACGCCCGGGACGTTGCAACGCCATCGATCCGGAAGAACGGGACACTTCCCGTTTTTTGGCGTTCACAACCTGATTGAAATTCGCGCTCATACTGTTTACGGCATTTAATTTACCCTGCAATTCGTCCGCTACCGACTGGCAACAAGCAGAGCCGGCAGACAGCAATAACAGTAACAATGACAATATTCGCATTATGATTCCTCAGTAACGGATGACACCAGCACGTCCCGGTAACCACCTTCCAGAGGACCGACAATTCCGGTTCTCTCCATTTCCTCCACCAGTCGGGCAGCCCGGTTATAACCTATTTTCAAACGTCGTTGAACCGCTGAAATGCTGGCCTTGCGCGTTTGTATGACAAATTCCACCGCCTGATCATACAATGGATCAGCGTCTTCGGTTTCCTGATTCTCCTCACCGAATCCACCGTCCGAGCTGTCGCCGGTCACCAGCGTAATGTCTTCAATGTATTCCGGCTCGCCCCGGGCCCGCCAATCATCGGCGATGCGGTGTACTTCCTTATCATCGACAAAAGCGCCGTGCACTCGCAAGGGTGCGCCGGTACCAGGCGCCAGGTAAAGCATGTCGCCATGACCAAGTAATTGTTCCGCCCCTTGCTGATCAAGAATAGTACGGGAATCAATTTTGGACGAAACCTGAAATGAGATACGGGTAGGAATGTTTGATTTGATCAATCCGGTCAGGACATCCACCGATGGACGCTGGGTTGCCAGGATAAGATGGATCCCGGCCGCCCTTGCTTTCTGGGCGATTCGGGCGATGAGTTGCTCCACTTTCTTGCCAACTACCATCATCATGTCAGCCAACTCGTCAATGATGACAACAATATATGGCAACGCTTCAAGAACAGGCGCCGTTTCATCCATGGAGTCGGTCGGTTTCCATAACGGATCGGTCAATGGCTCCCCTTTCGCAGACGCTTCAGCCAGTTTTACATTAAAACCGGCCAGATTACGTACTCCCAGCGCGGCCATCAGACGATACCGACGCTCCATCTCACCGACGCACCATCGCAAGGCGCTGGCAGCCTCTTTCATATCCGTTACCACCGGCGTCAGCAAATGAGGAATACCATCATAAACGGATAATTCCAGCATTTTCGGATCCACCATGATCAAACGGACCTGATCCGGACTTGCCTTAAAAAGCAGACTCAGAATCATGGCGTTGATTCCTACCGATTTTCCTGATCCCGTGGTTCCGGCAACCAGCAGATGCGGCATTTTGGCTAAATCAACGACCATCGGGTGTCCGGCAATATCAACCCCAAGAGCCAGGATCAACGGCGAATGGGCCTGTTGATAAACATCGGCTGACAAAACATCGGACAAGCGCACAATTTCCCGATTCTGATTGGGTAATTCAAGGCCGACCACCGTTTTCCCCGGTATGACTTCAACAATACGGACACTGGTGACCGACAGGGAGCGGGCTAAATCCTTAGCCAGCGCCGACAAACGACTGACCTTGATGCCTGCGGCCAGCTGCAATTCAAAACGGGTAATGACAGGCCCCGGGTGCACCGATACCACATCGGCCTGGATGCCAAAATCAAGAAGGTGCTGTTCCACGTCCCGTGACAGTGATTCCAATACCTGATGAGTATACCCACCCATCGCCCGGCCCGGTTTGCCTTTATCCAGTAACGACAGGGACGGCAACCCTCCGGACACCGTCACTTTACTGGCGGATGCCGGCTTTGACGATGTTTTGACGGGTTTGTCGGCCACAGGAGCCGCCACAATCTCAAAAGACGGGGACGGATCCGGATTCAAAGCCGGCTCGGATGTTTCTTTTTTCAATAAAGGTTTTTTTCGTACCGGTTTTGTAACGGCAAAATCGTGCCGTTTTTTACGAAACCGCTGGAATGTCCTGACCAGCCCAATAAAACTCAATTGGCCAAGACGAAACAGTTTTTGTGAAAGAATCAACGCATAAAAACCAAGGCTCTCCGTAACACGAACCCAGGAAAGCCCGGTCATCCAGGTGATTCCGACCAGTAAAATAGCCAGCAACAACAAGGTTGCACCCTGCTGGCTCAGGGCATACTGAAAGCCATCGGCTACAAAATAGCCAAGCATGCCGCCCGCGTCGTGACTCGCACCCAAAGGCTTCAACGACGGCTCCATACTCAGGAGACTGCAACCGCCAATCATCAGGAATACCAGTCCGCTGCCGCGCAGAAACAAGGCAGGTTTGTTAACGACTCGCAATGCGCGGTGATCCTGCAATACCAGCCAGGCTACATAAGCGACACCGACAGGCAACAGGTATGCAAAATAACCGAAACACCAGTACAGCGCATCCGCTATATAAGCGCCGACCTGCCCCCCTGCGTTACTGACGACCCCCTTATACCGGGTGATATGTGACCAGCTCGGATCAGAAAAACTGTACGTGTTAAGTGATAAAAGCACAAACAAAGCACAGGTTAAAATCAAAATAAAGCTCCCCTCACTGACCCTTCTCATTAAAAAGGAAGGCAGTGTTTTTTCAGGGTGTCCTGCTTGAGTCTTCTTGTCTTGTTTTCCCATAGCTATTTTAAAATCTGCTGTTTTGTCATACTATTTCGCATCTTAACACAATTAAAAGAGGAAGGCAGAGATGATAAGTGGTAGCAATCACCATCGCCTGATAATTTTAGGCTCGGGGCCGGCCGGCTACACGGCCGCGGTCTATGCAGCACGGGCTAATCTTAGTCCGGTCCTTATCACCGGCATGCAGCCCGGCGGTCAATTAACAACCACTACCGACGTCGATAACTGGCCGGGAGATGTTGAAGGCCTGCAAGGTCCTGCGCTGATGGATCGCATGCAGCAACACGCACAACGCTTTGATACTAAAATCCTGTTTGATCATATTACCAGGGCTTCACTCGGCCAGAAACCATTCGTACTGCAGGGCGACAGCGACACATATACCTGCGATGCGTTAATCATCGCTACAGGCGCTTCTGCACGCTATCTGGGACTTGAATCTGAAACCGCTTACCAGGGGCGTGGTGTTTCAGCCTGCGCGACCTGCGATGGTTTTTTCTATCGCAACAAAGCGGTCTGTGTCATAGGCGGCGGTAATACCGCGGTCGAGGAAGCACTTTATTTATCCAATATTGCCGCCAGCGTGACCCTGGTTCACCGCCGCGACAGTTTACGCGCCGAAAAAATATTGCAGGATAAATTATTTGAAAAAGCGCAAACGGGAAATATCAAACTCCTGTGGCACCACACCCTGGATGAAGTATTGGGTGACGACATGAAAGTCACCGGCGCCCGTGTTAGAAATGTGAACAGCAACGACACGACGGATCTGATAGTAGACGGTGTCTTTATTGCGATTGGACATGATCCGAACACAGGCATTTTCAAGGATCAACTGGACATGAAAGACGGTTACATTACCATCCGCACCGGCCTGGATGGCATGGCTACCGCCACCTCCGTTCCCGGGGTTTTTGCCTGTGGCGATGTTGCGGATCATGTCTATCGTCAGGCCATTACTTCAGCCGGATTCGGATGTATGGCCGCCCTGGACGCGGAAAAATATCTGGATATGGCAGGAGATTAATCATTTCCTCTCCGACGTTTCTTGATGGCGATGATTTTACGTTCCCTGATCCGGAAAGCAGTGATAAGGAAGGTCTGGTAGCTGTTGGAGGTGATTTATCGCCCAATCATCTGCTGACTGCGTACCGGCAGGGTATTTTCCCCTGGTATGAACCGGGGTATCCGATCCTCTGGTGGTCCCCCGATCCGCGATTATTGTTACAGCCTGAACACTTCAGGTTGTCCCGCAGCCTGAAACAGGCTCTGAAAAAACCGTACCGGGTTGACTTCGACACGGACTTTGCCTCGGTTATCGCCGCATGCAGCTCCTGTTCCGGTCGCATCAATAACACCTGGATCACGGGCGAGATGCAAACCGCGTATAACGAACTCCATAATCTGGGTTATGCCCATTCCGTGGAAGTCCGGCAGGAAGGACAACTGATTGGCGGATTGTATGGTATAAGTCTGGGGCGGGCGTTTTTCGGTGAATCCATGTTTCATCTGCAACGGGACGCTTCCAAAATTGCCCTGTATTATTTATGCCAGTTATTAGGGCAATGGCAATTTGACTTTATTGACTGTCAGTTACCAACACCCCATCTGCAACGTCTGGGCGCCAGGATAGTAAGACGTCGTGAATTTTTACAGCGTCTCAGGCACACATTGCATCATCCCACGCATGTTGGAACGTGGCTGCATCATAGTATCGACTCATGACCATGCGGGTTTTGTTGCCATAAGCGCCAATTTAGTGCATCATTTGCCCTTAATTTTCTTATTTTTTGAGAGACCTATGGCAAAAGAAGATCATATAGAAATGCTTGGTACAGTAATAGACACCCTGCCCAATACCATGTTCCGGGTAGAACTGGAAAATGGTCATGTCGTAACCGCGCATATTTCCGGGCGTATGAGAAAAAACTACATCCGAATCCTGACCGGCGACAAAGTCAAAGTGGAACTAACCCCTTACGATCTCACCAAAGGCCGTATCATTTTTCGTGATAAGAACTAGATCAGGTGACCCTCATCTGAAAATCATCCGGCCGGACATTTAAAAAAACCATTTCAGCCATTATCGGAAATCACAGCAGATTTGCAGGTTGGATTTGTCTATAGACAACCCAATCTGCATAAAAGCGCCGATCGGGCACCTCGACCGACCGTATTAAACATGCCGCTTCAAATCATTCTGCCGGCATTAAAAACCGGCTGTCTGATGACCGCCAGCCGGTCGCCCAGGCTCTGTGAACCAATTTTTTTGCAAAGCGAAAATGTGGATAATTGGCACCATTTTTTGCGAAAAGGCGGTAGCCCGTAAGGAGGCCTGAGGCCGTATTGCGGGTTTGATGTGCCAATCAGGAACGTTATCCCGCATTACGGCTTTGCCTTCATGACGGGCTACAAGCAATTATTATTTGGTGTGCAACAATAGTTGCTTTGTTTTCGATCGGAAAAATTCGTTCACGGAACCTAGGAACCGGCCACCATCATTTGCTCGACAAGAATCGAACCACAGCGCGTAGCGATATTGCGATTAATATCCGAACCTACCGCCACGATAGCCTGATACATATCTTTCAGATTCCCCGCAATTGTGATCTCCTCAACCGGGTACTGGATTTCTCCGTGTTCCACCCAAAAACCGGTCGCACCGCGTGAATAATCGCCGGTCAACCCGTTAACCCCCTGCCCCATCAACTCGGTCACCAGCAGTCCTTTATCCATTTTTTTTAATAAATCATTCAAATCGCCGGCTGTCGCATCAATGGTTAAATTATGAACACCGTCACTGTTTGCCGTGGTTTTCAGGCCCATTCGACGCGCGGAATAGCTGCCTAGTACGTACTGGCACAATCGGCCGTCGTCAATGAAAACATTATCGCGGGTAGGCACGCCTTCTCCGTCAAAAGGAGAACTGCCCAATCCTTGCAACAAGCGAGGCTGCTCATATATTTTAAATCCGGCAGGAAAAATCTGTTGGCCTATGGAGTCCAGCAGAAAGGAGTTTTTACGATATAAATTGGAGCCGCTAATCGCGCCGATGAAGCTGGACAGAAGTCCACTGGAAATTCGTGATGAAAATAATACCGGAACTTTCTGTGTTTTTATTTTACGGGCACCCAGGCGACTGACAGTCCTCTCCACCACGCTTTCCGCCAGTTGTTGCGGAGTGACCAGTTGATGCGGGAGACGCGACGTCGTGTAATCATAATCCCTCTGCATACTCTCCCCGCTTTTCGCAATGAGCGAACAGCTCAGACTGTGGCGAGTACCACGAATGATTCCTTCACCGCCATAGGTATTCGCATAGCCGTGGCAAAACGTATAGGTTGATAAAGTAACGCCATCCGAATTGATAATACGAGAATCCCGCTCCAGGGCATGCGCTTCACAAAGGCGGGCTGTTTCAATAGCTTCCGGCGGTCGAATATCCCAGGGATGGTATAAATCAAGATCCGAATGCCGTCCGGTCATTAACTCTTTGTCAGCCAGGCCAAAACAGGGATCTTTTGCACTGACTCTGGCAATGTCGCATGCGGCGCTCGCCATGGCATCCAGTGCGGCCGGCGACGTATCCGTGCTGCTGGCCACTCCTTTGCGATGTCCGATATACGTGACCAGACCGACGCTTTTATCCTCGTTAAATGAAACCGTTTCCACTTCCCTCATACGAACATCCACGGAAAATCCCCGGTCATGATTGACCGAGACAAAGGCGTCCGTCGCACCATGAGCTTTGGCTCTGGCTAAAATATCATGCATCAGCGCCAGTAAATTGGCGGTTGACTGTTCCTCTATACTTTTGTTATTTTGCGTTGAGATTTGCATAGCCGTCCCGTTGCTGATTAGTTTGCCCACAAGGATACAAGTTTACTATGCTCAAGCAAACCATTGCACCATTAAAATGGCTGAAGAAAGCTTGGAAATCAATTTTTACCCTGTTGATGCTAATCCTTGTGCTCAATTTTGCCGTTGCTGCCGATAACTGGCGTGAGCTAAGTCCCGGCATTGAATACCTGGGTTTAAGCAAGGGTTACCTTGCCCCCTGGTCTCATGTTCACGCATTTAGAATCAGCTTGAAAAAAAATCGCTTTTCACTGGTTATGGCCCATGATTTGGAACAAGACTACGCATCGGTTGATGAATACGCTCAATTCAGCCATGCCTTGATCGCTATCAACGGCGGTTTTTTTGACGATCGTTTTCATTCCCTGGGCCTTCGCATCAAAAACAACAGACAGTTAAGTCCCTTCAAACCAATTAGCTGGTGGGGAATTTTTTATATCAAGGACGGCAAAGCCTACCTGGCAAGCGCTCGCGAATTTCAACGTAATCCTCAAATCAACTTTGCAATACAAAGCGGACCAAGATTATTGGTTGATGGCCGTATTCCTCCTTTAAAGGCAGGTCGGGCGGAGCGTACGGCGCTGGGTATTACGAAAGACGGCGATATCGTTATTCTGGTTACCGACCACGCCGCCATGTCGACAACCGAATTGGCCCAGCTGATGAAAGCACCGCCGCTTAACTGCGTGGACGCCCTTAACCTGGATGGGGGAAATTCCACCCAGCTTTATGCGCAATTTAATAATTTCCACTTGAATGTTCATGGATTATCCAAAGTCAGTGATGCCATTATTGTGCAAGAAAAACAATAACAGGCCATAATGGCTCACTGCCCGGTTTTTATCCAATTATCGCTAAGTTGTTCTGTTTTCTAAAGAGATTAAATACTAACAACATTTTATCCACAGCTTACTCCCACCTTATTCCCTTGATTTCCACAAAAAACACAATATCTAGTTTTGCAAAGATAAAAAAAAACTAGATATTGTGGTAATCAGGAAATTATTCTACTATAGTTAAAGTAGTGGAAAAACGCTTTTTACCCGAATAGACAAGTCAGAAAATAACAAGAAAAATATCTCCGGAGAAACCATGTCAGAACTTCTTGAGCCGATAAAAGATGAATCGTACACCAGTCAGCTGGATCTGACGACCAACGCCCCCGGTTTACTGAAAACCATCAAGCGAAACGGCAAGGTCGTCCATTACGACGACAGCAAAATCAAGGTGGCCATCACCAAGGCCTTTATTGCTGAAGAAGGAAGCAATGCTGCCGCGTCCAACCGTATCCACCAGCTTATTGACGACATCACCAAACAGGTTACCCAAACGTTTAAACGACGTATGCCGGGCGGTGGAACCATTCATATCGAGGATATCCAGGATCAGGTTGAACTGGCTTTAATGCGCAGCAGCCAATATAAAGTGGCACGCGGCTATGTCTTATACCGCGAGGAACACCGCAAAGCCCGTGAAGAAAAACTGAAACAACAAGTCAGCGATAGTAAAACACTCTTAATTACCATGCCTGACGGCGAATTAAGACCTCTGGACATGGACAGGGTAAAAACCATTGTTAACGAGGCCTGCCGTGATCTGAGCGGCGTTAAGGCGGAACCGGTTATCAAAGACGCGCTGCGCAACCTTTATAATCAGGCGAAACTGGAAGACGTTCATAAAGCCTTGATCATGTCCGCACGGGCTCTGGTTGAAAAAGAACCCAACTATACCTACGTCAGCGCCCGATTGCTGCTTGACAGTCTCCGTACGGAAGCATTGACCAAGCTGGGCATGCAACCGGAAGCAACGTTTGACGAAATGACCGCACTCTACCCGGATTACTTTAAAGCCTATATTGCACAAGGCATTGAACAAGACATACTCGATTGCAAGCTGGGTGAATTTGACCTGGAGAAACTGGCCAAGGCCCTGCTTCCTGCCAGGGATATGCAGTTTACCTATCTCAGTCTGCAAACCCTCTACGATCGCTATTTTATTCATGAACGTGGTGTTCGATACGAATTACCGCAAGCGTTTTTTATGCGTGTCGCCATGGGACTTGCCATTCGTGAATTAAACCGTGAGGACAAGGCCATTGAATTTTACCGATTACTGTCTTCCTTTGATTACATGGCTTCTACGCCAACCTTGTTTAACTCGGGAACGGTAAGACCACAATTATCCAGTTGCTATTTAACAACCGTGCCTGATCATTTGGACGGCATTTACAGCGCCATCAAGGACAATGCCCTGCTTTCCAAATTCGCGGGTGGGTTAGGCAACGACTGGACGCCTGTTCGCGCCATGGGTTCGCATATCAAAGGCACCAACGGCAAATCCCAGGGCGTTGTTCCCTTCCTGAACGTAGCCGACGCAACCGCGGTCGCGGTCAACCAGGGCGGTAAAAGAAAAGGTGCGGTCTGTGCCTATCTCGAATGCTGGCATCGTGATGTTGAAGAGTTCCTGGAATTACGTAAAAACACTGGTGATGACCGACGACGAACCCATGACATGAACACCGCGCTGTGGATTCCCGATTTATTTATGAAACGGGTACACGAAGAGGGCGAGTGGACACTCTTTTCACCCGATGAAGTGCCTGAATTGCATGATCAATACGGCAAAGCGTTCGATGTCATGTATGTCGATTGTGAAGAAAAAGCGCGTCAGGGCAAAATCAAAAACGTAAAAACCGTATCGGCTCTTAAATTATGGCGAAAAATGTTGTCCATGCTGTTTGAAACCGGACATCCCTGGCTAACCTTCAAGGATCCGTGTAACCTGCGTTCGCCCCAACAACACGCCGGCGTCATTCACAGTTCCAACCTGTGTACTGAAATCACCTTAAATACGTCGCAGGATGAAATCGCCGTCTGTAATCTGGGCAGTATCAATCTACCGGCCCATATCAGCGACGGCAAACTGGATCGGGAAAAATTGAAACACACGATTACTACCGCCGTGCGTATGCTGGATAACGTTATAGACATTAATTATTATTCCGTACCCCAGGCTCGCAATTCCAATCTGCAACACCGTCCGGTCGGCCTTGGTCTGATGGGCTTCCAGGACGCCCTGTACGCACTAAAAATGGATTATGCCTCCCAGGAGGCCGTTGAATTTGCGGATGAATCCATGGAACTTATCAGCTATCACGCGATTGAAGCTTCCTGTGACCTGGCAAAGGAACGCGGCAGTTATTCCAGCTACGAAGGGTCTTTGTGGAGTAAAGGTATTCTGCCTGTCGACTCCATCAACCTTCTGCAACAAAACAGGGATCAATACCTGGAGCAAGACCGTTCACAACGTCTGGATTGGGAAAGTCTGCGTGTCAAGGTTCGCACACAGGGTATGCGCAACTCCAATGTGATGGCCATTGCGCCGACAGCCACGATTTCCAACATTTGCGGTGTGTCTCAATCCATTGAGCCGACGTATCAAAACCTGTATGTGAAATCAAATCTGTCCGGGGAGTTCACTGTGGTTAATCCCTACCTCGTTGCCGATTTAAAGGAGCGTAACCTGTGGGATGAAGTTATGGTCAACGACCTGAAATACTTTAACGGCAGCGTGCAACCCATCAACCGGATCCCGCAGGAATTGAAAGCGCGTTATGCGACCGCTTTTGAAATTGATCCAAGTTGGCTGGTTGAGAGCGGATCCCGTCGTCAGAAATGGATAGATCAGGCTCAATCATTAAACGTCTACATGGCCAAACCGTCCGGCAAGAAACTGGATCAACTGTACAAACACGCCTGGATCCGAGGCTTGAAAACCACCTATTATTTACGCAGTTTAGGTGCCAGTAACGCAGAAAAATCAACCGTCACCGATGGCGCACTCAACGCGGTCAAGATAGAGGAACCAAAAACATGTTCCATACTCGACCCCGATTGCGAAGCCTGCCAATAATAAGAGGAGAATACCATGTCCGTATCACCACAACACATAAGCACAAAAGAACAAATAGGTGCAACAGGTCTGGAAGCGCTGGAAATGGGTGCCGGACGCATTCATGTTGACGACAAGCAAATTATTAATTGCCGCGCGGATTTAAACCAGTTGGTTCCTTTCAAATACACCTGGGCTTGGGATAAATACTTAACCGGCTGTGCCAACCACTGGATGCCGAATGAAATCAACATGAGTGCGGACGTCGCATTATGGAAAGATCCAACCGGGCTAACCGAGGATGAGCGGTTAATTGTGCTTCGTAATCTGGGATTTTTCTCCACAGCGGACTCCCTGGTAGCCAATAACCTGGTTCTGGCCGTTTACCGGCATATTACCAATCCGGAATGCCGCCAATATCTCTTGCGGCAAGCCTTCGAAGAGGCGCTGCATACGCATGCTTATCAATACATTATCGAAAGCCTGGGGCTTGATGAGGCGGCCGTCTTTAATATGTATCGGGAAATTCCGTCTGTGGCGACGAAAGCCGCCTGGGCGCTTCCCTTTACCCAAAGTCTTGGCGATCCGACATTTCGTACCGGCACACCGGAAGATGATCAACGCTTACTGCGCGATTTGATTGCTTTTTATGTCGTTTTCGAAGGCATCTTTTTCTATGTCGGCTTTACCCAAATCCTGTCCATGGGACGACGCAACAAAATGGTGGGTACCTCCGAACAATTCCAGTATATTTTACGTGATGAATCCATGCACATGAATTTCGGCATCGATGTGATAAACCAGATCAAAATTGAAAATCCGCATTTATGGACACCAGCCTTCAAGGATGAAATGATTCAATTAATCAAGGAAGGGGTGAAACTGGAATATCAATACGCCCAAGACACCATGCCACACGGTATTCTGGGCATGAACGCCGATATGTTTGAAGAATATCTCCACTTTATCGCCAACCGACGCATGGCTCAAATAGGTCTGCAGGAACAATATCCCGGCGCGGAAAATCCCTTCCCGTGGATGAGTGAAATGATGGATCTGAAAAAAGAGAAGAATTTCTTTGAAACCCGTGTCATCGAATACCAGGCAGGCGGCACGTTGAACTGGGAAGATGATTGAGATTAATAATGCCGGGTTATCTATAGACAGTCCGGCAAAACAATATCCATATCTATCGGGTTGCCCATTTGGCAGCCCAACCTGAAATGAACGATCAACCCAACTGCCTGGATTAAAATATATTTATTCAACGAAACAACCTGATGGTTGGCAATATTGTATTAATCACACCAAAATACTGCAGGATGTAAATAACAAGCACAATAAGCACCAGGATATTGAGCAGGCTTTTAATAGCGGCAGGCATGGGGATAAAAACATTCACCAGCCACAACCCTATTCCAAACAGGATAATAATAGCAAATAAATTAAGTAGGGCGGTCATGACAACTCCTGTATACCTCTATTTCGGACATTACAACGAAAATGTTACAAATCAACCATCTTATTTAAGTATAGTTTAATCATGGCCCGGTTGTACGAAAATAGTTTTTTCGTACAACCGGGCTTTGCGAACAACTTTTTTCCGGGCGAAAACAAGGCGGCTATTGTTCTACAACAAATCATAGTTTCATGCAGCCTTCATGAAGGCTTTGCCCTGAGTGATCCTGACATATTTTTGTTCAAAATACATATCCCTGTATTTTTAGCAGTGTTCGCCTGATATGACCTATGCTTACCATCCGTTTCCAGCATGAACCCGCTCCCCAACGGCTCGCTTTTGATATCCCTAACGTTTTTTATAGCTATCCCAGACTGAATTTGAACACAAATTTTTCAGATTACCTCGATCTGCCCCCTCTCCCGCGCCAGGAATTTGAGTAGCAGGATGATGCTTTTTGCGGGAGAGGGTTGGGGAGAGGGCGAGGAAAAATCGGTGTTAAGGCAACGAGCCCGCGATTTAAGGAAAAACAGTACGAATGCTGAGAGGCATCTATGGTACTATCTCCGAGCGAATAGGCTTGGATTTAAATTCAAGAGACAAGTACCAATAGGCGACTACATCGTTGATTTTGCCTGTCTTGAAAAACGGCTGATTATCGAGCTTAATGGTGGTCAACACCTGCACAATCAAATTTACGATACGAAGCGTGCTGATTGGCTAAAAACGCATCCCTATTCATAGTTTAGGGACACTGCCTAATTTCATAATAGATACATATAAAACCCCATTGGATGGTGATCTGGTTTTAGTTAGATTTAAAAATGATAATTCTATTTCTCTTGGAGAATTAATTATTGATTCCCCACATTACCATTTAAACGCTGTAATATCAGGTTCTTCTTCGTTAATATTTAATTCTGATATACATGAAATTTTTGGAGTAATAATTTTAACATTGATCTCTATGAATAACACAAAATTTTCGGGCATCATCTAATGATGCTTCTTTTAAATATTCACATTACATAGGGTGTAAAGTAGATTCATGACTCACCCCTATTATATCTTCAGTTAAGGGCTTTAGATAGGTTTAGCCAACTGATCCAAACTTTGACTCATTAATGGTTTTTCATCCTTAGAGGGATTCCGATTGAAAAAGTTAAACATCGTTAGAGTCGTTCTTTTCTCCTCGGGGCTATTGATCATATATACCTTTCCTTTATAGCATCCAACGGGATGTCGACTGTGTTCTTGATCGAACTTCCACGTTTTGAGTGTTTTACCGTTGTTGCCAAGATCAAAGGCTTGCGCCACACCTTGTTCTGAATCATGGGCAAATAATATATCTCCTGAAAGCGCGCAAATGCCATTAACTCGATATAATAGATTATAGGTACGGTCTAATATTGGAAATTTTATAGCCAATGGAAAAATTCTTTGTAATTCTCCGGATTTTAAATCCCATACCAGGATGTTTTGTTTGGTTTGGGCTACTAATACGTTATCGTTGGCTATCAGGGCCACAAAACTATTTCTCTCCCCCAGTTTCGCCATTTCTTTTTTGGACTTTTTATCTACACTTTCAACGAATCTCGATACCTCCGGGACAACCAATTCCACTGGAGAACTTTCTAAATTAAACACGTCAACCACATGGAGAATGCCTGGTAAGATTGTATAAATAAATAAATTTTTGTGAAGTAGCGAAACGGCGTCAGACGGAACTCTCCCTTGTTCGTCACCAAACAAATTGGTATTGACTTTTTTTGGATTATCCTTGCTAAAAGTAGCCACACGAGCTGAAGTTTTATCAAATATACGATCGCTTATATATCCAAATTGACACCCGAAATCCCGGGCTTCCAAAGAAAAAACATCCTTGAAACGGTTTATTGGGTGGGGACCTATTTTACAGACAACCGTGCTTTTAACTTCCTTTTTGGTCACATCACGAATATAGATAGTGTCTTCTGATTTTGTAACCAGGTAAGGGTATGAGAAGGCAATTGCATACATCCTTTCTTTTTCTAAACAAGAGATCGTTTTGATACAGCTATCTTTTTCAAGATCCCAAATCTCAAACTTAATTGAGTGGTCTCTACCTTTCTCAGAGTAAGCAAAGCAAGCTTTTCCTTGTGATTGATCGATCAATACCGAGCCGCCAATTAAATTGCTATGGATTTCTTTTAACTGCCTAGACGGAGCCATAAAATGAGCAAGCCGGTTTTTTTTATTGAAGTAGACTTTCCATGAAGATTCGTCCCCCTTATTAAGGCATAAATCTTGATGATAATATGCTTCTACTTGCTCATACCACCTTTTGGAAACCAAGGACAAGCTCGCTAATTCTTGATGACTAAGATAGGAGAAGATACTAAAAACAATTGCAGAATGTAAAAAATTAACTGGATCGACATAAATGTCGTTTCTTATATCACTTTGTCGAAAATATGAGCGTCGAAAATATGAAAAGAGTTTACGTGGCATTAATTATCTCGCTAGTTTAATCTATTATTTTGTTCTGTTTCACCAAGTCGGTTGCCCCAGAGAGTGTAGATGGCTATCAATACCCACTATAAAATGGCGCAGGGTTTAAGGTAAATCAAAATTCTCACCGGTCACAATCAAGTCCAATTAAAATTATTATGAATAATTTGAGCAAATCAGCCTCAATGTGCAACCGTGGAAGTGATTGACGACAGGCCCTAATTGTCAAATGGGATAAAATACAGGGGCTATTGAAACCGTTACTTATCGCTAATGATTTCGACATCCTTACGATAAGTAAAACAAGCTAACTCCGGAGGCCATTATCCCATAACTGCCCAATAAAAATCTATGTTCCATAGCAATGAGCATTTCCACATCAAAAAGCGTGCACATATGAATGAAAGCCTGGTGATTACACCCTAAAACTCAATCCTGACGAGGCAGTATATTCCTTTTTTTCTCATGAGAGCCTTCATAAGCCTTGATAATTTCATTTCCATGTTTCATATATACAGCATAATAAAAATCGAGTTCGTATTGACAATTAAATCCCTGCTCTCCCTGGCCCAACACGGCCATTGTGATAGCGCATTACATACTGTGCTGTACCTGTTTTTCCTCAACTGCTTGTAACAACGAGATCAAATCACCATTCGCCTTCAGATTTGCCGGACACTTTAATTACTCTAAAACAACACCCACTCTGGCTGAAATACCATCCCTGTCTTGCCTTAAATCGGCTAGAAAAACAAGCGTCGAAAGGGAGTTCCCATGAAACTGATATTATCGTTATGCAGTCTTTTCTTGCTAATCAATAACGGTTTTACAGATACATTACGCGACTTTACCTAGAACGGTATTTTTATTGATACGGGTGAAAAAAATACCATCTAAAAAGTTAAAATACGGTATGGAAATTGACTTTAATCCCCAAAGCCAACGGGAATTACGTTCAGATTTACACGATTTTTGCATGTAAAAAGAGCGAGGCTAGCAAGACTGGGCTGATCATTTTTTCATCAAAAAATTGAAAGGATCTCTGTGAATCACACAGCTAAAGACACATGGTTTTAAAGTGATCCGCTTTTGGAATCATGATATCTTTCAGCACACGCCAACAGTCCTCGACGTCATCATGACTGCTTTAAAGTAAAGCCGTTTGAAGCATCCCGCCTATCGCCATAAACAACTGCTCATCCTTACCATGACGTCCCTTAGGTTTTGGAAGCAACGTTTCTAAACGACACCATATCTCATCGTCAATGACCATCCGTGACATGCCCTCTCCCCAACCCTCATCCCGCGAAAAAACATCATCATACTACTCAAATTCCTGGCGCGGGAGAGGGGGTAAATCGAGGTAATCTGAATTTGATCACAAAAACATAAGCACTTCCATTTTTTGTTCAAAAAAATGTCGGGACTCCTCAGGGCAAAGCCGTATGCGGGATAGCGTTCACTTGCGCTCCCCTGTTCTCCCGGTACCCTATTGAAACATAAAACCCGAAATACGGCCGCAGGCCTCCTTTCGGGTTACTCTCTTTTGAGAAAAAAATTATGCCAGGAAAATTTTGTTCACAAAACCTGCAAATTCATGACGTCCACTACCATTTTGAAATAGATCATTTCAAGCGCCATCATTTAATACAATTTCATTGGCCAAATGAATCGCTGCATCACCAGAAAAACGGAATAAAAAGATATCGAACCTGTCTGGTATATGCCCTGTAATGTTCAGAAAATTCCTTGATTAATACCTGTTCTTCCTTGTAAGTCCGTATTGCTAAAAGGATGATCAATAACCCTGTGACAATCAAACCATACCATGATCCCAGCATCAACGGAGTACTGATAAAAAACAGGAAGGCAGCGGCATACATGGGATGCCGGACGTAACGATACGGACCGGTTGTAATGATTTTATGACCGCGCTCTTTCTGAATTCTTACGACCGGCGACGTATAGGTATTTTCCTTAAAGACCCGATAAATAATATAAAAAGCGGCAAGCAGTCCCAAAGCAGACATTATTTTTAAAACCACAGGAACCGAAGACAGCTGGTATCTAACGGCATCAAGCGCCATAACCGGCAACCATACCACCATCAGACACATAAACACAGCCATGATAACCTTGTCCCAGAGCGGTTGCCGCGCTTGAATTAAAAAGGATAAACGCTCTCGTAACAAGGCCGGATCATGCTTTGCCAGCCAGAATCCTGTTCCTAATCCAAAAGCGGTTTGTAAAAAAAGATAAATCCAGGCACCCGGCCAGGCAAGAGTGCCCGCCGGAACAAAAAGCAGGAGCGCTGAGAAAAAAATCCAGCCAGTCATTTGCAAAAGCAAGCGTGAAATCATTTTTAACCCCAGGCTCCATAACTCAGTGTCAACAAGCGCTAAATTGATAATTCAGATCATTTCATCCAAAGGCGTACCCTGATGAAAAACCATCCGCCATTGCCCTTCTTTCCGGCGCCAGAGAGAGGAACGAAACGCGTGTTGAATCTCTCCGGTATCCTTGTTTTTAATATGGCTCAGGTAAGTCAGCAGAATAACGTCGTCGGTTATAATTTTCACCTGAAAATCACTACCCGTTCGTTCCGACAGGCCGGGACGATTTAGCCATTGAATCACGTCCCGTTTATCATAGGTATGCCCGCTTTGTCCCATTTCCATAAACTCATCGTCAATGAGTGACGCTAGTATGGATCCCGGTTCTTCCTTGGCAATAAGTTGATTTTCATACTGAATGATGCTCTTTAAAATGGCATTGTCCATAAGTATCTTTATTCCACCGTCTATTAACAAGATTGTCTTTACCGAATCATCGCGGTACCTGACAAAAAACCTGTCCTATCCGAGAAGGGCCTGGAATATATCAAGACAAGAAAAACCGCGACCCGCTTTTACTTGGGTTACCCGACCTGGTACTTTTTCCATTTAGTATTGAAAGGTACTGTCATTCCCGCGAAGGCGGGAATCCATCTATCTGGTGGCGCCATGCCATTATAAAAATGGATCCCCGCCTTCGCGGGAATAACACAAAAATAGAGCACAATGTTCAACACCACCTTGCAAAATTACATGGAAACAGTACTAGTCACCAAACGATTGATGTGCCTTGGCAAGTATTGCTTCATAATCAGGTGGGTTTGCAATATCTTCAACTAGTTCCCGATGAATCAGAATATGATTTTTGTCCAGAAGAAACACCGCCCGGGCTAAAAAACCGCCTAATGGCCCATCAGCTATGGTGACACCATAGCTGGCGCCGAAATACCGGTTTTTAATATCCGACAATAAATGGATATTTTCGTAACCCAGTTTGTTGGATATACGTTTCAATGCAAAAGGTGTGTCCATGGATACGCCAAGAATGACAATATCTTTCCCTTTTAATTCCTGATGAAATTTCTCCACCGACGCAAAACAGACACTGGTATCCAGGCTGGGATAAACGTTAATCAATACCGGTTTCGCTGCATAATCAATGGCAAGGCTCCGCGCCTCCAGATTGATATCCGTCAAGACAAAATCCGGTGCCGGTTGATTTAGCTCGGGTAGTTCACCATACGTGTGCATAATGGTGTCGTTACATTTTATCTCACTCATCATTCATTCTCTCTCATGTCCTAACTTTGAATACGAAGCGATATTCGATTACCTAAATCCGGATCATCGTCGTCATGCTTGACAGGTAAGGCATCAATCACTCGGCTTGCCTCTTCGGACTTAATCTGCTGCAATGTTTCTTTAAACTTGGCTTGACTCTCAATAATATGAGGTTTTAATGTGGCGTCAATGGTTGTTGTAGCCAGATGGTGTCCTGGAATATCAAACCCAACCCTTATAGATACCGGTGACGGAGGGGCCAGAACAATCGACGGGCTAACCTTTATACGATTTGTTAAAGCCTGATCAGACATGATAGCATCAATAGCTTTATTCACGTTACCATAATCCGAACCGGCCATGGTGCCTTTTTGCGACGGATAAAACAGCAAGGGATCCAGTGCCGTAGAATCCACGTCCATCTCGGCGAATTGCTCGGCGGTATGATTGTAGTCACCGGCAATATAAAAAGGAATTTCACTGTCTTTTCCCTGTAATTTTTTTACATTATCTATAACTTCCTGTCTCAGATCATGATCACCGCCCGGATGATGCACGGAACCGACAATAAACTCTTTTCCTGTTTTCTTATCCATTAGTTTGCAATAAAGTGCCGGTTTTTTTCCTTCAAAACTGGTTTTCAACGGGTTAGCCGGCGTTTCCTGCTCAACCAATTGAAATTTATCCGCGTTAAAAGCTAAAACAACATTATCCGTTGATTTTCCAGACGGACTTAGATTATGAGTAAGAAAAACCATATTTTCAGGACTGTTTTTAGCGTTCTTGATTAACGTTTCCAGATCGTCAGGTTTCGTGCATTCCTGAAAGGCCAGTATATCCTGAGAAGCCAATTCAGCAACTGCCCTGGAATTTCCGGATAATCTTTTAAACCGGTTGCTCCATTGTAATGCGCCATCGGGCGCTTTGATATGATAAATTAATTCCATGCTTTGCTTGAGAGCAAGTTGATATTCATGAGCATGCAATGCCTTGGAATCCAATAATATATCAACCAACGCTTTTCGCGCATCCTCAACCTGGCCGACTTTGAGCCTGGCTGTTTCAGCATCTCGGGAGAGCGCCCGTCGACTAGGCTGAGCCTCATTGGCAATAAAACCCTCAAGTAACTCTTTGGTCACTTTAATATTGCCATCCTCGGAGTGCTTCAATAAGTATTGCCCCATTTCCGCAAACAAATGATACATGGCGCCGGCATATATATTTTCTTTTCCCGCCATGCGGGTATTTAACGCCTGCTCCAGGTAATCACTCCCGGATATATTCATAAAATTATTAAATAAGTGTTCATCAGCCAGCAAATTCCAACTCAACATTTTTATCGATTGATCGCCAAATGGTAAATCAGCAAGGACAGGCAGGTGATCGGAAACGCTTTGTGGAATCAAACCAAAACGAAAAGCGCTGGATCCATATCTGAAGGCGTGCCCCAACCGATTTTCCAGTTTTGCTGCTACATCGTGGAAGGAAGTGGACATGACGCCCCCCGGATTACTTATTAAACATTTTGTGTAATACGATAATTGTAGGACATAATTGAACTATTTTATTCGGACAGACGAATTAAACAATTTAGGGATTAATAGTAATCCTGTCACTGCAATTATCAGAACAATAATTGTCATATATTCCCATGATTCCAGAACCAATCCCAAAGTCATGCCAACAGCAGGAGGATGATCAATATTGCAACGATGAAAAATAATAATAACAGTGACTACCGCCATGACTGCCAGGCATTGAAAATGTAATGGCAAATGGGGTTGAATATGGGGTTGAAAAAAAACTATTATTTTTTGAAAGATAAACCCGATTAAAATAGCAATCAGGTAACCAAAAATAATATTTTTAGGCGATGAAGAAGATCCTGCGGGATGTGTTATTAAAATAAAAATACTGGAGGCAATGGAACCCAATCCAATCAAACCAAACAAGGGAGGCCTGGAAAAATAATCTATTGCAACCACCGTATAAAGCAGCAATCCAAAGATATAAAACAATGCTAAAATTCGATGTAATTTCATTGATGTTAACATTTCCTGGATTTTCTATAAGAGTTTCGGGCGCATTTGCAGTCATGACATGACATATCAACCGATCCTGAAAAAGAGACTTTTTAAGGGGAAGGTAAATTTGCCGTAATTGAAGTCACAACTTTATTTGTAAAATACACTTTATATATAAAATCTTCAGAAGACGGATGATAAGTCCATACCTCTGTCAGAAAAGGAGCCGCACCATATTTCACCCCTTCCGAGTTGTATAAATTCTGTTCGGTGCCAAGTGTTTTTTTAGCGTCAGGCGAACCACATTTACTTAATACCATTTTTTGCGTATCACCGTCATAGACTAGCTGCCCGTTGCATCGCAGAGCCCAGCAATAATGTACATTGAATAGCAACAATATAAATACAGTGACTATTTTCATATCAGCAAGATAATCATCAAATACATTAAAATATAGTATTGTTTGAATCGGGTTGCACGTTCAAATACCCACTCAGCCACGATTTCGGCCAACTCAAAACCCAAACCTGTAACAATTCCTTCATTATTGATTTTTCGATGATTTCAGCAAGTCTCTTATTTCCATCAATATCGCTTCCTGCCGGCTTGGAGATTCCGGTTTTTCCTCTTTCTTGCGCTGCAGAATATTAATGAATTTCACGGCAAGAAAAATCGCAAAGGCGATAATAATGAAATCAATGATTGATTGCAGAAACTCACCCCATTTCACAACGGCATGACCGATTTTAATCGACTTGTCAGTGATATTGATACCGCCCAGAAGCAGACCAATCGCAGGCATAATGATGCCATCTACCAGCGACGATACGATTTTGCCAAACGCGGTACCGATGACAACGGCAACCGCGAGATCAACCACATTACCGCGTATGGCGAATTGTTTGAATTCACTGATAATGCCCACAACAAGCTCCTTTTATTGTTCATAAAAACGGATGGTTGCCTCTTTGTGAAACATTCCACCGAGCTACTTTGTTTGGGTAGCCTGCGTGTAACACGGAAAAAGGCGTATCATGTCCATATACGCATTACGCTGCATTTTATACGGGCTATCATTGGATACCATGCTAATTGTGCTTTTCTATAACGGATTGCGCAACCATATCGCGTATCTCTTGCAAGCGTTTCTCAAGGGATTCGGGGACTTCCCCACCGCCTTGCGCCATATCATCCCGGCCACCGCCTTTGCCACAGAGATGTTTCACCAAATCGCCAGCCCTGGGTACCTTGCCGATCAGATTTTTACTGATGCCGGCTACCACGTTCATCTTGTTGTGATCGGTTGCATACAAAAGAATAACCGCGTTTTCCAGTTTGGACTTCAACTGATCCAGGGTTGTGCGCAACACCTGGCTATCGGCGTTTTCCAGCGACTTCATAACCAGATTAATGTCGCCTATCTGCTCCACGTCGGCCAGCAAATCGTCACCGGATTTCGCCGCCAGTTTTGCTTGCAGACGATTTATTTCTTTCTCCTGACGTTTGCTTTCCTGCAACATCAGCGACAACTTGTCAGCGGCTTCCGCAGGCGAGGTTTTCAATTTTTTAGCCACGCTATCCAGAATACCCAATTGCTGATTAACCCAATCCAGTGCATAGGATCCGGTTACCATCTCCAGACGTCGAACGCCGCTGGCAATACCGTATTCGGCAATAATTTTGAACAGTCCAATATCACCGGTGCGTCCGGCATGTGTACCACCGCATAACTCCATGGAAAAATCACCCAGGGAAAGAACCCGCACCTCATCGCTGTATTTTTCGCCGAACAAAGCCACCGCGCCGCTCTTTTTCGCCTCATCCAGCGTCATGATACGGGTGATCGCCTCGTCGTTTTCGCGAATTTTATCGTTGACCAGTGTTTCGATTCGTCTGATCTGTTCGGCACTCAGCGCCTCGTGGTGGGAGAAGTCAAAACGGGCGCGTTCCGCATCCACCAGCGATCCCTTTTGCTGAACATGCGAACCTACGATTTGTTTTAGCGCGGCGTGCAGCAAATGGGTCGCGGTATGATTCAAACGAATGGCAGCGCGCCTTTTTGAATCCACCTCGGCGTCCACCGCATCGCCAACTTTCATTGTTCCTTTGATCATGCGGCCATGATGCACAATAGCCTGTCCCACGCGCTGGGTGTCATGAACCTGAAATAGCGCGTCACCATGTTTTATGACTCCCCTGTCACCAACCTGACCGCCGCTTTCCGCATAAAACGGGGTCGCTTCAAGAACAATCGAACCATGGATGCCTTCCGTTAATTCACCAGACGGTTTGCCGTCTCCAAGCATCGTGGAAACGCTACTGCTCATACGCTCCGTCTCATAGCCATGAAACTCGGAAGACTGATCCAGTTTGGGGGCTTCGAAATAATCCATACCAAACTGACTGGCTGATTGTGACAATTCGCGCTGTTGCCGCATGCCCTGTTCAAAACCTTCCCTGTCTACCTGTAACCCTTGTTCCCGGGCAATATCCTCGGTCAAATCCAGTGGAAAACCATACGTATCATAGAGTTTGAACGCGACATCACCGGGAATAATTTTTCCGCTCAAATCCTGGATTTGCTCCTGCAACAAACGCAGCCCTTGCTCCAGCGTGCGGGCGAACTGGTTTTCTTCCTGCGTCAGGATCCGCTCGATCTGTTCTTTATGCGACGTCAGTTCCGGATAGGCGTCTCCCATGACATCAATCAACGGTTGCACCAGTCTGGCAAAGAAAGGCGTTGGCAGCCCGAGCTTGTTGCCATGACGGACAGCGCGGCGAATAACACGCCGAAGGACATAACCGCGTCCTTCATTACCTGGCAAAACCCCATCGACAATCAGAAACGAACAGGCGCGAATATGATCGGCAATGACTTTCAATGAGGGATGGTGAGGCGAAATATCGTTGGAACGGGGCGCCAGCTTCAGAGTAGAATGAATCAAATGCTGGAACATATCGATGTCGTAATTATTATGGACTCCCTGCACCACGGCGGCTATTCGCTCAAGCCCCATACCGGTATCCACCGACGGTTTGGGCAGCGGATGTAAAACGCCCTGCTTGTCGCGATTATACTGCATGAACACCAGGTTCCATATTTCAATGTAACGATCGCCGTCCTCATCCGGGCTTCCCGGCGGCCCGCCAGCAACGGATGGCCCGTGATCGTAAAAAATCTCCGTACAGGGTCCGCAAGGGCCGGTATCCCCCATAGACCAGAAGTTATCTTTTTCACCACAGCGGGAAAAGCGATCTTTCGACACCCCCATTTCCTGCAACCAGATATCGGCCGCTTCATCATCGTCGGTGTATACCGTCACCCATAATTTTTCCACGGGAATATTCAACACCCCGGTTAAAAATTCCCAGGCGAATTGAATGGCTTCCCGTTTAAAATAATCGCCAAAACTGAAATTGCCCAGCATTTCAAAAAACGTATGGTGCCTGGCGGTATAACCCACATTTTCCAGATCATTATGCTTGCCGCCCGCCCGCACACAGCGTTGTGAACTCACTGCCCGGTTATAGGAACGCGGTTCCAGACCAAGAAAAGTGTCTTTAAACTGGACCATGCCCGCGTTGGTAAACAACAAAGTCGGATCATTAACCGGCACCAGGGAACTCGATTCAACCACCTGATGCCCTCGTTCGGCAAAATAATCAAAAAACGCTTGTCTAATTTCAGAACTTTTCATGGTCTCACAACTGTAGTAAAAATCATTCAAAAACACTGGCGATGATATCATTAGGAAAACCGCGATACAGTAAAAAACGTCGTTGTTTTTGCAACTCGGTAAACGATAATTCAGACGACGGTTTAAATTTCTTCTGCCAAACGGCCCTGGCATGCGACAACCAGTTGTCTTTTTCCGTCGCCAGCACGTCCTCTATCACATCACTGCCGACCTGTTTGCTCTGTAACTCCTGCCGGATTCTGACAGGACCATACCCCTGATTGATACGTGCACGACATAACTGTTGTGCAAAACGCAGATCACTTTGCAGAGCCAACCGTTGGCACTCGGAAAGTACGGCAACCGCCTCGTTTTTGTCATAGCCTTTGTGTATTAATTTTTCAACCAATTCCACCGCACCATGCTCACGCCTGGCGAGCAGGCGAAAAGCACAGTCCAACGCCTTAGTCATCTATGCTCTCGGCCATCTCTTCCTGGCTGACCTGGCTAACCGATGATAATTTTTTATCCAGAAGTTCGGCCCGAATTTGCTTCTCCAGCGTCGCCGTAATTTCCGGATGTTCCTTTAAGTATAGCCGTACGTTGTCTTTACCCTGACCGATTTTCTCTTGCTGATAACTGTACCAGGCACCTGATTTTTCTATCAATCCCAATTGCGTACCCAGATTGATGACTTCACTTTCCCGGGAAATACCTTCATTGTAAAGGATGTCAAAATCGGTGGTTCTAAAGGGCGGCGCCACCTTGTTTTTAACCACTTTGACACGCGTTTCACTACCGAGTATCTCATCACCTTTCTTAATGGAACCGACACGACGGATGTCAAGACGGACGGAAGCGTAGAATTTCAGCGCGTTTCCACCTGTTGTCGTTTCCGGATTGCCGAACATGACGCCAATTTTCATGCGAATCTGGTTAATAAAGATAACCAGCGTATTGGATCGTTTGATATTAGCCGTCAGCTTACGCAGTGCCTGTGACATCAATCGAGCCTGTAAACCGACATGGGTATCCCCCATTTCCCCTTCAATTTCAGCCTTGGGAGTCAACGCGGCAACCGAGTCAATAATAATGACATCCACGGCTGCTGAACGAACCAGCATATCGGTGATTTCAAGCGCTTGCTCTCCGGTATCCGGCTGGGAAACCAGCAATTCATCCACGTTGACGCCCAATTTGGCGGCGTAACCGGGATCAAGCGCATGTTCCGCATCAACGAAAGCGGCGGTGCCGCCCATTTTCTGACACTCGGCAATGACCTGCAAGGTCAATGTCGTTTTACCGGATGATTCCGGGCCATAAATTTCCACGACACGCCCTTTGGGCAGCCCGCCTATGCCTAACGCGATATCCAGCCCGAGCGAACCGGTTGAAATGGCTTCAATATCGCGTTGGGCCGTGCTGTCACCCATGCGCATTACCGAACCCTTGCCAAACTGGCGCTCAATTTGAGCGAGTGCGGCACTTAACGCCTTTTGTCTGTTGTCTTCCATAATGTCATTCACCTAGTATGCAAAGCGCAAATTATCACACAGATATGAGCCCGCAGCAAACCCGCAATCCAGGGCTTGTTGCCGGGTCAGCGGGATTCATTCAACAGGGAAATCATGCCTTGCAAGGCGTCGATACATGACCATTGACGTATTTGCTCACGTGAGGAGGAGGGTGGGAAAGAACGGTACTGTGAGCGAAGCGGCATGTCACGTCCGGTAAAGGCGAAACAGACCGTACCGACAGGTTTGTCGAGGGTTCCGCCATCGGGACCGGCCACGCCCGTAACAGACAGGGCAACATCCGCGCGGCTATGGTGCAAGGCACCCGTTGCCATCGCTTCGGCGACAGGAATACTCACCGCGCCATGGCTTTGAATCAAGTGCTTGTCAACACCAAGCATTTCCTGTTTTGCCGCGTTACTGTAGGTTACAAAACCACGTTCAAACCAGACGGAACTTCCCGGTAATTCCGTCAATAACGACGCAATCATACCGCCTGTGCAGGATTCGGCTGTTGTAATCATAAGATTCATGGCCAGCAATTTCCGGGTTAACTCGGGCAGTAAATGCCGCAAGGAATTCATGACCGACTCCAGGTGATTAAAAAAACCCCGTTTTTTACGCGGGGCTTAAATATCATAATGACAGGAAATATTATTCAGGCTGGCTATTATCCTGAACGGCATTATTACCGGCAGGGGTCGCTGAATTGCTACCGGGCTGAGTCGCAGGTTGTCCGGGTTGAGCCGGTTGGCCGTTAGATTGTTCTACCGTGGTCGCGGCATTGTCTTCCGCCTTCTTTTCCGCACTATCGCAGGCATACAGGAAAAGCGTCATTAAACCAGCCATAGCTGCAAGAGCAAAACGTTTCATACCTATCCCTCCTTGGTTGAGCATTTTTTAAAAACATCACAGGGCTTGTTAACATTTCATCCCATAGCGCCAATTAGCCGCATTTTCGCTTCACATTATGAAATGTTAACAAGCCCTAACATAGTCTAGCAAAAAAGTTGTTGCGTGTATAAGAAAATAAGGAAATCCCTTGAATAACAACATAAAAAACACCCCTGGAGCGGAAAGGAGCTTGCCTCTTGTGCTGACTTGACTACGGGCATTTGCTAGAATGGCCGATATTTACAGGTCGCGTGGAGTCCTATGTCTGCTAACCACACACCGATGATGCAGCAATATTTACGCATCAAATCCGATTATCCCGACATGCTCCTGCTCTATCGCATGGGTGATTTTTATGAACTGTTCTACGACGACGCGAAACGGGCCGCCCTGCTGCTTGATCTGACCTTGACCCACCGCGGCCAGTCTGCCGACAAACCCATACCCATGGCCGGTGTTCCCTACCATGCCATTGAGAATTATCTCGCCCGCTTGCTAAAAAAGGGGGAATCGGTCGCGATTTGCGAGCAAATCGGCGATCCGGCGACAAGCAAGGGGCCTGTTGAGCGCCAGGTCACCCGAATCATCACACCGGGCACGGTCACCGATGACGCGTTGCTGGACGCAAAGCGTGACACATTACTGCTGGCCATACACCGGCAAAAATCCCTGTACGGTTTGGCCTGGGTTGATCTAAGCGGCGGGCGATTTCATTTGTTGCAGGTGGCAGACGAGCCGCAACTCCATGCCGCTCTTTGCCGCCTGCAACCGGCGGAAATACTGCTTTCCGAGCAATTTAGCCTGACCGGGCTGAATAATCGGTACACCACAAAAACCAGACCCGCCTGGGAATTTGATCCTCACCATGCCCAACGCTTGTTGCGTGACCAGTTTGCCGTCAGCCATCTGGCCGGTCTCGGCGGCCAGGAATACGAAGCGGCCTATCCGGCAGCCGGTTGCCTGCTGGCTTATTTGCAAACGACACAAAAACAGACATTACCCCACTTAAAACATCTGACTCTGGAAAAAGACGACGATTATCTGCAGATTGACGCCTCCACACAAAAACATCTGGAATTATTTGAAAATTATCAGGGGCTGCGGGACAATACCTTGCTGGATATTATCGATCATACCGCAAACCCTATGGGAAGCCGCCTGTTAAAACGGTGGCTGGGCAGACCCTTAAGCCAACACGATCGGATCAGGTATCGACAGGATGCGGTGATGGAGCTGATCCAGAAAAAGCTGGATTCGCCCCTCCAGTCTATATTGCGTCAATTAAGCGATGTGGAACGAATAGCCGGACGAATCGCCCTGAAATCGGCACGGCCGCGTGATTTAACGCAACTAAGACAGACTCTGGCATTGCTGCCTTCCCTTCTTAAAACCATTGACGGCAACCAGACCACGTTACTCCGCCAGCTTGCAACCCATATCGCCCCCCAGCCTGTTCTGCTGGACTTGCTCACCAGAGCGCTTGTTGACAACCCACCCATGCTCATTCGTGACGGCGGTGTGATTGCCGGTGGCTTTGATGAGGAACTCGATGAACTGCGAGCCTTAAGTGAACATGCCAATGACAAACTGGCTGAACTGGAAAACCGGGAAAAACAACGTACCGGCCTGTCGTCGCTGAAATTCGGCTACAATCGTGTTCAAGGTTATTATATTGAATTATCGCGCGGCCAGTCTGATAAAGCGCCAGACCATTACCAACGCAAACAGACCCTGAAAAACGTGGAACGCTATATTACACCGGAGTTAAAAGAGTTCGAGGAAAAAGTACTTTCAGCCCAGGTCAAGGCGCTGGCCCGTGAGAAATGGCTGTATGAAAACCTGTTGCAGGACGCGTTGCAATACCTCCCCGCCCTTTCCGAGCTGGCAGAAGGCATTGCTCAACTGGATGTCCTGACCAATTTTGCCGAACGTGCCCAAAGCTTGGACTGGCGCCGCCCTGATATGGTTGATGAAGACAAAATCGAGATTATCGCCGGACGCCACCCTGTCGTCGAGCAGGTTCTGCAAGAACAATTTATTCCGAATGATTTGACGCTTAATCAACAACAGGCCCTGATCCTGATTACCGGCCCCAATATGGGCGGCAAATCAACCTTTATGAGGCAGAGCGCCCTGATTGTCCTTCTTGCCCATATGGGCAGCTTTGTTCCCGCCCGTGAAGCGCGCATCGGCCACATCGATAAAATATTTACCCGTATCGGCGCCAGCGACGATCTGGCGTCCGGACGCTCCACGTTCATGGTCGAGATGACTGAAACAGCCCATATCCTCAGACAAGCCACAGCGAAGAGCCTGGTTCTCATCGATGAAATCGGCAGGGGCACCAGCACTTATGACGGCATGGCTTTAGCCTATGCCACATGCGCCTATCTGGCCGGCCATACAAGAGCCTACACGTTGTTTTCCACTCATTATTTTGAATTAACCGGTCTGCCCCGCCAATTCCCCAACATTCAAAACAAGCATTTGCAAGCCACTCTAACGGATGGTCGCATCGTATTTTTATATCGTGTCGAGGAGGGTCCGACTAACCGCAGTTATGGACTGGAGGTCGCGCAATTGGCCGGGATCCCGAATGAAGTCCTGTCCCTGGCAACCCGCTACCTCACCCGGGCATCCGGATCAATAAACGAAACGCCGGCACCGGCACCGGCGATAACGACCAAATCACCCGTTCAAGCATTGCTGGCCGCCATAGATCCGGATCAGTTATCCGCACGCGAGGCACTGGATCTGGTTTATAAACTCAAAGCCATGGAAACCGAACATGCTCCCGATTAAAATTAGCCGATCGCCGGACTTCAGGATTCCTATCGACCGATCCTGGCTCCGAAAACCGGGAAGGCCATGAGAAAACGTCTCTGTGTACTGATCCTTGTCTGCTGTATTCCCTTGTTGATGGCTGCCGACAGTGCCGGCCATGTCGATATTAAGGGCGTGGACGGTGATCTGTTAACAAATATCCAGTTACGACTGAAAGAATTTTCACCGGATAAACCGCTGACCGGCATTCCGGACAAGATACTAATCACCCAGGTTGCCAATGCCATATCTCCCTATGGCTACTTCAAACCCCGCATACGCCTGCAACGTTCCGGTGACGGCCGTCAAATTCAAATTATTGTCAATCCCGGCCCCCAATTACGGATCAACAGACTTTCCGTTCAATTGACAGGCGACGGTGCCGCGAACATGGTCATTAAAAAAGTTCTGAATGATTTACCTGTCCGGCAAGGAGGGCCTCTGAACAGCGTAAAATACAAGGAAGCCAAGGATAAATTAATTGATGCCGCCGAATCACAGGGTTATCTGCGCGCGAGTTTTGACAAAGCGGAAATTTTAATCGACAAGGCGCGCTACACGTCCGCCATCACATTAATTTTTAATACAGGCCCTCAATTCTATTTTGGCCAGGTGATATTTAATCCCACCTATATTTCACCGGAGCTGTTGCGCCGCTATTTACCTTTTCAGTATGGACAACCCTATTCGACCGACAAGTTGCTCATGTTCAACAACAATCTGTCGAGCAGCGGCTATTTCAGCACCGTACTTGTCAAACCGGAGATCAATGGCCATCGCACCATTCCCATCAACGTCCATTTGCAAGCCGTAGCGAGAATCAACTATTCCTTAGGCATAGGTTACGGTACGGATACCGGGCCACGGGGTCGCGCGGGTCTGCATATCGTGCCGGTAAACCGTGCGGGCCACAAATTCAACGCGATTGCCGTAGGATCCTTTAATCAGAATTCCCTGCAGGCCCAATACGTTATCCCCGGCAAAAATCCGGTGACCGATGAATTTTATATTGCGGGTAATCTGGCCAATCTGGATTATAACTCCGGTTACAGTAACGCGTTGTTAATGTCGTTAGGCCAACGCCATCAAGGCAACAAATTTCAACGAATTTTATCGTTAAACGGACTTTATGAACGCTTTAACTATGACAACGCACCCAAGGAAAACAAACTCACGCTGTATCCCAAAGCCACCCTGACCTGGACAAACACCGCCAACCGGGTCTTTTCTCCGACCGGCTACAATGTGACCGTTAACGGATTGATTGCGAATAAAAAAGTACTGTCCGCATTAAGTTTCGCACAGGCATCCGTTGATGCCAAAGCGGCCATAACCCTGCCTCAGATCCGCACCCGTTTTTATTTTCATACCATTCAGGGCGTCACTCAAATCAACGACATCAATCAACTGCCCCTCTCACTGGCTCTTTTGCTCGGAGGCGCCGACAACCTCAAAGCGTACAGTTTTAACTCGATTGGACCAGGCAAAATCTTAAGTTTCGCCGGCGTGGAAATTCAGAAAGAAACCGTCGACAATTGGTATCTGATTGGTTTTTTTGACAGCGGTGATGTCTACATGCCAAGCTTAAAGGCATTAAAAAACGATGTGGGCATCGGCCTGATGTGGGTTTCTCCCGTGGGACCTATCAAAATCGGGATAGCACAGGCGGTTGACACGGGTTTTAACCGGATCCGTGATAAAAAACCAAAACTGGTCGTTAATATAGGGCCCGATCTATAAATGCGATTTCTGCTTAAAATACTTAAATCATCGCTGTATACCTTGCTGGTGGCATTCATCCTGCTCGCCAGTATCCTGGTGTTTCTGCTGACCTCCACGCCAGGCCTGTATCTAACGGTCAAACTGGCCAACGCCTTTTTACCCGGCAAAATAAAAATCAGCCACGCAACGGGTCAGCTCATTGATCATTTCACCATCAAGCGCCTGATCTATCACGACAAAAACATGGAGGTAACCGTTGAGGACTTACAAATAACCTGGCCATTAAAGCAGTTACGCCATTATAAAATCATCGTTGAACGTCTGCAGGCCGGTCAGCTGTCCGTTCATTACCACCCGCAAAACGACTCCGGCAAGCCTTTGCCTTCCGAACCCCTGTCCTTGCCGAAACTACCCGTTTTACTGCATATTAAACAAGCCCGTATTGAAGATATCCGTTATACAAGAGACGACACCACGGTACGTTTTCATCATGTTGCCCTGAGCTCCCGAATATCCGGCAAACAATGGCAATTTAAAACGCTTGATTTTGAAATGGCCGGCCAGAGTATTCACCTGTCTGCAACCATGCAGCCATTCTTTCCTTACCAGGCAAAAGGCGCTGTCACACTAGAGCCTGTTGCCAATACGAGCCAGGCTCTCAAAGGACATATTACCTTTGGCGGTGACTGGACACTTTATCACTGGCAAGGCCGCTTAAGGGATCCGGTCGAACTGACCCTGCATGGCACCCTACAAAAGGGACAGGAATTACAAAGCCTCATCCGGTGGAAGCGCCTGCATTGGCCGCTCGGCAAAAAGACGTTCTTAAACAGTGACCGCGGCGAAATCAACATCCGTGGCAAACTGCCTGACGTTAAAATCACGTTGCATTCCACCGTCCAGTCGCCATGGCCATCCACTGTGGATATGAATATCGCCGTGAATCCGCAAAAACTGACGGCCAACGGCACGCTTGACCTTCCGGGTCACCAGGTAGGGTTCACCACGCAATATAGTGACCGGTCTGATCCCAAAATACAGGGCAGAATAACGGCCCGATCATTGCAAAATAACGTCCGTATACCGCTGATTGAAAAGCTGCACGCCAATCTCGAATTTCAGGGAAATACTATAAACACTCTGACGGCGTATGGAGAAATCTCCGCCTTGTATGACAAACAACCTCTAAAAGCCACGCTGCAATACCAGCCAAAGCGCTCTACCGCATCGATACAGCTGGGCCCCAATCACCTCAATGTCCAGGGCTCCCTGTCTTCCGCCTGGGAAATTGAGGGGATTCTGCCTGAACCGGCCCTGCTTCATCCGAGTTTACAAGGCTTGTCCACCTCCATAGGCGTGAACGGACGATTGCTAAATCCCCAGGATGGCCGGCTCACCCTGAAAATAAACAAGGGACAATACCAGTTACCCGATCTGGAACCGTTGTCTTTCGCCGGCGGTAAACTGGTGGTTCGTCTGGATAAGAAACAATTGCTTGCCAATGGTGACTTTACTATCGATCCGAACAAGAAAGCGCAATTAAAAATCCTGTTGCCCCGTTTCAAGCTTTATCAAAAAGACTGGCAAAATCAAACAGTGAACGGGGAATTATCCTTACTGTTTAATTCACTGGATTTCCTCGAGAAGCTCAACCCTAATCTGGCGCAATCATCAGGTCAGTTACAAATCCGCCTGCTTGCAGGCGGCCAACTGATGAAACCGGATGTTCAAGGCACCATGTCATTAAGCAAAGGTCGTTTTTCCATACCTCAACTGGGTATCACCCTTAATCCCGTCACTATGACGCTGAAAAGCCACGATCGCAAATGGACGGTTTCCGGCTCCCTGTTTAACGGCAATCACTCATTAATCCTCAAAGGACAGGGTGAATTTTCACCCCGGCTAACCGGCAGCCTTCTGGTAGAAGGCCAGAATTTTCCCATTATCCAGCTAGAGGAATATAAAGTTGACATGTCCCCAAAACTCACGTTGCAATTTTCACCATCCCCTCCGACGTTGACCGGTGAAATCCTGATCTCGAAAGCCAATCTCACTCCTCGCAACTTCAGCAGCAGTGCCACCCTTTCAGAGGATGTGGTGTTTGCAGGCGAAGAACCGGCACAAACGACCTCCTTTCCTATCAGCACCAATATCCGCCTGGTCATGGGTAAAGACGTCAAGATCGCGGCAAAGGGATTGCAGGGATTTGTGGATGGCGCCATACGTATTCTTCAAGCGCCCGGCGAATCGTGGCGAGCCACCGGCGAGTTGAATGTCCGGGAAGGCAAATACACGGCTTATGGCCAGGATTTGACTATTGATCAAGGTCAGCTTATTTTCACGGGAGGTCTGATTGATAATCCGGGTATTAAAGTTCGCGCCATTCGTCAGTTTAACAATGCCAGCGCCTCTTTTTCCGGTTCCAATCAATTGTTTGATTTCAATACCGCGAATCTGCAATCCTATGATCTGGCCAGCAAAACAACGGTGGGCATTGAAGTCAGCGGCCGCCTGAATTCGCCCAGAACCCATTTGTTCTCCATTCCATCCAATCTTTCACAGGCTGATATCCTGTCCATGCTGCTGCTTGGCAAACCGGCCAGTCAAGCGGACAAGGCCGGGGGACAACTGCTTCTGGCCGCCATTTCTTCCCTGAATCTGGACTCCGGTACCAAAGGAGTACAACTGCTGGAACAGCTAAAAAAGAGCCTCGGTTTTGATATCAATCTGGAAAATAACGCGCAATATAACCAGCAAACCAATGAAACGACGGAAAATACGTCCCTTGTCCTGGGTAAATCTCTTTCCAAACGCCTTTACCTGAGTTATAACCTCGGCTTTACCCAGACAGGCAATAATGTGTTCACAGCAAAATACCTGCTTAACAAATATTTCAGCATACAAGTCAGTGCCAGCTTTGTAGCCAGCGGCATTGACTTGTTATATACCCATAAACAGGAAACACTCAATGACTTCTGACTTTCATTTACCTTTACGCCTGAAACGATTACGGCAAACAACAACCGCACGCGCCATGTTGCAGGAAACCAGATTGCATCCCCATCAGTTTATCGCCCCGCTTTTTATCAGTGAGGCGCTGAAGGAAAAACGGGAAATAAGCAGCATGCCCGGCCAGTTTCAATTTTCCCTGCGTGATTTGCCGCAAGAGATTGAACTATTGAGCTCGCTTGGCATCCCGGCCGTCCTTTTATTCGGGATCCCGACTCATAAAGATGACAAAGGCAGTGCCTCCCTTTGCCACGACGGCATTATTCAGCAAGCCATCCCCATCATCAAGCAGGCTAATCCGGATATGCTGGTCATCACTGATGTCTGTTTTTGTGAATATACCAGCCATGGTCATTGCGGTATCCTGGATGGTGACACTATTGATAACGATAAAACGTTATTATTACTTGGTCAGCAAGCCGTCAGCCACGCTCAGGCGGGCGCCGACTGGGTCGCGCCAAGCAGCATGACGGACGGCATGGTTCTTGCCATCCGTAAAGCGCTGGATTTCGCCGGCTATCATGATACCGCCATTTTAAGTTACGCGGTAAAATACAGCTCTTCGCTCTACGGCCCCTTTCGCGAAGCGGCTCAGGGAGCGCCGCAATTTGGTGATCGCAAGACCTATCAGATGAATCCGGCAAACGGTTCCGAAGCCTTGCGTGAAGCCGCCCTTGATGTTGAGGAAGGCGCAGACATCCTGATGGTAAAACCCGCTTTAAATTATCTTGATGTTATTTTCAGGCTCAAACAACAGTACCCTGAAATACCATTATGCGCCTATCAGGTCAGTGGCGAGTATGCCATGCTCAAATTTGCCGCCAGGCAGGGACTGATCAATGAAGAGCAAGCCATGCTTGAAACACTCCTGGCTATAAAGCGCGCCGGAGCGGATATTATTATTTCCTATTTTGCCAGGGAAATTGCAAAAAACCTCCGTGCCTGACAACAAACATAGGGCTTGTTTCGCAGGGAACCTTCCCCTATAGTTGAACCGGCGAATGGATGAAAATTGCTTTAAATTCAATCGCTTTGATTTGTTGGATACCTATTTTATTAATTAAGGAGCAAAAAATTGTGAATGGTATATTAAAAGGTTTCGCGGTAATTACCCTTGGCCTGTCAGCCACTATGAGCTTTGCCGGCCCTTCCTATCTGGTTACCCACAATGACACCAGCGTTGAGTCAAAAGCTTACGTTGCTGGAATCATCCCTGCCCCTACCCCGGCAGCACCGAACAAAACGACATCCATTTCATGGATAGTTGTAAAAATGGCCTGTTATGGTCACACAACCAACAACAAATGCCCTGCGTTAATTAAAATGGCTACCAACACCGCTCATCCCGTCGAACTGGGAACGGTAGAAATGGATTTGGACAGTGGCGATATTACTCCTAAAAAGTTAAGTGCCAACGGCTATACCCTGACCGTCAATGGCCCTGCTGAAGCCACTTTAACACAAAACTGATAAAAACCGGGCAATCCTGCCTGGCAGGATTGCCAAAGAATCAAACTGTTTTTTTTTGCACCACAAATCAATCTCGACTATTCTTTGTTAACAGACCCGGAAGAAATGAGTGGTAACTATTATGAAACTGTTTCTGTCCTTATTTTTTTTACTAACCAGTACCGCAGCTTTGGCTATCGAGCGCGGCATTAATTATGATCCCGCCCACAGCGTTGTTTTTACCCGAGCACAAGCGGCCAATAATATAGATGGTATGAGATCTGAAATTACCAAGGATTTGAACATCATCAGACAATCCGGATTTAATGTCATTAAAACATTTTATTCGAGCGTGTCCACCATTGACGGTCAAAAGATTGTCTTACTCGCCGATTTAGCCTGCCCCATGAATTTCAAGATTATGCTTGGTGTTTATGAGTTTAATCCGGCCAGCGACAATTGCGCCAACTGGTGTGAAAAAGCAACGGCTATCCAGGTACAAAACGCCATAGACAGTGTTAATAAATATCCAGACTGTATCAGTGGTATCGTGGTAGGGAATGAAGATATATACAACTGGAATTTTACCGAGCCGAATAAAGCCATGCAGCAACGCATCGCCAATGATATTGCCACAATCAAACAAAAATTAGGCAATTCCGGCACGCCTGTAGGCAGTGCCCAGCAAGATGGCGCCTGGTTAAAACTGGCCAATGACGACCCCTATCAAATTATCAGCAAGGCTGATTTTATCGGTGCCAACATTTACCCGTTCTGGAGTCCGCAACAGCCTGATGAACAAGCGGCGCAACAGGAATTTGAAAATCGCTATCAAGCCGTTAAAAACCACAACCGTTTTCAGGATAAAAAAATAATTGTCACGGAAGAAGGCTGGCCCAGTAAAAGCGCTTCCGGACAAAACCCGAATGCCAGTATCGCTGCCGAAACAAGTTACTACCAATGGTGGCAAAACAGGGCAACAACAGATGCGTTTGATTCCTATTATTTTGCAATCTTTGATAAACAACCAACTAATTTAGACGCGGACAAGTATTTCGGCCTATGTACGGATGACCGAAAAAACAAGATACTTACCCAGTGTGAACAAACTAATTAGGCGTTGTTGCCATGTCACAATGGCAACAACCACCAGTGCCTCGTCAAGATTGAACCATAAAACCCACACCTTACGGGCTACGACTCTTTACAAAAAACATGGTGCCCGCCATGAAGGCAAAGCCGAAATGCGGGATAACACCGCTCTTTTCAAAAAATTATTTTATTTTCCAAACAAAAAATGACAATTCATAATCTGTACTATAATAAAAAAAATTGAATAAAATCATACCAGGTAAAATCGATAACACATATGGATTGGAAAGGAGACGAGAATGTATAGAAAAGAAAAATCAGTCGCACCCAAAGAGCGCATCAATATTGTCTACAAACCTGCGATTGAAGGGGTGGAAGAAACAGTCGAATTACCTCTCAGACAACTGGTACTCGGGGAATTTACCAGCGAACAGGTTCAGGATACCCTTGAGGATCGCAAACCCATCAGCATCGATAAGGACAATTTTGATCAGGTGTTTAAGGAAAGAGAAATCACCTTGTCCCTTACCGTTTCCAATCGGCTGGAAAAATCCCAGGAAAAGCAAATGCACCTCAATCTGAAATTTGAAACACTGCGTGATTTTGAGCCGGACAACCTCATTGAACAGATTCCTGATTTAAAAAAGCTCATTGAGATCCGAAACACGCTGAAGCTGTTAAAAGGCCCTATCGGTAACGTTCCGGTTTTCAGAAGAAAGCTGAACAAGATTGTCCAGGACGAAACCTCTCGCAATAA
The DNA here is from genome assembly GCF_900186965.1 of Legionella spiritensis. Classification (NCBI taxonomy): domain Bacteria; kingdom Pseudomonadati; phylum Pseudomonadota; class Gammaproteobacteria; order Legionellales; family Legionellaceae; genus Legionella; species Legionella spiritensis. The sequence goes on from NZ_LT906457.1 coordinate 2,285,913, forward strand.
GTTGCTGGAAGAGCTTTCCAAAACTGAAAAATCAGAATAATGAGGAGATGATCATGGCAGGTTCCAAAAACGCTCAACCCACCAACATCGTTGACGATCTTTTTGCGGTCACCAACATCACGTCCGGGGAAGACAAACGCTATGAAATCGCCAAAAAAGGCGTGATCGCCTTTGTGGATAACATGATTGAAAATCAGCGGACCGATGAAAAGGTCACCTCATCGCTGGTGGACGACATGATCCGCCAAATTGATCAAAAAATTTCCGAACAGATCGATGAAATACTTCATCACGAGGATTTTCAAAAACTGGAATCGGCATGGCGCAGCCTGAAATATCTGGTTGACCAGACAAATTATCGTGAAAACAGCCGGGTTGATTTTATCCATGTCAGCAAAACGGAGCTAATCGATGACTTTGAGGATGCGCCGGACATTACCAAATCGGCCTTGTACAAAATAGCCTATACCAGCGAATATGGGCAATTTGGCGGCAAACCCTACACCTCCATCATCGGCAATTACTATTTCGGCCCCAACCATCGGGATATGGATCTGCTGAAACATATCGCGAGTGTGAGCGCCATGGCGCATGCGCCTTTTCTCAGTGCTGCAAGCCCCGAGTTTTTTAATCTCAAAAACATCACCGGCCTGCCCAGTCTCAACGATATCGAAGCCATCTTTGAAAACCCGTATTACGCCAAGTGGAATTCGCTGCGCGAGTCGGAGGACGCCCGCTATATCGGTTTGACGCTGCCTCGCTTCATGTTGCGTATCCCATATGGCCCGGATACAAGAATCGTGAAGAAATTTAACTACAATGAAAATACGTCCGGCAACCATGAAAATTATTTATGGGGTAACAGCGCGTTCGCGTTTGCCGGATGTCTGGCGGAAAGTTTCGCCAAATACCGCTGGTGCGTCAATATCATAGGCCCTCAGGGCGGAGGAACCGTAGAGGATTTGCCCTGCCATTTCTATGAGGCACTGGAGGGGATCCAAACCAAAATACCAACGGAAGTCTTAATTTCCGAACGCCGTGAGTACGAACTGGCCAATCAGGGATTTATTCCTCTGACCATGCGAAAGGACAGCGACAACGCGGTTTTCTTTTCAGCCAACTCCATTCAAAAACCCAAAACCTTTACCGATACTGAAAAAAACAAGGAAGCCGAGTTAAACTACAAACTTGGCACGCAATTTCCCTATATCTTTATCATCGCCCGCCTGGCCCATTATCTCAAAGTCATGCAACGCGAGAAAATCGGGATGCATAAGGAAAGAATGGATATTGAGCGGGAATTAAACGAATGGATCAGCGGTTATGTCGTGGATATGGAAAACCCCGTTTCCGAAGTGAGGGCAAAAAAACCGCTTCGTGACGCGAAAGTGGTTGTTGAAAGCGTACCCGGAGAACCCGGCTGGTATAAATCAACACTCACCGTAAGACCCCACTTTAAATACATGGGCGCTTATTTTACACTGCAATTGGTTGGCAGTCTGGAAAAAGGAGAATAATAAATGGCCAAGGACATTAATGACAATTTCGGAACGACACCGACATTGCCTGATAAAGACATCGTTAAAAGCCAATACAAATGCATGGCTCAGATCACGACCGAGGCGTCCGGTAAAATAAATGGCGACAGTCAGGTTGTCGGTTATGAAACCTGGGTGGAACTGGTCAACTATGAACAGCGAATGTCTCGCGACTTCGATGCGCAAAACACCTTGATCGGCACACCGAAATGCGAATATTTCCGCCTGACCACCTTGTGGACATCCGGTGGCATGGTTCCTCTGGTGCAAAGTCTTTTTACCGGCGAAAAAGTGGTGATGGCGGAAATCCATTGCCTGAAAGCCATGGCCGGTAAAATTGAACCCGCCTTGCAGATTACCCTGGAAAACGCTATCGTTCTGGATAATTACATTCTGTACTCTCACGTAGCAGGACCACTACTTTGCATGGACATCAGACCTAAAATCTATCGCGTGCTCGACAACACCAAAAAACAGGAATTCGCTTATGATTTAACCAAGCTTATGAAAGTTGGTTAACGATGAGGAAAGAGCGATTACTAGAACGGGTTCGTTACTGGAGCAGTCATAACGAACCCCACAATAAAGCTGAAGCCACGACAAGCCTCAGGGAATCCATTCGCAGCCATCTCGAAAACATACTCACTACCCGACAGGGCAACGCATTAATCGACGAACAATATGGTTTTTCACAAAAAGCGGAGTTATTCGAGGAATTCGTGATGGCGAATCAAGACGAATTGATTGCCGCATTAACGGAAACGGTTCTTTACTATGAGCCAAGAATCAGTAAACTTGACATAACCAACGTCGAAATCAACCCGTATAGTCAACAGATTTGTTGCAAAATGACCGGCCAGTTAAACGCGTCTTATGAAGAAGACGGCTTTAGCTTCACAACCATCATATCCACACACGGAAAAGTGACCGTACGGTTATAACAAGTCATCGCAGGGAGTGACATGATCAAAGATTACTATCAGCGGGAACTAAAAAAAATAAAACAGCTGTCCAAGGAGTTTTCGCTCAATAATCCGACCCTGGCACCCCTGCTGAGAGAACAGAACAATGATCCCGATGTGGAGAGGCTGCTGGAGGGGGTTGCCTATTTAACCAGTCAGATTCAATTAAAAATGGACAGGCAGTTGCCGGATCTGATTGACGAATTGACGGAATTGTTTTTCCCCCAGTATTTAAGACCGATACCCGGCAGCGCGATTTTGCAGTTTATCCCCAAAAAGAAACTGGCCGACCGTCTTTTAATAAAACAGAATACGGAAATCGCTTCCATTCCCATTGACGGCACATCCTGTGTATTCAGAACAGCGAACGATATCATCGTGGAACCGGTCACCATCAACACGATCCGCTATACTGAAACACCCCAGGGCAACGCGTCCATTGATATTGTCTGTGATTTATGCGGCATCAGCCTTGACAACTGGTCGAGCAACTCCTTGAAATTTTTTATTAATCAACCGTTTAATCAGGCATGTGACACCTATTATCTGCTTTTACACCATCTGAAAGAGATTGTTGTGAGTGCGGAATCATCGCCTCCGCTAACCCTGCCGCCCAACATGCTGCAACCGTGCGGCTTTAAGGATACCGATACCTTGTATCCGGCCAAACATACGAGTAATCCGGCCTATCAGCTCATTCAGGAATATCTGAATCAGCCGAAAAAATTTTTATTTCTCGAATTAACCGGCCTCAAGCAATGGATCCATCGCAGTAACACGCAACAATTCACCATTTCACTGATTATTAATCAGGTTCCGTCCTGGTTCAGTGACATACAGGCTCAAGATTTTGTTTTGCATGCCGTTCCGATATTAAATATTTTCAAACACGACGCCGAGCCGATTTACCTGAACCATAAAAAATTCGAATACCCCATTATCCCAAGCGGAAATAACCCGAATATTACGATTTACGAAATAAAAAAAATCACCGGATACCGGCAATACGCCAAACAGCAAATTGATTACGTCCATGCCCTTGATTTTGACAAGCACAGGAAGAAAAATCAGTATTACACGCTGCATAGCCGCCCCAGCGCCGTAAAAGACAATAAAGAATGGATGCTCGGTTTCATTTATGATTTTAACGATGAAATTCCCTCGGATGAAACCATATCCGTTGATCTACTCTGCTCCAACGGCAATCTGGCCAGCCTGCTCGATATTGGCGACATTTCAAGGATTACGGACAGCTCTCCTGAAAACGTCACGTTCAGCAACATTACCGTTCCGACCAGTTACATCGAACCGGCGTTTGACGACAATCGAATCTGGCATTTCCAGTCCCTGTTGTCGCTAAATTTCTTAAAGTTAATGAACAAGGATAATTTAATTAAAATTATCACCCTCTTTCTTCATGAACAAGGCGAAAACCGCCGGATCAATGTGAGCCGCTTGCAGGGCATCGTCAGCATCAAGCCGCAAAGCACGCGACGACTTTATAGGCGATCGATGATCGTCGGCACAAAAATCAGCATGGTTTGTGATCCGGAATATTACGGCAGTCCGGGAGACATGTATTTATTCGGGTGCATCTTAAACGAATTTTTCGCGATCAACGCCCCGTTTAACACGTTTACTCATTTTGAAATGATTAATGTCAAAACAAAAGAGATTTGGGAATGGACACCACGATTGAGCAATCCAGACAACATTTAATTAATGAACTGATTGAAAAATCAAGTCAATTTAATTTTTATCAGGTGGTTCGTCTCATCCGGCATCTTATCGCCCAAAACAGGGAATCGCTGACATTTCGCTCTCCCGCCAATATGGCTCACCCGGCTGCGGACATTGAGCAGATTCAATTCGACCAGAATACGTTTAAACTGGATGCCACATTTCTAAGTTTAACCACGGCAAGTTCCCCCTTGCCGGATTTTTATACCGAATCCATTTTACAGGATCTGCAAAACGACAGTACCGCCGTACAGGAATTGATGGACATCATTCATCAACGCCTGTACCAGTTGTTATTTGAAAGCTGGACCAACCATTCCTTCTTGCTCCAGATCAACGAATATAACAATGCCACTGCCATAGACGCGCTGTACAGTTTTATGGGGCTTGCCGACCATGATATCCGCCACAGCTTCGCCTCGGCAGACAGCCTGCTTAAATTCATCTGCTATCTGTCCTCCAGCCATAAATCCATACGGGCGCTCAGCAGTCTGCTCAGCAAGTATTTCAAAACCACCTTTACCGTCCACTCCTTTCAATACGCCACCCAGGATATTCCCCCGGAACAACATAACTTTCTGGGGGTTAAAAATAACCGGCTGAGTGAAACCGCCTACCTGGGCTGCGAATTTTCTTCCTGCAGCAACAGCCTGCTCATACAAATCGGGCCCCTGACCGCGAAACAATTCCCGCAGTATCTGGCCAACACCCGTAATATCAAATTACTGAAGGAAATTTTATCGCTCTACGTCAACGAACCGTTTGGATTTTTTATTGAAGTGATTCTGGACAAAAGCAATTTTGAACCGGCCAGTTTATGTCATGGTTTTACCAATCAACTGGGCATTACGAGCTGGCTTGCTCCCATAGAAACCATAGAAAATTACACCGTACATTATTGGTTATAAGGCCGTATTTCAGGTTATGAACATATTGAAACCCCCTGCTCTCCAGGTTGTTGTTAACCCGTATTATTATGAACAACAGCATTTTTTATGCGTGACAGCCATGCTCATGTTTGATTTTAACGAGCGGAAATATCACATCGACACTACTGTTTTCTGGAAAACCATTCAGGATAATCTGGGCGATGACATTAAAATCGATAATTATTTACCCAAGGAATCCGGCTGTTTTTTCGCAAGCGGGTATTGTTACAGTTATGACAACGACACCAATCAAAGTCACGCTACCATTAAAATAGGAAATCACAGCAAAACGGTGATGGTATTTGGCGATCGCAGGCGGTTACGCAAAGACTTGTATCAGGCCACAACCAAAGCGGACTATTTTGACAAAATCGCCCTGGGTTACGAGAACAGCTTCGGGGGGCCAGGCTATCCTAACAATCCACTCGGCAAGGGCTACACCGAGAACGAGGCTGAAGAACTTCTCTTACCCAACACCGAACTGCCTAATAATGACCGGACACCGGCTCATTTTTTACCCGTGTATTATGATCCCCGTCTGGCCGAGTCGCTCACTCGGGATGACTTTCGCGCCGGACAGGATTGGCCGCACTATCGTCGTGATTTTAATGGCCAACGGCTGATGAACATTCCAGAAGACCAAGTGTTAAGTCGTTTTCTTCGGCGTGGTGAACCGTACGTCATCGAACATATGAATCCGACCGAAAGAATCATAACAGGGCGTCTGCCTGATGAGGTATTGCGTGGCTTTTACCGGAAATCCGCATCGAAAAAAATTGAGGAACTGCCCCTTGATTTCAGCAATATCTGGTTTTTCCCTCACGAGGAAAAAGGCTTGTCCGTATTCCATGGTTTGCTGCACGTTGAGAATTTTACCAGCGATCCTTTTGAATTTATACAATTTGAAATTGAACCGCAACCCACCCCTTACGATGGTGAACATTATCATCGGCAATGGATTGAGCGATACAGCAAATTGCCGGCCGTAGCTCAACCAGAGAAAACCGGCTTCGTTCACCGAAAAGAGGATCCGCCCGACTTTTCAGAGACAGAAAAACAATTTAAACAGGCGAGCGGTCTGAACGAGGAAGAACAATCGCCCGAAATCAGGACGTTTCTAAAACAGATGAAACAGGCCAGACCACAAGACATGGCTGATATCGTCAACGTGTACATGACGCACTCCCTAAACCGGATGGACAAAAAGGAACTCGATGCGATTGGCACGGTAAACCGCGAGCAACCCCCACCCAAACCCCGCGACCTTGAAGCGATTAAAAACGAAATCAAACAAATGAAGCTGCCCGATGAACAACAGGATATGATTTTTAAGGAAATGCAGGTCATTCAAAACAGTCAAACCCGCTTATTAAGCCTGCAGCTTGCGAGTACTCGTGATCCGAACCATCCTCGTAAGGCCACAATAACCCGGGAAGAAGTCATCGATTTACATGCGAAAAAAATACCCATCAAGGATCAATGTCTGGCAGCCCTTGATTTATCGGATTTGAACCTGTCCGGTATTCAACTGAGCCACTGCGATCTGGTTCAGACCAATTTCAATCGCAGTATTGTTACGGACGCGAATCTGGAACACTGTTTTTTTGAGGAAACGTCCATCGACGCAGCCGATTTTTCAAAATCCGATTTGTCTTATTGTATTTTACGATCACTCAATGGAACCAGGACCAACTTATCCAAATGCCGTCTGGAACAGGCCTCCATAGAACAATGCACCTTTCAGGACGCTTTTTTTCTTGATATCCAGTCAGACCATTACACCGTATTTAAAACAGTTTTTAACAACTGTTATTTCAACCGGCTTGAATCGGCCTCGTGCAGCTTCGTCAAATCCGAATGCATCGCGTGCGATTTCAGCAAGTCACAATTAAACCTGACGACCTTTGTTGATTGCCGCTTTGACAAGGCGCTTCTGCAACAGTGCCACTGGCAGTCTTGTCAGTTCGTTAACCATCGCTTTATCAATACCACTTTTAAAGAATCGTCTGTCACCCAAACCACCCACACCAACTGCGAATGGCAACAGGTAACGATTCAGGATAGTGATTTTTCACAAAACAGTTTTACGAAATGTGTTGTAAAAGATTGCCGGTTCATCAAAAGCAACCTGAATCGATTTGAAGCGGTTAACAGCCAACTGGACACGATCGCCATAGAACACTGCGATATGACCAACAGCCGTTTCGCGCAACAAAGCCTTATTCACAACATACATGTTACATCCTGCGTATTGCCTGAATCATCTCTAATCCAGACAGAACTGCGCCACGTCGATTTCAAACGGTGCGATCTTTCCCGCACACAATTTAATACCTGTGACATAACCGATATGACATTGACACAATCCCTGGCCCGGGAAATACGCTACGTCCAATGCCATATCCGTTCCTCCACTTTTGAACGAACGGATTTACTGGACGCCATCATCATCCAAAACCAGTTAAGCCATTGCCAGTTTCTGGATTCAAACCTGTTTGGCGCCAACTTTAATTATTGTCAGAAAAAAAATACCATAACCCGGCGTTGTATCGTCAAAGAGGTTGCCATTCATGAAGACCACCGTTAATAAACAGCAGTTTATCGATATATTATCCAAAGGCCCTATCATCAGGGATTGCATACTCTCGGACACACTTCTGGAAAAGTACATTTTTCCCCAGACACAATTTATTAACGTGACATTCAATAACGTCACCTTTCAACGTTGTACCCTTAAATTCGCCACATTTGATCATTGTGAATTTAACAATGTACAAATACAAAGCAGCCAGCTTGAGCTATGCACGTTTATAGAGTGCAGTATGCTGCAAATTTGCTTTGAACAATGTCAGCAAAATGCCAGTGTCTTTCAGAAAAACACGGTGCGAGAATTCAATACCTCGGCTGGCTCAATTTTCAATGCCAGTTTCATTGAGCAGGACATGACCGGTTTGTTTACGAAAACCGGGATCAAACATTGCGGATTCAATCGCTGTTTTTTCTCAGGCCTGACTCTCAGGGAATGCCTCTTCTCCTCCTCAGCCCTGGGCAGTTGCCGTCTTGAAAATACGACTTTGGAGACATGTTCCCTGGATAGGATTAATTTCAGGGGCTCTCAATTCCGCCAATCATCATTCACCGGCTCAACCATGACCGATTGTATTTTTGACGAAGCCCACCTTGAAGCCATGGATTTTCGTTCCACAAAACTCATGCAACGGCTTAATTTTCACAAAGCAACTCTGATCCAGGTAGCGTTCGGCCCGTCACTGAGCGATCGCGTCCTTTTTCATCAGGCCAGACTGGATTCGGTACGATTCCATGCCTGCCTAATCCCCAAATCCATTTTCACCGAAGCGCAAATTCATCATGGCACGTTTGAGGATTGCGACATAGCAAAATCCCATTTCAATCATACCGATATCAGAGACAGCCGCTTTAGCCATTGCAATCTGGAATACAATCATTTTAACTATAGCAGGATAGCCGACTCGCAATTTACAGACAGCAATATGAACTTTACCAAACAGCATGATATGCTGACCGACAACGTCGCGTTTACCAGGGTGAGTATGAACCATATTCAAACCACCGATGAAGCACAACTGGCCGCCGAGAGATGGCGTGTTTAGGGGATGGTGTTATGAAAACAACTACGAATCGAACTATTGAAGCGAGCCAAACCACTGCAACAGTGAAATTTATTGTTGAAGACACCTATCATATACTGGCAGGCAATCAACTGCTTCCTGCGCGAAAAGCGGTATCGTGTCTTCTGAAACCGCAAATTGACGATCTGGTGCAGGTATTTTTTCATCCGGATCACTCACCTTTTATTCTGTCCATCCTGTCTCGGCAAAACCAGGTCGAGGCCGATATGGATTTTGGCCGCCATCAGGATGTTGTTTTAAAAAGCCGAAACCTTCATCTCCATGCCACCGATTCAATCCGGGTATCAGCACCTGCATGCCGAATCAACAGCGACAACACCTCCCTGGAGGGAACGCAGTTATCACTGAGGTACAGAAAAATGGCGTTTGTCGCCGATTTTCTCGAGCAAATCCATGACATGGTTAGCTTAAGCGCTTCCCGCAGTTTTCAGGTGATTAAACAATTCAAACAAAGTGTTGTATCAAGCCTGCGCACCATCGTTCATCATACCCATCGCATGGATTGCAACCAGCTTGAAATTCATTCGGAAAACGACGCCAAGATCAAGGCCAAACAAATTCACCTGGGGTAAATCATGACTTGTCTGTCTTCCATGCAGGGCGGTACGCTGTTGGCACGATCATCGGACATTTGTTTCGATCAATCGGGGAAGCCGCAACCGTTCGATGACGTCGGGTATTTTACTTCAAGCATCAACGCCGCCTATAGTGTCCTATACAATAACTTTCCCAGTTGCAATCTTTCAACCAGTATTCCCATTTCGTTTAAAGACGAACTGGGGGTTGGCGGCGGCGTGGTATCAGGCGTCAATATGAGTGTTGTGCAACCGGTCACCGGCATGCTGAATATTTTAATTAACGGTATTCCGGCCTGCAATTTCGGCAGAACCACCTCGACCAATAACAAAAACAACACCACAGGTATTCACGATACCCCCTCGCAGTTTAAGGTATTGGGTTATTAGGTTCTGTGAACAGGAAAAAATATCGTTACTCCTTGCCTTTTAAATCCGTTTTTTGTTCCGGAGCAGCCGGGGTAGTCGTTTCGGATGAGGCGGGACTTTCACCGGCAGGTTCACCGGATCCCACCACACTGCCGCCAGCCGTCTCTGCCAGCCCGCTTGCTTCCGCAGCAGCACCCCCTTCCGAAGCCAGGCCACCGGCAGCGGTTGCAGAAGTCGCCGCTGTAGACGGTGCGGCCACCTCGGAGGCGGCAATCTCACCGGCGGCCGCGGAAGCGGCCGTTGTCGCACCCGTTGACGCTGCGGACTGCGGTGTTAAATTAATGCTCGGCCCCACGTCTCCGCTGGAGTCGGACAAAATGCCCGGCGCGGACGCGGCAACCCCCATGGCAAAACCTCCGACCATGGTGGACGCCACTTTTCCTGCTGCACCGGTCACACTGCCGGCCGCGCCTTTTATTGATCCCAGTACGCCGGTCGCTGCGGCCTGATCCGAAGCCACATTAGACAATGACAGGGCTGAGGCCGGTGGCACAGACATCAGAGTCGGAGCAGCGCCCAGATTAACAACCAGCCCCGCGGAAATTTCCCCAAATGCATTAAGCACACCCATAATGTTCGTGAGAGGACTGGTAAGGGTTAACATAGTGGCACTATTAATGTCCATCTCAGGAGTCACAATAGAAATGCCTGCCGGATCGAGCGTAATTTGCGTGGGCCCTGTTTTCAAGGTAATGGAAGCGGCCTCTATGACTTTAACCGCGGACGTATTAACACTAACGGTCGTATCATCCTCGTACTTCCAACCATTGGTTATATTGATATTAAATGGCCCCGAGGTCACGATTTTGCCGCCCAGCGTTGAAATAAACTCCAGACCGACTACACCGTGGTATTTGATGCCCCAGTAATTGTAAACGGACCATCCTCCCTGGTTCGCATAGATGGTAAACCCCTTCACTGTTGTTTTTTTATTGCCCTCGACCGTGATCACATCATTACCGCCAACCATGCCAATGGAATTGCCCCCAATGTTATAGAACGAGTTGCCTTCCACGGATAACATATCGTCCATCACAATGTGGGTCGTTCGATTCTCACCGACGTAATAACTGGAATTCATATGGCAATTAAAGGTGGAATTCCCGCCCACGTCCCGATTAAAATCAATCTGGATGTTCATAAACGCACTGCTCGTTGTACCCATGTAATATCCGGCATCCAGTTTGGAGGAAAAGATATTATCCGTTCCCAAAGTCAGCATCGTTTTATTATTGGGCGTATACAGTTGTATCCCTTGTTGCTTGCCTTTTTCCTCGTTGATAAAGAAACTGTTTTCATTGATGGTTTGTAACCCCATGTAATTCTGCGTTTCGTTGATGATCACATTACGGTGGGTGGAATTACTGACCGTGCCTAGAAGAATGGGAAGATCCGGATTACCGAAGTGAAATGCGACGACCGCTTCCATGCTTTTATGGATGGGGATGTTAAGCGCGTATTTATCCCCGATGTAGGATTCCATTTTACGCACCCAGTGCGATCCCTTGCCGTCCGGATCCTTGCCGATGGCGATTTTAAACTTGTACAGGCCTTCCTTGTCGATTTGCACCGTGTTTTCACTGCCTTCGTGATCAATAAACCCGGGCAGCACCCCATGAATTCTGGGGATCTTCGCGTTGATTTCATCACGATAGGTCACTGTTTGCGCAATAGCGGAATATCGGCAACTGAAAAAATCCTCATCAGCGCGGCTTTGATGGGCGTTTTGCGACAGAAAGGATTTTTTTTGCGAACCGGCATAAACGCTTTTTATTATAATGTGCGGTGTATTCAAGCTGTTGTTTTTAAATCGCCGGTGCTGAATCAATGTCCCGGGATTCATCAGGGAAGCCGACGTTTCAATATCGACAAGATTCGATTGGCACTGCAGGCTTTCCGCCACCCGATTGGCGAATTCCTGGTTTTCAGCCATGCTTTCTATGTGCTCGGCCCAGATTTTGCGCTCACCGAACCCCTTGGGACTGACCATCGCCTGGGATGTGTAGGGCTTGGAGGATTGCTTGTGATTATAGGCATTCACTATAACACGCTGCGGTAAATGGGTTACGGACTGTTTAAAATTATAGGCCAGATCACTGGTAGCGCCCTGAGCCTCGGCGTCATCCGGATAAGCCTGATAATAGATGATTTGAGTGTCCTTGTTGTTTAATAACGTCTGGTTACTGTCGGTGATAACCAGCTGCTCTTCCGTTTTGGTCTGGTTAAAATAATAAAACAACCCTTCCATTTGCATCCATCGCGTGATAAAAAACCAATCCTTTTCATTGTACTGAAACACAAATTCTCTCGGCGGATATTGACGAATCAAATCAAATTTGTAGTTTCTTATGGCGTTTTTTATAAAAAAAGCTTCAATAATGTTTGGAATGGATTTGTCCAGCGAAATATTTGTGTCCTGAGTCAGGGTCAGGCCGTAAACACCCGGTGCCAGCCGCAGTGAGTAAATAAAATAATCACCGATGCCGTCGCTTTGGCGGCACTCGATGATAACGCCATGCACCGGGGTCTTTTTACCATTTTTGGTACGGAACTGTAGCGTTGCCCTGGAATAGAGCAGAAGCGACAAATCAATCGGTTGTCGGGTGGCGAACTCCACATCAAACTGATACAGCATGGACATGCCCATCGTACCCTCGAACGCCAGCACAGTTATATTTTTGGTATCCAAGGCGGTAATTTGTAACTCAGGAAGCAGTTTTGGGTGTGTTTTCATGTCATTCCCGGACGTTCAGCAAGAAATTATATCCAGAGCAAAATCACACTACTTTGGTCAATAATAATCATTGTTGACCAAAGTATGATTTTTGCTCTGGAATTATATTAGAGTGTAGTTTTATTATTCACGATAATTTGATATAACTGTATGATATTTTATTTAATTCGCAAACGCGAGCGCATCGTATGGTATTTCCAAATACAGGGATGGTATGAATAAACGACGCGGCAGACTAAATGAAATCAGACGATACCTTGCGCAATGCCTTCCGATTCTGTTCTGCCTGCTGCTGTTCGGCTGCGCGACCGGAGGCAAAGAACAGAAACCGCAACTGTCCAACACCTATCAGGATGACGCCGTCATTCTCAGTATCTGCGCCAGCGATGATTTGAATTTATATAATTTCCGCAAGCACACTCTTAAACTGGCCATTGTTCAGGTGGCCAATGTCGAGGATGTGCAACAATTACTCATCAACTCCGAAGGCATTGCCAAAATCCTTGATGGTGATCTGAAAGAGAAAAATGTGTTCATACAACCGTTCATTGTCGATCCCGGCTCAAAACGTGTACATAAATTTGCCCGTATGGCCGGTGTTAAAAAAGTGATTGTCGTAGCAGGATATTACGACCTGATTCCCAACCAGGTCGTTCGTATTTTTGAAGTCCCGGTATTCAAGCATTGGGAACCGATCAAATTCTGGGAGCAAAATCGCCGGATGGGACGTATGGCCATTTTCCTGAAACTGGGTGCGAAAGGAATTGCCTGTGCCGAAAGCAAGGCCAAGGAAACACCCAATGCAACGGTGGATACTCTTTAAGGGTCAAAATTAAATGGAAAAAGTGCCGGCCAAAATAACATGTATTAAAACATTGCACAGAGCCTGGTATCACAACCTGGAGGAGACTATTCGTGTGGACGAAACCAATCGATTGGCAGCATGGGTTGTTTTTGCAACCACAACATTTTCAGTGCACTGAGTTTAACCAGCATTTTCAGCAATCCAGTTACCTGAAATTGCAAACCCCCTATTTCTGGGGCATCAGCCGCCTGGTTGCGGATCAACTGGCCATCAGCAATGGCCGGTTTGACGTTGAGGAATTAAGTTTTGTATTACCGACCGGTGAGTTTATTCAAATCAATGCGAACGCCAAATTTTTGCCGCGCTCCTTTATCAATGACTGGCCCGCTAACCAGGATCGATTAAAAGTCTATATCGGCGTCAAGGATTTGTTAAAAAATCAACGTAACGTAACGGTCGTCGATAATCCCGAACAACTGTCGCAGATCACCACGCGATATATCAGCTTCAACGACGGCAACGAGCTACCGGATTTCTATCATCAAGGTTCCCAGACGCAGTTAAACTCCCTGTTTTTCGTCGTGAAACTGTTTTGGGATTTCGAGCTGGAAGATTCCCACAATTATCGCTTGATTCAAATTGCGGAATTACATCGCAAAGATAATAAAATTTATTTATCAGACAGTTATATTCCTCCTTCCGTAGTAATAAACGCATCGTCCAATTTACAAAGCCTGTTAAACGAGATTTCCCGTGAACTGACGCAAATCGGTTCGGAGCTTGAAAAATTCAAATTTCCTATCGACTGGTACAACAGCCAGATAGACAAAGCCAATTTCGGACGCTTGTTTTCATTGAGAACCATACTGCGCTACGTGCCTCTGTTAAAACATTATCTGGGCGGTGATGCTATACATCCGTGGTTTATTTACTCGGTCTTGCAGCAACTGATTGGGGAGTTGAGTTATTTTAGTATGGATGTCAGTATGTTTACCGAAAATGCGGCAACCTTGCGAGCACTGCCCGAATACAATCACAACGACTTAACCGCCAGCTTCTCCACTGCGAAATCACTTATTATGCAATTATTGTATACGATTTCGACCGATCCTGGCCGGCTGGCCCGCATGCAGAAAGAGAAAAATTATTACGTGGCTACCTTAAATCCCCGATTTATTAATACCGGGCGTGATTACTACGTTGTGGTGTATGCCGAAAATAACCAGGACGTGGTCAAGCAGCTTATAGAAGCGTCAGGCAAACTGTGCGCCTACTCACAGATTGAAGAATACATTGAATACGCGCTGCCCGGCGCGGAAATGAAACTGCTGGTCACAGCACCGGATGGTGTGCCCAAGGGGGCGAGCTGTCTTTATTACAAGATCGATAAAAATTCATCCATGTGGAGAAATATCGAGAAAGAATTAAAAGCGGCCTTTTATGTCGGTAAAACACCTATAGATTTGACCATCGATCTCGTCGCGGTAGGAGTATAAATGAACTTACAATATCATTTTAACGAGTTATTCCAACTGGTTTACCAATTAAAAAAAAATGATTTTGCCACGGTTCATTATGACGACTTGCGGAAACAAATCAAAGACATCATTACCCGTATAAAATTGCGGGTCGGTGATTCCGCCTCCCATGATTTCAAAATGGCGTTGTTTGCGGTATGCGCCTGGATAGACGAGTTAATCCAGAATTCAAACTGGTCCGGAAAAACGCAATGGCAGGAGCTGCTCCTGCAAACAGAATATTTCGACACGACCGATGCCGGAGATGAATTTTTTGATTACCTGGCCAAAATTCCACTGAATAAAACGGATTTGATTAGAATTTACTATCGCTGCATCGCCCTTGGTTTTAAGGGAGAACACCATAAATCGGTAAGCTTTCCGGAATTGTTTCGATTTAAAAGTTATGCTCTGGAACAATTAACCCAGGATCACGGTTTCAAGGAAAACGTGAACGCCATAACCATTTATCCCGAAGCGTATACTTCGGAAGATACTCACGGCAAAAAGTTATTTTCAGGCCGACGTATATGGAAAAAAATTCTTTGGTGGCTGCTACCTATACCCGTATTGGGAGTTTTCTATATATTTTTCTATCTCGTTATTCACAATACGGTCACAAATTATATAGAAATGATCAACTAATAGAGAATCATAATGAGAACATTTGGCACCATTTTATTCTGGATCATCACGACACTTGTCAGCACGGCATCGTCTCTTCTCATGACCAATGTCTACAACTTTCCCATGTGGATGTCCCCTTTCATTTTTATTATTGTTTTTTTATTTATTTCTTTAATATATTTTTCCATCAGAGGAGTCGTATCCTGGCTTGGTAAACCAAAATCCGCAAAAAAAACGCCGGAAAAAGCGGAAATCAGCAACAGCGGATTGAATGCGGTCTATAAAAACGTCATCACCTATATCAGGGATAATCAAATTGCCGGAGGAAAGAAACATTTTATTAATTTGCCCTGGGTGATTTATTTTGGCCAGAATCACGACGGAAGTGAAGAAACGTTGCACTTGCACACGCATTTCACTATCGGAGATTGCGACGATCAATCGTTGCAGAGAAATCGAGCCCATATCCTTGATTATATGGTTTTATGGTCAGTCGATCCCGAACTATTGGATAAGGGATGCTCTAAAACCCTGGATAAACAATGGTGTGATTTTTTCAGGAAAGCTAAAAAAATCAAAAAAAACAGCGGCACCATTCAACAAATCATTGTGGAACTGCCCGCCCGGTTACTATATAAAGGCGACAAGAAAGAAGTCACCAATTACGCGAGGATGTTAAGGGATCGTATCGATCAAATCGCCAATTTTACCGGCTTTCGTCAGCAGGTTGTTTTTATACTATCTAACGCCCAGGATTTACAGGGATTTAAAGAGTTTTCCGAATTATTATCCGACCCATTAAAAAATCAGGCTTTCGGGTACATGGTCTCCTACCCCATCACCCAATCCGCATCCATTGAACCCATGGAATATCTGGTCGATCGCACCCACGAAATCATCGATATCCTGTCGTTTCAACAAAATATCGAAGTGGACGTGTTGAAATTCCCCCTGGAACTGCAAGCGCTTTATGAAAATTATCATTTATTCACAAGCACGTTCTTCGCCAGTTCGGTTTACAGTGAATCGCCGTTATTACGGGGTTTGTATTTAACCGGCAGAAACGAACAGGAAACCATTTTTACCTATGATCTCATTGATAAAATTTTTGTAAACCTAATCAAGCCGCAGCAACCTCTGAAATCAGCCGTCCTTAAAAAACGCAGACAATACTGGTATAAACTGGGGATCTGGTACTTTATCGCCTCCTGTTTTGCCGCCTATTTCATTTATATGTACGTTCAGACCATTCGGGAACTGACGACGCTTGTAAAAATGCTGCCGCGAAAACCCGTCTATAGCCAGCAACTGGAAAGAAATCTGGTGCAATTCAGCGCTTACCACAAAACCATGCTGGGGCTGGAAGAATTCAGAGAAAAATGGACTATTCGCACTTTGCCTTTCAAAGGCGGACTGGACAAATTATATGATTTTTACAGCAATAATTTTGTCCTGCAATTTAATAAATACGCCATTAATATTCTGGATGCGCGAATCAACAGATTATTGCAAAGAGTGAATCTTTTAACCCAGGTTCAAAAAGCCTACATCGTGGAAAATCTGGTAAGCCGGGTCAATATTCTGGATGCCCGGATGAGCGATGTGAGTCGCGAAGATATGGCCGATTTGCTAAAACCCGAAATCCGCTATCTCGGCTATAGCGCACTGCCGCAACGATTGTTACGATCGTTTGGTAGTCTGTATAAGGATTATGTCGCCTGGAATAAAGATATCAAAAAAATCCGCCTGCAGCGCGGCAAATTACTGCAATGGCTGGAAGATTCCAAGCTGCTCAACTCTGACCTGCACTGGTTGATAGAATGGGGGAATACGCAGGAAGAGATTCAGGATTATACACTGAATGACTACTGGCCCGGCAGTATCCGGGCTTTCACACCGATTATCCGCCCCGGCTATACGGAACCTGGCGCCCGAGCCATTTTGGAACTGGTCAACGCCATTCAAACGGCAACCCCGGTCTACATTGATATTTCAAAACAAAAATATCAATTTGATGTCTGGTATTCGGAAAACCGAATCAATACGTGGACGGATTTCGCCCTGCAGTTTAATAAAGGGTTTGACACCCTCTCCTATCAGTATGAATGGGATAAAACGTTCACCAATATGATGACGGATCAAGGACCCTATAACGCGTTAATGCTCGATATCAGTGCCCAGTTTCAAACACCGATGGCCATCACGATTCCGCGCTGGATTGAATTGGCGAAACGCTTCGCCACGGTTATCAGCAGTGAGGATCACGATAAGGTTAGCGAGTCAAAGCTAACGGAACAGCTCAATGATATGATCAATACCCTGGCCAAAAAACCGTCCGATTTTAAAGCGGACAAGACGTCCCATACCCCGGCAGAAAAATTGTTGTTTAAAAACCAGGTCAGTGCGGTTAAAACCTATATCACCTATCACGGCCTTCTGCAAAAATTGTACGAAAAACCCTATTTTCGTTCCCAGGACGCCTATATCGCCGCAAAAAATCTTTTTGACAGCCAGTCGGGAACCGACAGCAACGTCTCAAAAATTATGCAAGCCTATCAGGCACTGATTAACATGAAGCGTATTCTGGATCATTACGATACGCTGGATGATGCCAACGCGTTCTGGAACATCATGAGAGGCCCGCTGGATTATTACATCACTTACACCAATCGCTACGCGTCCTGTTACATTCAGCAACAATGGATTGAACAGGTTTATCTGAAATCGATCTCCCTCGTACCGGGTGAAGAGTTAAACGCCTTTCTTTTCGACAAGGAAGGAGCAATCTGGCAATTCAACAAAAAATACATGTCTTCCTTCGTTCATCAAGTCGGTAATAATTTTATTCCCAAATTTGTTCTCAACCATAAAATTCCGATTAAAAATGTCTATTTTTCAATACTGAATCTGGGCAATCGCCTGAACTACGAAAGCAATATGGTCACGTTGGAAAAGAACAAGATAGAAAACAGTCTGCCGATTAATTTAAGCATCAAATCCAGACCAACGGGGGTCAACAAAGACGCCAAATTGCTTCCCTACCGCACCTTGCTGACCATCAACTGTGCGAATGAAGTAGTGACTCTGGAGAACTATAATTACCCTTCCGATGTCACCATTAAAAATTTAAAGTTTGATACCTGTGGAGAAACAAGCATCGAAATATTTTTCCCTGCCACCACATTAAAAGTGGACTACCCGGGAAAATTGGGATTTTTCAGATTCATGGACGAGTTCGATCAGGGCGGTAAATATTTCCCGGCCAGTTATTTTCCTGATAACGAAAAATTTTTAAAACAGAATAATGTCAAAACCATTCATCTCATTTACGCGTTTATCGGAGTGGACGGTCTGATGAAAAATGTTAAGGAGTATTTCGCGGTACTGAAAGCAGACGAGATGAGAAAATCTCAACTGAACAAGAAGATAGGCGTACCCAGAGTAATAACACAATGCTGGGAGCATGACGATAATGGCTGATATCGCCTACATTGCCAAACTTGGAAAAAAAGCGATACCAGGGGAACACCCGAGTGGTTATGATTGTCATGCGATGCCCGGTTATCAGTTCATCAGAAATGAAATTGGCAAACTCACCGACGTTGCCCAGGTCACGGAAATTGACTGGGAACAAATAATCAATGAAAGTGTTGCTATATTACAATTTCGCTCAAAAGATATCCTTGTAGCCTGTTATCTGGCTTATGCTCTGGTCAGACAATATGGCTGCGATGGTTTACAGACTGGCAGCTTGTTAATTTACAATTTATTGTATTATTACTTTGATGGGTTATACCCTCAAAACAAACCCAAAACGCTCGGCAATGCTATCAGCTGGTATTTTGAACACGGCTATAAATACCTGCAACATCAGGAGTTTGATTATTCCGATACAAGAAACATTAAAAGAACCATGGCGAATCTTGAAGCCATTTACAACATTACCCGTTCCCATAAACTGGATATTTCCTGCCACGAAAAATTTCAGCAACAATTAAAAACCCTGTCAGGCGAACAACAACCCGAGGAACCGGAAAATACACCCGAGGCGAAAAAAACGGAATCCTTACCAGCCCCGTCCATCCCTGAAGCGAGCGAGAGCCAGGTTGGGCAACAACAAGGCTTCACTATTTTGTTGCAATCGGCGAGACACTTACTGGAAACCAGCGTAACCGATCCCTACGCCTATTACCTGAACAGAATAGCCAGCTGGGGAATGATTTCCACCATTCCGGTTATAGAGGAGGGAAACACCCTTGTAGCACCCCCTGACTCCTTTAATATGGAGCGTATCAAATTACCGAATCAAAATCCCGTTGCATTAATCCGTCTGATTGAGGAAATATTACCTCAGGAACCATTTTGGTTTGATTTACAAATTATGGCGCTTGATTTGCTGCAAAAAGCGGGGGAAGATTTTCAACCTTGCCATGACGTGGTCAAACAGGAATTTTTTCACCTGCTACATCGTTTTCCCGGTATGGAATTATTAACTTTCAACGATGGCACACCATTCCTCAATGAAAAACATGCCATTACATTGACAAATCTGAAAGCGACCAAATTAATCAACGCCGCCGAACGCATTTCAGATTTAACCACCCAACAACAAGATCAATTACGAAACATCAAACAGGTTATTTCCAATCTGCCCCGGAAAAATTATGCGCGGGAATTAAACCAACTGGATTTAATCAACAAGGAAGCCATTTCCGATAAGGTAAAATTAATAGCCTATATATCCATCTGCGAAGAATTATTACAACGCAGCAATTACGACATATTAAAACCTTATCTGGGATTTATGCTGGATATCATTAAAACACATCAATTAAACACCTGGGATCCTTGTATAGCACTGGAAGCATTGGTCGTCTTGTACCGGGGATTAAAAGCCATGCCCGGCGCTCCGATCGCTTCAGAGCAGGATTTGGTCTTCAGTATGATTACCAAAATAGACATGAACATAGCATTTGAACTATCACAGTCCTATTAGGCTCTGTGAACCAAAATTTTCACAGCTGCAAATGCGGCTAATTGGTAACCCAGCATAAGTTTCCTGTAGCCCGCAATACGGTCGCAAGCCTCCTTACGGGATACCGCTTTTTTGTAAAAAACGGTGCGGGGAATTTAAAGTAAACGGTCGTATTACCAACCTCCTCCGCCACCACCGCCGCCACCACCTCCGCTGGAACCACCACCACTAAATCCTGAACTGGAGCCGGGGGCAACGCTGGATGAAGCAATGGCGCTGTTTAATGAACTTCCTATGGTGTTAGAAAAGGACGTTGGAGAAAAATCATGGTAATGACTTCCCACGTACCAGGACGGCTGGTATTTGTATTGCGCTAAAATACCAGCAAATTGCGAAGACCATACCTGTTCCAGGCCAAGAGCCAATGCGAACGGCAAATAACGTTCAAACAACTCCGGTGTTCTGTCCGGCGGATTTCTGAAATTTAACCGATCTTCTTCCGTGGCCTTTAAAAACATCTCGAATCCCCTGGCCTGCTGAATCACCTCGGCTCCTAACGCGGTAGGTCTTTTGATTAAATACATAAACACCGCGTTGGTTGCGATAAATATCGCCACCGCCACGCAAATGGCAACTTCCCCATCCATCATCTCCGAGGAAAAGAAAGAACGGAACATTACTATCAGGAAGATGGCTGCTACGACAGATGCGATTCCTTTTATAATAAAACTGCTGCGTTTCATATATAAAAAAACATCATGGACGACTTTAATAAAAATTAACGCGAAAAAAGCTATAAAACCAACCGGAAATAACAAGGAAATATTATGATAAAAAACGGGTACAAAACTAATGATTGAAATAATAAATCCCAGAATCACCACCGGTGTATTGGTCACGAAATATTTGTCGCGATACGCGGTCTTTAACGCCTTCTTGAATTGATCGATAGCTTCAGAAATTCTGCTGTGATTTTCCTGGGTAATGACCATCTTCCCGGAATACTTGAACAATTCCTTGCTGATTGCTTTTTCAGGTTCCGTCAACAACGATTCATCAGCACCTGTTTTTCTCAAGACGTATTCGTCATCCTTTTTTTCTTCGATAGTCAAATATTTTTTAACCGCCATGTTCACGATGGCCGCCGTAAATATTTTATTGTCATAACCCATTTTTTTAATATATCGAAGTGACTGCGGCGAAAAATCCTGTGGCGGTTCAAACAATGGAATCACTGTTTTGCTATCCGGATCCCGTCCCAGATAAAACCAGGCCACGCCGTAGAACACGAGAAGAAGGACATAGCACAACGCCATGAATGCCAGTTGGCTGTTATCCTCCAGAAAATAATTGATTTTTTTATACCAGTCCGGCTCGATAATGATGCCTTTTGGCCAGCCTGCCACAACAGTCAAGCCATGTCCGGCTGGCAAAGGTTTTGTGGTCGTGAAAAGCACTTCATTATTTTGCGGGTAAGAAATCTCCGCATTATGGCTGCGTGCACCGGGTGGTCCGGTGTAGACCATTGCTTTTTCGATCTTTACCTGCTCAGGCAGTACCACCAGAGCGGTTGCGGATTGTATTGGGAATGCCCATTGATTACCTGTGACATTCCAGTACAGCTCATCATGATTGGCGAAAAAGCCCAGCGCTCGATTGACCGAATACATAATCTGGTATTGATACCTGCCGGGCGTAATGAATGTATCGGAACTGCCAATATAAATCCGAACACCATTACTCCTGTTAACAACCCGATACGGCTCGGATTTGCCATCACGGCGAACATCGAGCAACCGAAAACCGATGTCAAAATCATAACCTTCCGGTGTTTTGTATCGCGTGGGAAAATCACGATAAATGCCCCGTTTAATCCGCACGCCGTCGGTTGTTACATCAATCACTTCCCTGACAATAATTTCAGCGTTTTTACGAATGGTGATGGTCGCATCGTATTGGTTAATAACAGGCGCCTCGGAGTGGGCCAGGCAGGATACTACAAAAAAAAGGATCGCCATCCCTGTTTTGAACATGACAGTCCCTCAATTATTGTTGGGTTTGTTTGCTGAAATCCACCTTGGGCACTTCCCGTTCCTTGTCATTGTCAATTTCAAAATAGTCAAACGGCTCGAACTTAAAGAAATTCGCAATTAAAATCTGGGGAAAACTTTCAATGGTTGTGTTATAGTCGCGAGCGGTTCCATTATAATAACGTCGAGCCAACTGAATTTGATCTTCGATATTGCTCAATTCCTGCTGTAATTGCATGAAGTTTTCACTGGCTTTAAGATCCGGATAATTTTCAGCTATCGCAATTAACTTACCAAGACCTAAAGACAATTGGGTTTCAAGTTTTCCCTGCTCGGCAATGTCTTTCACCTGCCCTATTTTTGACCTTATTTCAGCGACTTCCTCAAAAACGCTTGATTCATGTCCCGCATAAGCCTTGACCGACTCTACCAGATTGGGAATCAAATTATGGCGTCGTTTCAATTGCACATCGATCCCGCTCCATCCTTCCCGAACCTGGTTTCTTTGCTTAACCAGTGTATTATAGATGTACACGACCCATAACAATAACGCTACGATAAGGACAAAAATGATAATTGCCATGCTCCCTCTTTTTTCCTTATTATTTCATTAAACTATAGGATCAGGCTTAGCATTGTGCAAACCTTTCAAAGGTACAGAATCTGGTACCGGATAGTTGCGAAATTCGTTTCCTATCATCCATACTTAGGCTCAGTGAACCAAATTGTTCTGGCACAATTTTATTAGTAGTCCGTAAGAAGGCCTGCGGCCGTATTGCGGGTTTCCTGTTGCAATATTATACCGATAGAACAGGAGAGTAGTCGAGCGAATGTTATCCCGCATTTCGGCTTCGCCTTCATGACGGGCTACAAAATATTATTATTGTTATAGAACTATAGCCGTAGCCCGCAAGGAGGCCTGCGGCCGTATTGCGGGTATTACGTTCCACCGGATAAACGTAATCCCGCTATAAGATACCAAGCGAAATCAAAATTCATGAGAAGGACAGGACGATGAAACAGAATATAGAGTTTGAAAGTCAGGGCGTAACCTTACGCGGTGTGCTGGAATTACCGGAATCGGATTGTGTTTCATACGCGTTATTCGCCCATTGCTTTACTTGTGGAAAAGATATCTCCGCGGCTTCACGAATAGCCCGGGCACTGGTGGAGCACGGTATTGGGGTATTACGGTTTGATTTTACCGGTCTCGGCAACAGCGAGGGTGATTTTGCCAATTCCAATTTTTCCTCCAATGTCCAGGATTTGATTGCTGCGGCCGATTTTCTCAGGGAAAAGTACGCCGCGCCAAAACTTCTGATAGGACACAGTCTCGGTGGAACAGCCATCGTTCTGGCCGCACAGCAAATCAGGGAAGCGGTCGCCGTGGTCACCATTGGTGCGCCGTCTACTCCCGAACACGTACAACATCACTTTGGTCTGTCGCTTGACCAGATTGAACAGAAAGGTCTCGCTCGGGTAACATTGGGAATACGTGAATTCACTATTAAAAAACAATTTCTGGACGATATCCGCCAATACAAGGAAACGATACAGGACAAAACACATAATGCTTTACTCATTATGCACTCCCCCCTTGATGCCGTTGTACCCATCCAGGAGGCGGAAAAAATTTATCGCATAGCCAAACATCCCAAAAGCTTTATCAGCCTTGATACGGCGGATCATCTTCTAAGCAATAAAGAGGATGCTCAATACGCGGCCACAGTCATCGCAGCCTGGGCAGAGCGTTATATGAAAAACGCGCAAAAGCAGGCAAACCCCGGGTTGGCCAAAGGGCATGTGCTGGTCAGCGAGAATGATCACCGCTTTTTACAAACCGTATCCAGTGATGATCATACCTGGCTGGCCGACGAACCAGCCAAGGTCGGCGGAACAAATAAAGGGCCGGATCCCTATGAGCATTTACTCGCGGCTCTTGGTGCGTGTACCTCAATGACGTTACGCATGTACGCCGACAGAAAAAAATGGCCGCTTGACAACGTGACGGTTGAGCTACAACACTCCAGGGAACACTCAAAGGATTGCGAACATTGCCTGGATGCGTCCAGCCAGATAGATCATATCCAAAGAACCATACGTCTGGAGGGGGAACTGTCGCAAGAACAGATTGAACGTCTCACCGAAATCGCCAATTTGTGTCCTGTTCATAAAACGCTTCACGGGGTTATTGTCGATACCAGTGTGGAATAATAAGCTCCGGCGATGGGCGGTCAATTGACGGCCCATCAGCAGTCAAAACCAATCGGATATAGCCCTGGTTACGTGGGTATTTTATAGCAATAATGTTTATTTTTTGAGTTCCAAGTGGTATTATACAGCTTGTTGTCTTATTGAACAGGTTCTTGACATGAGTGTACCGGA
The DNA here is from genome assembly GCF_900186965.1 of Legionella spiritensis. NCBI lineage: Bacteria > Pseudomonadati > Pseudomonadota > Gammaproteobacteria > Legionellales > Legionellaceae > Legionella > Legionella spiritensis. The sequence goes on from NZ_LT906457.1 coordinate 2,310,830, forward strand.
GCTTCCAATCACCGCAGATCATCTTAAACAGCGCGAGGTTCGTGTTTTTCCCGGTGTTCGAGGAAAAGTAAAGCACCCCATACGTATTAATGATTCCGTGATTATTCCCGAAGGCCAACCTGTCATTATTCAACCTCTTAACGCCGATCGACAAAGCGAAACGCCTCGTTTTAAAATCACGCTCTTTGAACGTGACAGCTCCGCTGCTGCCAGCAACCTTCCGGAAAGTCAACGTGATATCATACCGGGCATCAGCTACGATCAGGTTGAAATTTTACATCCGCAAAAAAGTTTTCTCTTTGAAGAACATTATCAACGCAGCAACGAACGATTATTTCCGAACCCGGACTCATCGCCTTCCCTAACGGAGATCAATCAAAGCCGGATCCCCAATTGTTTTTTACTCGCCTCCATGCAGGCCATTCTCAATCATCCCAACGGCGCCCATTTTATTCGCGGGATGATGAAGCAGCATGACGACGGCTCGACAACCGTGCGATTATTTAATCCTGAAACGCTCAAACCCGAATATATCCGGGTCAATACAGCGATGCTGGTTGATGAGAAAGGCCTTCCCTTAAATTCTCACAAGGCAATGTGGGTTCATGTGCTGGAAACCGCTTACGTGGCTTTGGGCAAACGTATGAATAAAGACGTCGATTCCTCAGCCAGCAGTGTTTTCAGCAAAGGCGGGCAAATGTCCTGGGCCACAACTATTTTAACCGGCCTGAAAGAGGAACGCCGCCTTAATATGACCCAAGGCGAACAATTCTGGTTGATTAAAGATTCCGAGCGCGGCCAAATCGAACCGCTTTTAGATCTCCCACTTGAAAGTTTCCCCCAGAAAGACAAGATTTTTAAAGGTGTACTGGAGTTGCAATTAAAAGAAATCGTCGCCATGCAAGCCTTTGCGGGAACACCGGAAGAGGCGCTCGAAAAAGCGTACCAGGATTATATGGCGTATTTTCAGTTTTACCTTGAAAATCGGGTCGCCTGTGAAACAATTCTCCGCGGCGAAGGAAGCATAGGTGATAAATTACTTCACATCGTCGACCTGATCAGTGACGGGTTCGAAACGAAGTACCCTGATCTCGGCAAGTTTCTGGTGGAATGTATTAATTTTTATAACGTGCCTGTTGCTGACAAAACCGTTCGCGGCGAAGTCTCTGCCTTTTCAGGCTTTTACACCGTAAAACAAAACGAACATTTTAACGCCATGCGAGACGCCCTGGCCAACGGACAACTGGTTACCGCGGCAACTCCGGAAAAATTCACCGTTCCGGTTCCCGGTTTGCGTAACAACCATGCCTACACCGTGCTTGACGTTTTTAGCCGGGAAGAAAAGGCCACACATCCTGTAACCATGGTGGAAACCGTCCGGGAAGTTCGCTATGTCCGGTTAAGAAACCCCTGGGGCAGTACCGGACGGACTTATCTTCAAGAGGAGGGTACGATGGCCTTTACTCCTGTGGAAGATGCCAACGCCGATATCTTTGAAATCGAATTATCCGATTTTTATAATAATTACAGTTACGTATCCATAAGCCGTTTTGCCAATGAGACCTTTGCCTATGATGAGCGACGTTCTCAATTATTGAAATCCATTGAAAAAATACGCTCCGGCTTTCGTGTTTACACCGATTCCACATTAGATGATTTAAGCCGCTTCAATAACCAGTACGGCCAATACGAACAGCAGTTTCTTGATCTTGAAAAACTGCACCTGCAAGTGATTTCACCGGAATTACTCATTGGTTTTGAAAATATTTTTAAAGAAAACCTTGACCGAAAGATCGAGGAAAAAATGGTTCGGGCTTTGCTGGAAATCAACGAGATAGTTATTCCATTTTATGCGGGTGACAAGAAACATGAATACCATCATCTCTACCATATATTAAAATTACAGTGGCTGGAAAAACAGGATAGTCCGGATAACGAGACTATCCGTTCATTGCGGCAGGATATTGTGCAAAACGCCGGCTATGATTTTTGTCCGTTTATGAACAATGAAAAGCTGAAGCTCGACATCCTGGTCAGAGCTTATGCCAGGGATTATATGGAAGACCTTTTCCACACCAGGCGACTTATTCAGCAACTGGAAAATCAACTGCGGATATTAGATCCCGATAACCTGGAAGGCATTTTTCTAAATGGTACCCTTTTAAAGCAGCAATGCGTCAGGATTTTGACTATGAAAGCCGCGTTGGCAGAACTGGATATCAATCTTGACGAAGCCGAATTAATAGAACTCCAGGATAAAATCAATGAGTTAAACAATTTATTAAAAGAACAACCGGCCTACGATCAATTCAAAGACAAATATAAGTCGGAAATTAATACACTACTTGATCTCGCCGTTAACTCTTATCAAGACGGGCATATCAGCGATAAAGAGCTAAAACATCTGCAACAAGTAGCCACCCACCTGAATATCCGGGAGTTAACCGATACCGCCAGGGAATTCCAGGATTCCGACAATGTACACCGTCAACAAATAGGCAAGCAACTGGGTGTGTTAGCCGGTTTACGGCAGGCACTTCATCATCTGGTCAGCAAAATCAGGGAAGCCTGGACCGGTTTTATTAATAAATTTCTGTCCGACAAACCCGCCAATAGTTACGAGCTGCCTGCGCGACAAACGAAGTATCCGGTCTTTTTTGCTCCGCAGGAAACTCAAAAACCGGATCTACGGGATGCGGAAAGTTTACCTACCCATACCGCCGCAGCTTGTGCCTAGTACAACGTTTCACTGAAGTTGCCTTGCTTGTTTGTTATTGCCGCGACAGCGGCAAGTCGTAGGTCGGGCGCCTCGCCCGACGTTTCCAACGAGCCAGTCAATCGTGACGACACCGGAGACGGTTGCTATTGCGCAAGACCAACCTCTGTATGCCTGTTTTTTTATTATGTTTACAATTTTTTACCAATAAAGTACTGGCTATGGCCTGGAAGTCCGACCAGTTACAGGATTTGACTGAACGTAAATATTAAGCGGCGGAAGGTAATCCAAATGATATTCCTGACCCAATACCCGATACGGACACCATGTACAAAATTACGATTACCCGTAATGTTGGTGTTTTGGTTTTCGTCGGTTATGAAGCCAGGAAGGAAAATCTGACGCTCCCGCTGTATGTCCTCTCCCAATAAGTTAAAGAAGAGGTTAGGATAGATAATCTACGGGGTATTACATGTAAGGGCTAAAAATTTTAAAGGATTCAAGAATGAAATTGAGCATGAGACAGATAGAAGTGTTTGTTATTACTTCCTATACGTTAAATTATACGAAAACAGCATCAATATTAAATCTATCTCCTCCCTCTGTACATAAGCAAATCACCAAGCTTGAAGAATCTTGCAACGCGATTCTTTTCACCAAGCACAAAAACCAAATCAGGCTTAGCAAATCCGGGCAATATCTGGTTGAGAAATTAAAACCAATTTACCATAGCCTGCAGAAGATAAATGAGGAAATTGATCAAAATATTGTTGCGATGCCAAAGGTTATAAGGTTATCCATGGGGCATTCTTTCCAGAGACTAATTTTTAGTAAAATTTACGCATTTGAAAAAATGCACAAGGACATCAAAATAGAAATACATGTTGAGAATAAAAAGGAATCCTTAATTAATTTAGGTTCAGATACCCGGGATATTTCAATTTTAGGTAAATCAAGCCTGATAGGGAGTAATTTTACAACAAAAATTATTTCTAATTATAGTTATGTCTTTATAGCACCTAAACATAAAAATAAAACGAACAATGTCGTGACGTTCAATGAGATTGAAAAAGCCAGAATATTTATTATAAAACCGAATACGGAGGCGCAATTAAAAATTCTGAATTTTTTAGAGGACAATGGCGTAGAAAAAGACCAGCTTATTTTCACCAGCTCGTTTTCCACTATTAAAAGTGCTGTTTCTGAAGGTCTTGGGTATGGTGTTATCTCATCCTCTGAATATCAGCTTTCTGAGGATTATGATCAGGTAAAATTTGAGGGAATGAATTTTCATGATCAAGTATATTCCGTATTTAAACCACATAAAACGGGTGCCGATTATATTCGTGATTTTATTGATTTTCTATCTTCAAACGGACCATGGTAATCGTATTAAGGACTATTATATAAATTGGTAAGCACTGTCTGATATGCTAGGGCGTGTCCTCATTCTGTTTCGCGAGCTAAAAGTTGGGATAATTTAGCGCAAATTGCAGATTGAATGAGGAGAATAGCCAGCCCTATTTGACGAATTCAAACTGTAATTTGAGCAAATTAGCAAAGGTTTTAGCCGTGAAATAGAATGAGGACACGCCCTAATGTCGTTCTTCTTTTTCCAGTCTTCGTGTTGCATTTACCCCGCCAGCTTGCCAAATACAAATGCGCATCCCTGATCGGCTTTAAAAATTGGGCCTGTTACCAAGTAAGCAGGGATGGTGACATGAACGGTGGCTTATATATAACCATACCCTTATCTCTCCAGGCCAACCTGTATTATTAAGGAATTATTAAGTTGTCCTTCGCTGTGTGCAAAGGAGGATTATCTAAAAGATAAGTAGAAGTAAGCTCTCATTAATCTGATGTTCATACAATGAAAATGTGCAATACAAATTGGATGAATATTATGAAAGAAAAGAGAGAGAAAATACACGTTGTGTCCTTGGATTTTGATGGATGCTTGGCCAATATAAATTATATCCTATCAAGTAACAAAGATGTTATTGAACATAATAAAAATCTTATAGAAGAAATTACGTCGCATCGTTCAGAAAATAAATACGATAAATTTATAAGTTTTGTAGGTTCAAATCGGCAAGATATTTATACAGATAGAGCCAACAGCACAACCATGACAGAGCATGGACTATTTATCAAAGGATCTTGTTTTCCAGCTACCGAAACATTCAGCAAATACATGGGTGCAAGTCTTGATCCGTTTCTCTTGGCTGATATTTATTCCCACGTTCAGCCAGGTTCTTCCTTTCAGGAAGCCAAAGAACTTTTAATTCCTGGACCGGAAGAGGAAAGTCATGCTTTCGTATACCCGGATTCCATAAGAAACAGCGATTATAATACTTGGGTTTTTGATCAAAACAAGTTATCCATACTTTATGCACAAATGCATAAAATCGCTTCAGAAAACCCCCAGTCCAAGATTTCTTTTAATTTTTATGATGACAGGCGAATTATTAGGGAAAACAAGGGCGATATACTGGAAAAAATTAGCCATTTTTTTTCTGTAAACAAGATGTTAATTCCTTCAAATGTAACACTGCACTTAAAACATTATGAAGGCAATGAAGTGGAACTGGTTAATACGATCAAAGGTTGCGGGGAAATAGATTATCAATACGGTAAGACGGTAATTTCTATGGCAAAGTGCGCCGCTAAAAATAAAGGTGAGCCTATGGAGTTTGGGGTTGATTGTATTGAGCACACCAATCCCAAAGAAATAATTATGGAGAGAGATTTTAACAGTTTGCTTTCTCAAACACAGCCTTTATATAAGGAAGAACAGTTATATCAAGGTGAGAAAACCAGTTCTGATGAAAAATCCGATTTAGAAAAACTTACAATGATAAAAATCCTATACAAATCCAGCTCATCAAGATCAGATAAAAAAGAGTTACGAGAACGGTGGCACAAGATCAAAGAAACTTTGGTTGCCAAATACAAAAATGAACCCAGAGCTTTGTCGCAAAGTGAAAGACAAGCCATCAATACTCACCTGCGAGATGGAAAAGTTCATTCCTTCTTTAATCGTCAAACAAGAACAGCAAAAAAAATAGAAATTATTGAAAGAAATAACTCTGAAATTAACAATAATTTCATGAGCAATTGAATCCGGTTCCATTACTCCACCAAGTTGTAATAGGTCTAGATAGTCTGTTTTATTAATATTAACTTTGGAGATTTACCATGAAAAATAATGATGATATGTATGAAATAATTAATGAAGACATGAAGTTTTCTATTATCCATAAATTATCAATAGATAAAGCTGAGCAAAAAATATTGCGTTCCAATTTATATCGTCCTTTTCTTATACGTGAAAGCAGTAAAGAGGGATGCTTAACCGTTAGTTTCTTAGATAGTTCTGGTCAATGCTCACATCGCAGGTTTGCTTATATACATGAACAGTGGGAGAACGTAAGTATTGAGAAGGTCTATAAAAAATATAAAGATGAAATTGAGGCGAAAAATTTAAATCTTCATGGCATTATGAATGCAGTAAATAGCTTGATTGGCAAGTTAAAGGAAAGTGGATATGATATTCATGACTCCAATCGATTTATTAGACCCAATGCAATCGATAAAACAGAAAATGAGGCTTATAGTGGTTATATAATTCTTGATGATGTATATGAAACTGTCAAAAATGAAGGAGAATTATCAGAAGATCAATTGAATTTTTTGGGAAAAACAGAAAAAAATATGGAGTTTTTACAAGATGATTGTCTTATTAGTCTCGAAGAGCTTGATTCTTTACAAGAGCATGCTTTTACAAAAGACAACCCAAAAAGGCTTTATAAAAAGGAAGAGTTGACCCAGTGGGTTCAACAAAAGGGAACGGATCCTATTACAAAAAGGAAAATGACTGTTGATGATATCGGCTGTACAAGTACTTTTTTCAGAATCAATAATAAATTAAACAGGATAAAAGAGCGTTTGAATAATGAGCCTGAGAAGGATGAAAATACGATGAATAGAAAAATCTAATACTCATTCTAGGTTCTGTGAACCAATTTTTTCGCAAAGCGAAAATGTGGATAATTGAGTGCCATTATGTCTTTGAATGAGGCGAATAGCTGGCTCTATTTAACGAATTCAAAGACATAATGGCGCCAATTAGCCTCATTTGCAGCTGTGAAAATTTTTGTTCACAGAGCCCGAGGCCATGGAAGCTTTAATCCATGGCTAATGGTTGGTAGTTGGCACGGTATTATGAATGATGATTTTTGTAAACTCCATGTAAAAACATACCTTGCCAACTATGTTAAACAATAACGATATTTTTAAAGGATATTATTGTAATCATGCCAAAATTAATAGTAAAAAATGAGCATAATGAATCTATAGAATTGCTTGACAGTGACAATCTTCCTTCTCCAATATTTGACATGTCAAAGTTGTACGAAGCGTTGGTTAAATACGACTGTATTACGGAGGCAATTGAAATCTTGAGTGAGGTAAAATCAGAATGGAAGGCTGCAATTTTATTAAGTAATCTAATGATAAGGCAACAAATTTATGATCCAATACCTGACATGATCTCTTCTATGGATGGGTTGAGTTGTTATCGCGTTTGTGTCGATAGTGGTGCCGGATTCAAGCAAAATAGTGGTCTGGATATATTAGGAACGGAAGGGTTATTTACCTGTGTTGCTGTTATGATAGAAACGGTAGATAGTAATGGTATACCTTGCTATTACCTGGCACATATCAATGGAGACCGTGCTGACCAACCGGAAATAGCAGGCACAGTTGAAGAGGAGTTAGAAAGAATTATCGAGGACTTACGTATCCTTACTGACAAGGACAACCTGACGTGGCAAGAGTTGGCTGGTGAGAAAACCGAGATCACATTAGTCGGGCAAAGTCACCCTATAAATGGAAAAAACATACCTGGAAGCAAATTATATCAACAATTGGAAGAAAAATTTGACAGGGAACTTGGTTTGAACATTACTTGTTTATATGCAAGCCGGGTTATTTTTGATTTTCGACAAAACGACTATTCTGTTATCAGTACCAAGCACTCCGGTAGATTGAGCGAAGGAATAGCGGATTTGCATGTTCCCGTTGTTATGCATGGTCAACCGTCCTATTGTAGTGAACGCGCGGCCTCATCCGTTACTTTTTTTAGCGCGGAAAAAGCGAAAACAAATCATTCTTTGCCGGTTATCGAATCTAATAAAATAGCCCATTCATTGTAAATCTCTGGTAGTGCATCAACCGTTTTAATGCACTACCAAAAAAAGAGAACTATTCGATAAATTATGGCTCTGTAATTGTCAACACCCCCTGATCAATCACATCTTGAAATTACCAGGTATTTGTGTAATCGTTTAACAAAAAATTCATTTGGAATCAGCATGTCACTATCCTCGGAATTACTGGCTACCCTAAAACAGGAACTAACACAAACAAAAAACTGGCAAGAGGAAGTACGATGTAATTCCTTAAGACAGCTGGCAGTCTATCTTGTATCATTCACCCATCCGCAATACGCTTTTCAATTTATAGGGGATGTTAAAAACGAATCACGTATGCCAAGAGGCATTCAGGCTATTGATAACATTCTTAATGATGACCTCATGGATGATGCGGAAAAAATTCGGGATATAAAAAATATTTTGCTGAAAAAAAATTACGATGGCCAAACGGAAAAACGCAACAATAGCTGGATAAGAACGGATGCGACGCATCTGACCTATTGTAACATGGCTCGAGCCATAGCCTCTTATGAGAAACAAACAAAACCGGAATTGACGTTTTTAAACGATTTTTCTGATAACTGCCATCAAGAAACTGCGCTGGAGTGCTGAATAGCTTATGCGGCAGGTTGATCCTGAACATACGTCCGCACCCAACCGTAGCGGGAGCATAAGGTTATCTGGTACTTCATCCTGTAAATACCCCGCAATCCGCTGTGCTCCCTGACGGGCTACAATGTGGTAAAAAACACCATCATTCAAGACAGGATATCTCTCGGGCCAAATGAACCAGTTGAATCAGCGAGTTCAGATAAGAGACGCTGTTTTCCCTGTCATCACGGCCTATGTCGGTATTACCGGAAATAACGGTTACCGCCTCCTCCAGTTGCTTTATAACCCGATCAACATCACCACGTATGACAGGCTCATAACAGCCGAGAACGGCAGCGTGTAACGTGTTCGGTTCGTAACCGGCCTTCACCAGAATGTGACACGCCTGTTGCTGGTCAATGTTTTCAAAAATATGGCGTAGCGTGGCCTGCAACAATATAAGTTCATGAAACTGTTGCTTCGTGCGGTCAACAAGTACTTGTTTTTGAGGTTTTAAGCGCTCATTATCCAATGTTTCCATAGCCTCGCGGCTGGCCCAGAATAAAGAGGTTAAATCATACAGTTGCCTACCCCGCTCCTGTTCGGCCAAAAGATTCCTGAGCCCCGTCATCAAATAGCGTGATAATTTATTGACTCGCCTGACAAATACGGCAACCAGATCAACTCGCCAAATCGTGTTAGCGACGATAAAGCTCGCGACAATGCCAATCAGAATACCGCCTAATCGCTCGAGTGGAGGGGCAAGAACCGAGGGCGGCCCTCCTTCCTGGGCCATAGCTATAATCAAAGCGATATTGGCCTGTAATCCGATATAGGCATGGGATGTAAATTTAAAGGAAAAATAACTGAATCCCCAAATCCCGAAAAACATAACCATAGTAAAATCGTACAAATTCAATTTGAAATACGTCAGAGAAAACAAAGCCAGGCCGCCCCCGCACAAACAACCTAACAAACGATAAATGCTAATATTTTGCATTTCATAAAGATGTTTTCTTATTGAAATAACAAGGCTGCTGATGATGCCATTCAAGCCTCCGGGCCAATTGGATACCAGCCAGAATCCCAAAGCCAGAATAACGCTCAATCCTGCTTTAATACCATGCTTGATCACATCCGGATCATTGTGGAGACGCTGTTTGGTCGAGATGAACCGTTTTCCTGGCGTTTCCGGTCGAGATCCTTGCAGAACATTATGTAATGACATGAAAATATGATTGATTTTCCTGAATAAATACGCCATTTCCAAATCCACATCCTGGTGATCACCGGACTCGGAAGCGAGGTTTAATAACAGACCATCCAGTGCTCCGATCCGCTCTACAGGCACTACTCGACGCCCTTGCAAAAAAGCCGCTTTAAGGCGCATTAAATCCAGTTGTGCCGCGGTAAACATAGCGGCGACAGGAAACGCGGTATGGCGCAGATTTTTTTTGACAGCCTTGTAATGCCTTGCAGTAGTAAAATAAGTCATAACACGCACCAGACTGAAAAAAGAGTCAACCAGCAAACGAAACGCATCGATTTTCCGGCGGCTAAACCCTATTTCCCTGCGCATAAAACCAATCATTTCCGTGGTTTTTTTTACTTTTTTCCGTAATTTCCGGCGACTGAGTGCCATAACATCCAAAGAGGTGTTGTCGTTTAATAAATCATCACGAAGCTGAGTCAACAGCTCGTTGAACCCATCAAATAATTCATCCGCTTCCTGCAAAAAAATCTCGTGAATATTATTAGGAAAAAGACAAAACGCCGCGGCGGCCGATACCAGAACGCCCAGTCCAATTTCAACCGAACGCCAAATCGCAACATAGAAGGCGTCTTCCGGATTGAGAGCCAGTTCTGAAATGACCAGAAACGCGCTTAAGGCTGTCAGCAGATAGGCGTAAGCATAAGAACTGAAATTGTAATAATAGACAGCCGCCGCAACAATTACAAAGCAGGCCAGAAAATACAGAAAAAAACTGTTGACGATAAAGCCGGCAAGAAAATACCCCAGAGAGGCGCCGATAACCGTACCGACAATTCTCATGAGAGCCTTGTCAATAATATTACCGGTATAGATATTCGCCAGAATAACCACCGTCATGCCGGACCAGTAAGGCTTGTCAAAATGCAATAAAAAAGCGATGAACACAGCGACTAATGCCGCAATGGCCGTTCTTAGCGCAGCCCTGTTTTCTTTGGATTGGGGAATAAATGGTTTAAAAATTACCGTCCATTCATTGGCGATACGTAATAGTTGTTGCACTGGCACCTATCCTCATCGGATATTCCGGACTGATATCATCAAAATAAATACGGACAGGGAAACGTTGTGCAATTTGAATCCAGTCTTCCGTAGCCTCCATATACAACAGTGTCGAGGGTGCGACCGATCCTTTCTGAACCCGATTGATGCCCCATCCGATACTACCTACATGACCGTGAAACACCTTGCCGGGATACATATCAAGTTTAATGATGGCTTTATCACCCGGTTTAATCAAGCGAATGGCTGTTTCCCTGTACCGGGTCACAACCCACCAACGGGCTGTTTCAACCAGTGCAAACAAGCCTTGTCCGGCCGAGATATATTGCCCCTTCCGCAAATTAAAATTCGTTACATAACCATCGGTCGGAGCAAGCAAGGTAGTATGGTTATAAAGATAACAGGCTTTATCGTAAACGGCCTTGGCGGCCAGAACGGTATTTTCATCCAGAGTCTTCTCGGCGATTCTTAATTGTTCGCTGGCTGCGAGTACCATCGCTTCCTGCTCCTTGATTTTCGACTCCAGGTCAATCAATTGGATTTCAGCCAAATCCCCCTTGCTTTGCAGTTTCTGATAACGTGTCAGATGATCCAGGCTTAACGCCAGAATCGCCTTGCTCTGTTTGAGTTTTTCCTCGGCAACCCGAATAGCCAGTTTATTACTTTCATAATTGACCTGACTGATTTTATAATCGGCCCGAGCCCGTTGCATGGCGTATTTATAAGGCCTGGGATCAATCCGAACCAGTTTTTCTCCCTTTTTGACCGATTGATTTTCCCTGATAAAAATTTCGCTGACAGGACCTGAAACCAGAGCGGTAATATTAATTACATGGGCGGAAACATAAGCATCGTTTGAGCGTGTATCGTAATAGGCAAAATAGCGGTAGCCAAGGTACGACAAAACCACTAGCGACAAGGTTATAACCTGGGGCCAATATTGAAACGCCATAATACGTTCGCGATTTATCATCAACCATCCTTTGCAACGGGAATGAATTGTCTCCCGGAATTATCAGGTTCCGTGCACTTGATTTTGGCCGGATGAATTTGTAGATTCTGTACTTGACCTTTTTGGCTGCGAATCCTGCGCCGCTCCGGATTTAATTTTTCGATCAAACTTATTTTCCTCTGTCACGTCCAATTTTTAAAGCATTTTTTTATCGGATTTTTTTGATGTGGACTTCATACCGTTCATGACAGAGCAGGTTGGGTTTTCCTCATACCGCATCGACAAACACGCCCTGACTTGCCTGGAGCAAATACCGCCAACTCAACAAACCTGACGGAATAAAGACCGGCTGACGGGAATCACAGGGAATATAATCCGCTAACCTCGCAAATCGTAATTGAATAAAGCTGACCGTATCGCCTCCTGCGGCAACTGTCACTCGCCACTGATGGGTACTGTATCGTTTCGTTCCAATCACGCGTTGCATACAGGGAAACAATCCTAAATCCTCTATGAAAAAAGCGTATTGCTCTTTATCGACCAGGTATCGACAGTTATTATGAGTTTCAAACCGTCTTAATACGGCGTTGGGGTTATCCATGTCCGCAATACAATCAGAACGCCACTCCCCCACCCCCATATTGATCAGTTTGATGGCTTCCTGTTCCAGAGCATGAAACAGGTGGTACTGCCTGTTCCTGTGTGTATAGGACTTGAGATAAAGCAGAGCCATTTGCATGTGCGACAATACCAGAACAGTTAGCAGACAAACCATCATAATCGTTGAAAACAAAATCAGGCCCTGTTGTCTTGCAATCATGACACCCGTACCACAGCGTCCAGAGCCACCGGTTTCCGGTCGACCAATCCCAAAACCAGGTGGGCCATAAGTCCTTTTCTGTTTTCCAGGAGTTGCGTATTGAGGGAATGTATCTGATTGCTCAACTCTTCAGGGTGATCCAGCTGATAGAACAAAGCCGGTTCGCCATGACTGTTTTTTTGCACATAAAAGCGTTCTTCCAGCCAGGCACCGAGATAGGCAGGTTCGGTATAGGCGAAATACAAAGGTTTGTTAATAGTAATTTCAAGTTGACGGGCAACCGGTTGAACATGAGTAATGATGACGATTTCCGCGGAAAAACAATCGGCAATGATATGAGGTTTGTTCACTCGAAAGGAATTATCCGCATCAACCAGTAATCGGGTGGGGCTCAAGACACGTACTACACGGGAAAAGTCTTCACTCATTCTGGCTATCGATAAGGCATGATGCGAATCCGCGTTTGCAGAAATGGCCAAAGGCGGATCGAATCCGTCACGTCCGTCCCGGACACGAAGCCAGTCCAGACTGGCACAGGGTGTAAATCCGGCCTGCCGGATGCTGTAACGCAACAAATCGGTGATCATCTGTAAATCATAATCTTTTTTTAACAGATTCTGTGACAGAAGATATTGCCTTTTGCCGCTTGAATAATGCTGAATTAACGCCGTTATAATAATACTGGCGAGCAAAAGGCTAAGCATAAGTTCCACCACACTAAAACCAATCACTCTTCTCATGCTAACACAACCACCTGCTGATGCTGACAATGACTGGAACCACCGGTATTTAGGATATCCGGCCAATTCAAATACAAATCAACATGCTTGCCGCTATGCGTGATTTTTAAAGTAAAAGGGGCATCCATAACAGGCAGCGGAATACCCGCATGTACGCGCTCAATAGCATTATCAAACTGGAGAACAGCCTGGTGACTTAAACGGATGTCATTAAAAAGACGACTCATCTGCCACTGTTGGCTGAGCAGCATAAGGGCGGTGCCAGTCACTAAACAAAGGGAGACCAGCACTTCCACCAAGGAGAATCCTTGCGAAGTGTTCATTATTATTATTCCATTCCTGAGGTTGGTTATCCGCCTCGGTGCACTTGACTTTTCCTGAAGTGAAAAAAGCGGGGGTTAAGTTAAGCTCACATAGGCTGTGGCATAGCTTAAAGACATTTTATCAAGCTGACAAGAAGAAAATGTCTTATGCCTTGCTTCTCCAATGGCGTTTCAGCAAGGTAGAGCACAACAGAGCCTACAGTTGTGTGCACACAATTTTCTTCGCACCATTTTTTTGCGAAAAAGCAGTAGCCCGTAAGGAGGCCTGCGGCCGTATTGCGGGTTTGATGTGCCAATTTGGAACGTTACCCCGCATTACGGCTACGCCTTCATGACGGGCTACAAGACATTATTATTTATTATGTAACAATAGTTGCCTTGTTTTAGATCGGAAAAAATTTTGTTCACGGAACCTACGGGTTACCCTGAAATTTTTTCAAGGATATAAGAGGCACCAGAAAAAGAATTAGAAACAGGACATTCAATGCAATATTCATGGGCAGACCGGCAACATATGATCCGGTTGAGTCCGTAATGAACCAAACTATTATTCCCGATAACATGGCCTTGCAAACAGACTGATTAAATACGGACGGATGGGCAAGATAAAAAAGCATCCACCCCCAGCCAATCATAACACCACCTAAAACGCCATTGAGAACCCTCGCTACTTCATCAAACCGGATATCAGCCTGGAAACAATTTAATGCGTTAAATAAATAGCGCCATAAAAAATCCGTGTCCGGATGACTGGCCAGCAAGCTCAGAACTCCCGTTAGTATGGTTATAATCGCGGCAAATCTAAGCCAATAATGATAGAAATGTGAACTCATAGTGATTTCCTTTTCAAAAAAATAATAGTTCGATTTTATATTCATTACCCCCGGAAATGCACACATCATCTGGTTCTTTGTTGGGATAACGTTTAAGCTTATAATAACTAGCCTTGTTATCAGGAAAAGACTTTATGCACCCAAGGATGAATTGGTTTATCAGATTTTGGCTTGTTTTTTTAAGTTTCCTGCTTATTGCAGCCGCCACACTTTTGTTGATGCAAAACTCCTGGTTTTCCTCTTTATGGCTATGGCCGAGTGCTCCATGGTTGAGTGATGTTTTCATGGCAAGCATTTTTTTTTCGACGGCCGCTGCCTACCTGGTAGCAGCCGTTCATGGCAGGCTCCGTCCTTTACGCACGATCTCCATGAGCAGTCTCATTGGCTTTGGGGGTTGTAGCTTATATTTATTGCTAGAGGCAACACGTGCCACCCAAGATACAAAAACTCTGCTGCATTGGGGCGAAATTGGATTGCTGTATACCATTGTAAATTTCTTGTTTTTAGCAGCAGCCTATAATTCAAAAATTGTTTCAAAGCGTCGACTTCCTGTTTCATTAATATGGATTCTGGGAGTAGTAGTGATTGCGAATTTATGGGTAAGTTTACGCCTGATTTTTGGAATTGACGCGTTTGCCTGGAAATTAACGGAACCTATGGCAATAATTTATGGCTGGACATTACTAGGGGCTGGTATATTCGCGTGGTACATGTTAATTGAGCCTTATTGGGAAAATATTTGGCCTTTATTGGGAGCATTTATTGCGTATGGCCTCACGCTGACAGGACCTATAATTTATTTATTAATTAACCCCACCATCGTACCAGTAATTTATTCTCGGGTAGTAGCCTACCTGCTTTTAGTATTGTTTACTTTTTTAAGTGCCTTGATTTACGCAGTCAGGGGTCTCTATAAACAGTCGTGACCTCGCATTAGGCAGCGTCCCTGACGTTTTTTACACCCTATACAATCCCAGGCCCTGCGCACTTATTTTTTATCGGCTGCCTATATGGCTAATTGACAACATTATGTCTTTGAATGAGGCGACTATTGTTCAATAACAACTAATAATTTCTTGTAGCCGTCATAAGCGGGAAGCCGGAATGCGGTCTAATGTTCACTTAGGCACTCACCTGCTCTCCTGGTACGGTATTAGACCAGAAAACCCGCAATACGGCCATAGGCCTCCTTTCGGGCTACTGGAATTAATTTAAATGAAATAGTTACTTATGCCAGGCACCGTTACAAAATTCCCTGAGCATTCACTTTTGATGTCTGGTTGGGTAAGATGATGCCACTATTCATTTCAAGGAGAGTTTTTTGTCCTGTGATTATCATTTGCTACCTCACCCAGGTATTCAATCCCTTCATCCTTATGTGCCCGGCAAATCCATCAGGGAATTGGAAAAAGAAACGGGATTAACGGACATCATCAAACTGGCCAGTAATGAAAATCAGCTGGGATGCAGCCACCGGGTCAAGGAAACCCTGGCTGATCTTACCATTCACCAGATAGCCACCTACCCCTCCCCTGCGATACATCCGTTGCGGGGAAAACTAAGTGCCATGCTTGGTATTCCCGAGTCCATGCTGGTTTTCGGTAACGGCTCCGATTCCCTGTTCTCATTTTTACTGACACTTTTTGCCGTCAACCGGAATAAACATATTCTGACTCATGACCTCGCTTTTATTTCTTATGTTATTCAGGCTCAGACTTTGGGCATTCCTTCCGTACAAACTCCCGTAAATGAGAATTACGAGGCCGATATCGACGCACTGATTACCGCCGCTAATGAACAGACAGCGCTGATTTTTCTATCCAATCCCAATAATCCCACCGGTATTCTCATTCCAATAAAGGAAATCAAGCGTTTACTGGAATCCATTCCCGAATCCACTATCGTTGTTCTGGACGAAGCCTACTATGAATTTGCCTATCCTCATGGTGACAAAACCAGTTTGAACCTTTTGGCTGATCATCCCAACCTGGTGATCACCAGGACATTTTCCAAGATTTACGGCCTGGCCGGTTTAAGAATCGGCTATGCGATGGCAAATCCGGATATCATAGAACTGTTGCTTCGTGTTCAGCTTCCCTTCGCAGTTAACCAGGTTGCGCTGGCCGCAGCCTATGCCGCACTGGATGATCAGGATTTTGTCGCCCGCACCCTGACCATGAATGAACAAGGCATGCAGCAATTACAGGAGGGTCTGGACGCCTTGCAATTGTCTCATATTCCCTCCTGCTGTAATTTTCTGACGTTTGATTGCGGCAGGGACAGTTTGCCGGTTTATCAGGAGTTATTGCAAAACGGGATCATTGTACGCCCTTTAAAATCCTATGGATTAATGAATCACCTGCGTGTATCCATAGGCACTCATCAGCAAAACACACGCTTTTTAAGCGCTCTTTCAACCATCATGCAAGATACAAACAAGGAGTAAAACATGACCAGCGATTTACGGCAAAAACACTGTGCGTCCTGTGAAGGTATTGGCCAGGCTTTAAGCAGAGAACAAATTGATAACCTGTTACCCCAGCTTGACCGAAAGTGGGAAGTACGGGATGACCATAAGGAAATCAAACGCTCTTTTTCATTTGCCAACTTTTATGAAACCATGGCTTTTGTTAATGCGATAGCCTGGATAGCCAACGGGGAAAATCATCATCCTGATCTCGAAATCGGCTATAATTACTGCCACATACGCTTTATGACCCACGCACTTAAGGGACTCACTCTGAATGATTTCATCTGTGCGGCTAAAGTGGACGCGTTGCTTGATGAGTGAAGGGCACGGAACCTCAAAATTCTAAAGAGGGAGCAGGTCGGTCGAAACGACCGACCTCTTTTTTGCGAAACATAACATTTAACTTTTTTCTCAAGGCCTGTCGTCTATCTCTTTGCGCTGACCGGGAAGGAAATCTTTTTTATCAAGTCCCATAGCCACCGCCAACGCCCCGGCTACATAAATGGAAGAATAGGTACCAACCACAATACCAATAATAAGAGCCAGCGAAAAACCGCGAATGGTTTCTCCGCCGTAAACGAATAATGCGACCACTACAAACAACGTCAAAACCGACGTCATGATGGTTCTGGATAATGTCTGGTTGATGGACGTATTCATTATATCCAGGGGTTCGGCACGCCTTATTTTAATAAAATTCTCCCGCACCCTGTCGAAAACAACAATAGTGTCGTTCAGGGAATAACCGATAACGGCCAAAAGCCCGGCCAGCGCTTTCAAATCAAACTCGATACCAAACATGGCGAAAACACCCAGAATGAGTACCGGATCATGGATCAGGGCTATAGCGGAACTTACGGCGAGACGGTATTCAAAACGCATGGCAATATAAATCATGGTTGCTATCAAGGACACAATAATTGCCAACGCGCCCTTGGTAGCGAGTTCCTCCCCGACTTGCGGACCAACAAAATCCACACGTTGCTTCACAGCATCCGGCAGGGCGTTCATAACCTTGTCGACCAGTTCGCTTTGTTCCATATCCGCTCTGGGGGCAATACTGATAAGAACGTCTTTCGAAGTGCCATAACTTACGACTTGCGCTTCCTTAAAACCAGCCTTGTATAAATTATCGCGCATGGCCGTCAGATCAGCGGCTTGCGGATAAGCCACTTCAATCTGCGTACCCCCGGTAAAATCCAGTCCCCATTTCAGACCATTAACCAGCAAAGCTCCAATTGAGACAATAAAAATCAACGCCGACAAGGCGGCCGTCCATTTTCTCGCCCCCATGAAATCAACATTTGAATTTGGATTAAAAAATTCCATCTAAGCCTCGCCTCAAATACCAATAGATAATTTTTTTACATTACGTCCACCGTAATACCAGTTTACGATGGCCCTGGTGTAGGTAATGCTGGTCAGCATGGAAGTCAGCAACCCCAACGACAAAATAACGGCAAAGCCTCTAATCGGACCGGTACCAATCGCAAATAACACGATCCCGACAATTAAAGTCGTCAGGTTCGCGTCAATAATCGTTGAAAAGGCACGATCGTACCCGGCATAAACCGCGGCCTGGGGAGAAAGGCCATTACGAAGTTCCTCCCTTATCCTTTCATAAATAAGCACATTGGCATCCACCGCCATACCCACGGTCAAAACAAAACCAGCGATACCGGGCAGAGTTAGTGTGGCGCCAATGATGGAGAGTAATGCGCTTAACAAAATTAAATTAAGAAATAACGCAATATCTGCAACAAAGCCAAAAAAGCGATAGTAGACCAGCATCAATACTAGAATCAAGCCCATCCCTACTTCCAGGGAAATCATACCACGCCGTATATTTTCCTTACCGAGGGAAGGCCCGACGGTACGTTCCTCAACCGTATAAATTACGGCAGGAAGCGCTCCCGCACGCAACAGCAAAGACAGGTTACTGGCTTCCTTGCTGTCTGAAAGGCCGGTAATCTGGAAATTATTACCCAGCGCATTCTGGATAACCGGGGCACTGATAACCCGTTCCTCACGATGAGTCACCCGCTTGTTCACACCATTGACGTTCTGCATACCGGTTTTGGTTTCAACAAACACAATAGCCATCCGTTTGCCGATATTTTCACGGGTAATTTTGGTGAAAAAGCTTTCTCCCCCGCCTCCCAGCTGGATCTGTACGGAAGGTGTTGCGGTTTGCTGATCAAAACTGGACACGGCGCTGGTAATGGAATCTCCACTTAAAACCACCTGCCGCTTCAGCAAAATAGGCTGGCCATCCATCATGTACAACTTGCTGTTTACAGGGATCGCACCGGTCTGTTTGGCAATTTGGGGATCATGCTCCTGGTCGACCAGATAGAATTGCAAGGTAGCCGTACCACCCAATATTTGTTTGGCTCTGGCCGCATCCTGAATACCCGGTAAATCAACCGCCACTCTTGTCGCACCTTGCTGCTGAACCACCGCCTCGCCGACGCCCAGTTCGTTGACACGGTTACGGAGGATACTCATGGTCTGGTCAATGGTGTTCTGACGGATGGTATTGAGTTCGGAGGGTGTCAATGTCACCATCATGGAAAGACCTTCCGAGGATTTCACCTGAATCGACCCCGGAAAATTGCCGCGAATTTTTTCATCGGCGTTAATCTTGGCTTCCGGTGTGCGGAAACGAATATTGACGCCCTTGTCGGTAAGGTAACGGATGCCTGCGTAACGAATACCCGCTTCCCGCAAATCCTGCCCGATATTTTTCATTAATCCTTCATAACGGCGATTAATAACACTTTCAACATCCACTTCAAGAAGAAAATGGACACCGCCACGAAGATCCAGCCCCTGCTTCATCGGCTCGGCACCAATTTTTCGCAGCCAGGCCGGTGTTGCAGGCACCAGATTCAAGGCCACCGTGTACCCTGATCCCAACCCATTCTTGATGACGTCACGAGCCAGTAACTGCGAATCCGTTGAAGCAAATAACACTTCAAGATTATCATTGTCCTCATTCATGGAGCGATATTGCAATTTGGCTTCCTTGAGCAGTCGGGATACCTCTTCCCTTACTTGCTGCATATCTATCGCAGTCTGGGATGAGATCTGAACGGCCGGATCCTCACTATACAAATTGGGTATTGCGTATATAAGACCTATCACGGCAATCAGCACCAGCAACAGGTTCTTCCAAAGCGGGTATTTATTGTGCATATCCTTGTCTCTGCTTAAGCTTAAAGGGATTTCATGGTGCCCTTGGGCAATACCGTACTTACGGCATTACGCTGCAAGTTAATTTCAATGCCCTCAGCGAGACTTATTTTAATAAACTGTTCATCCAGACTGATCACTTTGCCCAACATACCTCCGGTAGTCACGATTTCATCGCCTTTTTTCAAGGCTTTGACCATCTCGCGATGTTCCTTCGCACGTTTGTTTTGAGGTCTAATCAGCATAAAATAAAACAACACAAAAATGGCAACGATCATAAGCAGCGGAAAAGCCCCTTCCGATTGCCCTGACGGTGCGGCCGTTGATGCCGCGATGGCGTTGCTTATAAAAAAACTCATAACAGTCTCCTCAAACTCACTGTGTAATTGTTACTCAAACGGGCGTGTCAGCCAGGATAGCGTGACATCATAGCGAGAATTCATCGTAAGGTAAATGAACTAACAGGCAATTTCATTTTTCTGTGCATTTATTCATACATCCTTCCAGCATTCGACACACCATTTATTTGAACCCGAACACCCCTGAAGCCTGACATGAACCACAGGCGCTCTCTTCCTCAGCCGTAACGGACAGTTCGGAGGTTATCCTCTCTTCAGCCTTGCCATGCTGACGCCAGGCTCGTTGTATAACTTTCGCGGCACGATGATGCTCGGCATAAAAACCTTCTCTGTAAAAAAATCTGGTTTGAATGTAACTTGCGGTACCGGGGGTAACCAGATGGGCTATTTCAGGTTCCCTGTGATCAGATCCCGTTTTTCCGGCTTCGTGAGCCCTGTCAATTTGCTGCCTTACGGTTGTTGATGAGACGGTCAGATATCTCGCCTCCATAGCCAGAATCGTGATGTTGGTTAACTGGTGTATCGCCATGATTTGCTGCAATTTTTTCTCTTCCCTTTCCCCTCGTGGCGCTACAATAACTTCTTTGTAGTGCCTGCAATATCCGGCCGCCTTCTCAAACGAATCCTGCCCCACAACCGGAACCACCTGGGCCCCATCGTTTAATGCGGCAATGAGTTTATCATTAACCAGACGTTTATCGGTCTGAATCATAATTTCAACGTCTGCGTCGAGTCTCAACCCTTTCAACATACCGCGAATCATCGCCGCTCTGTCTTCGCCCGGCGTATGGTAATGTTTTTCACCCGTATTATTGTTAACGACAATGACCAGTTTATTGAGCGCCCCCTGGGTTATCGCGTTTATCATGATATTGAGATGAGCCCGGGTAGGCGGGTCAAACGTACCCCAGTAAAGTCCGATTTTACCGGTCGGCATAACTAGCTCCCAGGGCTTGTTGACATTTCATAACGTAAAGCGAAAATGTGGATAATTGAGTGCCATTTTGGCTTTGAATGAGGCGAATAGCCAGCCCTATTTAACGAATTCAAAAGCAAAATGACACCAATTAGCCACTTTTGCAGCTATGGAATGAAATGTCAACAAGCCCTAATATACCGTTGAAAAAAACCAACATTATGGCGAATCAAAAATCGCTGTGCCAGCAACGGGGTATTCATTAACAAATGATGAAGATAGGCTCGCGTGTACCCATCCGTACAGGTCAGGCAAGGACACTGTTCGTCCAGCGCCTGGAATTGCTCCTGACAGGCCGCATCCAGAATTTGTCCTATTCCCTCGTGATGATAAAAACAACCTTTCATGCCATCCGCAGCAGGCTTATCCGTTTCGAGCCACAACGGTGTTCCGTTTGACCGTGGTATAGATGAATCAAACTGGAACGTGTCCAACCTGGAATAAAGCAGGGAGCCGGATTCATCGGCGGCGGTTTCATCCCGGGGAGGGTTGAGATAGTTGAAAATCCGGGGTTCATCACGATTTGTTTTTTTTCCTGTTTCCTTCACGGTTTCAAGAAAAACGCCCGCGGGCAATCGTAATCTTAAACACTCAAAACGCTCATAATCCTGTTGTGAGAGTACGACGTAATCCGGTTTTAATTGCGTAATCAATAAAAACAGCGTCTTTACATCTACGGTAATCCGTTGGCCGTCATAACGGGAGTGGATCCGGTATTCCCCCTCTTTTGGCATCACGGAAAAAACCGCGTTTAATACCACCGTCCCCGGCCAGGCATAATGCGAACGCAGATCCGGTAAAGACAATAATACGTCCTTCCCGGGTTTCATCAACAACTCTTCCAGATAAAAAGCGGCGGTATAAATACCTGCCTGCAACCAGTTGGCGACCGTCAGGCACGAACCGGCGTCGGACGTCAAAACCGGTACAAATTGAGAAACGAGCGGCTGCTCCTGCATACGTTTTCCTTCCGTCAAAGTAATAAACTGGCATCACCATAACTGAAAAATCGATAACGATGAAGAATCGCTTCCCGATAAAGATCCAGTGCCTGCGGATGGCCAATAAACGCGGCGACCAGCATCAGTAAGGTCGATTCCGGTAAATGGAAATTGGTAATCAGGCCATCGCAAATTTTAAATTGATAGCCCGGATAAATAAAGATATTCGTCTCTCTTGTCCCAGGCAGAAGACAACCATTGTCCATGGAGCTTTCCAGACTGCGCATGGCTGTCGTACCAACGGCTATGACACGGTGTCCGGCGGCTTTGGTCTCGTTCACAATACGTGCCAGTTCCTCGCTGATTGTCAATTGTTCGCCATGCATTTTATGATCCTTGATGGCGTCGCAACGCACCGGACGAAACGTACCGGCACCGACATGCAAGGTGGCGTATGCAATACGCACACCATGCTCCTGAAGTCTTTGCATTAAAGCGTCATCAAAATGCAGTCCGGCGGTTGGAGCGGCAACGGAGCCCTTATGCCGGGCATACACCGTTTGATAGCGTTTGAGATCCATCTCGTCATCTTGTCTGGTGATATAAAGCGGTAATGGAATATGGCCTATTTCGTCAAGCATGGTGTTTAGCTCACCGGACGCTTCGCATTGATACAAATCCTCGATTTTTGCAAGGACTCGAATATGCCAGCCCTTCTCCAGATGAATAATACTGTCCGGTTTTGGTGCTTTACTTGCTTTGATGTGGCTTAAAAATCGTCGTTCACCTTGCAATCGTTCCACCAGAAACTCGACACGTCCGCCACTGGCTTTGCTACCGTAAAACCGAGCCGGAATCACCTTGCTGTCATTCATGACCAGCAAATCACCGGGGTTGAGAAAATCAACCAGATTTTTGAATTGTTGATGCTCGTAATGACCGCCTTGACGATGATAAACCAGCAAACGGGAATCACTTCGCTCCGGTAAAGGGTGCTGTGCTATCAGCTCCGGGGGCAAATCAAAATAAAAATCCTGCTTGTACATCAGTCAACCTGTATATCAAATTGCGCCTATTATACGCAAGACTTATAAAAAACCCACGCCCAAAAGAAAATTTGTGATATTCTAGGTCTGTTTTTGGGAAGTTCATGGTCATATCATGTTAACGCTACGTCAACTCTCACTCTCACGCGGGAATAAAATCCTGCTCAATCAGACAAATGTCACCCTTTACGATAAACAGAAAATAGGACTTGTCGGCCATAATGGCTGTGGTAAATCCAGCCTGTTCAGCCTGATCCTGGGCGAATTAACCGCCGACCATGGCGATTTTTCGATAAGTCCGAACGTTCGTATCAGTCATTTGTCGCAGCAACTGCCTGACAGTGACGAGGCGGCCGTTGATTTTGTCTTAGGCGGCGACGAGGAATATACGAACCTGCAAAAACGCCTGGCGGACGCTGAAAATAACGATGAGCACGATGTCATACTTGCCTGTCACGATCGTTTGAACCAGACCGGGGGTTACGGCAAACCGGCTCAGGCCGCATCCATCATGTCCGGACTGGGATTCAAAACGGAAGAACAAAAAAACGCGGTCAACAGTTTTTCCGGCGGCTGGCGAATGAGGTTGAGTCTGGCCCGCTGCCTGATGAAACCGGCTGACTTGCTGCTTCTTGACGAGCCTACCAACCATCTGGATATGGAAGCTATTTTCTGGCTGGAAAAATGGTTAAAACAATCACCATCCGGTGTTTTGGTGATCTCCCATGATCGCGAATTTCTTGACGCGTTTGTGACACACATACTTCATATCGAGCAGCAGTCTCTGATCCTCTACAGCGGTGATTACAGCCGATTTGAACAAACCAGGGCCCAGCAGCTGGCCTTACAGCAAATGATGTATGAAAAGCAGCAACAGAAAATCAGCCATATGATGAATTTTGTGCAGAAATTTAGGGCCAAGGCATCGAAAGCCAGGCAGGCGCAAAGCCGCCTTAACGCCATTGCCAAAATGGATGTTGTTGCACAGGCACAGGTGGATTCCCCGTTTTCGTTCGAATTTTATCCTTGCCCCCGAGCCGGCAACCCTTTACTGAAATGCGACCAGGTTTTCGCGGGTTACCAACCGGATCACCCGATATTAAAACGCTTGAATTTTATTCTCAATCCGGGCGATCGCATCGCGTTACTCGGTCCTAACGGAGAAGGGAAATCGACCTTGATCAAAACGATGATCGGCGCTGTATCTCCTTTATCCGGTCAGATACTCCGCTCGCAACATTTGAAAATTGGCTATTACGCACAGCATCAGCTGGAAGAGCTGGACATCAAACTGACACCCTTGCAAACCATTCAGGCCCTGTCCCCCGATGCCAGGGAGCAAACTATTCGCGATTTTCTGGGGGGATTTAATTTTTGCGGGGAAATGGCGACCCATTCCATCCGGCATTTTTCAGGGGGGGAGAAAGCGCGACTGGCTCTGGCAAAACTGGTCTGGTTAAAACCTAATGTACTGCTTCTTGATGAGCCAACCAACCACCTGGATTTGGGAATGCGTGCCGCCATCGAGATTGCCTTGCAAAGTTACGAAGGCGCGCTGATTCTTATTTCCCATGACAGGCATTTGCTACGTACAACCGTTGATGACTTCTACCTTGTTTATCAACAGAAAGTAGAACCGTTTCAAGGTGATTTGACCGATTATTATCAATGGCTGCAAACCAAAACGGATAAATACCAGCCTACTTCCGCGACTTCCAGCACCTACAAGGAAAAGAAAAGTCTGCAAAACCGTTTAAAAAAGCTCGAACAAAAACTGGAGTCCTGTCAGCAACATTTAAGCAATCTGGAACAGATTCTGGCCGATGTATCGCTTTACGAGCCAGAGAAACAACCGCAATTAAACCGCTACATCAGCGAGCAAAAAAAATACCGTCAGGAGCTACAGCAATCAGAAGAAGAGTGGCTCGATATTTCGGGAAATCTGGAGGCGTTTGAAAAATAAGCGGTAGCATGCGTGAAACGCGGGAACGGTATCTATCCATGCCGGAAAACCGCGCAATACGGCCTGCGGATTACGATTTTAGACCCTGTTTTTGTAAAAGTCATGTTACATGATTTTTGTTCACGCAACCTTAGCCTTTCCTGACAAAAGGATAAGCTATTACGACCACTCCTCTCTCAGGATTTTTTCAGATGCTGCAACAACAACCTGGCCGCTTGCTGTTCCGCCTTTCTTCGATTCGGACCAATACCTTGCGTTACCTTATCCACTCCCGTAACGGAGCAGGACACACAAAACATCTGATTATGTTCCTCACCTTCTACCCCAATCAGGGCGTATTCCGGCAACGGCTGTTTATTGGCCTGTAAGTATTCCTGCAGCATGGTTTTGGAATCTTTCAGATGATCGTGCAAACAGTCATCCTGCAGTCGGGTGGAAAAAAGACGATGAATCAGATTTCGTGCCTCCTCCATGCCGCCGTCGAGAAAAACGGCTGCAATCATGGCTTCCAGGGCATCAGCAAGTGTCGATGCCCTGCGAAATCCACCGCTTTTTAGCTCACCCTGTCCAAGATAAAGATGATCTCCAAGATGAAGTTCCATAGCTATCTCAGCCAGTGTTTCTCCTTTGACCAAAAAAGCACGCAGTCGGCTCAACTTTCCTTCACTGCATTCCGGAAACTGCTCAAACAAGGCATGCGCTATGACAAAACTCAGGATGGAATCGCCAAGAAACTCATAACGTTCATTATTGTCACTACCCATACTGCAATGGGTCAATGCGAGTTTTAAATGAACGGGATTCTGAAACTCGTATCCTAATCGCCGACACAGGCGATCCAAATCGTTATTTACCAATACTAACCTCTTGGGTTGTTTCAAACTTAAACATCAAACTGACATTATAAAACAGCGGCCTTACATCAGTATATTGCGCGGTAATAGAATAATTGCGTGGACCTTTGGGAACAATATTGAGTTTCTCAAATTTTATGTCATCAATACCATTTAAACCAAACTGGTTGATTAACCGTTTTCGAAGTATCGCTGCATTAGCCGCCGTATCGAAACCAAAACTCGACGGATCCAGACTATTCAAGGCGCGAATGGAGCTTTTGACTGAATGAAATTGCAAATAGACCGGGATCACCCTCATAACCAGAATACCTGCCAATATTACGACAATCGCAGTCAACAGCATACCTATCAACGTAATTCCCTGTTGTTGTTTACGCATCATCACTATTCCTTTTTTTGATATTTTCACAACGCCTGTCTTTATTTTATAAAACGCCCCATCTTGGACCAACGCAAACTATCCGTCTTGCCATTCCAGCTTAACCACACAAGAAACGCCTTACCGCGTAAATACTCATCGGCAACAAACCCCCAGAAACGACTATCGGCGCTGTCATCCCGATTATCGCCCATCATAAAATACTGCCCCTTTGGTACAACCAGATCAAAATCAACAGCAGAGACATCGGGCCTTATATAAATATCGTGTTCGATACCATTGAGATTTTCACGGTATCTGGCAACTGTCCGACCGGAACTTTCATCGGTCGTATACTCGACAAATTTCTGCTTCATCTCCTTGCCGTTGATAGTCAACACCTTGTTATGATAACCGACTTTGTCTCCAGGAACCCCGATAACCCGCTTGATATAATCATAACCGGGATCAGGCGGCCATCGAAATACCGCTATTTCTCCGGTTTTAGGATTGGCGACAGGAATAATTTTCTTTTCCCAGACAGGCAGCCTGAGACCATAAGCAAATTTGTTCACAGCAAGAAAATCACCAACCAGCAGCGTTGGCTCCAGGGAGCCGGATGGAATCCGGAAAGGCTCTGCCAGAAATGAGCGAAGCAGCAGGACGATAAAAAAAACCGGGAAAAAAGAACGTGAGTATTCAATAATTTTACCCGGCTTTTGTTCCGGCTGACGTTTTTTTTTCCAAATAAGAATGTCCAGCAAGTAAATCAATCCGCTAACCGCGGAAAGGACTACCAACAACAACGCAAAATTCATCTTCGTCTGTTCCTAAAAATGTTTCAAATCCAAATCGAGCCAAATCGCCGTAACCACTCACGTCCTGACTTCCCTGCCGTGGCTTGCCATAGCATCCAGGATCTCATCAACAACACAAAGCCTGTTGATTATTTTTTTCTATCCGTCTGGAATACAGCCATAAACGCCTCCTGGGGAATTTCCACATGCCCCACCTGCTTCATACGTTTTTTACCGGCTTTCTGTTTTTCAAGTAATTTGCGTTTACGGGAGACGTCCCCCCCGTAACATTTGGCGGTTACGTTTTTACGCAAAGCCTTCACGGTCTGTCTGGCAATAATATGATTGCCTAACGCCGCCTGAATCGCAACATCAAACATTTGCCGTGGAATCAGTTCCCTCATTTTATCGACCAGAGCCTTACCTCGTCCATAAGCAGTGTCACGATGGACGATAACAGCGAGAGCATCCACTTTTTCACCGTTAATAAGCACATCCATTTTCACCAGGCTGGCTTCATCAAATCGTAAAAAATTATAATCCAGCGACGCGTAACCGCGGCTGACCGATTTCAAGCGGTCAAAGAAATCGGAAACCACTTCACTCATTGGCAAATCATAAGTGACTGAAACCTGTCGTCCGCTGTAAGTCATATTGACCTGGACCCCGCGACGCTCAACGCACATGGTGATAACCTGGCCAAGATAATCCTGGGGAACAAGAATGTTAGCCCGTGCTATCGGTTCAAACATTTGCTTAATCTGCTGGGTCGGCGGTAATTGGGACGGGTTATCTATCATCAGGGTTTCCCCTTTGGTCGTGACAATCTGATAGACGACCGTAGGCGCTGTGGATATCAAATCAAGATTATATTCCCGTTCCAGACGTTCCTGTATAATCTCCATGTGCAGCATGCCGAGAAAACCGCAACGGAACCCAAACCCCAGGGCTTCCGATGATTCCGGCTCAAAAAACAGGGACGCGTCATTAAGACTGAGCTTGGCCAGCGCTTCACGAAAGGCTTCAAAATCATCGGCGCTGACAGGAAACAAGCCGGCGTATACCTGCGGCTTCACCTTCTGGAAACCAGGCAAGGGCTTGATGGCCTGATTTTTTTCCAGAGTCAGGGTATCCCCGACCGGCGCACCGTGGATGTCCTTGATTCCAGCGACCACATACCCCACTTCACCGGCCTGTAAAATCTCCATTCTGGTTCGCTTGGGTGTAAAAATACCAACCTGATCCACCTCATGGGAACGACCGGTTGACATAACCCGCATTTTATCGCCTTTACGCAGCGCACCATTGACAATGCGCACCAGTGAGACGACTCCCAGATAACTGTCAAACCAGGAATCAATGATCAAAGCCTGCAATGGGGCTTCCACATCACCCTGCGGCGGAGGTATACGAGCGACCAGAGCATCCAGAACATCTTCAACGCCCAGACCGCTTTTGGCACTGACCCGAATGGCATTATGAGCTTCCAGCCCGATAATATCTTCAATTTCCCCGATCACACGATCCGGTTCCGCCTGTGGCAAGTCGATTTTATTGAGTACGGGCAACACTTCCAGAGATTGAT
Source organism: Legionella spiritensis (assembly GCF_900186965.1). Classification (NCBI taxonomy): domain Bacteria; kingdom Pseudomonadati; phylum Pseudomonadota; class Gammaproteobacteria; order Legionellales; family Legionellaceae; genus Legionella; species Legionella spiritensis. Next base: position 2,339,840 of record NZ_LT906457.1, read on the forward strand.
CAATCGCCGTGTAACAGACCGCTACGGTTTGCGCTTCCACGCCCTGCGCGGCATCCACCACTAAAATAGCGCCTTCACAGGCGGCCAGCGAACGCGATACCTCGTAACTGAAATCAACATGGCCGGGTGTATCAATAAAATTCAGCAGATAGGTTTTCCCGTCTTTTGCGGTGTAATTCAAGGAAACACTCTGAGCTTTGATGGTAATCCCTCGCTCGCGTTCAATGTCCATGGAATCCAGTACCTGCGAAGCCATTTCACGATCGGAAAGACCGCCGCAAAGCTGAATAAATCGATCAGCCAATGTGGATTTGCCATGATCTATGTGGGCAATAATAGAAAAATTGCGGATACGGGATAAATCGCTCAACTGATAACCCTGCTCTTAAAAGCGCCTATTCTAGCTTATTAATCGTCGCGCAGAAAGTACTCATCCGGGCCCAAGCCCGGTTTTGTACCGTAAATTTTTTTGCCTTACCGTATAATTTTCCGTGCAGTCAGCCCTCAAATTATTTTTCCCGCCTCAAAAAGACCCATATAAAAACAGAGTGATCAATATTACATCATATTTGCCGTTGGCTGATTATTTTACTACAATCAGTATTTTTGTTCAGACAAAGGATGGCCAATGCGACAATTCCCCACCTTCTTTCTTGCTCTTGTCACCCTGCTTGCCAGTCATTTTCTACACGCCGATCAGGCTCTGACTCAACGGAAAGACGTCCAGACATTTATTAAATACATGGTCAAGGAGCATGGATTCAGCAAGCAACAACTCAACCAGGTGATGAGTGATGCCCAGATCCAGCCGCAAATCATCGAGTCCATGGACAGACCCTATGAAAAAAAAACCTGGGACGTCTACAAAGAGCTTTTTCTGACTCCCGAACGCCTGCAAGGCGGTTTAAAATTCTGGAGAGACAATAAAGAAACACTGGATAAAGCGGAAAAACAATACGGCGTTCCCGCCAATATTATTGTTGCGATAGTCGGTGTGGAAACGCTTTATGGCAAGCATCAGGGTAAATACCGTGTTATTGACGCCCTGTCCACGCTCGCCTTTAATTATCCGAAACGCTCAAAATTCTTCACCAGAGAACTGGAACAGTTTTTACTGCTTTGCCGTGAACACCATGTCCAACCGAATCAATACATGGGATCTTACGCCGGAGCGATGGGGAAGGCGCAATTCATGCCGAGCAGTTATCGTAATTTTGCGGCCGATTTTTCCGGTAAAAGCAAAAAGGATCTGATGAATGACAACAACGCCGTCATTGCGAGCATAGCGAATTACATCAGCAAGCACGGCTGGAAATACCGCCAGGGTATCGCGCAACCCGCTCAGATAACCAGTAAAAAAATCGGCAAAATAAATACAGGGAACAAATATGCGGCCTATAGCGTCAATCAACTTTCCACGGCAGGCATTCGCCCGGTTACGGCCGCAATTAATCCTCCCCCAAAGGCTGGAGTGATTGAACTAACCACGCAAAATGGTCGTGAATATTGGCTGGCCTATCCTAATTTTTACGTGATTACCCGCTATAATTCCAGTCCGCAATACGCGCTGGTGGTATACCTGCTTTCCCAGCAACTGAAAAAGGAGTGGGCGGCCAATGATAATAAAAAAAAATTCGCCTATAGCTAGGTTCTGTGAATAAAAATGTCCCGGCGCCATTTTTTTGCAACATATCGGTAGCCCGTAAGGAGGCCTGCGGCCGTATTGCGGGTTTCATGGTCTAATATGGTACCAGGTGAGCTGGTGAGCGCCTAAGTGAGTGAATGTTTTCCCGCATTTCGGCTTCGCCTTCATGACGGGCTACAAAAAAAGGAAAAATCACTCGCCTTTTTGCAGCCGTAGTTAATTTTGTTCACGGCGACTGAATAATCACTAACCGGTTTCGGTTAGTGGATCTGATTTCAGATTAATGAACGTTCTACAGGAACTACAATGTGACAACCACGTTTCTTTTTGCTAACACCCTGACCGATGAAGACGGCTTGTGTCTAACTATAGACCAAAACAATCAGCTGGTTCTTCCTGCAAAACAGCGGACTATTGCAGAAATCCGTCAGCTACAAGCCAACTCCCGAACCATCGTTGTTTTGCCCTGTCAATTTTTCAGTCTTTATCAGGTACAACTCCCCTGGCTGGGAGAAAAAAAAGCGAGGGCAGCTCTTCCCTATGCCCTGGAAGATCAATTGGCCCAGAATGTTGAAAATCTTCATTTTGCCTTTGATCGCCAGCATTATATGGACGGACGTTACCTCGTAGCCGTCTGCTCCAGGGATTACCTGCGACAGGTTATTACAAAAATCGACCAGTGCGGACTTGATTTCGATGTTATAACCCTGGACTGGTTCGCTCTGAAAAACAATGAATCCTGCGTGCTTCCGGAATATCTACTGGCAAACCACGAAACGTTCCAGGGTGCGTTGGGCCGTGAATTGGCTGATCTGTACTTATCGCGCCTCAACCCTCAACAACATGCCCTTTACCTCTTTACCGACAGCGGTGAGCCCCCCCGCACTTTTCCGGCGGCAATTCATATCGAAGAGCCATCAACCGTCTGGCTGGCAAAACGTTTAATGAAAAACAACATCATGAACCTTTGTCAGGGAGATTTGGCGCACGGCAACGCAAAAAACAGAACCAGGCTCTGGTATGTCATGGCGGGTGCCATGTTTGCGGTTTGGCTAATCAGCCTGATCACCATAAACGCCTTCAAACTACATTCCCTGAATAGTGACATGGCTGAGGTCGATAAAAAAATAGCGGTTATTTATCATCATTTTTTCCCGCAGGCGCAGCAAGTTATCAGCCCCAGGTTCCGTATCAGCCAATTGCTAAAGGGCAATCAGAATGGCGGGGACAACACCTTCTGGACATTATTAAACACGTTGTCCGAAGTCACACCGGGTAATGAGTCGATTATTGAACAATTGCGGTTTCAGAATAAATCCATCCAGGTCACGTTAGCCAGTAAAAATTTTGAAACCCTGGAAGCCTTACAAAACCGCTTGATACAGCATAAAATAAAAATCAAACAGACCCAGGCCTCTACAAGAGACGATCAAGTGGTCAGCACCCTGGAGTTAAGCTTGTGAACAGTTACTGGCAGAACCTGAACGAACGGGAACGATGGATGGTTGGGGTAGCTTTGATAACTGTTACCGCCTATCTATTTTATCTTTTTATTTATTCACCGCTGACTTCTGCTGTCGCTACAAAATCGAAACTTCTGACTGAAAAGAAGGAAACCTTGCTTTGGATGCAAGGTATTCATCAGCAACCGCATACCGGAAAATCTCCCGAATCGATAACCGACAGTAAATTACTGACCGTCATAGCCTCTCAACTGGGTACAGGATCCCTTGGTAAATTTCCCTATCAACTGCAACAAACCGGTGCGGGGGATATTCAGTTATCGTTTGAGAAGGTTCCCTATACCCATATCCTGAAATGGTTATGGTCGCTAACCACCCTTTACACCGTCTCTATCAAGCAAGTACATATAGAACGTACGCAAACGCCTGGCGTTATTAAATTAACCCTTGTTGTTGCCGCGATCTAGAACCTTTTTTATGGGTTGGCTGCCAATTTGGCAACCTAACACGCCTGTGCCGTAGTTGTTGCCGCAGAATTTCCACTGACAAGCCTATTTGCCAAGTAAAACATAGCTTTTCAGCTGCAGTGAAAATTGACGCAATACATCAAGACCTGACTCTTCCGCTTTTTTGCACCATTGATTTAAGGACTCAATTAACTCCTTTTGAGAAGATACTTTTTTTAACCAAATCTGTTGTAACGATTGACGATAGCTATACACAAGTTGTAATCGCTCAAAACGATTGAGCAAGATTTGCAAATGGGCATTTGTTTTTGTCGTTTCCTGACGTAACAGGCGTCTCGCCCCCTTAAATAAATACCAATCCTTTTTATTTTTAATAAGGTTGCGTTTCTCATTTTTCAGAACGGGAATGGTTACTCTTTTATAGTATTCATACATAATTTGAAAACGATTATTGATGACTGCTTTTACCGTATTTAAGTCAACACACAATTTTGTAGTATCCCTGACCAATTTTGGGGGTAATTTTTTTACCCTGGCAAGTCCTAAAAATGATAGGCACCGTATGTAAAACCAGCCCAAATCAAATTCCCACCATTTCACAGAAAATTTAGCGGAAGATGGGAATGTGTGATGGTTATTATGAAGTTCTTCCCCGCCAATCAGAAAACCCCAAGGAAAGACATTGGTTGACCTGTCATAACATTCAAAATTGCGATATCCCCAATAATGACCCACCCCATTAACCACACCAGCTGAAAGTGGAATCCAGATCATTTGTATTGCCCAAATGCTAATCCCGGGAATACCAAACAGCAGCAGGTTAATTAGAAACATAAGTAGTATCCCTTTGTTGGAATAACGGGAATACAAATTGTGTTCAATCCAATCATTGGGAGTGCCATGAGAATACTTTTCAATCATATCCTTATCTTTTGCAGCTTTGCGATACAATTCAGGCACCTGCCAAAAGACTTTTTTTATAGTAAAGACCCGGGGGCTATGTGGATCTCCTTCAACATCTGTCATTGCATGATGTTTACGGTGGATAGCAACCCATATTCTTGTCACCATACCGGTTGTTAACCAAATCCAGAATCGAAAAAAATGACTCACTACTGGATGCAAGGTTAAAGCACGATGGGTTTGACAGCGATGTAAATAAAGAGTAACCGAAGCAATGGTGATTTGAGTTAACACAATGGTTACTAATATATATCCCCAAAACGACAAATTTAAAATACCGAAAATCATAGGGTGCCTCATTCACTGCGCCTAACCCGACTTTGTTACCACATTGCCCTAAAGATTAGCTTGAGGGCCGTCTCATCCGCTTTTCCATGATTTCGATTGAGCGCTTTCATTTGCTCCATAATACCTTCAAGCTGGTTAAGACTAGAACCCAACAGGAACTCTACCCATAAGACCCATCGGGGTATATCCACAACCCCTGCTGTATCCCCATCTCAGTACGCTACCCGCAAGCAAAAGGATGAGCAGGATTAGTAAAAGTGTTCCTGACATGATGATTTTCCCTAAAGAAGCTAATCCTGCTTTTATTATAGCACTTTTGCCTATGCGCCTTCACAGTGATTCATCGGTAAAATGACATGTCAACAAAGCCCTAGTACCACTTCCATTTAGTTTTGACAGGCGCCTGTCATTCCCGCGCAGGCGGGAATCTATGGCTAAATTGGCTCTGTGCTATATCAGGCATAGATTCCCGCCTGCGCGGGAATGACAAGAAATGGCACACTTTGTGCAATGCTACCTGTCAAAACGACACGCCCTAGTAAGAATTCATTGAATTCTGAACATTGCCCCAGTTTCTGATTCCCGAACCTTGCTTGATATCAGGAGGCAGTGCGTTCAGTGCTTTCTGAGCTTCCTCATAGCTGTTAAAGCTGCCATACAGTCCCTTGTAATAGGATCCGCCATTACGCTGATATTTAATCTGAGCCGTATGATTATTTTTGGGAGCGCCCATTAATTTTTTTGCTACCTGAGACGCTTTGCCATTGGCAATTTCAATGGTATACCCACCAGGATTCTGGCCGCTGACCCAGTTGCGATCCTGATCTTTTGATTTGACCGGCGAATGATAGGCACCCACGTGATAGGAGTTAGGAACGGTGACCTGCCGACCGGACTGATACTGTTGTTGATAGCCTTCATATCCGAAATTGCCGTCATAATAAGCCTGGGGAATATAATCCACATCTTCATAGCTGTAAGCGGTATAGCCGCTGTAACCAGGCATACTGTTATTCATGGCACAGGAAGACAAACCTCCCGCACACAAGGCTATGGCCATCCATCGTAAACGGTTCATACAACTTACCCCCTTTATTCTTAAACGACCTGATAAAATTTCCTCTTTGTACTCAGATAGCTGCATTTCTTGAAAAAACTTTAGTTTCCGTGAAAAAAAATTTTCTTTGTTCAGGACCGTTTCCTCAAAAATTTCCGTAAACCGTAAGGAGAACATCCATCGTGTTGTAGATTTAACGCCAGCTTTTCCTACCGTCCATAACTCGGCGTATCGATGTCTTACAGTGCCGTAACTTGCAAATCGTTCATATCAGATATCACCACAATTCATTGTACAACTATTAATCATAATGGATAAAATAATATCCATAACAACCATGACGGTGTGAATTAAGGGGTAGATGATGTCAAACAAACAAAAAGTTAATACTGAGCAATATTTAGTGATCAAGAATCTAAACAATTATATGAAATCTCATAATTTGCCGATTACGCTGGACAAAGGTGGTATTTGCCATGCTTTATCCACCTTGTACATTAAATATGTATTAGATGGGAAAGAGAAAGAATTTGAGGAGCTTTTGGCGTATATTGCACAAAAAATACCCATACCAGGTAAACAGTATCTCGATGAAAAATTATTTATTTTGATAGAAAAAATAATAGCACTGCAGGTAAGTAATGATCACAGCACCCGCAATAAATACACCCAATCCAATTCTCATGAGCAACTGGATGTAAAAGGTAAAAATTTACAGTCCATTTTTAAAGTTGGGTTACAAACCAGCCATGAGAACTGGGCAAAAATAATGCAGGATATCGACTTGCAAGCAAACGAGGTGATGCGTGTAAGTACTTTGGAACATACCATAGCCATCGCCCGCGATGAAAACGGTACCTATAAAGTATACGATCCTAATAATACCAGGGTATGTCAAAAATTCGATGATGCAAGCCAGATGACCAAGTGGTTATCAAAAAATGCTTTTAATTTTTCACTACTGCCATTTGGCAGTAAGACGCTTGACATGAACATTGATGTGATTAGTACCGAATCACCCATCGCAAGGCGTTTCCCCGATAAAAACAAGTTATTCGACGATTATTTAACACCGTCACAAAGAGAACTAACTAATAACAAAGGAGGTGGTTTGCATTTCGCCATGACGTTTGATGATGCAGAAGCTGTTGAATATATTTTAAAAGATAAAAAATTTAATCGTGGTGAGTTTGTGCATACCGCATTATGTGGCATTGCCAGGGATTCGGAAAATGCCCTTGCGATCTTAATCAATAATCGCGACAAAAAGGAACACCTTGGTGATTTACAAGCCATTTTATTGCACGCCATTTCTTCAGGAAAATATCGATGTATGCAAAAATTATTGGAAATAGAGGAAGTCAAAGCGTTTTATCACGATTATATTAAGGATCACCCGACTAAAATGTTACGTATGGCTTTTAGTGGCATGAATGAACAATCAATTGATAAAGTATTTAATGATTTTATAACTCACTATGATAGTGCAAATAATTTAACAAAAACGGCTGTATCTACATTAATAGATATTTCTATAAGTAAAAAAAATCCAGTTGCTATTACTATTCTGGCCGGAAAAATTAACTATTTTGATAAAAAAATTACTGATCATGCACAACGATTAACCTTCATAAAACAGGCAATAGAGCATAATGATCCATTAATGGTTAGAACACTAATAAAAAACCTTAACCTATCATCGGATGAATTAAACTGTCTGAACATAGGCGTATCCATGGTGAATAAGTACAACGTTGAAATCTTTACTACTTTAAAAGAGAAGGGTTTTCAATTTTCGCCACAAGCAGATGACTTGATAGAAAGAAAGCAACAGCAAAGCATTGGTGTTGTAAAAAGTATCGGGCTGGCCTTGACGCGTTTCTCAGAGTTTCTAACGCAACAAAATAAGATTAAAGTGGATCATGATAAAATCAAGCAAAATTTTACTCTTTTCAAGGAGAGGAACAGTACATTAAGGAATGAAGGCATTGGGCCGGCAGAACCTGGCAAATCCATGGTTCCTGGTTAATCGTCAAAATGACGTATGCTTCCAGAGGCTGTCGCCATGAGATTATTTGGCTGTAAATTGAGATGATTTCGCTTCAAATAATCTCATGGCGATAGCCTCTAATCAAGCCACTTAAAAAACTTACAAGCAAGGTTCTGAAAAATGGATATTCGAAAAATTAACCTTAATTTGCTATTACATCTTGATACTTTGCTAACCGAGCGTTCCGTATCCAGGGCGGCCGAGAAATCGTTCATAAGCCAGACGGCAATGAGCCATATCCTGAAACAGTTACGGGAATTATTTGATGATCCATTATTCATCAGAAAGCCCCATGGACTGCAGCCAACGCAAAAAGCCCTGGATTTAGAACCGAAAATTAAAGCTTTTTTAAGCAGCTCCAAAGCTATTTTTCAGGAAAAAGTTTTTGACCCGCAAAGTGAAAAACATCTGTTTAAAGCTGTTTTGGCCGGCCATGGAGAATACATGATCCTGCCACGTTTATGCGCCTACCTGGTTAAAAACGCTCCTAACATTTTTTTGCAGACCCTCTCTCTAAGTGAGTATTTAAGTCTCGATCATTTATTGGCAAACGAGCTGGATTTTGCTATCGCACCGGGATTTATTGAGACGGGACCTGCCATTAATAAAGAGTTATTAATGCAAGAGGAAGCCGCATGTATTATGCGTAAGGCGCATCCACTTGCCAATCAGGAATTAACTCAGGAAATATATTTGGAAGCAGAACAAGTGGATATAAGGACCAGCTATCTAGGAAGCGAGAATATCTTGTACAGGTCTTTACATCAGTATCGTCAGAGAAATATAAAAATAACGGTACCTAACATTATAAACGCCATGGAAGTGGTACATAACACCGATTTAATTGCAACGGTTCCCGGGAAGCTGGTTGTTTTTTTGCAGGACAGATATGATTTTGTTATAAAACCCATTCCTTTCCCCAGAACAGAATTTCGTATTTATTTTTATCATCACATTCGTTTAAATAATTATCAGCCTTTGCAGTGGATGATTGATGTCATTAAACTACTCATGCAGAATGAGGACACGCCCTAGTACCATTTTCATTTAGTTTTGACAGGCACCTGTCATTCCCGCGCAGGCGGGAATCTATGGCTAAATTGGCTCCGTGCTATATCAGGCATAGATTCCCACCTGCGCGGGAATGACAAGAAATGTCACACTTTGTGCAATACTACCTGTCAAAACCAAATGGAAACAGTACTAGGGTGGTATTTTGAAAAGGATCCCTGTTTATGTGTTTTTTTTGCTCATTTATTGTTATCTTTGCGCAGGCGGGAATCTATTTTAACGTGAATGGATTCCCGATTTCTCGGGAATGACAGAACTTACCACCGTAGTACCAGGTTCTGAATATAATTTTAAATGAGCCAATATTTTTTGACATGCTCATCAATCCTCTCAATTGATAGGCCAAACAGGACTTTTCAGTGAGTTATACACCAAACACAACCCTTGTTATCCAGGTCAAATATGACATACAGTATTACTTTTATTCAGCCATGAAAAAATATGTGGACTCATAGACGCTCCGGGCAAACCAATCAACGCGGACTTCAGGATCATCGTGATCCCTATGAACGTGATCGAACCAGGGTTATTCACTGCCCGGCCTTTCGTCGGTTACAACGTAAAACCCAGATACTCGGCACCGATGAGGGTGATTTTCACCGTACCCGTTTAACACACTCCCTGGAAGTTGCCTCTATCGGGCGCAGTATTGTCCGTAATTTATCAATGAATCAACAGGAGAGTGTTTTATCCGGACTTCTACCGAATGATGATTTAATCAGTGTCATTTGTTTGCTGCACGACATCGGCCATCCTCCTTTTGGCCACGGCGGCGAGGTCGCCTTGAATTTCATGATGCGTGATCATGGCGGATTTGAAGGCAATGGGCAAACATTGCGATTATTAACCAGACTGGAGAACAGTTATGGTGCATTTGGACTGGATTTAACGCGCCGATCATTGCTTGGCATTTTAAAATACCCGGTTAAACGCAGTCAGGTAGTCGCTCCGAAGATGCCCAAGCTTCCGGATGTACTCAATAAAAGTATTAGAATTAACGACTGGTTGCCCCCCAAGGCGTATTTCGACTGCGAACAACCTGAAATTGATTGGTTGTTATCTCCGTTCTCTGAAGACGACGCCGCCCTGTTCCAGACACTCAGCCATTCACCGGTGGACAACCGACACGGTAAAGCCGCTTTTCATTCGTTTGACTGTTCAATTATGGATGTAGCCGATGACATTGCCTATGGCGTCCATGATTTGGAAGATGCGATTCATTTACGTCTTATCACCCGGGAACAGCTGGATAATCATGTTTTTCGTGAACTGCTTGACGCAACGACTCTGGCAACTACTCGGGACGAATTGTTACAAAACCTTTTCTCCGGCGAAATTTGTCAACGTAAGCAGGCTATCGGTGAGATGGTAAACTATTTCATTACATCCACACAAATTCTGGTCACAGATGAGAAATTTACCAATAATCTTCTCAAATACAATCTGTCACTGCTGCCCGAAGCCGATGCGCTGGTGCGTTATTTAATCCAATGTATCAGCACCCATGTGATTGACTCTCAGGAAGCGAGAACATTTGAATACGGCGGACAGACGGTTATCTTAAGATTGTTCGAAGCCATTAACTCCAATCCTGCGAGTCTTTTGGATAATAAAAACCGGCTTTTGTTTAAAGATGCGGACACGGAACAAGAGGCGTTTCGAGTGGTATGTGATTATATTGCCAACATGACGGACGAATACGCCTACCGCATGCATGAACGTCTGTTTGGCTTTAACACAAGAACAATTTTTGAACGGCTGTGAAACCAGATATGGCGTCCCCAAGGGGATTCGAACCCCTGTTACCGCCGTGAAAGGGCGATGTCCTAGGCCTCTAGACGATGGGGACCTAGTAAAAAACTACACAACTACACAACACATAATGGCGTCCCCAAGGGGATTCGAACCCCTGTTACCGCCGTGAAAGGGCGATGTCCTGGGCCTCTAGACGATGGGGACCCGGAACTTGTCATCAGTAGCTACAATCTACTGATGGTGGAGCTAGGCGGGATCGAACCGCCGACCTCTTGCATGCCATGCAAGCGCTCTCCCAGCTGAGCTATAGCCCCTCAAAATGAGAATCGAAGTTTAATGAGCGCCCTCGAAGCTGTCAAGAGATTTTTAAAATAACTCTCTTGATAGAGAGGATCACAACCCATTTTGAATATAATAGACGCAATTAGATGTCATCATGAGCAAAATGACGGACGATGGTTTATCACGCCACGACGCTGGTTTTTGTAAACGAAATTTTCTTTGCAAAAGAGCATTGGCCCGTCAGGACGTTATTAGTTGTTGTAGAACAATATAGGTTTTTATAGAAAGACTAACATTATAAAAAAACAGGAAGGTATGAAGCCGACATTATCGGATGTCTGCTACGCAGACATCCTGAAGAATATTACGCTGTCGCTTCAGATCGTTTTTTTGCTGTTTTCTTGAATTGTTTCCATTCACGATCTTTAGCAAAAACAAATCCGGCTGCTTCTTCAATAAAAAAACCGATGTCATCAATGTTAGCCCAGGCGCAATATTCCATGATTTTTTCATAGGTTTCGTTGTTGATTTCAGCTTTGATTTTTTCTTTCTTTTGAAATCTTGTTCCGTTAATAATTGGCATTTCTAACCTCTTTGTTAAATGTATAGTTATTTCAGCAGACAAATCTTAGCAAAATAAAATTAGCTTGCAAAGATCGTTTCCACTATCCGTTAAATTTTCATTCCCGGGAAAAGATACAAACACAACAGCCTGTCCTATCATCCATTGATTTCATTCATGAAAGAATAGCAAAAGGTTTACGCAATTCAGGATAAAATGTGCTCCAAATTCGATCACAATATTGCAGAATATTTTTCTTGTTTTGCAAATAAATTTTCAAGGGATCATTAAATGGCAACCAGACTATATTGGCTAAAAAACCAAAGGCACTTGCATCCACACTTGTTATTTGATTGCCTAAAAAATATTTGTTATGCCCAAGAATTTCCGATGTAGCATCCAAAATTTTATAAGCCATAAATAACAGCTCATCACGAGTATGCCGTCCTGTGCCTTGCATATAGAGCGTTTTTTTCATCATTTTTCTTACCATATTCGGGATGAATAATTGGTAAAAAAAGGATAGTTGGCCAAAAAAAGTATTTTTGGTTATGCGCCATCCCTCCTCATCCTGCCAACGGAAGTAAACCATAATCCAGTATAATTTTTCGGAAAGAGTATTATCGATAAAGGTCGACAGCGCTTTTTGTTCATCGGTTATGTCCTTATCCAGAACATCACCAAATTTTTTCTTTAAAAAATCGATGATTAATTCACTATCCGCCAACATTTGATTGTCTATCTTAAGACAAGGCAATTTACCTTTGGGACTTTTTCGCGGATTAGCGACAAAACGAATATCGTAAGGCAACTCAACCATACGCAAATAAGTCTCTAGCTTTAAACAAAAAGGACTGGCATTCGGTAACCCCCAAATACCCGGGAACTGATACAGTGTGATCATGGTCAAGCTTTTCCCTGCAAATAAAGTGTGATCATTAAGGCCGATAGCTTTGCCAGGTTCTGCGCACCTGGCAAAGCTATCCGATTTTCCAGCGCCATTATTATACGCGTGGTATTATGCGCATGAAAGAATTATTACAGGAGCAACCTGATGAAGTCCTGCCCTTGCTGTTCGCAAAAACCGTATGAATCCTGTTGTGGCTTGTATCTTGAGGCGCAACAAATACCGGAAACACCGGAAGCGCTCATGCGTTCCAGATATACCGCGTATTCCCAGGCCAATATTGAATATATTAAAAAGACCATGCGTGGCCAACCTTTGCTGGGCTACAATGAACTGGAAGCAAAAATATGGGCTTCTCACGCTGTCTGGTTGGGATTGGAAGTCCTTGAGACGTCCTTGCATCCGAAAAAACCAAACACAGGCTATGTCGAATTTATCGCCCGGTTACGATCCGGTTACGACATGCAAATCATTCATGAACGAAGCGAATTTGAAAAATATCAGGGCAAATGGTTTTACAAAGCCGCCCATAAACCCCGCTGCTCAAAGGCAAGTAACAAACATTCCTGAATTTTAAAAGCCGCGTTCCGGACATTTTTTACAGACTTCCCGGCTTTAATTGATGGACATAACTCCAGGCTTGCTTCGACCTGCTCTCTCCCGCACACGGCAGTAAAAAAATAAAGAACTTGATTAAGAACAATTTCATACTCATACTAAATATTAATAAAACAAAATGACCGGTTATTAATCATGGCTGCGGATGAAAAAGATATATTTCCCCCCATTTATGGCTATTTATCACCCGAAAAAGCTGTAGAAATACTAAAAAGTAACAAGGCCGATGAAAAAAACTCGAGAGAAGTGTGCCTGGTGCGAGAAAGCTCGGAATGTATGGGCTTATTGACCGTTTCTTATTACAGCACAACAAGCAATAGCTTCAGACACATACGAATTGGTTTAACCGACAAGGGATGGGAATTGGCTCCAACCCCACCCTCAAAACCGCCCCGACAAAGCGCCCATAGCTTATTCACTAATTATAAGGAAGATTTAAAACAATTTAGCGAGGATATGTCAGCCTTTCGCAAAAAAGCTACCGCGATATTCAGTAATACTCCCGAATTGCGACAATATTCATTAAAATTGTATGAAAAACTCGAATCCCTGGGATTTGAAAGGGAAAATATGCTTGTGCCTGACATAAAACAGGCTTCATGTGCCTATAAAACTCTTTATGACGAGTTCAGTTCAGATGAAGAAGAAAGCCCGGAAAACCGCTATCGAACGTGGGAATAAACCCGGATTTATTTCATCAGGTTCTGTGTATTTTCTGTTTCAGGCTGCAAAATCTGTGTGACTTGTTTATTTTTGCAGGATTCGTCTGATTCCCGAGAATTATTTTTTCCCGAATTACAAAATCTTGACGTTATCAGTGGTACTATGTATTTTTAATACTCATATAGTTCGCCTGATTTCAGCAGTAAATAATAATGATATCAACGCGCAAAATACATTATCCGCTTTTAAACGGTTTCCTGTTACTTACCGCGGCACAAAGCATGGTGGGGTTTAGTATTGTCAGCTCCAAATTTCTGGTGACAACCGCCCCGATATTTCTATTACTGCTCGTGCGGTTCAGTATGGCCGCTCTTACCATAGCCCCTTTGCATTGGCTAACCTCCGCCAGAAAAATTCCTGTGAGACAGCACCTCGCAGCCCTTTCACGCAAGGACTGGTTATTTATTCTGGCGCAGGCGTTATCAGCCGGGCTGTTGTTTAACTGTTTTATGCTTCTAGGGCTCAATTATACCGACGCCAACGTTGCCGGGATCATCACCAGCGCTTTGCCGGCTATTATTGCGGTTATGTCCTGGTTACTATTAGGTGAAGCCATAACCGGCAAAAAAAGCGTGTGTATTTTTTTGGCGACCATGGGATTGATTATCATTGCTCTTGGCAAATTCAAGCACGCCGGCATCAACCATTCCTTTATTGGCGATTTTATTATTTTGTTCTCCCTGCTTCCGGAAGCAACCTATTACGTACTCTGTAAATTACACTCCAATCGCCTGCCTGTTTTTCTGGTATCTTCTTTATTGAATGGCATTAATGCCATTTTACTGTTACCCGTCCTGTTTTTTATCGACTGGCAAACCTTATCCATGACACCATTCGCAATTTTTCTGATTCTTTTACTTGGTATCAGTTCCGGTTTGTTTTATGTCTTCTGGTATTTTGGCTCCATGCGCGTTGACAGCATCCTCGCCTCCCTGTCCACGGCAATCATGCCGGTTGCGACCGTATTGATTGCCCGTGTGGCATTGGATGAGAAATTAACCGGCATGCAGTTAACAGGAATGGGGCTGGTTTTATTGTCTATCTTTATATATGCCCGCAGATAAATGTCTCGTCGGGCGAGGCGCCCGACCTTGTTCAGGATTGCCGCAAATGCGGAAATAAAATGACATCTCGTATGGATTGCGAGTTGGTAAAGAGCATGACAAGACGATCCACACCAATGCCTTCTCCGGCCGCAGGCGGCATGCCATACTCCAGTGCTTCAATATAATCGCTGTCAAAATGCATCGCTTCCAAATCTCCGGCGTCTTTTTCCATAACCTGTTTGCGGAATCGTTCCGCCTGATCTTCCGCATCGTTTAATTCGGAAAAACCATTGGCTATTTCGCGACCAGCAATAAAAAATTCAAAACGATCAGTCACATCCGGATTATCGTCACTGCGTCTGGCCAAAGGCGATACTTCCGTTGGATAGCCGGTGACGAAGGTAGGCTGCACTAGCAAGTGTTCTACCTTTTCTTCAAAAAGAATCATCTGCAGTTTGCCCAGACCATCCGTTTCCTTGTAGCCAAATCCCGACTTGTCAAGCAATGTCCTTAATCCTTCCACGGTTTCAATTTGTTGCCCGCCCACTTCCGGTAGATAATGCAAAATTGCTTCCTTGACGGTCAGGCGCTCAAACGATTTTGAGAAATCCAGCAATTGTCCCTGATATTCTATCTGACGACTCCCTGCCACCACATCACATAAATGGTGAATCAATTGTTCGGTAAAATCCATGAGGTCCTTGTAATCCGCATACGCCTGATAGAATTCAACCATGGTAAATTCCGGGTTATGGCGGGTGGAAATGCCCTCGTTACGAAAATTACGATTGATCTCGTAAACACGCTCGAATCCGCCGACCACCAAACGTTTCAGATAAAGTTCCGGCGCGATACGCAAAAACATTTCCATATCGAGGGTATGGTGATGAGTTATAAAAGGACGGGCAAGCGCTCCACCGGGAATAGGATGCATCATGGGTGTTTCCACCTCGACAAATTGATGACTGTCCATAAACTGGCGCATCGCCTTAATCATTTTAGTACGGATTAAAAACGTGTTTCGGCTATCCTCATTCGCGATCAAATCGACATAACGCTTGCGGTAACGAACTTCCTGATCCGTCAGCCCATGATATTTATCGGGCAAGGGGCGCAGTGATTTCGTCAACAATTCGATGTGTTCGGCGTGAACGGTCAGTTCATTGGTATTGGTTTTGAATAGTATGCCTTCAACCCCTGCAATATCACCCAAATCCCAATGCTTGAACTGCTCATACAGTTCCGGAAGTTCATTTTGGCGAATGTAGACCTGAATACGGCCCGACACATCCTGAATATGAAAAAAACTGGCCTTTCCCATAATACGTCTTAGCACGATACGTCCGGCAATGGCGACTTTTACCGGTTGTTCCACCAGCTCTTCCTTGCTGGCCGACTCGTATTGCAAATGCAAACTGGCAGCCAGATCCTGACGACGAAATTGATTGGGAAAATTAAATCCGCTTTCGCGCAAGTCCGCCAGTTTCTGTTTACGGATTTGATAAACTTCGCTCTCATCCAAATGTTCTTCTGTCACTGTCATGCTGCCCCTACTCCCGCTTTCAGGCTGGCCTTGATGAATGGATCGAGATCCCCGTCAAGAACGGCCTGCGTATTACTGATTTCCACACCTGTTCGTAAATCCTTGATGCGCGATTGATCCAGAACATAGGAACGAATCTGTGATCCCCATCCTATATCGGATTTGCTCGCTTCCAACGCCTGTTGCGCGGCATGTTTCTTTTGCATTTCCATCTCATAAAGTTTGGCTCGTAATTGCTTCATAGCCTGATCTTTATTTTTATGCTGGCTTCTATCCGTCTGACATTGTACCACGATACCGCTGGGTTCATGTGTAATACGAACCGCGGAATCCGTCCGGTTAACATGCTGTCCGCCCGCACCGGAGGCACGGTAAGTGTCGATACGCAAATCAGCCGGATTGATCGCTATATCAATGTCGTCATCCACTTCCGGGGAAACAAACACCGCGGAAAAAGACGTATGGCGCCGGTTCCCGGAATCGAAAGGGGATTTACGCACCAGGCGATGTACGCCGGTCTCCGTTCTGAGCCATCCATAAGCGTATTCTCCGCTAACATGGACGGTTGCACTCTTGATACCGGCAACATCACCAGAGGAACACTCTATCAGTTCACAGTCAAAGCCATGATGCTCGGCCCAACGCAAATACATGCGCAAAAGCATTTCAGCCCAATCCTGTGCTTCCGTACCCCCGGAACCGGCCTGAATATCCAGATAGGCGCTGGAATTATCCATTTTACCGGAAAACATGCGGCGAAATTCGAGTGTCGCCACTTGTTGCTCAATGGTCTCCAGTTCCTGGTAAATATCACTGATGGTACCTTCATCGTTTTCTTCACGTGCCAGCTCGAAAAGCTCCGTCAAATCAATCACGCTTTGTCCTAATTGTTCAAGCTGACTGACCACCGATTCCAGTTGCACCCGTTCTTTCCCCAAAGCCTGGGCTTGTTCCGGATTATTCCAGATTTCGGATGATTCCAGTTCTCTTACTACCTCTTCCAGACGTTCCCGTTTACTGTCAAAGTCAAAGATACCTCCGAAGAGCCTGGATACGATCCCCTAAATCAACTAAAGCCAGGCTGATTTGATTCACTTCCAACATACCATTCTCATTGTGCTTGAATTTAAAGCGATAGTGTACAGCGAAAGCGCTGTGCAGACCAGATGAATCTATGACTCTTCTTCAGTCCGGGTTTGGTGAATAAAATTTTCTTGACACAATTTTTTTGTAAAAAGGCAGTAGCCCGTAAGGAGGCCTGTGGCCGTATTGCGGGTTTGATGTGTCAATCAGGAACGTTTTCCCGCATTACAGCGAAGCCTTCATGACGGCTACAAGACATTATTATTTGGTGTGTAATAATAGTCACCTTGTTTTCGCGCGGAAAACAAGGTTGCTCACGGAGCCCTGAGCCTGTTTTCAGGATGGGGCACCGGTTTTGATTGCGGATCGATAGGCATGTAAATTCACCAGCAATTCCGCTTCCGCGTTTGATAAATGGCAACTGTCGACAATTTCCTCTTTATTGCCGCCCATCTCCAGGATACGAAGGGCATGCTGGTAGCCGCCGTCATTATGGCGCTTGGTTTCCAGGGATTGTAGTTGATTATCCATGCTGATTAACTGGCGATTGATATCGGCCAGTTGTCTGGCAAAGACCAAATCGGCATTGACCACGGCCGACTGTTCCAGCTGATGTTGCCCCAACAGCTTATCCAGTTCGGCAATTTTCTGCATGGCGTTCGTCAGTTTTTTATGCAGCTTGTAAATCCGGTAACTCAAAACCACAGTAATCAGTACCCCCACGCTAACCGCTATAATCATGGCACCTCCTTTTTAATCGGTTCGATTCGGCTGTTCTCAGGCAAGGCAGAGGCGCCTTCCCCGGTTTGTAAAGCCGCTTTTGTCTTGTACTTTTCGATGCTGATTGCCGGGTTGAGCAGTCTGGGAACCATTTTGTCTTTCGAGATAATTAAATTAACCCTGCGATTTTTGGCACGCCCTTCCTCGGTTGCATTATCGGCAACCGGATATTGCGCTCCGTAGCCGGTTACAGTGATTTTTCCAGGATCAACACCATACATGGTCAACACTCTGGCCATAGCCGCCGCCCTTCCCGTTGATAATTCCCAGTTGGATGGAAATCTGGGGGTACTGATTGGCACGTTATCCGTGTACCCCTCCAGCGCAATCGGAAAAGGCACTTCTTTCAGGACTTCAGCCACTTTCATCATTTTTATGATCGCGGACGGTTTTAAATCGGCACTGCCACTATCAAATAACGCGCCGGCTTTGATGTCAAGTTCAACCCAGCCTTGCTCTTTCTGAATATGAATGTCAGGATCCTGCAAATCCGCCAGAGCTTTACTCAACGCCTCAAAAGGCTCATTTTCGCTGCCTTTGATTTCTCCGGCACTCTGGCCGTTCGCATCACCAATATCCTCAACAGGCGCCTGCTTGCCGTCACTGGAATTGAATGCCGAGTGCATGCCTTGCGCCATAGCTTTGTATTTGGATACGTTTACGGAAGATATCGCATACATCACCACAAAAAACGCGAACAACAAGGTGATGAAATCGGCGTAGGAAACCACCCATCGATGAGCATCTTCATGATTTTCTTCCTTCTTGTTTCTTTTTCTCATCCTGATGATGTTGTCCAAAATTGTTCAATTTTAAGTTTAGCATATTTGGGCTCTCACCACCTGCCATGGATACCAAGCCTTCAATCAGCATTTCATCATGATGTATCTGATCACGCACACAACTCTTGATTTTGTTGGCTACCGGTAAAAAAACCAGGTTCGCTAAACCCACACCATAAATAGTCGCCACAAAGGCAACCGCAATTCCGGCGCCCAATTCACTGGGAGACGCCAGATTTCTCATCACCTGAATAAGCCCCAGCACCGCCCCTAGAATCCCTATGGTGGGGCTATATCCACCCATGCTTTCAAACACATGGGCCGCATGCAAGTCATGGGCTTCACGCCGATCAATTTCAGTTTCCAGTATCTGACGGATCGTTTGCTTGTCCACACCTATAACCAGTAATTCAAGACCTTGTCGTAATAGCAGGTTTTTCTCACTCTCGATATGCTCTTCCAGAGACAGCAAGCCAAATTGCCTTGCCTTTCTGGCCAGTTCCACCAGTTGCACTTTCGTTTGCTCAAAAGACCGTTTTGGAGGAAGAAAAATCCATGGAATAATTTTGAAAGCCCGTTTAAATGTGTTTAACGGCGTTTGCACCATAACCGCCCCCATCGTTCCTCCGAGAACAATAAGCAGCGCGGGCAAATTCAAAAGGGAATTAATTTGTCCTCCCTCAATCATCTGACCGACTATGATCGCCAGAAATCCTGTCATCAACCCCAGAAATGTTAAGCCATCCATTGCAAGTATTTTACTCCGATAATCGTGCTTTAATCCGAATTGTCGCCTGGCTGTGTATTTGAGAAACGCGGGATTCACTGACTCCGAGAACTTCACCGATTTCCTTCAAATTCAAATCCTGTTCATAATACAAGGACAAAACCAGACGTTCCTTTGGTGGTAGTGTTTCAATAACCTGAGTTAAATGATTAATCATATCCTCATGCAGAATTTTTTCATGAGGCTCCGTCGCATGGCTTTCCCCTCCCTTCAGAGTATCATCCGTAACCCCCAAATCATCGAAACCATACAGCTGACTGCCTGAGGAATCTTTCAATAGCGTGTGATACGCATCCAGACTTAAATTCAATTCATCCGCAATCTCTTTATCCTTGGCATCACGACCTAACCTGTTTTCCACTTTTTTTACCGCCTCGGCTATCATGCGGGCATTGCGGTAAACGGATCGGGGAACCCAATCATTACGCCGTACTTCATCCAGCATATGACCGCGGATGCGGATACCCGCGTAGGTTTCAAAGGAAGCGCCCTTTGTGGCATCGTAATGCCTGACTGCTTCCAGAAGACCTAGCATACCTGCTTGAATCAAATCGTCCAACTGAACGGAATAAGGCAATCGCCCTAACAAATGATGTGCGATACGCTTCACCATCAGGGCATGCGTTTTAACCAACGCTTCCTGGGTTTGTTGATTTACCTTGCCGTATGCAGCCAACGCATCCACGACTCTCTCCTTAGTGTTCTCCTGCTACCAGCCGTTCCAGAAAAAAGCTGGTATTCCCTCCCAATGAGCGTTTGAATGGCCAATTTTCAACCGAATCAGCAAGCTGTCGTAAAGCCTTTGCCGCACCACTATCAGGATAGACAGCCAACACGGCTTTCTGTTTTTTTACCGCGTCGTGAACACGCTCGTCAAAAGGGATTGCCCCAAGATAATCCAGTCTGACATCCAAAAACTGTTCCGCGACCCGATAAAGTTTATTAAATAATTCCCGCCCTTCCCTGGTACTTCTTACCATATTGGCAAGTATATGAAAATGACTCCATTCATATCGTTTGCTCATGACCTTTATTAAGGCATAGGCATCCGTTAATGAGGTTGGTTCATCACAAACAACCACTATGATTTCCTGGGACGATCTAGTAAAGCTTAGCACAGTGTCAGAAATACCGGCTGCCGTATCAATAATCATATAATCAAAATCATCCGTCAGCTCATTGAACGCATCGATGATGCCGGCGTGTTCGACCGCGGAGAGCTGCGTCATATACTCCGTTCCGGACGCTGCTGGAATAACCCGGATATCGTGAGGACCCGTCAACATGATATCCGTCAGATGACACACGCCCTGTATCACATGAGATAAATTATACTTGGTGTGCAACCCCAGCATGATATCAATATTAGCCAGACCCAAATCGGCATCAAGCAGTAATATTTTTTTATTTTTCTGAGCCAGCGCGACGGCCAGATTTACAGAAACATTGCTTTTGCCGACACCGCCCTTCCCGGCGGAAACAGCAATAACTTTCACAGGTTTGGAACGAGTGATATTGCGTAAACCATCAGCCTGATCACTTACCTTTTGATTAGCTTTCGACATACCCCCCCCTGGAAACACTCTGAAAAGCATCCTGCCTTTTCTCGCAGCTCTCCTGCATCATCTGTTCCTGCAAGGCAAACTGCTCGATTAATTGATGACGCGTGGCCAGTTTGATATCTTCCGGTACCCGCTGCCCATGCGTCAAATAACTAACACCCAATCCAGACTCCGCCACGGCACTCAAGACACCGCCCAAAGCCGGGGACTCATCAAGTTTGGTAATAATACATTGCTCCACACAACTCGCCTGGTAGCGTGTGATGGCATCAATAATGGCCTGATAATGACTGGTAGCCGGTAAAACCAGAACCGTCGCAATGGAATGCAATTGCGTACCCAGCAAATCCATTTGCCTGGCCACCCGCTCATCAGCGGGGTTCATACCCGCCGTATCAATCAATATCAATTTTTTATCGCTTAATTGCCTGATAATCCGGGATAGTGAAGCGTCATCATGAGCCACACAGACCTGAACACCTAATATTTTCCCATAAAGAACCAGTTGCTCTTCCGCCGCGATCCGATAAGTATCCATCGTAATCAGACCGAGTTTCTCAGCGCCAAAACGCAAGACAAAACGAGCGGCAATTTTAGCCAGCGTCGTTGTTTTTCCTACACCGGTCGGGCCGACAAACGCGTAAATCCCGCCTTCTTCAATGCGCCTTGTGTCATAAACAGGGATAGAGGAGGACAGGTGATGCAACACGTCCTTCCAGCCTCTCTGTTGATTCACACTGGGACTAATCCTGTTAACCAGGGACGAAGCCGTCATTTGGCTTACGCCCAGATAAATTAATTTTTGCAGAAGCAGCGCGTGCAAGGGTTCCCCTTGTCCCGGATGTCCACGAAGCTGCGCTTCAAGCATACTGCGTAATGTTTGTATTTCCTGACGCATGTCGTCCAGTGGCGAGGAAGACGAGTCCAAAGGACTGCTTTGGCTGGGCGGTTGCGCGCTTGCTACAGCCGCACTCGAACTCAAAACCGTTTCATCAAAATCGATTGCCGCCACGATTTCCACGCCGTCATCGACCCGGCTGCTGGACAAAATCACCGCATCCGGGCCAAACGCCTCCTTGATGCGCTGCATGGCCGTACGAGTATCCGGTGCTATAAAGCGTTTCAGTTTCATGAGTTCTCCACTCTATGTTATAGCTCAACATTGACGCCAGTCAGCCGCATTTGCAGCCGGGAAAAGTTACGCGCAGAGCCTGAAGTACCGACTGTTCTGTTACCACCCTGCTAACCAACCGTCCCTATAATACGTATCTCTTTGTTATCAGGAATTTCCTGATAGGATAAAACATGCAAGTTACTGGAAATATTACGCACAAATCGTGCCAGAACCGCCCGTATACCAGGTTGCACGACCAAAACGGCCAACTCCTGCCTGGCTTGTTGCTGGGCAGCCAACTGAGCCAGCGACTGCTGGATTTTATCCGCCATGCCCGGTTCAAAACTGACGCCCTGTCCCGTACTGTTTTGTATTGTGTTTTGCAATAATTGTTCCAACTCCGGTTTCAAAGTGATGATCGGCAGTTCCTCATTATCTATGCCGCATAGTTTCTGCGTGATCATGCGTGATAATCCAATTCTTACCTGACTGATAAGAAAATCAGTATCTTTGGATTTTGACGCCGCTTCCGCCAGAGCCTCGACAATGGTTCTGGTATCCGACAAGGGAATATGCTCAAGCAGCAAACCTTGCAATACCTTGTGAACCACACCCAGGGACAGGATATCGGGAACAAGTTCTTTGACCAGCTTCGGTGAGGTTTTTGACAATTTATCCAGTAATTGCTGCGTTTCCTCGTAGCCCAGTAATTGCTGGCTGTTTTCTTCAAGAATCTGACTCAAATGGGTCGCAATGACGGTTGACGCGTCAACTACCGTATAACCAAAGGTGTGAGCCTGCTCTTTCTGATTCTCGGTAATCCAGACGGCGTCCAGACCAAACGCGGGATCCCGCGTGGGTTGCCCGTCCAGTTCACCAAATACCTGACCAGGATTAATTGCCAGCCATTTTTCACTGTAAATGGGGGCCTCCCCCATGACCACGCCGGCCAGGCTGATACGGTAATGATTGGGCTTTAAATCCAGATTATCCCGAATATGGACCGTTGGAATAAGAAACCCCAACTCCTGCGATATTTTTTTACGAACCCCCTTGATTCGCGCCAACAATACGCCGCCTTGCGTATTATCCACCATAGGAATCAAACGATAGCCCACTTCCAGACCAATAACATCGACCTGATTGACGTCATCCCAGGATAATTCCTGCGCTAACGTTTCCTCACCGGCACGGTTGATCGCGTCACCCTCCTGCTCCGTTTGTTCATCTTTCTTTCTCTTTTCAAGCAACAGGTAGGCTATTCCTCCCAGTCCGGCAGCCAGAATGAGAAAAGCAATATGGGGCATACCCGGGATCAAACCGATCCCACCTAAAATAACCGCGGCAATAATCATGGAACGAGGGTTACCAAACACCTGATGAACCACGGCCTGGCTCATGTTCTGGGCACTGGATACCCGGGTCACCATAATAGCGGCGGCAGTTGATAAAACCAGGGATGGAACCTGTGCCACTAATCCGTCACCAATGGTCAATAAAATGTAATTATGCAGCGCGTCGGTCAAAGCCATATCATGCTGCAAGACACCAATGGCCAAGCCGCCAATCACGTTGATGAACAAAATGAGAATTCCGGCGATGGCGTCGCCACGGACAAATTTACTGGCGCCATCCATGGAACCATAAAAATCGGCTTCCTGCGCCACCTCGGCACGGCGTTGAATGGCCTGTTCCTGATTGATAAGCCCCGCGTTGAGATCGGCGTCAATCGCCATCTGTTTACCCGGTAAGGAATCCAGGGTAAACCGGGCGCTGACTTCCGACACCCGCCCCGCACCTTTGGTGACCACTACGAAATTAATCACAACAAGAATAATAAAAACAACCAGACCAACGGCGTAATTCCCTCCAATAACAACCTCGCCAAACGATTTTATGACCTGACCGGCCGCATCGGTACCGGTTTGGCCTTTTAATAACACAACACGAGTCGATGCGACGTTCAAGGCAAGGCGCAGCAGGGTCGCAATCAGGATCACCGTGGGAAACACAGCGAATTCCAACGGCCTGTTGCTGTAAATAACCGCCAGAAGAACCACGAGTGAAAATGCGATATTAAAAGTAAACAGGATATCGAGAAAAAACGCGGGAAGTGGTAAAATCATCATGCAGAGCATCATAACCAGCATCAGAGGCGTACCCAGCCCCTGCCGCATCCATAATCGCAAGGTATGCAAAATACTATCCATCAAGCCTGTTCCTCCCCATCTCGTTTCAGATCATCGGGTATGGGCAAATCCCGTAACATGCCCGGACTGACCTCATAACCTGTTTTATCATGTAATTGAAAAATATAGGCAAGCACTTGCGCAACAGCCACATAAAGCCCCCTTGGTATTTCTTCATTCAAATCGGTTGAATAATAAAGAGCTCTCGCCAACGGCGGCAAGGACAGAATAGGTACGTCGCTGGCTTTGGCGACTCGATTGATCTGCAACGCAATCAAATCCTGACCCTTGGCAATCACCACCGGGGCGCGGCTGCCATGTTGCTTGTAAGTAATGGCAACGGCGTAATGGGTCGGGTTAGTCAACACAACATCGGCTTTCGGAACCTCGCTCATCATCCGCCGGCGCGCTATCTCCTGCTGGGTACGGCGAATCTGGCTTTTGACTTCCGGCTTGCCTTCCGTTTCCTTATATTCGTCTTTCATTTCCTGTTTTGTCATTTTTAATTGCTTGTTATGTTCATGCCACTGGAAGGGTACATCCAGCGCGGCGATTACGATGAGGCTTGCGCTGATAACTAAAAAAGCCACCCCGACCATCCCGACCCCTTCACTCAGGGCCGAGGGTAACGGATACGACGCTAACGCCATTAAAGCCGGTACTTGCCATTTCAACACCCCGATAGCCACCAAAGCCACCAGAATAAATTTGGCCAATGCCTTGACCATCTCCACAAACCCTTTCAGGGAAACCATCCGCTTAAGCCCTTTCAACGGGCTCAGGCGTGACAATTTCGGTTGCAGGGATTCGCTGCTGAACACCCAGCCGCCCATCAGTAATGGTGCGGCAATCGACAACAGCAGAATCACCAGTAACAAGGGCAGTACGGCTATAAAGCCGGTTTTGACCACCAGATAGCACGATTGGAAAGTACCTTTCGTTGAGGTAAGCAGAGTACTGTCAAATTCAAAGGCCTGACGCATCATGGTTGTCAATTGCGTGGCAAGATACCGGCCGAAGATTAAAAAACCGCCTCCGGCAAATAATAAAATCAGGGTGGCGTTAAAATCTTTCGAGCGCGCCACCTGCCCCTTTTCCCTGGCTTCCTTAAGACGTTTGGGCGAGGGCTGTTCGGTTTTTTCCTGTGCCTGTTCCTGTTCTGCCATCAGCGCAATAGTCCTTTAATAAACAACAATCCCTGCTCCAGGCTATCAGCTATCTGTGACGATACGCCAGGTAAACTGACCCTGACGATCACTATTCCCATCAACAAGGTAATGGGAAACCCGATAGAAAAGATATTAAGTTGTGGCGCGACCCGAGTCATGATCCCGAACGACAAACTGACAATTAACAGCGATAAAATGGCGGGCAAGGCAACCAGCACCGCTTCTTTAAACATCCAGCCTGAAAACATGATGAGCGAACCGATATCCTGAAGCGACAAGGAAACCGAGCCTACCGGCATCTTCTGAAAACTGCCCAACAACATTTCAAAAACAGCCAGATGGCCGTTTAGGACAAAAAACATCAAACTCATCATCATCAGGTATAACTGACTGACTAACGGCACGCTGGCTTTGCTGGCCGGATCGACCATAGTGGCGAAACCAAGACCGGCCTGCATGGCTATGATCTGCCCTCCAATAATAAAAACCTGAAAAACAAGTTGCAGCGCAAAACCCATCAATAAACCCAATAGTGACTCAAAGAGAACGATCACGATATGCTGGCCGCTAAAATGAAGCAGGCTCAATTGGGTTGAAATCAAAGGGGATACCAGAAAAGCCATGGAAAGGGCTAGCAGCATCCGGATTCTTGCCGACACCATGCCGGACGATATTAATGGTATCGACAGCAATAATGCGGTAATACGAGGCAAAGGCCAGATAATCTGGCTAAACTGGTTAATCATCACCTGATAATCCAAATTCATAGTCAACCTATCAGATAAGGGATATTACTTATTAGGGAATCGGTGTAATTAATCATGGTTTTCAACAACCACGGCCCGGCAAAAACAAGAACCAGCAGTGTCACAAATAACTTGGGAATAAAACTTAAACTCATTTCATTAATCTGCGTGGCGGCTTGAAACATGGCGACGATAAGTCCGGTAATCAACCCCGGAACAATGAGTACGACCAGCATAATAATGATCACATAGACGCTTTCACTAAACAGTGAAACCACTCCTTCCGGTGTCATGCCCCCTCCCTGGTTACGCTTTTAATGTTTTATGCCACTCTGCCTATTGTTCAACTTAAGCAAAGCTGGACGCCAGTGATCCCAGAACCAGAGTCCAGCCGTCGACCATCACAAACAACATTATTTTAAACGGCAGGGAAATAATGAGCGGCGACAGCATCATCATCCCCATAGCCATCAGCACGCTGGCGACAACCAGATCGATAACCAGAAACGGCAGAAAGAGAATAAAACCTATCTGAAACGCCGTTTTTAATTCACTGGTTACAAACGCCGGGATCATCACACTCATGGGCACGTCAGAGAGGGTGGCAATTTTTTTGTTATTGAATTTTTCAAATAACGCCAGATCATTTTTCCGGGTCTGGTTCAGCATAAATTTTTTTAAAGGCGCCTGTGCCTGCGCCAGTGCCTGTTGAAAATCAATTTTGTCAGCCAGGTAAGGTTGCACGGCGTTGTCGTTAATCTTATAAAATACCGGCGACATCACGAAAAAAGTCATAAATAACGCAATACCAATTAAAATCTGATTGGTCGGAGTCTGAGCCATCCCGATAGCCTGTCGTAGAATCGACAGCACGATAATAATGCGGGTAAACGCCGTCATAGCCATCAATAACCCCGGCAAAACGCTAAGCAGGGTCATAAAAATCAGGATTTGTAAATTGACGCTGTAGGATTGGCCGCCACCAGAAGCCGGTGATACCGTAACGGCAGGAAGGGATAAGGAAGCGGCTTCGGCCAGCCAGGGGAACAACAGGCAACCTGCGGTCAAAAAGCCAATAAGCCACTTCTTCATTTGCCTTTCCCCATCACTTGTTTCAATAACTCCGCAAAAGAGGTTTTTCCATTCCCCTGGAAGCCAGGAGGCAATTCTTCGCCAAAATCGTAAAGCGTCGTGATACCGCCGGCGGTAACACCCAATAATAAAAAACGCTCTCCAACCTGAAGCATCATGATTTTCTCTCGTGTTCCAAGACTGGCGCAGGCTAATATCTTAAATGGGCCGCCAATACCCATACCTCCCCGATTCAGGCGTTTCACCAGCCAGGCAAAAACGGCAATCAGCAACACGACAAACAGCAATCCACCAAGAATACGTAATAATTCGGCGGAACTGACCGCCGCGTTGCCTGTCGGCATGGATGTTTCCGCTATGGCATGCAGGGGAAACAGGCCAAGCAATAAAAAACTCGTTGTCCTGTTCATTTCAGACGCTTGATCCGTTCTGCCTTACTGACGATATCCGTCAGTCTCACGCCAAACTTGTCCTTGACCACAACCACCTCACCATGGGCCACAAGGGTTCCGTTAACCAGTACGTCCAGAGGTTCGCCGGCAAGACGATCCAGAGCCACAATCCCGCCCTGATTCAGTTGCAAGAGGTTTCGTATGCTCATTTTAGTCCGACCGATTTCCACCGTAACCGACACGGGTATATCCAGAATCAACTCCATTTTTTCCGCATCGCTGCCCGCAGACATTCCCATCGGTTCGGCAGATGCAGCTGCCGCTTGCGTTTCAGTCTGATCACTCATTCCTTTCCCCTAATAACTTATTTTTTTTATTATTTTCAGTGCTCTTTTATCATTGGCACTGCCTAAGGTTGCAGTAAAACCTGGTGTGCCCTCAATATCCAGCGTCACAATTTCCTGGATTTCCATGGGCAGGAAATCACCGGCCTGCCAGGCCATGACCTGCCGCAGGGTGCTATGGGTCTGTGCCATAACGGAACTGACCGTAAGCTCCACGTCCATTAATTCTTCCGTAAGCGACATGATCCAGTTGGGATCCAGCTCCTCGTCCGGCCTTGCTGCCCCCAGTTCCAGTTGCTGCTTGATAGGTTCCACCATGGAATAAGGCATCACAAACGCAAACGTGCCTTTTTCCTTACCAAAATCCACGACAAAGCGGCTGACTAACAGCAGTTCGTCCGGTTCGGCGATATGAATCAACTGCGGGTTCGTTTCATCACTGACCCGGTGAGATTCAAGATTGATAATAGGAGCCCAGGCGTGTTCAAAATTATGAACCAGTTTACCAATGACAATTTCCATGACCCGAAGTTCCGCCGCCGTAAAATCCGTCTTATCCGATTGGGCGAGAAATTGCGAGCTGCCCCCGAAGTAGTAATCAACCAAATCATACACAAACGTTTTGTCAAACAGAATTAACGTCTTGCCGCGCAGGGGTTTAAAACGGTAAATGGTCATCAGCGTCGGGTTGGGCAAGGTTGCCAGAAACTCATGGTGCTTCACGACCTGTAACGGATCCTGTTTGATTTGCAAATCCTTGGCCATCAACTGATAAATATCATTGGAAAAATAGCGGGCAGCCCGATCGTGTATTTTATCAAGCACAGGTAATTCACCGCGAACAGCGCGTTCCTGACTGTTAAAGTTCAGTACCTGTACCTGGTCTTTATTATTGGCTTTTGCGTCAATACCGGCTTGCGGTTGTTGCGGGGATTCCTCTGTGTCCGATGGATTATCGTCTGCGGGGGATTGAGGTTTGTCACCGCCATCCTGATTATTTTCCTGCTCGGACGCGTCATCGCCCTCCACGGAATTCAGCAGCGCGTCAATTTCTTCCTGTGATAAAACATCTTTCTCCGCCATATCGATCCTGTTCCCGCACTGGATTTAAACACACCTTTGTTCCAGTCAAAGGCGATTTCCGCAAGGAGCATGCACTTTGCCCCGCAAGCATTTCCCAGACATAAAGCAAATCACGTGCCACATGAAATTATTATATAATAATCAAGAAAATAGATATAAAAAAAGCTGCAAGAAACGAAGAAAGTCAATACTTTGACGAAATATCGGTATTACGTGTAATAAAAACCGTCGGATCGGTGCCGACGAACGATTTATCAGTATATGCCAGGTCAGGACCGGACAGCTAATCCGGGGCGTGTTATTCCTCCATCTGCTCCGCACACTTGTCTTTTGCCTTGGACCGGCATTGTTCCTGACAATCTGTTGCAGTAGAAGTCAGACAAATAGCATTGATACAAGTGTCGGTATACTGCTGAACGCACATTTCCTTATCATATTCTTCCGCGCCAATAACTTGCGTGGGAATATCCGCAGCATGCGCCATAGCAGTTATCAAACTCAGAAAAATAAATATATAAAATAGTGTAATATGAATCATATGATGCATGATATTTCCCTGAATCAACCATATTGAATTAATTATAGACATAAATTACCGTGATCGATTTGATTTTATTTGTAACCATTTTCATTTGACAGGTAAACATGGCAAACTCATGCAATACCGGCAAGGACTGATTGCTTATGCTGAGCAAACACCAGAGACTATCCAATTTCAGCCGTGCCATTCGCACCACTGCGCAGTGCTTTCGGCCGGATAACGAATGGCAGATTGCCGATCTGTTTCAGGAATCACCCAACCGAACCGTACTGGCCAGAGGACAGGGTTCGAGTTACAGCGATTGCTGTGTCAATAACGAAGGATTTGTCATCGACTGCAGTCGTTTAAATCACCTGTTGTCTTTTGATAAATCGACCGGCTTGTTATATTGCCAGGCGGGGGTCACCTTCGCTGATTTATTTGCGGTTCACCCGGATTATATTCCTCCGGTCATTCCGGGCACCTTGCACGCGACCATCGCCGGTGGGATAGCGAATGATGTGCACGGCAAAAATAATGTCCATGAGGGAAGTCTGGGACGCCATATCAACTGGCTGGAACTACAGATTGGCAATCAATTGCTGCGCTTAAGCCCTGAACGGCACGCCGACCTCTTCGCTGCGACCATAGCGGGTCTTGGTTTAACAGGAATCATCCGTCGAGTCGGTCTGACACTGCGCAAAGCGTCCCAATTTGTCGAGGTGAAAACGGAGAAGCACGTTTCCTTTGCCGAACTTCTTGATCGTATGAAAAAGGAAGGGATGAAACACGATTATCAGGTGGCCTGGCTTGATTTACTCAATACACCACAAGCCCTGCTGTCTCTGGCCAATCATTGTTCGTCTTGTATTCCCCGTCGCCCATATACGTTCACCATGCCGCGCCTTCCATGCCGCGTCATTACCCGATGGGGCATGAAACAATTCAATCGCTACTACTTCAAACGGGCAAACACCGAACCTCTGGCCATGCCATTAAGTCATTTCAATAATCCGCTTGACAGCATCCGCCATTGGAACAGGCTTTATGGCACACGGGGTTTATTACAGTTTCAAGCGGTCTTTGGTACGAATGATGCGGCCGAACAACTCGATCGATTAATTCAAATAATCCATAACGCCAAAGCGACTCCAACACTTGCGGTGTTAA
Organism: Legionella spiritensis; assembly: GCF_900186965.1. NCBI lineage: Bacteria > Pseudomonadati > Pseudomonadota > Gammaproteobacteria > Legionellales > Legionellaceae > Legionella > Legionella spiritensis. The sequence goes on from NZ_LT906457.1 coordinate 2,371,093, forward strand.
AATATTTCAGCCAGCCCGGAGTCGGGCTTCTGTCTTTCGTCCAACCCGGTTTTGCCATAGCGATTGACTTTATCAATAATCACGAAGCTCAAAAGGCCATTCATGACATGAATCAATTCATTACGGAAACGGGAGGCCGGGTTTATCTGGCGAAAGATTTGCTGCTTACCCGACAGCAATTCAGTCAACAATACGACAAACATGAGCAATTCTCCTCCGTGCTGCGACAATATCAGTGTCACACGCAATCCGATATGGGACAGAGACTGGGATTGACACCATCATGAAAAACGTCTGGGTTATTCTGGGAGCCACCTCGGTCATCGCTAACGAATTTGGCCACCTCGCCGCCAAAGCCGGCCATGATCTCATTCTGATCGGAAGAAACACCCTGCAACTGGACGTCATAGCGGATGATTTGTCTCTGCGCCACGGCATCGACTGCGAAGTCATAACCCTGGATTTGGCGGTGGACATTGCAACGTTACTGGACAGGTTACGAACTACCGGACAGGAATGGTCGCTTTTCATCGCCCACAGTCTGATTCTGGAAAACAGCGCGTTAACACCGGATAATATTGACGCGCTGATCACAACCAACATAACCAGCACAGTACAATTGATCCACGGTTATTTGCAAAAGGAACAAACGCGGCACCAGCTGATTTTTTTAAGTTCCGTCGCCGCCTGTCGCGGGCGCGCCAAGAACAGCCTGTATGGGGCAAGCAAAGCGGCTATAGAGGTTTATTTGCAAGGCTTGCAGCAAAACGCGTCTCCCGCGACGACCATCACCATAGCCCGGCTGGGTTTTATTGACACGGCGCAAACTTACGGTGTTCCCGGTGTCTTTTACGCCTCACCGCCAAAACAGTGCGCCAAAGCCTGCTGGCAAGGTGTTCACTCCGGAAAACGGCTGCTTTACCATCCTTTTTTCTGGCGTTTCATTATGGGTGTTATAACGCGGTTACCTTTTTTTCTATACAAACGCATGAGGATATAAACGCTGTTATGTCGAATTATTATGACGTATACCGAAAATTACCGGATTATTGTGATGAATTTTTCGGCCAGTTTTTAAGGACGCTTGGAAAATCCTATAGCCAGTGTGCCGATATCGGTGAGTGTTTTGTGACCCTGGCCAATATTCGGGATAACGATTTTGAAAGCTGGTATCACGCCTGGTTTGCGCGTGCCCGGGACGTCGAACAACTGGCTGACAGCAGTTGGGAAGCAAAACACTATCTTACCGCAGCCACAACTTGTTTGCGCGCGGTCGAATACTATCGCGCCAGTGAATTTTTTCTGCGCGCCAACCTCTCGGATCCCCGCATAATCCCTTGTTTTGACCGGCTGGGGGGTTGTTTTGAACGCGCGATGCAAGTCCTTCACCCCGAAGCAACCCCGGTGGCCATTCCCTATGATCGTCAAACCCTGAGCGGTTATTTATTCCCGGCAGCATCTCCCGCGAAAGCGACCCTGATTATACCGGGAGGCTATGACAGTACCTTCGAGGAACATTATCCTCTCATACCTCCCGCCATGCAGCATCGCTATAATGTTTTAATTTTTGACGGACCTGGCCAGGGTCATGTGCTGCGCCGCCAGAAGCTGTATATGCGGCCTGATTTTGAACACGTGGTTTCGCAGGTGCTTGACTGGCTGGATGGCTTGACCAATATGTCTGACCGTAATTACGTCCTGATCGGCCGAAGTTTCGGCGGCTACCTGGCTCCCCGGGCGGCCTGCGGCGAAAAGCGGATAAAAGCGCTGGTATGCGATCCCGCACAGATGGACATAGCCGCATCGCTGGACAAACTGCTGCCTCCGGCGCTTATGACCTCGTTTCGCGAAGGCAGGGAACGAGAAATAAATGAATATTTCCACACATTGTTTTCCCAAAATAAAATGACCGAGTTTTATTTTCGGTCACGTATGAACACCCATGGCATCACCACGCCATTTAATTATTTGCGGGAAATGACCAGATATACGCTGGCTGATCGTGTCACTGATATTCTTTGTCCAACTCTTCTTTGCGCTAATCCGAATGACCGGATATCGACAAGAGCAAATACGCTTTATGACGCGTTACAATGTGAAAAAACTTATGTCGAATTTCGCGCCGAATCTGGTGCGGGAATGCACTGCGAAGCTGATGCTAACGGGCAATTTCAACGCATCTTGTTCGATTGGCTAAACGAACATTTTTCTACGTAACCCGATGATTGTATTTTTATTTCATAAAATGCGACATAATTTCATAAAAATACTCACAAACAATATGGCTATTTATTGCTAGAATTAAATATATTGCTGCTTTCATGGAAGATTATTATGTGCACTTCCAATCGATGTATTTTTCTCATATTTTTCTTTTTTATAGTCGTAACTTCTTACGCGAAAATAAACCCGTCAAATCTGATAAAAGTTGATAAAGAAACGGATGTCAAATGTGCAGAATATTATAATTATAATGGAGAACTGTATTGCAGTACAACCTTGCTACAACCACAGAAAAAGCCTATAGATTTAAGAAAGGTTGAGAAACAAATAATTGTATTTGATGAGCGTCCATGGCGTGCGGCATGGAGCCGAAAAACAGATTCGGATACCACCATAGAATACCTGCCGGAAGGGGATAAAATAGAGCAGTGGCATGAATTGGTAACCAGTCAATCCATGCCCGGTTTACAAGACACATTAACGCCCGGAGAGTTTAGCCAGAAAATCACAGATTATTTAAACCATTCCGGGCTGGATCCGGTGATCAACATTATCAGCGAATCCCCTGATCAAGTTCTGCTTGAATTCCATATCCTGCACCCCAAACAATTAAAACAGCATGAACTACAATTAATCACGAAAGGCAGTGACGGCATTTACGTGTTGCATTACGTCATAAAAGAAGCGCCTATGGAAAAAAGCAACAGGGAAAAATGGATAAAACTTCTTAAGAAGAGCAAGGTGCCTGACTCATAAGGTAAAAAATTTACATTTCATTGCGTTACCCTTACTATTACCCTTTTCATTTAGTTTTGACAGGTTGGCTTGCACAGAGTGTTTGTCTTTTTGTCATCCCCGCGAAGGCGGGGATCCATACTGAATCAAGCACTGAGCCACATCAGGAATGGTTTCCCGCCTTCGCGGGAATGACAGTTAACCCGTCAAAATTTTTGTTCACGGAGCCTAGGCCATCCTCGGCTACTGATAACCGGATAACAACATGGTTGCGTTTGTCAGGATATTTCACTGTGTAACATTTTTTAGGGAGACTTGATCATGAGGAGAAATTTTTTTGCTAACGGGGAAAATAGAAATACATCATCGTATTCCAAAGACGAGCTTTTACAACAAATTAAGAAAACTGAACAAGATCTGGAAGACACAAACGGGTTAATTAAAGAAAACAGAGAGCAAGCCGGTTCAGGTGACCGTGCCGATCAAGCAGAGAGCCGTATGATGTATTCTCAATTGATAATGCGCCAAAATCATTTACAGAGCTCTTTATCAACTCTTCGTGACACACTCGCCCAGGAGCAACAAAGCGAAGCAGGACATCAACTGCCGAAGCACTTTTAAAGGATGCCAGGTTTTTAATCGAAACACACCAGGTACGAAACCGGATTTGGTCATTTAGTTTACAAACAATACCGTCGTTGTTAAGATGTATGCCATGAACATCATGGAAAAATCATTGCATTGCCTGGTTATTGTCGGCTTACTCGTATTATCGTTCAAGCCGTGGCTGCCCCATGGCCGTGATTTGTTCAACCTTCCATCCACTCATTACAGCACACAAAGCGAATGCCCAAGCCGTCTGGCGGCAACTATTTCCTGTGCTTCCACCGCTTATTTTACCGTATTGCAAAACGCGTTGTCTGATGAGTTCATCAGCGTCCTTGCCATGGCCGGTTTCATTTCTTTCCTGCTGGCCACCCTGGTCACATCAACACCAATCCGTCGTTTGCTAAGGCCCCCTATCTCCTCTCATTGATAACTCAAAAAACCGGTGCAGGCGCGGCTGAACAGTACGCCTGTTGCCACTATTTATTGATTATTATTGGGGATTCAACCATGAAAACCATCAAATATACTGTGGGTGCCATGCTGCTCATGGTTCTGTCACAAAGCGTATGGTCTTTTACCACCGGATTTGCAAGTTCCAATCCGACGACCATCATGCACTTTATTCAAGGCAATAACGCCTTGATTTACTTAAGTACTTTTTTCGGCCTCGGTATTTTACTGGCCTTTACCCCATGTGTGCTACCCATGGTTCCCATTCTGTCGGGAATCATCATAGGACAGCGTTCGCTGTCTTCCCGAAAAGCATTCAAACTATCGCTGAGCTATGTCATCGGGATGGCTGTGACGTATGCGGCAGCCGGCATGCTGGCGGGATATCTGGGCAGTACCGTCCAGACGTTGATGCAACAACCCGCCGTTATTATTACTTTTAGTTTGCTGTTTGTACTTATGGCATTAAGCATGTTCGGATTATTTGAACTGCGCCTGCCCGCATCCGTCAGCCAGCGCTTGACTAACATTCATCAAACCGGTGGACGAAAAAGTTATTTATCGGTAGCACTCATGGGGGTTATCTCTACCCTGGTTGTCTCACCCTGCGTCACGGCACCCCTTATCGGAGTCCTGACCTATATTGGTCAGAGTGGGCAACCCTTCATGGGCGGTTTGATTTTATTCGTCATGGCGACCGGCATGGGGCTGCCCTTGCTCATGGTCGGAGCTGGATACGGTTCCATTCTGCCCAAAACCGGTTCCTGGATGCTGGTGATCAGAAAACTGTTCGGGATCATCATGCTGGCCATGGCCATCTGGATATCTTCCCGGATATTGCCGCCGGCAATCACTCATTTGCTTTGGGCAGGTTTGTTCATTCTGGGAAGCCTGGCGATGGGAAGTCTTGGCGTTGCAACCGGAAAATGGGGGAAACTGCTAAAGGGCATCGGAATTTCCGTTCTTGTCGCAGGAAGCATTATCCTGTACAACACCTCACTCATGCTGTTCAAGCCAAGCCAGGCTGTCCGTGTTGAAGAGGTGAAGCCGCCTTTTATTAATCTTCATTCCATGCCGGAGATAGAAAAGCAATTGAATCTGGCAAAACAACAACACAAAGCTGTTTTTATGGAGTTTTTCGCATCCTGGTGCAGTGATTGCCAGGCTATGGAAACCCGGGTTTTCAATCAACCGGAGGTAGCCAGGGCGATGGACGGTCTGATCAATTTAAAAATTGACATCAGTGAGAACAGTGAGCAAGCCAACGACATCAAACGGGCATTTGCCATCTATGGCACACCGACCATGTTGTTTCTTGATAAAGAAGGACAACCGCTCAATCAGTTAACGGCCGTTGGTTTCATTAACAAAACACCCTTACTGAAATTATTACGGCAAGTTCATTTTGCCCCGTAATTATCCCGGTTGTGTGTCAATCCTGAGGATTGACACACAACCGACGGTATTGTCGGGATGAAATCGTCATCATCCCATAAGGTTACCCGACGGTGAAATTTTCCCCGACCCCTTTTACGGCGCTCCAGTGACATTCCGCTCCGTGATAACTGACCACCTGGATATCCGGTTGTGCCGGACCGTTGGCAGTCACCACAAAGACACAGGCTTTCGATTGAAATCCTGCTTGGTTATCCTGAACGGCCGTTAGTGTGTAGGCGATATCAAAATCGGCATCCCTTGCAAATCCAAAGCCGTAGGCGAATGATTGCTCGGTACCGAAAGCAGCCTGGCTAACCTCAGAGCAGCTTTGATCAACAAAACGTCCATTCTGATTGATCATTTTCAAGGATACATGCCACTGGCCTGATTGCGAGATCACCTCATGCCAGGTATGAACCCCGCAAGGCTTGACCCAATTATCGGCATAAACCGGTCCGAGGATAAGTCCCAAACTTAATGCAATAACGCCTTTCATCATTCACTCCCTGTTAAAAGGAGAAACGATAATACAAATGATTCTCATTTGCAAATAAATGACGTTTTACTGTTATCGTCCTACGCCGTTTTTTCCGAACGATGTCTTTTCATTGTTCCACCGCCAGCCAGTTTGCCAAATCCTTTTTTCAACTCGAAAATACGTTGTATGTTAAGAGGCAGCAACAGGGCGTGCAACACAAAGATAGGCGGCAAATGCGCCATGATTGCATAAGCGATAAAAGCGAGATTACTCCCTATCGCAATAAGACGTAACGCCATGATTTGTTTCACATAAAAAGCCGCGAAAACTAAAACTGAAGCCAAATAACCTAGAACGTTGATTACAATTTCCATGTCTTTACTCACTGTTTCCAAATTCGCATCTTCCTTGAGGGTTTGTCATCATTTACATCGGTAAAAATCCGCAGGAAACGGCTGCTCCAGTAAAAAAATCTGTAAATCCGTAATTTTCTGGATCCGAATCCTTCATCAAAACCAGAAATCACAATGCTGGTGTTTCGATAAATTCCGACTGTAAATAACAATCCAATACCCGGCGACAAAATCAAATCATCAAGCTTCGTATTTGAGGGCTATTCATTCTCCTTTTTCTGGCAGAGTAGTAAGGATTACGCCATCCTTATCGGATCACCCGGTTATGGCGCAGATTCCGTTGAATTTTAATTCGCGAAACAACCAAGTGGATAAAACTCAACAGAACCTATCTACCATTGAAAAATTTTAATGGCAGGTATGTCAAGTTTTTTCAGTATGGAAATTATATTTTCGGGCTGGATCTTTCCAGGGACTCCGAATCATCAAGGGCTGGATGACTGTAATATGGATTTTCGAATTCATGACTGCCATTTCTATTTAGAATAATGCAACTCTCGATATCGGCAATATTAAAAGCCAGCGCGGCTTGAAAAACAGTTTGCCCTTCCCTTTCAATCCGCTCAAGCATCGCTTGCTGCCCGGTATTTAAAGACACTTTATACCAACCAAGGCAATTGCTCTTTACCGCTTCCCGGTAGGTTGGCAAGGAAGGATAGAAATGACGGACAACATTCGGCAACTTAGCAAGACACCAGGGATATGCCAAATGACTCTGGTGTTCCATTTCTATTTTTTCAACAATCGGAATAAAAAAAATTTTTGAGTGTTCCGCTTTATTATCCCTTTCTTTCCCCATGAAAAACATACCTGACTCCCTCCATTTCCCGCACGTATTTCAATGACGTCAAAAACCGTCTTGCGAATCACAGGCATTTGTGAACAACAAGACATAATTTTTACTTAAGAATGACTTAATATCTTCTTAATCTTAATAGATTATCATCATAAACATACAAAAATATTATGCAAGATGTATTTATAATGAAAAGCCCCAAAGACATGAAGGATCAGCTGCAACAATACATGGATACCATAAAAAATAATTCTCCCCAAAAAGGACTGTTTTTCAAGGAGATACCATCGCCTGATTTTATTGAAAATCTGGAACGCAGTTTGCGTTTAAGCCGATTTATGAGTCCTCAGGAGTTATTGCAGGGGTTGCAATTTATTGAAACGCTGATTGTCAAAAAATCGGATTTTTTCAGAGGGGAAGACGCCACGTTCAGAGCCGTTCTCTCTCGCCAGTATAACAGGCGTATTCTTAAAGATATTTCAGCCCCTTCAAGAGCCATCCCCAAGGAACCTCATTATATAAAGTCGGATGCGGTTCTATATAGAAATCTGATTCGAATGCACGATACTCTTCTCGGCAGGTATGAAGTGGCCCGCTTGCATATGAACGGCGAAATTCCTTTCAGTTCCGTGGATTATAAACCGGACGTTATTCAATCTACACAAGCCTTTCGTGATCTGGAAAACACCAGTAAATCATCCGAACTGCCGGATAAATCCAACATCATCCTGGATGTAAGACGCAAGGGCGTTACTTTCTACGGCTCTGTTATTCATCCCCATGAGCCCGAAATTAAAGATGATCCGTATATTATCCAAACCATCGAACGATATGTAGCAAGACAATTTTACGATAAGGATGACATAGTACATTTCGTTGACGAACGTATTGATGAGGATGGATCAAGAGCTAATAAAATCTATCATTTCGGCGGCCAGTTTCTGGAGGGCATTTTTCTATCTGAATTAACCAATAATGTGGAATTTACCGAGACTGGACAAAGAGGTCTGGAGCGAGGCATGGTGAAAGGGCATATCAACTGGACCAAGGATCCGAAAACCAAAGAGATTTACGCTAAGGTAAACATAAACATTCTGACCTGTGTTTACGCCGATCCGATTAATAAAGACGACCCGCAACGATTTTACGCCATCGGCTCGGACGGAAGCTCCCTGACCATGATATCTGAGGAAGAGCTTGAGCAGGTCAACAAACGTTGCAGTGACGAAATCGCCGGTAAAACGGAGAATAATGTGGTACCTCTCTGCACCATGTCAGCCCGGATAAGTTTGCCTGTAGATAGAAGTACCGGCAAACATTTTCTCAGGGCAGACAAATTTACCATCTCGTTCAATACACCGGATCTGCGCTCCAGCAAGGAAGATCACCTTTATGAACACTCGCGTTTCAGAGCCATAAAATGATGGGTTAGCAACCTGCAAAAAAGGAGCAAACAAATTCCTTTTACAGCCGTAATAAATTTTGTTCAATGGTCCAAACCATCTTTGGGTGAACAGCCATGCACCTCATAATGATTCGAACGGCGAACAGAAAACAGTTTGACGCGGCAGGATTTTTTATCAACACGTAAAGCCTGCTCCAGTGCGTCCATGATCAACATCTCTGATTCTACAGGTAAATTGTAAGACAAATCCACGGAAACAACGGATTTTGGCAATGCGTTGATAATAGCAAGCCATTCGTCAATGGCATAATGACTTAAGTTATTATGACTTAAATTTAACGCAACGACGGATCCCGGAATATGATTGAACAGGCAGGCGAGATCATCGGCGCTCATATTGCCGCATTGATTAAAACTTAAATTTAACGCGGTTATTTGAGGCTTGATGGCTTCCATCAGCTTTAACAGGTAAGTTAATTCGCAAAATCCAAACTGATTGGCGCTTAAATCAAGATGCACGGTATCGTTCGGCAGGTTTGCTACTCCATCCATAAGTTGTTGCCGATTTTGCTCATCATTACCGTCAGCAACACCCCACCATCCTAACGCGATCACCTCTGTTTTCCCGGATACGGAGAGATCAAAAGTTTTATCTTTGCCTGGCATGACGTCATCCTTAACTGTATTACCAAACTGTTTAATTATAGCACAATCATGATCGTTCATTTTTGTGTCGGGTTGCCATTGGCGTCTGTTTATCTAAAAACAGGATAAAAAAGCTGGTATTTCTCTTTTATATCCATAAAATCATCGTTTTTTACAAACGGATTTATTCATGTGCGCCAAAAAAACCAGTGATGTTCATAAACATCTCAACGGTAGTGTCAGTTTCAGGTTTCTGGAAGAAACGGCACACAGGAATGGTTGTTATGATGTTTTTCAAACGCTCGTACGTGTCAAACAGGACTATCAGGAAAAGACAAAAGAAGACCCTAAAGACGGTTACTCCGAGGAATGTCTTACGCTGATTTGGCAACAATTTTCCCTCATTCACCAGATTCTCCGGACCCTGTATGACATTAAACAAGCCACGCTGGATGTCATTCAATCTTCCGATGCCCGGTATCAGGAAATCAGAACCACGCCGAAGGAAATGGAAGGCAAATCCGTTGACAGTTATATCGACGCCTTCATAGAAGGGCTGCGTATTGCCAACAACGATGAAAGCCCTGGCAAACAGGCATTCGGCCTGCTAAGCCTCAATCGGGAATTTCACACGTCCAAAGAAGCCGAACATTTTATTCAACGAGTCAGGGAAAGCGACGGGTGGTTAAAAGGGCTTGATATCTGCGGCAATCCACTCGCACCGCGTACGTTAACCGGTGTGGAGCTGCAAAAAACCATTGCTATGGCTCTGGATGCAGGCATAGGCCTGGCTATTCACATGGGAGAAGCCGACACGGATGAGGAGCGTCAGGACACCGACACCATTCTAACGGCACTGGAGAATTGGGTAAACACGCAACCAAAAGGAGAAAAAAATCCTCTCCATGGCCGGGTGCGTCTGGGCCACTGCATTTTTCTGACCGAAGAGCAGCGAAAAAAAATTCGCGATCTGGTTGTCCCTATCGAAGTCTGCCCAACCTGTCACCGAAAATTAAACTGGCATCTGAAAGATCAACCACACCCTGTCCGCAACATTTACTCGTTCTGGCGCGACCCCATTGTCTCAGGGACTGATGATTGGACCGTTTTTGATGCGTCAGCCGAAACCGAACAAAACGGTATGCTGGATTTGTTTGAAAAACCTGACGGAATGACCCGCAAGCAAGTTAAGGAACATCAACGTCAGTTTCACTTCCGCTAGCAGATTCAGGACGAACAACTGACCTCGATTTTTTTAGCCCATGATGGTGGCAGTCCGGCGTATTCGAGATATTCAGGCTGTTCGTCGTAAGGATGTTGCAACACACGGAACAATTGATCGATCTCCCGGTAATCCTGCTGTTCATAAGCGCGTTCTATAGCCTGCTGCGCCAGATAATTTCGTAAAATATATTTGGGGTTCGCCTGCTTCATCCGGCGCTCCCGAATGGAGGCGGGAGTTCCTTCCTGAATCGTTCTGGCCTGATATCGCTCCAACCAGGCATGCAACTCATCGGGAGAGCGGCATAACACATCAAAACGGGAAACATCCCCATCGGATTGGAAATCGGATAACGTTCTAAAAAACAACGTATAATCCAGGGCGTGTTTCTGTAAAAGGATCAGAAGATCGTTAATTAATTCCGCATCCTCCAAACGAGTGTGTTGCCAACCCAGCTTGTCTCGCATCATGGCATCAAAATGGCCTATCAGCTCCGGCTGAAAGCGGTCCAGCGACTGCCGCAAGTCCGCTTCCGGAATCAAAGGCGTCAACGCCTGAGCCAATGCGGTCAGATTCCAGTAGGCAATATTGGGTTGTTGATCATAAGCATAGCGTCCCATCTCATCCGAACTGTTACAGACATGCCTTTCATCAAAGGTGTCCAGAAAACCGAACGGCCCGTAATCAATGGTCATGCCGAGAATAGACATATTATCGGTATTCATAACCCCGTGACAAAAACCAACCGTCTGCCACTGGGCGATCAAGCGGGCGGTTCGTACCACGGCCTGCTCAAATAAATAACCATACCCTTCCTGATCACAGGGCTGTCCGGGATAATGCCGCTGCAATACATAATCGGCCAGTTGTCTTAAAGCGTCCGGTTGTCTGGTGTAATAAAAATATTCAAAATGACCGATACGGATATGCGATTGGGCAACCCGCGTCAGGACGGCGCCGGGTTCCGGCACATGCCGGTACACCGGTTCATGGGTGGCTACAATACATAAAGCCCGGGTAGTTGGAATTCCCAAAGCATGGATAGCTTCCGAACAGAGATATTCCCGAATGGTGGAACGTAACACGGCCCGACCGTCTGCCATTCTGGAATAAGGTGTCTGGCCGGCACCTTTCAATTGAATATCCCAGCGTTCTCCCTGCCCGTCGAGCACTTCACCCAACAGCAAGGCGCGCCCATCACCCAGCTGAGGCACGTAATAACCAAATTGATGACCCGCGTATACCATAGCGAGAGGGTCACTGCCTTTTAACCGTTCATTGCCGCCAAAGTACTCGGCAAACGCCGGGGATTTCAGATCCCTGTCGTTTATCCCGAGTTGTTTGGCCAGATTTCTGTTCACATGGACCAGTTCACATTGTTTAACAGGCACCGCGTCGAGTCGGGTATAAAAATACCCGGGCAAGCGCGCAAAACTGTTATCAAAATGAAGCCGCATATTAAACCTGTCTCATTACCGGGTTCTTCTTATGTCCTACGAGGCATTGGCCGCACGCTGCTCAATGAACGATAAGGCCTCCTGCAAGCGCCGCAACACCCTCGCTTTACCAATTAAAGCCAGCGTCACATCAATGGCCGGTGACATGCCGGAACCGGTTATCGCAACCCGTAACGGTTGCGCAATTTTACCCATATACAGATCAAATTCGGCGCTGACGTCGTTGATACATTGCTGCAAATCATCCGCGGCCCAACGTTCGACCTGTTCCAGGCGAGCATAAAGGTGCTGCAAAGGCTCCAGCACAACCGGTCTTAAATGTTTCTTCACCGCGTCGGGATCATGGCGGATTTCGTCTTCAAAGAAATATCTGCTCTTTTCACACACTTCCTCAAGCGTTTTGCATCGCTCGGCCTGAACAGCAACCACATCTTCCAGAGCCGGTCCTTGTTTTATATCAATGCCGGCCTGCTCAAAATGCCATCGGAGCGCTTTTGCCACCTGTGGTGCCGGATCACTTTTCAGATAGTGCTGGTTTAGCCATTGCAGCTTGTCGTAGTTAAAGCTGGACACCCCCCGGCTCACGCTCTTTAAATCAAAGCCGGCAATCATTTCCTCAACACTGAATATTTCCTGATCGCCATGAGACCAGCCCAACCGTACCAGATAATTTAGCAGTGCGTGCGGCAGATAACCCAACTCCTTAAATTGCAACACACTCACCGCGCCATGGCGTTTGGAAAGACGTTTGCCATCCTCCCCGAGAATCATTGGCAAATGAGCAAATTCAGGAATCGGGGCATTTAATGCTTTAAAGAGATTAATCTGTCGTGGCGTATTGTTAATGTGATCGTCCCCACGGATAACGTGGGTGATCGCCATATCCCAGTCGTCTACTACCACGGCGAAATTATAAGTCGGATGCCCATCCGAACGAACCAGAATCAAATCATCCAGTTCCCTGTTCTCCACATGAATATCACCGTAGACATGATCCGCAAAGGATACGGTTCCTTCCTGCGGATTTTTAAATCGCAAAACAAACGGCTGTCCGTCGTCAGCCAAATGTTTATCACGGCAATGACCATCGTAGCGCGGCTTCTCTTTAGCGGCCAGTTGTGCCTCACGCAGGCTTTCCAGACGCTCCTTGCTGCACACGCAACGATACGCCTTGCCTTCCTCCAGTAATTGCCCCGCAATCTGCTGGTAACGTGCGTAACGTGCCGTCTGATAGACCGGTTTCTCATCGCTGTGAAGGCCAAGCCAGGCCATACCATCCAATATGGCCTGTACCGATTCGCTGGTCGAGCGCTCCTGATCGGTGTCTTCAATACGTAATATGAACTCGCCGCCATGATGCCTGGCATATAACCAGGAAAACAAGGCCGTACGTACGCCTCCCACATGCAGGTAACCGGTCGGGCTGGGGGCAAAACGAGTTCTGACAACCATCAAGTTCTCCGTTGTAAGCAATAAAATAATCGCGCTATAATAGCCGACTTTACTTGCAACGCAAAGCGAACCAATGCCCCGCAATTTTTTGCCGTTGACCGCAAAATACATCGATAAGTTGCCCACAGCCACAGCAACACAGGCTGGCCTATGAAAGGATTAGGCATCAAATACCAGTTGCGCCTGACTACTTTGATACCGGTATTGCTGGTCGCGGTACTGTTTGCCGTGATCTATAACGGCCAGTTCAGCAAGGATTTAACGCAACATATGTCCCGTTTGGGCGAATCGTATATACGGCAACTTCTCCCGGCAGCCCAGCTCGCCATGATGCGTAACGACCGACGTATTCTCCAGGGATTGATCGATGCCTCCACGATTAATCCGGAAATTATCTCACTGGCATTTTATAACGCGGACGGCCAGTTAATTGCTTATCGGGGAGGGAAACACTCCATTAACAAACCGATCAAACCCCTCGAATACACCGGAGACTACATCGAAAGCACCCAAACGGCCCCGTACAGTATTAATTTTCTGGCCCCGATTACCATCCCCAAATATAATCTCTACACTCCGGGACTCTTTCAATCCACACCGGATATCACCAACCTGCGCCCGGATGACATATTGGGATGGCTGTCTATTGATCTTGATACCAAGTCCATGATCATCAAGCGTTATCAAATGTATATCATCACCATTTTCATTACCCTCGTCGGCCTGTTGGTCAGCTTAAGCATCCATTATTTCCTTTCCAGGCGTTTATACCTGCCCATCGCCCGTTTACGGCGCAGCATGAAACAAATCCTGAGCAACGAATTTGAAACGCATATTGCGGTCACCAGCAAAGGCGAGCTGGGCCTCGTTGAAAAAGGATGCGCCCACTTGCAAAAGCAATATCTCGATACCGTTCGCGATCTCAATCACCATATTGAAGTAGCGACGGAAGATTTACAGCAAAGTCTTGAATTGCTGGAAGAAAAAAACATCGAACTCACTATGGAAAAGAAAAAGACGGAAGAGAAAAGCCGTCAGAAATCCGAATTCATAGCCAATATGAGTCATGAAATCAGAACACCGATGAATGGTGTGATTGGCTTTACCAATGTTTTACTGGAAAGCAAGCTGGATCCATTGCAGCTGGATTATGTGAAAACCATCAAATCATCCGCCCAGGATTTATTAACCATTATCAACGACATTCTCGATTATTCCAAAATGGATGCCGGAAAACTAAGCCTGGACTGTATTCCTCTGGATTTGAGAGCCTGCATCGATGAAGTGCTAACCCTGGCGGCTCCTAACGCCCATAAAAAAGGCATCGACCTGATTCCCTCAACGGATATCGCCGTTCCTAAAACCGTCCTCGGCGATCCCATACGTATCAAGCAGATTCTCACTAATCTGGTCAACAACGCCATAAAATTTACCGAGCGTGGCTATGTGCTGATAAAAACCGTCGTCGAACAGGAATCGGAAAAAGACTATTCCTTATGTATTTCCGTCACAGACACCGGCATCGGTATTTCAGCCGAAGATCAGACCAAACTGTTTAATGCCTTTAACCAGGCGGACACTACCATTACCCGACGGTTCGGGGGATCCGGGCTTGGTCTGGTGATTTGCAAAAAACTGGCGGAGGAAATGAAAGGACGTATTACCCTGACCAGCGAACTGCACAAGGGTTCAACCTTCACCGTGCGGATCCGGCTTGAAAAATTCCCGGCGTATGAGGCGGAAAAGCATCAAAATAACCGTTTTGATGATCTGAAAGCGATTTGTTTTGATGATAACCCCCTGCATCTGGAAGGTATCTGCAACGGGCTTGAATACTGCGGTATCCATTCTGTTCCGGTAACGACTCTGAAAGAACTGGAACAGGCTTTAACGGAAAGAAAGGACTGTAAAATAGCGTTGGTCAACGTCAATGACGGATGCGAGGAACAAATCGCCGGGATTTTGAAAAATCACACCACGCCAACTATTCTCATATCCAAAACGGTCATTCATGATCCGCAATCACTGGGCGGCTGTGCCTTTTTATTTCGTCCAATCAGCATCCAGAAACTACAGGATACGATCGAATCACTGCTTAACCAAAAAATACACAACAAAGCGTCCATGGAAGCAAACCATGAACTGGACAAACTGCGCGCACAGCTTCGCCTTTCCCATCCGGATGTGTTAATTGCCGAAGACAATCCGGTCAACCGCATGCTTCTTCAATCATTCCTGAATGAAGGCGCCCAGGTTGAAACGGTACAAGACGGTGAGGAAGCCGTTAAGGCATCGCTTGGCAAACGCTATAATATTATTCTTCTTGATTTGCAAATGCCAAAACTGGGTGGTATTGACGCCGCGAAATTGATACATCAGGATTCATTACTTAACAAATCAACACCGATTGTTATCATCAGCGCTGATCAAGTCAGCTTGTCCGCTGACAAACTGAAACAAGCCGGCATCCATCTCTGTCTGCAAAAACCCATTGAAGAAAAACAATTTCTGACTCATTTGCTGCAGTTACTGACCAAAAACAAAACCATTGCCATTGACTGGCAACTCTGTATCCAGAAAGTTTCAGGAAATCAGGCGCTTGCCGAGGAATTTCTCACCCGCTTTGTTGCCGAACTTCGTAAAAACCGTCAGGAATTTATCCAATTATTTCATAACAAGGATATTAAAAATCTGGAAAAAGCGGCCCATAAACTTCATGGTGCCTGCTGTTTTTGCGGCGTTCCACGCCTGCAATCCCAGGTAACCCGTCTGGAAAACCAGGCCGGAACAGCGCAGGATATTAAAGAACTCGAAACCGCATTCGCAGCTCTCATACGCTGTATTGATGACGTTCTGGATGAATTTGACAATTTATACAATACCAGTTCATCGGATTCACAAAAATAACCCGTCAATGACCTGAATATGGAGAGATTATGACCGTAAAAAATGCAATTTATGCCCAATCCGGTGGTGTCACGGCCGTCATTAATGCCTCTGCCTGTGGTGTCATTCAAACAGCCCGTCAATACCCTGACCGTATAGGTAAAGTATACGCGGCTCAAAATGGTATTATCGGTGCCTTGAACGAATTATTGATAGACACGTCGCTGGAACATGATGCCGATATCGCAAAATTAATGCATACACCATCCGGGGCGTTCGGCTCCTGCCGATATAAACTTAAAGACAATAAAGACGAATACAATCGTCTTATTGACGTGTTTAAAGCGCACAATATAGGCTATTTCTTTTATAACGGCGGCGGCGACTCCCAGGATACGGCTTATAAGGTATCCAGACTGGGCAGTGAACAGGGTTATCCCGTCACCGCCATCGGAATTCCCAAAACCGTCGATAATGATTTGCCGTTCACCGATACCTGCCCAGGCTTCGGTTCCGTTGCGAAATACGTGGCCATTTCAACGCGTGAGGCAGGGTTTGATGTCGCATCCATGGCCGCCTCCTCGACAAAAGTATTCATCCTGGAAGTCATGGGTCGTCATGCCGGATGGATTGCGGCAGCCAGCGGTCTGGCCGGAGAAACCGCCGAAGAACCGCCTCACATTATTCTGTTTCCGGAAATTGTCTTTGAACCGCGGGAATTTCTGCGGAAAGTGGATCACTGCGTTAAAAATTATGGCTATTGCGTGATCGTGGTTTCCGAAGGTATTCGCAATGAGCAAGGGCAATTTTTAAGCGACGCCGGTCTCAGAGACGCTTTCGGCCACGCTCAACTGGGAGGAGTGGCTCCGGTTATCGCCCAGCTAGTAAAAACGGAACTGGATTATAAATATCATTGGGCTGTTGCCGATTATCTGCAACGTGCCGCACGTCATATCGCGTCACAGGTCGATGTTGATCAAGCCTATGCGTTAGGTCAAGCCGCGGTCGAACTGGCGGTGAACGGCTACAACGCGGTGATGCCCATTATCAAACGGGAACAGGATAGTCCCTACCGATGGTCTATTGACCATGTTCCTCTCGCTGATGTGGCCAATCAGGAAAAAGCCATGCCTCCCGAATTTATTGGCGAGGATAAAATGAGTATTACCGAGGCCTGCCGTCGTTATCTGGCGCCCTTAATCCAGGGCGAGGCCTATCCTCCCTACAAGAATGGCCTGCCTGATTACGTACGATTGCAAAATCATCTGGTAGAGCAAAAGCTGTAATATTTTTATTGCTTTCCCGCATTGCACGCAGGCTACATGATTACCGTTGTGTAGCCCGTCAAGGAGCGAAGCGGATTGCGGGAACCATTGCGTTGCGAAACCCGGACAACAGGAATTAACGACAGTTAACCGGACGATACTGATCAGATAACGTACCACCGGAACAATCCCAGGTCATATCACCATTACCCTGTAACGTGGGCATGAAGATAATCGTGCCGCCACCGGCCGTTGCCGTATAGGTAATGGTTATAACACCACCGGGATCAATGATTATGGAATTTACATAGGATGTTGCGGCAGGGCTGACATAGCCGGTTTGCGCCTGAGAGGCGGGTAATACGTTGGTATTGATAGCCGTTTCAGTAACGGCCAGTTTGGCGGGAGCTACCAATTCCAGCCCTTCACTCACGCGAGCCCTTATCAGATAGGTTTGCAAAAAGGGAATAGCGATAACAACCAGGATGGCAATGATTGCAACGACTATCATAAATTCTATAAGGGTAAAGCCTTTTATGGCCATGTTCTTACCCTCCCGCATCAATAATAGTCATCATTACTCTGATACAAATAACCTGATCCGATGAAAGGCCGCCAAACGGCGGCCTTAAGAGACGTCAGGTATTACTATTACCTGCAACTTGCCGGACGATATTTATCGAGCAACGTACCACCGGTGCAATCCCAGGTCACATCACCGTTTGCCTGCAAAGTCGGGGCCATGGTGATGGTACCGCCGCCTGCGGCTGCGGTATAGGTGATAGTAATGACACCGTTCGCGGCGATTGCTATGGAGGTCACATTGGCGGTTGCGGCAGGACTAACATAGCCAGTTGCAGCCTGAGTAGCCGGTAAGGCATTATTAGTGATTGCCGTTTCAGAAACAGCCAGTTTGGCTGATGACGCCAGGTTCAATCCCTCGGTAACCCGGGCGCGAATGGTATAATCCTGATAGGCCGGTATTGCAATCGCGGCCAGAATACCTACAATGGCGACCACAATCATCAACTCAATCAGTGTAAAACCTCTCTGTTTCATGCTGCTCTCCTTCGTTAAACAACGCATACAAAAGGAATTATGCAACAGTGATGCCAACCCCCCGATACGCAAGGACACCCCAGGTATGCAAACTCCCCTGTATTCCTGTTAAAAATAATAAAAACAAGGACTTGTCGGACTACCTTGTTAGCATATATCGGCTTGATTCATTACTCAACCTTTAAATAATTCCTGAATTAATAAAACAGGGAATACGTATCAAAAAATTACAATATGACCATTTTGGTCATATTTTTATCATTATTGACTTCTTATAATCGTCTTGTTACCAATGACAACAGTCTATTTAATGAGTATAATTTTTGTTCCCGTTTAATGTAATGACAAGAGCATGACAAGAAAAGATCGGATTGAAACAGCCCTGTTGCAACAAATAAATCCCGCTGTACTGACTATCCATGACGAATCAAATCGCCATCATGTGCCACAAGGGGCTGAAACGCATTTTAAAATTATTCTGGTTGCCGAAGCATTTTCCGGTTTAAAAACCGTGGAACGACACCGTATGATCAATCATTTGCTTGCCCGGGAATTCCAAAACGGATTACATGCCCTGAGCCTGCATTTGCACACCCCCGCCGAATGGCAAAAAAAAGGCGGTGTGATACCCGAATCGCCCGCCTGTCGTGACGGTTATCATCATGGTTAATTCGCCTCAATCGCCGGTGTATTGGCAATGTGAGTGTATTGTGGATGCCTGTCCGCGCGGATTTCACCTTATTACAGATATTATTAAGGAAGAGCTGACAAGGGCCCCTAAAATACAAATCGGCCTGCTGCATCTGTTTTTACAACACACGTCCGCCTCACTCACCATCAGCGAAAACACCTGCGCCGATGTTCCACACGATCTGGAAACGCATCTTAACGAATTAATCCCCGACGACAACAAACGTTACCGGCACTCTCTGGAGGGGCCGGACGATATGCCTGCCCACATCAAAAATGTATTACTTGGAACCAGCCTGACCATACCTGTTGCACGGGGGATCCTGGCCTTGGGGCAATGGCAGGGTATTTTTTTATGCGAACACCGCAACCAGACACATAAACGACGGATTATGATGACCTTGCACGGTTTTTAAATAGTTGTTTCCATTGCTGCAATCCTTCCAGTATAATGCCTATCTTTTTGTCAAATACCTTAATCCGCCCAACATGAAAGCATGGTCTTCCCAAAAAATATCCACCTTTGCACTCGTACTTTTAATCACCGGTGCGATTGACAGCATCCGCAACCTGCCCGGTACGGCCTTATTTGGCGCCTCACTGATTTTCTTCTTTATCTTCTCCGCCATTGTCTTTCTTATTCCAGTCGCACTCATATCCGCGGAATTATCCTCCACATGGTCGGAAGAGGAAGGGGGTATTTACAGTTGGGTAAAACACGCGTTTGGTGAAAATATCGCGTTTTTTACTATCTGGTTACAATGGATTAACACCATGGTCTGGTATCCGACTATATTGTCCTTTATTGCCGGCACGCTCGCTTACCTGATTAATCCTGAACTGGCACAAAATAAATATTATCTGATCACCGTCATTCTGGTTGTATTCTGGTCGCTAACCCTTCTGGGTACCTACGGCATACGGGCCTCTGCCGCGTTTGCCAGTATTTGCGCTATTTTTGGTATGATTTTACCCATGGGACTCATCATACTTCTGGGCCTACTCTGGTTAGTGCAGGGCCATCCCATGGCCATTAGCCTGGATATCCACCATTTGATTCCGCGCTGGGGAGATACCCAATCCTGGGTTTCGCTAACGGCTATTATGACTTCTTTTCTGGGTATGGAATTGGCTGCGGTTCATGTGCGAAACGTACGCAATCCGCAACGCAATTTTCCACGAGCCATGTTTTTTTCAGTGATTTTAATCCTGACCACCATGATTTTGGGTTCTCTGGCCATTGCCTTTGTACTTCCCCGACAACAAATTAATCTGGTCGACGGCGTCATGCAAGCCTTCAGTAATTTTTTTGAATCCTACCACTTAACCGCACTCATGCCGGTCATTATCCTTTTATTACTGCTCGGCAGTATGGGCAGTATGGTAAACTGGATCATTTCTCCGGCCAAAGGCATGTTACTGGCCGCGGACCACGGCTTTTTACCGCACTGGCTTTATCGTCTGAATCGCCATGGCGTGGCTTCCAGGATATTAATGCTGCAAGCCGTCCTGGTTACCGTTTTGTGCGGCGGATTCTTAATGTTTCCCAGTATTAATGCCATTTACTGGTTATTCACCGACTTAAGTACCGAGCTTTATATGCTCATGTATGTTTTTATGTTTATTGCCGCGATACGATTAAAAAGGAAATTTGCCAGCCAGCACCGCCCCTTTCAAATTCCCTGCGGCAAACCAGGTTATTATCTGACATGCGCCCTTGGCTTAACAGGATGTCTCATAACCCTGGTGATCGGATTTATTCCACCGGAAATCAGTATGGATTTTGGAAGCGCCGCCCGTTTTCGCATGGTATTTGCCAGTGGCATTCTTATTATGATTTCTCCGGCCTATTTATTATATCGGAGAAAAATTCATTTATATGATTGATTTTTACAGGTCAGATTACCAATCCATTGGTCGAAATGAAATGTTGTAGTATTCTCCGTTAACATTTTTTATACTCGGGTTGTTTACAAAATTGATACAATTCTTTAATATTTGCGAAGTAAAAACCTTGTATCTCTGCTGTCTTTTTAGAAAGGTGTATAGATGGGCATAGAATGTTCTAAAATCAAGCGCCACTTGGAAGAACTGGAGCTCGCTGTATCCGAACTCAAGGCCATTGCCCCCATCGACCCCTCTGAACTCGCCCTTTACAACATCGGTAAACAGGCGCTTGCCATTCAACTACCGAGTGATACTGAAGCGCCCGATCCACCGCCGCTGATGATCAAAACATGGCAACAGGACGCCGGACAACTACAAACTCTCGTGGTCGAGCTCATTAACGGCCGCCTGGAAAAACTTGCGAAAGAACCGGGATTGGAACTGCCGGTCGCAACAAGCCTGACGGAATCAGCGGAATCGTCTCTAGAACAATCACGCAAACGAATTGCATTTATTGCCGAACAAATCCATCAGGTCAATCAGCGTTACCGTAAAGAACTGACCCAATTGCAAAAAAAACTTCGTCAACATGAAGACAACCCTTTGCTACCCAAGGTTAATACTGCTTTAAAGTCCTTAAAATCCCATCCCGGCATACTGTTTCCTGCCAAAGAAATGGAAGAAATACGGAGTCAGCCTCTCAGACGTAAAAAACGTACAAAAAATATCGTCCAGATTGAAGACTTCACGCCGGTATCCAATGAAACATCGCAATCGTTTGAAAATTTACGACAGCTATCCGAAGTTATAGAACGGCTGGAGTACCAGAATGCTGAACTGGCAAGCAATGAAAGGCTGTTCCAACCTGAACTGGCAACGGATTTTTTGCTGACTAACTGGTTTGAAGCCTATCGACAAAAAAATAGAGAATCAATCCACCTCATCGAATCCGCGAAGAAGCAGATAACCAATAAAATCAATCTTCCGGATTATCATAATATTTTACAAAACGAACTTTCAGGTATCATTTCAAGGCTGCAAACACTCCATTCCGAGCGTGAGGAACTGACTCGTATCATCACGCAACGCCAGGGTCTCCTGTCACCTTCAACGGAAGACATCGGTACTTTAGCGACGTGTTTAACGGAGTCAAAAAGAATCTTTCTGACTGCTCTGGAAACATTTCTCTTAACCTATTCAACGATTGAGCTGGATGACAAACAAAATAAAACCAACCAGTATTTTGTTGAGCAAATAAAGCTATTTGTCGATCAATTAATTGAAACCCTGTATAACAATCCGGATATTTTTGCAAAAGAACCGATCACCCTTCTTCGTAAAAAAATATTTGAACATCTGGGTGAGAAATGCAACTGGTACAACCTTCGGGTCATTACCTGCTCACTGGATCCAAAGCAAATTCCAGAAAATTGCAGCAAGCTGCTTCACGAGGAGGGCAGTTCTGTCACCGATAGTGCAACCATCAAAAGACATATAAGCGCCATTTACCATATTGTGGCAATGATTGAGGATTTTCCCATCCAATCCATCAAGAATTACGATATTTTAAAACAAACGCTTGTAAATCAAAACAATACGATAAAAAAACAACACGAACGGATTAACCGCACGTACGAGTCCATCGATGACGAAATCAAACGCATTATTCAAGCCCTGCAGGATCAAGGAAATCTCCTGCCCTCTGAATTTAACAACAATGATCATGTTCTTCGTGCTGAAAAAATCAAACGGGAACTGGAAACATTCCATCTTAAATTAAATAAAAACCAACAAAGTTATCAACAAAAAATAGAAGAACTGCAAAACGACAAGGATAGCAAAGATACCGTTTTAAGTAGCGATATTACGAACTTTAAACATGATGTTGATAAAATAAACATAAAAACAGAACAATTAAGCGACTTTATCCGTGAACAGCTCCTGTTCATGAAGAAATTGGACGCTTTTCACAATGAAATCACCGAATTTACAGAAGAAATCCAGTCCGAGGAATTTAAAAGAAATTATATATTTTTTTCCGTAAAAGAACGACACTCTTTAAAAGAATCGTTGATAACCGCGCAATCTTCACTTTTGATGTTACGAGACATCTACAGCGAGAAAAAAAGACGTTTGAGAACCGAACTGACTGAAGCACTTGACGATACCAAAGCAGCCTTGCTGTTTGCGGAATATAGTGAAAAGGAAATCCAGGATCGGTTAGCTCCGCAAAGGAATTTTTTGCAAACGATCATGACGTTTGAAGATAATTTATTTTCATTGATTCATGATACCCGAAAGAATATCACTACAGCCAATAAACACGTTACCAACGTTATAGATTCTCATCGTGAAACGCTTGATCCGCTTATCCGTAATATGAAACGCAACACCAGAGAATTTCTGCCGCCGGCCATCCGCTTCGAAAATCCTTTTTCAGATGCACTGTCAACAACTACGCTTGCCAGCGAGGCTGCCGTTTTACAACTGGATAGCCATTTTGAAACCCTTGGCCATGTCACCGGAAAAGGACTTGCAAGATGGTCAACAACCTTTAACCAGCGTCTGCAAAATGCTCGTGATCAGATTGGCAAACGTAATCAAGCGGTAGAGAACGCCCTGGAAATAGAACGCCGTCTTAACATGGAAACGTACCGAACCTCGCTGGAAATCATTGGCCTGCTTGGCGAGGAATTCGTGCGGATTATTAACGATCATATTGACGCCGCCATTGCCAACAGCATTCTGGCTCATGAAACACAAAAATTGCGAACCATTAAAGAAGATCCAAGGACATTATTGTCCCACCATAATTTGACGGAGCTTGATAACAATTTACTGCAAAATATTGATCCGAGATTAATGAAACTTTTATCCATATATACGCAATTCTCAGCCATCAATAGCGAATACATCAATGAAAATCTCTTTCTCCTCGATGATAAACGATATCAGGAGAGCTTGATGTCCTCGGTTACGGTTCATTTGAGAAATGATCACATGGAAGAGATTTCCCAGGGAGTAAGGCCCGATTTTATCCAATGGCTGCGGGTCAAAATTTTAAAGCCTTTGCAGAAGCTGCATTATACGTTAGCCAATTACGTGAAACCGGATGCCGGTTATTCTCCCAACTTTTTCAAAACCTGGGGTGCATGCAGTACGGAAGCCGCTCTGGTTCTCAGCGGAGAGCAATTTTACACTAGTCTGGAAATGGCCGCCTCTGCAGCTTAAAAGTAATAATCTCATGTAGCCCGTCATGAAGGCGCAGCCGAAATGCGGGATAACGTTCCTAATTGGCACATCAAACCCGCAATACGGCCGCAGGCCTCCTTACGGGCTACGGCCTTTTCGCAAAAAAATGGTGCCAATTACCCACATTTTCGCTCCGCGAAAATTTTTGTTCACAGAACCTGGAAAGCCGGTATTTTTTGTGCGGCGGCCAATTGCCTTGCCAACACCAAATCATCCGCCGTATTGATATCCTGTAACGGCGGCACACAAGCCTGCTCCACCCGAATTTTATAACCGGCTGCAAGCACCCGTAGTTGCTCCAGCTCCTCGATCCGCTCAAGCTCGGCAACCGGCCAGGTCACAAAATCAAGTAGAAACGCGGCGCGGTAAGCGTATAAACCGATATGCCGATAACCTTTTATCTGTGATTCGGTAATAAGTCGATTTGCAGGAATGGCACTACGTGAAAAATACAGGGCGTTATGATGCTGGTCACGAACCACTTTCACAACGTTAGGGTTATTGAACTGCTCCGAATCCTCGATGGGCCAGCACAAGGTCGCCACTGCGGCATCGTTGCAGGCGTTCAGACAACAGGCTACCTGCACTATCAGCTCCGGCGCGATAAATGGCTCATCGCCCTGTACATTGACCACAATGTCGTCGGGGCCAAAAGAACCTTGTTTAACCACTTCGGCAATGCGATCCGTACCGCTTTGATGTTCGGCAGACGTTATCCTGACCATCGCACCAAATCCGGTCGCGAGATCAGCAATGCCATGATGATCCGTTGCAATGGTGATGGATTGGGGGTTAGCCATTAATGCCTGACGGTAAACCCGTTCAATCACCGTGATCCCTCCGATATCCATCATCAGTTTGCCGGGTAATCGCGACGATTGGTAGCGGGCGGGAATCACGACATGAAAATCAATACTCATAATTAGGGCACACCCCAGGTCATCTATAGAATAACATTACAATTGTTCTTTCTCTTCAAGAGAAATCAACCGCCCTTCCTGCTCAAGCAACACAGGAATACCATCCCGGACAGGATACGCAAGCCTGTCAAACCGACAAATAAGCTCTTTTTCCTTCAATATCAATTTGCCTTTGCATAACGGGCAAACCAGCACGTCCAATAATCGTTTATCCACGGGATTCTCCTTGCACAACCTGGTTGCGAACATAAACCGGCGAAGCCTGTGCCGCCGTTACCGGCTCTATTATGCCAGACTGAACCAGACGAATCATGGCTTTTGCCGTCGGATACACGGAAAGATCCATGTTAATTCGTTGTCTGAGATTATCCGGCAAACCGGACAGATCGGGCGGATACCCGACACCGGCAAGAATAATGGGGGTCGCTTGTTGTGTAACCACGTCATTGACCGAACTGACCTGTTCTGTCGCTTCATAGTCGGAATCGGTGTAAACAGCCCAGTATACTTCATTCATTCGGGCATCCAGCATTGCCAATATCGTATGCGAATCAAGGCTATGTCCGGTAATCGCTTGCACCTCATAGGCAATGGCCGCAAGACTGCTGACCGGAAAAAGCGGTAAATCATGGGCGTAAGCCAGTCCTTTGGCAATACTGCAGGCAATACGCAAACCGGTAAAACTCCCGGGCCCACGCCCGAACACGATACCGTCCAGATCCTTGATACGTATATCCGCTTTAGCCAGCAATTGCTCGATGACAGGCAGAATCCATTGCGCGTGCGTACGCTGCGCGCTACGTTCTTCATAATACATTGCGTCATTCACTGACAAGGCAATGGAAGCCTGCTCCGTTGAAGTATCAATGGCCAGTAGTTTCATCATTTAAAGCCAACTCGTTAATAAAATTTAATACCGTTTGTTGATCACGGGTTTTTCGTAATTGGGGTAAGCTGGCAAAAATATGGCGGCCATACTCTCTCCCGGTCAGGCGCGGATCAGCAATCATCAGCACACCTCTGTCACTGGCATCACGAATCAAACGCCCAACCCCCTGTTTCAAAGCCAGTACCGCATTGGGCAAAGACAACTCATCAAAACCGGATAAGCCTTGCTCTTTAAAATAAGCCATCTTGCCGCGAATAACCGGATCAACGGGACTGGCGAAGGGCAATTTGTCAATAATAACACAGGATAACGCCTCCCCTTTGACATCAACGCCTTCCCAAAACGTTGCGGTACCTAACAACACGGCATTGCCAAGTTGACGAAATCGCGCCAGTAAAATGGGCTTGGCTTCATCCCCTTGAATCAACAGGGGGTATTTTAAATTATTGTGCATCAGTTGAGCAACTTTTTGTAGGGCCCTGTGGCTGGTAAACAGAAAAAAACAACGTCCGCCACAAGCTTCAATCAGAGGAACGGCCTGTCTGAGCAAGGCGTCGTAGTAACTTTTATCCTTGGGATCCGGCAGATCTCGCGGCAGATACAAAAGCGCCTGACTCCGATAATCAAACGGGCTTTCCAACTGCAATGTTTGCGCCTCCGTTAAACCAAGGGATCGGGTAAAACAGTCAAACGAGGATGCCATAGTCAACGTCGCCGAGGTAAAGACATAGGCACAGGGCTGCCTTCCTAACAAACTACGGAAAGATTTTGCAATATCAAACGGTGTCATGTGAAAAACAAGGGTATGTTTAAAGCGTTCAAGCCAGCGGATTTGTGTTGTATTATGATCGGCAAAGCGTGAGGCGAGCGTTTGAAATTCCGTTAACCGTTGCAGGCAACGCTGTATACCCGCATGCTCGTTTTGACCGGATCCCTCAACACAGGCGATAAGATCAGCCAGATGCTGCCGTAAAGACTGCCATGCGGTTTGAAACGATTTTTTGTTTGATACATCCTGCCAGGACAGACGCTCTTGCCCACCATCCAGAGACAAAAGAAGCTGATCAATGATTTTATCCAGTTCCAGGCTCATAGCCTTCAAAGGTTGATTGACCAAATCAAGTACTGGCCATTCCCGTAGCAAATCATCGGTCAAATCACGGATCTGGCGCGTTCCCAAACGTTGGCCGTTAAAGTGGGCCGCGATGTCGGCAAGCTGATGAGCTTCATCAAAAATAACAACATCCACGCCCGGTAACAGTTCACCGAATCCGTCCTCTTTCAGTCTGGAATCGGCGAAAAACAGATGATGATTAATAACCACCACATCGGCGTCCAAAGCCCGTTTGCGGGCTTTGACCAAAAAACAATCCCGGTGAAATTCACACTCGCCGCCCAGACAATTATCCGCGGTGGAGGTCACCAGAGGCCAGACCGGAGAGTCCTCGCTGATTTCAGGCAATTCCGCACGCTCACCGGATGTTAATTGCGCAAGCTTCTCGTGAATATGCAAAACCTCATGCACGGACTGCTGGCTGATAAAGCGTCCCTCTTTGGCATGCAATTTTGTACGGTAACGGCAAATGTAATTGGCTCGCCCCTTAAGATTCTGCACGCGAACAGAGCGGCCAAGCGCCCGAACCAGCTCCGGTAAATCTTTCTGAAACAGTTGATCCTGCAAGGTCTTGGTCGCCGTTGAAATCAATGCTTTTTTACCGCCAAGCAGACAGGGAATCAGGTAAGCATAGGTTTTGCCCGTTCCCGTGCCTGCTTCAGCAACCAGGATGGTTTTATCGGTCATCGCCTCAGCGATGGCTGAGGCGAGCGCTATCTGAGCCTGGCGTGCGACAAAGCCCGGGATAGCCGTTGAAAGTCTGCCTTTTTCACTCAACACCTGCCGGCATTGGGTTATCGCATCCACTGCGACGTCCGTTATTTCTTCCACTCTTTCTGCAAATGCTGAAGCTTGTCAGGAACCCCTTCCCAGGATTTGGCGTCATCTGGCGCATCCTTTTTGGATGTGATATTGGGCCATTCTTTGGCCAGTTCGGAATTCAACTGCAGAAACTGCTTTTGATCATCGGTCAGGTCATCTTCGGAAACGATGGCCTCGACAGGACATTCCGGTTCACACAACGCGCAATCAATACACTCATCCGGATGAATGACTAGAAAATTTGGCCCTTCATAGAAGCAATCAACGGGACACACTTCCACGCAATCGGTATATTTACATTTGATGCACTGCTCTGTCACGACAAAGGTCATAAGAAATCCAAACCCTTCTTGAAATGATGCTTATTAAACCATAAATCACCGTATTTCCGCTAGAGCGGAACAATGAAGCGCTTTGCAAAAATCCGTAGTCCGTAAGGAGGCCTGGGTTCCGTGAACAAAAATTTTCTTCGCACCATTTTTTGCGAAAAACCAGTAGCCCGTAAGGAGGCCTGCGGCCGTATTGCGGGTTTGATGTGCCACTTATGAACGTTTTCCCGCATTACGGCTTCGCCTTCATGACGGGCTACAAGACATTATTAGTTGTTGCGCAACAATAGTTGCCTTGTTTTCGATCGGAAAAAATTTATTCACAGAGCCTAGGTTCCGTGAACAAAATTTCTAATTAGTTGAAAAAAAGGCAGTTTCTATAGTGAAATACGATTTGCCGTCGAAAAATCACTAAAAAACTGCCAAAATGAATAATAACATATCAGAGCAAGTATGGAACCGACTCTATTCTTTTTTGCGAGGAATAAAAGGTCTTCATACACAAGAAGAAAAGAGATTGCGCCGATTTATAGAAGGGATTTGGTATATATTGCGGACGGGATGTCAATGGCGTCTTCTTCCTGATTATTATGGGCATTGGCGCCAGGTTCACAGACGATATAAAGCTTGGTCTGATCGAGGCATTTGGTCTGAATTAATGTGTTCAGTCAGTGATATTGATGATCAGGCCGTTA
Organism: Legionella spiritensis; assembly: GCF_900186965.1. NCBI lineage: Bacteria > Pseudomonadati > Pseudomonadota > Gammaproteobacteria > Legionellales > Legionellaceae > Legionella > Legionella spiritensis. Next base: position 2,400,223 of record NZ_LT906457.1, read on the forward strand.
TGATCGATGCAACGATTGTGCGTGCTCATGCTTGCGCATCAGGCTATAGCAAACAAGGAAACGAAGCTCAGGCACTGGGCCGTAGTAAAGGGGGCTTTACTACCAAAATACATGCTGTGGTTGATGGGTTAGGTAACCCTATTCGATTTACTCTAACAGGCGGACACAGAAACGACATTACTCAAGCGGCTGAATTGCTAAAAGAACAGCGCAATACATTAGTACTTGCTGATAAAGGATATGATTCACAGCCATTCATTAGCTCCCTGAAGAGTCATAATTGTTGTCCGGTGATCCCATCGAGAAAGCATGTAAAATGTCCAAGAAAAATTGATAACGAGGTCTATAAAGAGCGGTTCTTAATCGAAACTTTTTTCTCAAAAATAAAGCATTTCCGCAGGGTTTTTTCACGTTTCGATAAAACCATTTCAGCATTCTTAGGGTTTATTCACTTTGCCGGAGCGCTGATATGGATGCGTTAGAAATTTTGTTCACGGAACCTAGGGCGTGTCCTCATCTTGTAAATATCGATCACAACAAAAGCTCCGGGCCGACAGGTACTATCTGGGTCGGATTGATGGTCTTGTGACTGAAATAATAATGCTGTTTGATGTGGGTAAAATCGACGGTCCCGGAAACCCCCGGATAATGATAAAGTTTTTTTAGATAGGCGTGCAGAGCGTCATAATCCTTAATACGTCTCAGATTGGTCTTGAAATGACTGTAATAAACGGCATCAAAACGAATCAATGTTGTAAAAAGACGCCAGTCTGCTTCCGTTAACTGCCCGCCAACCAAAAACGGATGGCTGCCCAGATGGTCATTCAACGCGTCCAAAGTGGCAAATAATTGTGCGAAAGCATCCTCATACGCTTCCTGCGCCGTCGCAAAACCACAACGATACACACCATTATTAACGGTGTTATATACCTTGTCATTTATTCTATTGATATCATCCTGAAGTTCGGGTGGATAAAAATCCTGTTTATCGCCGGTTAAATGATTAAACGCGCTGTTAAACTGGCGAATAATTTCGGCAGACTCGTTACTCACGATGGTTTGCTTCTCTTTATCCCATAAAACAGGGACGCTCACCCGCCCGCTATATCGAGGATCAGCCTTGAGATAAAGCTCATAAAGATAATGTAATCCGTACAGTGTATCGCCAGTTGCGCCCATCCCCTGTTTGAACTCCCAACCGTTTTCCAGCATGTGGGGGTGGACAATGGAAACGTCGATATACGGTTCAAGCCGTTTCAACTTGCGGAAAATAAGGGTTCTGTGCGCCCAGGGACAAGCGAGAGACACATAGAGATGATAGCGATTTTTTTCAGCCGGGAATTTTGAATCGGAATCACTGCAAATGGCATTGCGAAATTGCGACGATTCACGTTGAAACGAACCACCGGATTTTTTAGTCTCATACCACTGATCACGCCATTGCCCATCTACCAGCAATCCCATAACGGCTCCTCGTTAATTCCCGCGCTATCCTAAAAGGAAACGAAACGATTTTTGAATTTCATTCAGATCGAATTTGTTAAGAAACAATGAAAAACTCATCCAGGCACTTAATGCGGCCAGATCACGGAAGGGTGGCGGCAGATAAACCGGCGGCGTCAGTAAATTTCTGCTTTGTAATTCGCTAAGCAAAGGCAGATCATCCAACACCAGTTTGCCGGAAAAGAGCAACGGGATGGATTCAACATGATGCTGGCTAATGGCAAAACGAATAAAATTATAAATCATGACAAAACCCTTGGCATAAGACAAATCCTTGGTAAAAGGCCCGCCGTCCGGTGTGCTGCCACGAAAAACCCGCACCGTATGATTATAACTGTCGTCTTCGTTAAAGCCACAATCAAGAAAATGGCGGTAAATATCAATAAAATTAGCGCCTTGCCGGACATTGTCCAACGCAATCACCCGGTTTGTTATTTTGCGGACTCGGCCGGGGTAGGAAGAAAAAGTGATGATTTCCGTGATGACCGCCAGCCCTTCCTGAATCACACTGCAGGATGGCGACCCCTTGGAGAGAAAGGAACAATAAGGTTGCATCGAACCATTCAGCGTTGTACCCACATGCACCCATCCTTCATGGACCTCCAGATAGCGCAGATCACGATCACTAAACATGACTTGCTGACTTAATTTAATGTTATCGGCACCGGCGGCCGCATCCGCAACCATATCGTCACTGACCATGACCGTAACCGTTCCGGGATGTTGATCAAAAAAAACATCAAGCCTCGCCTCAAGAATCTTCTGAGCGTCCTCCGCGGTATGGCGTTTCAGATCAGCATCCGACTGCAATTGCACATCCAGTGCCGTCAAAACATCGATTAACAGCGCGCCCAATTCGGAAAGGCGCGGGCCTCCGGCATAAAACGCGTCGTCCGGACTTCCGTATAGTTCCATGGATATTTCGGAAAAGGCCGGTGTGCCGCGGGCATCAAGCATTTGCACGGCCCGAGCGTATTCCTCGCATTGCCGTTTGATGATGTGCGTCACCGCAGAATACTGTCCCAGCTCGTTGATCGAATCCCTCAGAATGGAACGGAACTCTTCCTGTTTTTCAGCAACGTCATAGGGCAATGGTTTGCCCAGATAATATTCTCGATCAACCTCGGGCAGCTTTTGTGCCTTATGTTTGAAAAAATCCTGTTTTATCGATTCATCCCACTTAATACTATCCAGGATGCGAATTTGGCGCTGCGCTTCGACCAGACGCTGTGACAACCCTTTGATAATCTCAGCTTCCGCTTCGTTTGTTTCCGTATCCATCGTTGTGAACCTCAATCGTACTCACATGGGTTATTCCTATTGCCCGCCGTTCGGAGGTGCAATGTTCTCTCCCGCCTTTTTATCTTGCCGGGGCAGATCATAAAAATGACTGATATTTGAATCGGTTAAAGGTGGCGGTACAACAACACCGGGACCATTCCGACTCTTTAAATAACGCTGATCGTCACCGTTCCCGCCATGATGTGACGAACAACCCGTTACAAAAAGTATAGACGCAACAACAAAAACAATTTTTTTCACTAAAAACCTCTTTATTCAGATCAATTGTAAATTTTTGAGAGTTTTTTTCATCTCCGCATGATAACGCTCGCTCAAGGTTGTCATAGGCAGGCGAATTTCGCTATTGATCAGACCCATTTTATGCAAAGCCCATTTAACCGGAATCGGATTAGGCTCAACAAACATCAATTTGTGTAATGGATTTAACTGCTCATCGATACGCAAACACGCCGACTGATCGTCATCCAGTGCCGCGTCGCACAATTTGGCCATTTGTCTGGCAGCCACATTAGCGGTCACGGAAATGACACCTTTCGCTCCGGCAAGCATCCATTGCGCCGCCGTCTCGTCATCGCCGCTGTAGACATCAATGGATTCCCCGCATATTCTTAAAATGTCCTGCAACCGGCTTATCTGACCGGTAGCCTCTTTTATCCCGACAATATTGGAGATTTTAGCCAGCCGGCTTACGGTATCAGGCAGCATGTCACAGGCCGTGCGTCCGGGCACATTATAGAGGATAATCGGAATGGGAACAGAAGCGGCAATCTGGCTGTAATGCCGGAAAAGTCCTTCCTGGGTAGGTTTGATATAGGCCGGCGTCATAATAAGCGCCGCGTGGGCACCGGCTTCCATAGCCATTTTTGTCAACTGGATACAGTCTTTTGTCGCGTTCGCCGCAGTACCCGCTATTACGGGCAATCGCTCCCGAGCCTGCTCGATAACCGTCCTGATGACCAGCATTTTTTCTTCATGATTTAACGTCCCTGCCTCACCGGTCGTACCCGCCGCAACGATGGCATGAGTCCCCGCGCTAATATGAAATTCAACCAGTTCACATAAACGATGCACATCCACCTTGTCATCAGCCATCGGTGTAATTAACGCCACCATACTGCCTCGAAACATTTTTCTCTCCCCTGCCCATTATTTCATCAGAACTTGCGTTGCGCCAGGTTCTGTAAACCCAAAGCAAACCAGCCCCGATTTGCGCCCGAATGCTTAAATGTCAACAAACCCCAACCAATACTACTGGGGGAATGATAATTTCTCAATAAAAGAATCAGGCCGCTCGCATGTGCTTGCAACCTGGCCGGCCAACATCTAAAACAACAGCCAACTATGCAATTTTTGAACAAATTGTATATATATGTACTAAAATAATTAGTGTATGCACTTTAGCAAAGGAATTTTACCATGAAAAAACTGCTACCTGTATTAATGGCAATGGGGCTATCAACTACCGTTTTAAGCGGGTGTACGAATACCCAGGTAGGTACTGCGGCCGGAGCCGGTATTGGCGCCGGAGTGGGCTATGCGGTCTCCGGAGGCGATGCTTTAGGTACGGCGATAGGAGCAGGAGCCGGTGCCTTGATTGGCAATCAAATCGGCCAGGAACAAGACAGGCGTGAATATTATCGGGATTATTACTATTATTGATAATGCCATACCTTCGACAAAACAGAAACCTTGCTTGCCTCAATCTATCCTTTCAAAATGTAAGGAAGTATTGAGGCAAAATAATTTTTCATTGCTATACTGGTTTAACTAATAACAACAAGGAATGTCAGCATGCGATTAAAAGATAAAGTTTCGATTATAACAGGTGCGGCCAGTGGTATCGGCAAGGAAATCGCGATGGTTTATGCCCGGGAAGGAAGCATGGTTGCCATTGCGGATCTCAATTTATCGCAGGCTCAGGCCGTTGCGGATGAAATTAAATCCAAGGGCGGTAAAGCCATGGCCGTGGAAATGAACGTCACCAATGAACAACAAGTCAATGATGGCGTAGATGCCGTAGCCGACCATTTTGGCAGCGTGGATGTGTTGGTGAGCAACGCCGGAATTCAGATTATTGAAGCCGTTGACAAACTGTCTTACGCCGACTGGAAAAAGCTGCTTACCATTCATCTGGACGGTGCCTTCCTTACCACCCGTGCCAGTTTGAAACATATGTACAGCTCGGGACGAGGCGGAAGTGTTATCTACATGGGCTCCGTACACTCCAAGGAAGCGTCCGTCCTGAAAGCGCCCTACGTCACCTCCAAACATGGATTACTTGGCCTTTGCCGGGTTGTGGCCAAGGAAGGCGCCGCCCACGGCGTTCGTGCCAACGTAATTTGCCCGGGCTTTGTACGTACGCCTCTGGTTGACAAGCAAATTCCGGAACAGGCCAGGGAACTGGGTATTTCCGAAGAAGATGTCATTAAGAAGGTCATGCTCAAGGAAACCGTTGACGGAGAATTTACAACAACGGACGACGTGGCACAGACCGCTTTGTTTTTTGCCTCGTTTGAATCCAACGCGTTAACCGGCCAATCGCTGATAGTCAGTCACGGCTGGGTTATGGAGTAGCAACCAGCAACATCTCATTCATTTTTCCCAATGGACGTGCCCGGTTGCCAATTCGGCAGCCGGGCATGTATGCACCGGAATTATTTTGCTGGATGAGATAAATGCACGGAACCCTGGTTTCGGTCATAACATTCTTTTTCAGGTATATTTTTTGCTTAATAATCCTGTTGTATCGTTCCATGATATATTTCAATATCCTGTTCACAGGCTAGATAGGGATGTTTAAATGCTGATTTTGATTGGATATGTCGTTATTTTACTTTCGGTGTTTGGAGGATTTGCTCTGGCGGGTGGGCATCTGGCCGCCGTCTTCCAGCCTGTGGAACTGTTAATTATTGCCGGAGCGGCTATCGGTTCACTGATTGTCGGTAACAATCTCGGTGTCTTAAAGGCAATAGCCAAAGCGCTGCCGGCTGTATTTAAAGGACAGAAATCAGACAAAATACTGTATATGGACTTATTGGCCCTGTTGTATGCTCTTTTGAACAAAGCCCGGCAGGAAGGATTAATGTCTTTGGAAAGCGATGTGGATGATCCGTCAAACAGTCCCATCTTTAATAATTTTCCGCGTTTGACGCCCAAGCATCATATTATTGATTTTATTTGTGATTATTTTCGTTTAATTATCACTTCCAACATGCAACCCTACCAGCTTGAAGCCTTGATGGACAGTGAAATTGAAACCCATCACCAGGAAGAATCCATTCCTTCCCAGGCCATTACCAAACTGGCGGACGGCATGCCCGCCTTTGGTATTGTCGCCGCCGTTCTTGGCGTTGTACACACCATGGAATCCATTGATCTGCCGCCTTCGGAACTTGGGGTTCTGGTAGCCCAGGCTCTGGTAGGAACGTTTCTGGGGATTTTGCTCGGCTATGGTTTTGTCGGGCCGGTTGCCAATGCCATGGAATTACAGGCCAACTCGACGCAATTGATGCTCAATTGTATCAAAGTGACCATTCTGGCAAGTATGAATAATAACCCGCCCATTATCGCGATAGAATTCGGGCGCAAAGTGTTGTTTTCCGCGTCAAGACCATCTTTTAATGAGTTGAATGATGAAATCAAGGCGGCATCCACCATTAAAACCGAAGGTTGATGAGATGAGGCGTTTATGACGGATAATCATGACGAAAAAGATGAGGAAGTAAAACAACCCATCATTCGCAAGATTAAAAAACACGCCCACAAACATCATGGCGGCTCCTGGAAGATTGCCTACGCTGATTTTGTTACAGCCATGATGGCTTTTTTCCTCCTGATGTGGTTACTCGCCTCTTTAAACAAGGCGCAGAAAGAAGGCATCGCGGATTATTTCAAACAACCGCTGAAAGTCGCTCTCATCAGCGGTGAAAGTATGGGTGCACGCGACAGCACCGCGAAAGGGGGTGGCGATAATATTGAAAAACACGACGGAATGGTGTCGGCAACGGATCAGCCCGTTAACGAAAAGAAACAAATTAACAAAGTCGAGGATCCGGCGGACAAGGCCCAGGAAATGAAACAGCTCGAAAAGCTGAAATCCAACATCATGCTTACCATCAGCAAGGATCCGGCTCTTGCCGGACTTAAGGATCAATTAATCATGGATGTCGTTCCCGAAGGATTACGGGTACAGCTTATCGATAATCAAAACAGGCCCATGTTTGATATGGGCAGTGATCACATCGATGCGGATGTAAAAAACATCCTGGGCAAGATAGCGAAACTGTTAAATACCATGCCTAATAAAATTACCATTCAAGGCCATACCGACGCCCACCCCTTCCACAACCCTGAGGCTCTTGAACAGACAAACTGGGAATTATCCACACAACGGGCCAACACGGCACGCCGCGCACTGGTTGAAGCAGGGATGGTGGAGGATAAAGTATTGCGGGTAGCAGGCTATGCGTCATCCATCCTTCTTGACAAGGCTGATCCGTTCAATCCCGTTAATCGCCGGATCAGCATCATTGTCATGAAAAAAGACGCGGAAAAGCAATTATTAGGCAACGAAACCCCCTCAATCCCCGCGTCATCCCTGGTCGCACCGCCAATCAAGGGAACATCCCATATACCCAAAGCCACACCGACTTCACCCAAGCAATCACCGGCATCCGTCACACCAGCGCCAGACCTCCCGGCATCTCCAACACCGCCGGCCAAGAGTAACAGTACCACGACCCACTGATTAGGGTGTGTCCTCATTCAGGCTTTCAGCTGTAAAAAGACCGGTTGGACGTTTTCCCGCATTACGGCTTCGCCTTCATAACGGGCTATATGTTTTTTGTAAAGAGCCGTAGCCCGTAAGGAGGCCTGCGGCCGTATTGCGGGTTTTATGTTCCAATATTGTGGCAGGAGATCAGGTTCGCTCAGTAATAAATCCTGTTTACAGGGCCTCGGCAAAATCACGCCGGGAAAATGACAATGTTTCAATGTCAAGAATCCCAACCCTGGTAAATTCAATCAGATCCTTGTTCGACAGACACCGCCAATTCTGCTGGGCAGACAGATATTGATCCTTTTTTTTATAAAAAACATCCGGCGAAAAAGCGGCGATATTTTTTCCGTTGTCACTTGTTCTCGCCGAATAAAATAAAAAAGCCTCAACGCCGGATTCCCGCATCGCGGCTCCCAGGGGCTGGCTGTATTCATAACTGTTCTTGTTTGAAATTTGAGTCCGGTATTCTGAAAACGGCTTTTCGGTAAGATGTATTCCTCTATCGGTATGGATACAGGCTTGAAAAACAGTCATCGGAATCTCGATGTATTCCAGATCCGCTTGTGTATCCTGAAAAAACTTCAAACGGTAATAAGCGACTTCCGTAAGTGCGGTTTCCATCTCCAGGGAACCATACCAGAGAGACGGCTCATTGGTTCTGCCAAAACGGGAACCATACTTCAGAGGTGGATACCTGAAAGGTGAAAAAATCAGATAATGTTTCTCTTTATGTGAGGGGGGTTTTGAGTCTTCCAGCAGTTCTTCCAGTATATCGTGTTCTTCCCTGCTATCCACCAGGTCTCTGGAACTTGATATATGTTGCGCCTCTACGACTCGCCATGGCTTTTCATCTATTTTTTTCAGATATTTTTTCCCTGAGCAACGCTCCCAGATAGTCATAATTTTCCGCGCATCGCATCCAGATAATTCACCACCGAGACCAGTCCGGCTACCGTTGCCATTTCCTCAAGCGGTGTTTTTTTAAAATACTGATTCCTGCTGTTTAGCCATCGTTTTGCTTTTTCATGATTGTTGCCCACCAGGGAATTCAAACTTCGATAAACTCTTAACAGCAACAAAGCCATCTCGCCTTCCTTGGTGTCGGGTGAAATAAATTTAACGCCCTGGTTAAGGCGTGTAAAGCCCGCTTCGCTGATCCCGGTAATGTGCTTTATATCCTTACCGGTAAGAGAATAGAATTTCGCCAGATTACAAAAAGCCTTGGTTAAAACAAGATTTTTGCGAGGTTGTATATTTTCTGAAATATTCATAAACCACCCCCTTTCATATGAAATTATATGAAATATTTATTTCATATGCAAGGCATCATCCCGGATACCGGCACCTCATCCATTTCGTTTTAACAGGTTGGCTTGCACAGAATGCTTGTCTTTTTGTCATCCCCGCGAAGGCGGGGATCCCTACTGAATCAAGCACTGAGCCACATCAGGAATGGTTTCCCGCCTTCGCGGGAATGACAGTTAACCTGTCAAAATTACATGGAAACAGTACCTCATCCTGTAAATAGCTTGCTCGTTAGGCCAGGCGATATTGGTGTCTGACAAGACGCGAGGAAGGCGAACTCCAGCAAAAGTACATGTCGGGCCTAAAAAACCCGCCTGTTATTTAGCCTGGAACGGTCCGCTATTCCGGAAAGCGTTTTCGTCCTGTTTGTCTGCAAATTTTGCAATGACATGCAGGGTTAACAAAAGGGAGGCGGCCAAAAGATTAATGCCCGGTGTTAACAGGATAACCGCCGTTGAAATTTTCTGTGCTGCTGATTCCGGATGCGTCGCTCTGTCCAGCCCTGAATTCAGTTTATGGAAAAAACCGCTTCTGCCAGGATTCGGTGTTACAGAAGACTCGGCACGAATTGTATAATCACTCGATAGATCGCTCTCTTCATCTTCTTCCACTGTCTCCTCATATACTTCAGAAACATTTTCACCATCTGAAACGACTGGTTCGTCATCATTCTCCTTCTTACGCCGGAACTCGACACTTTCGCCTGCGTATTCAATATCATTCAATAGATATTTACTAACAATATTCTGCATGAAGAGTTCAGCTGGAAGCGTTCGTATATAAGAAGGCTCTTCTATACTCTCATAAAGCGACTTATCACCCGCCCTCAATTTCTCATGTAATTTATATAATTTCTTGTTTCTCTCACATAACTGTGTAATTTTAAAATAAACCTCAACAGCATCCTCAGTCACCTCAAACGTCTCAGGCATGTCAGCATTGGTTATTTCTACCGAAGTCAAAAAATAGTTCACCTCCAAAAATTCGGCGACACGATTATCAATATCGTAAGGAAATCCGTCTAATTTCAACGCCGTCACGTTAGAGGGAATCGCAGCCAGCAACGCCTTGATAGCCGTTTCTTCCAGGTTATAGTCGTCACCGCAGGTTAAAACAAGCTCGGAATCTTTCACATTCCGGATCTGCTTAATAATATCCTCAAAGGCTTCATCTTTTTTCAAATCTATATTCATTTACTTATTACCTGGATTAATAATATGTACAATATTATAACAGAAATCCTTAATGGCTTCAATTAAATCATAATGAAACATATTTGACCTGATATATTGATTGCATCGATGGTTTGAATTGCCCATGGTATTCCATTGTTTTGTGAACAACATGTTCCTTGCACTATTTTTTGCAAAAAAACAGTAGCCCGTAAGGAGGCCTGCGGCCGTATTGCGGGTTTCCTGCCCCAAAATTGTGGCAGGAGGCAGATGAGTACACGGGTAACCGTTATCCCGCATTTCGGCGCTGCTTCATGGCGGGCTACAAGAACCAGTTTGCAATGGATAAGCGCATGGAACCTAACTGGCACGCAAGCTATCTGACACAGGGCTTTTTTCCGGCATCGCCGGGCTTTGGGTACGCATGAAAAATGAAAAACAACCATAACAAGGCGGTGACAATGCCGCGATTTTTTTATCCAGCAGGTCGTTGAATGCGATTTTTGTCGAGGTGCCCCCCAATAACCCTCTGATTTGGCGAACGATCCATAGCTCGGATCGTAACTGACGTATATATTGCAACTCCGGAGCAGGAGCGGATCGTGTCCGTCTGTCGCCGTTTAGAGACGTTTTAAGCTGAAGCAAGACCTCTCTTAATTGAGCCGGTTTCATCGTATTTCTGGCAAGAAACGTTTCCATGCAGGCCAGAGACAGTTCCTTTTTCATTTTTAAACTAAAACGCTTATCCTCGCCCACATCCCTTAAAACAGTAACAATCGCTTCATAATCCTTTGCCTGAACCGCTTTCCTCATATGGATCGTGCGGAAACGGTAATTGGTTATTTTATCTTTTGTTTCTTTATCAAGAGAACGGTAAGACTTCGTTTGACTAACCCCTTGATTCAACAAATGCTTGATGATAAGAAAAGAATTGTTACGGGGATCATTGCCATTTTCTCCCTCAAAGCCTTGTGCCATTTTAACCGCCACATCCAGCGGTTTTTCACCGGATTTGTTGGCTTTCCCGGCAAATTGCTTAAAGGCATCCCAGGTTTCGTGGTAACGATAATCCCCCAGGCGAATGGCAGTATGTAACGGTGTATCGCCTTCCTGAAACCCATCTTCGGACTGGCACAATTGCTGATGATTAAGGATGGTTTTATTAATCCGGCTTATCCGAGTCTCTTGTTTGCCTCCTTCGGTTTCAACAAGAATGTCATCCAATATGCGTTGTTTGTCAGTTTCAGACAATGTTTCTACAAACTCACGAAACTCCGGTAATGAAAACAAAACCGCCCTTAATTTCGCCTGCCTCGCCACAACCATATTGGTTATCAAAGCCATTTGTGCGCGATCGGACGCGTTATTCCCATCATAGGCATGGGATAAGGATTGAGCGATAATCGACGGCGGAATGAGGGTATGTTTATAAAAATGCAGCCATTTGGCCTTTTGAAATTCAGGAATAGTCCCCAAACGAATAAACGCGTCGATTTCCAGGGGATTGGTGTAGGTTTTCAGATAATCAATCGGATTGGCCAGGGTTCGTTTGCACGTCGGCCAGTAATAATTGCGGGAATCATATAACCTCGGAAAATGGAGCAGATCCCGCCTGGTGACGGCAAACGCGTTCGTACCATGTCTCCAGTTCGCAACTCTGGCATAACCATGCGACATGATGCTGTCGGACAACATCAGGTCATGGTCAATTTTGAAAAAAACCACCTTGGGTTTCCCGCCATCATTGATCAGATAAAACCCGAAATTCCCCTTATGCAGATCATCCTCCTCCAGGGTATAGGAGGTGGTTAATACACTGGCCAGCGAATCAAAATCAAAAAGGATTTTTCCCTGTTCACAGGCAGCCAGCAAACTGGCAAAAAATCCCGGGGCAAACTGATTTAAAAAATAAATCGGAATGTCTTTCTCAGGCGTGCTTGCCAAATCGGAAGCGGAGCCTTCAGGCGAACATTTTTCAGACTTTTCAAGCTCTTCAGGTTCTTCAAACTCTTCAAACTCCTCACACTCTTCAGGCTTTGGAGAGACGAAATGGGAAATACGAATCTGATTTTTCCCTTCCCTGACCAGTTTATAAAACGTCGCGTCCGGCGCACTATGTTTCGCAACAGGATAAATCATGTGCTCCGACAGCAAACCGGTAACGTTTTCATGGTCGCTGACCAGCCATTGGCCGCAAGTCAATCCGGGACGAAGAAACCGCTTGGCCAAACCGCCAAACGCCACTTCAAGATGAGAGAAAAAGGGATCGTTGTATTTGTTTTCTTTATAGACAACTCTTTTTGCACCCGTACCATTGCGGTAAAGAGCCTTTGTGTAAACAACATGCCCTGTACGACTTTCATTACCCAATGTAAGATTTTCAAACTTTAAAGTACCCGGCATGTTTACAACATCATATCAATTTGATCACAATTTTAACACATCAGAGATTTCTGTCAAAAATTTCATAACGGAAACAGAGCGAAAATGTAGGCAACTATTGTTGCTCAACAAATAATAATTTCCTGTAGCCGTCATGAAGGCTTCGCTGTAATGCGGGAAAACGTTCCTGATTGGCACCTCAAACCCGCAATACGGCCGCAGGCCTCTTTACGGGCTACTGCCTTTTCGCAAAAAAATGGTGCCAGGACATTTTTGTTCAAAGAACCTAAAATTTATTTTTTTCGTCTTCCTCGATGGTTAAATCAACATCGCCATCGATTCCACGCTCTTCGGACAAACGAATTTGCAAGCCCACATTATTTTTCGAATCTGCGAATCGAATCGCATTCTCTTTACTGATTTTACCGGCTTTGTAGAGATCGAATAACGCCTGATCAAACGTCTGCATCCCCTGCTCGCGGCTTCTTGACATAACTTCCTTAATTTCGTCCACTTTGCCTTTTTCAATCAAATCGGAGATATAAGGTGAATTAATCATCACCTCCACGGCCGGAACACGTTGGTTCTCAAGTCCAGGAATTAACCGTAATGAAATGATTGCCCTTAAATTAAGGGATAAATCAAGCAGGATCTGGTGTCTGGCGTCTTCCGGAAAGAAATTCAGGATCCTGTCCAGGGTCTGGTTGGCATTGTTGGCATGAAGCGTGGATAAACATAAATGCCCTGTTTCCGCATAGGCAATGGCGTGTTTCATGGTGCCTCTATCCCTTACCTCACCAATCATAATCATGTCAGGCGCCTCACGCATGGCGTTTTTAAGCGCGTTTTCGTAATTTAAGGTATCAATGCCCACTTCCCGCTGATCGACAATCGATTTTTTGTGACGGTACAAATACTCGATAGGATCTTCAATAGTTAATATATGCCCGCGCTGGTTTTCATTGCGGTAATCAATCATTGAGGCGAGAGTGGTTGATTTACCGGAACCGGTCGACCCAACCACCAGGATCAAACCTCGTAACTCCATCACAATGGTATTGAGAATGGGCGGTAAATTCAGCTCCTCAATCGACGGGATAATTCCTTTGATGTAGCGTACCACCATAGCGATCTCACCACGTTGCCGAAACATATTGACCCTGAAACGTCCCACCCCGCCAAGGGAAATGGCCATATTCAATTCCATAGTCGCTTCAAACTCCTTGCGCTGATCATCGTCCATAACAGACGCCGCTATTTCTGCCATTTGTTGCGCTTTTAAAGGAGTTTGTCCAATTGGAGACGTGATCCCTTCAATTTTGATGTTAGGAGGAGCACCCACGCTGAAAAATAAATCAGAAGCGCCTCGGTCTACCATCAGCTTAAAAAAGGGCGTTATATCCATATATTTTCCTGTTCTTTTTATAAGTTAATTGTAGATAATAAAACCTAATAATCAATGTTGGTCTAAAATTATAATTAAGGCTTGTCGATTGGGTTTCACGTCGGTAAAACGTGAGATCCAATATGTTAACGACTACGAATTTATATAAAATCCTGCTGGTTGTTTATCCGTTCTTGCGGTTATTCGGAAGTAGGCTGTTCGAAGGAGATCCGTCATGAACCGTCATACTGATGAAGCATTGAACATTTCCAATCCCCGTTTGCTTTCGGCGGTCTTTTTTGCCTTGCTCGCCGTGATTGCAACCATTGTGATTGATACGGTCTTATACCTGATTGGCATTGATCAATACATTCCTGTTTTCAAGGCGTTATTCCTGGGTGTTATCGTTGCCGGCTGCTTTGGCGCGCTTTTTGGCTACCGGATTATCCACACCAAAAGGCCGTATCGCTGGAAAGTGTTCCTATGCGGATTTGTCATGGTCCTCGCCGCTCTCCCGTTCTATGATTTGGGATTCCTTTATATTCTCTCCGGCTACAAAACCGACCTCTTCGCCAACCTCGCATTCTCCCAAATCATCATCATGTATTTATTTGTCCTGCTCTACAGTTTTATAATAGCGGGATTCTGGTTAGCCATTGCTGCGGGATTTGCGGCCATTTATTTGCGCGGACGCCTGGTTTACGACATACTGCATACGGATACGGAGGAAGAAACACCCGGACCTCCCAAAAAACAACGACCGAAAAAACATAAAATAACCAAATCCGATAACATACACATACATCACTAAATTTGAGAGAACAGACACGTGAACAATAATCGCCATTCTTCAGTCAGTCCCGGAATGATGGGGGCTGTTTTTTTCGCCCTGTTCGCCGTATTATTTTTTATTTTTGCCAAATACACCTTATTATCCCTGCAAAGCAATCAATTGCTTCCGTTTTTTCCATCGATGTTCATAACATTGATACTCGGAGCCTTGCTTGGATGGTTATTTGGCCCCTGGCTGGCAACGGCGAAAAACTGGGGACGCTCTTTGGGGACCGGAATATTGATGGCTTTACTATCCCTGTTGCTGATAAGTCTGGGGGCTTTTCTGTATTCCTATCTGAATGACACCGCTTTTTTCGCCCGTCTGCAAAACGGGCTCGATTATCTCATTGTGTACGGTGTTTTATTTTTATCAATAGTACTCACCATCGGGGTCTGGCTTATACCGCTAATGGCTATAGCGGCCGTTTATTTTAACAAACGGTTCTGGCCCGGTCTTATCGCCATTGAACAAATGAACCAACCGTCTCCCCATTCCGGCATCCGCCATGTCGACAACGATAAACAATAAAGAGCAGTTGTTTGCCTTGATGAAGGCGGGAGCCACTGTTATTACGCCCAATAATCGTCTGGCCGAACAATTACTCCATGACTACCTGTCCATGCAGGGGGAAACCGTTCAGGAAAAACCGGCGTGCCTTCCTTACCGTGCCTTCCTGCACCAATCCTTTAAAACGCTTGGCCATCGAACACCCCGGATTCATCACCCCCTGTTGCTCACGACACAGCAAACCCGATTTTTATGGCAACAGATCATTGGCGAACACCTGAATACCCCGGCACATCCCGGGTTACTCCACGAAATTCAGGACAGTTGGTCGCGCTGCCTGTTATGGGAAATAGACAGCCGCCATCCTTCCTTTTCCCTGACTGATCAGACTCGCCGGTTTCAAGTGTTGTGGCAGCAAACGGAAAAGCGTTTAAATTCGCTCCACGCCATCACCACCGACCAGTTGCCCCCCTATTTACTTGCCCAACAGGACTGGACGTTTCCCGAAACGATGATCTGGGCTTGTTTCGATGACTTTACACCACAACAACATGCCTTGCAGCAAGCCACAAAGGAACGGGGCGCTCGTCATTTCCTTATGGATTTGCAACAACCCGTAAGCCGCCCATTCCTCTACGCTGCTAAAGATGAGCGGGACGAGTATCAACAACTGATCCACTGGCTTTATTATCATCTGGAACAAAAAAAACAACGAATCGGTGTGATTATCCCGGAGTTACACCAGCAGGCACACCATATCCACCGCCTGCTCTCCGAGCATTTTTCACCCGAATCGTTTAATCTTTCCCTTGGCCAGTCTTTAAAGGATTATCCTCTGGTTGCCCACGCGTTGTGTTGGCTGGCTCTGGACACCAAAACGATCACCCAACACCAGGCCGGCCTGTTACTGCGTTCCCCTTTTCTTGGTCATTCCCGGACTGAAATGCTTGCCAGAGCTCATTTTTTACAAAATAACCGCACAATGCAGGAACGCAACATTGATGTCTCCCTTCTGGCCAGGGAATTACAAAAAACCGCACCCGAATTAAGCACATTGTTAACGTCTTTATACCATTATCCGGAATCGGCCAGTCCGCAATCCTGGACACATCATTTTTATAAAAGACTCGCAGAACTTGGTTTTGCCGGTGAATACCCGCTCAATTCCGCCTCTTACCAGTGCTACCAGCGTTTCCTGCTCCTGTTTGACGAATTCAAGCAATTGTCTTTACTGACCGACACCATGACGTTCGAGCAAGCCCTGTCCGCCTTAAACGATATGGCGCAACACGCCATATTTCAACCGCGCAAATCTCCCGCCCCCATTCAAATCATGGGTCTTTTGGAATCGGCGGGCAGTCAGTTTGATTGCCTTTGGGTCTCAGGCTTGACCGACGACTGCCTGCCGCAAAACACCAGATTATCCGCCTTTATACCCATCACGCTGCAACAGGAACTGGAAATGCCCCATGCCAGTCCGGCCAGAGAGTTGCGATTAGCCCAAAAAACGCTCAACCGACTACAGTATGCCGGCAGCGAATGTGTGTTCAGTTACCCATGCCTGACAAAAGACAAACCCAATCTGCCAAGCCCGTTACTTGTTGATATACCGGAATGGGAGGCCAGACACGTTGCCGACTATTCGACCCATTCGACCTGTCTGGTTCGCTACAACGAAGAGTATCAGTTACCCGTGCAAGACTATGAATCGCCTGGTGGAGGCACCAATATCCTCGCCAACCAGGCCAAATGTCCGTTTCGAGCCTTCGCGGCACACCGTCTGCATGTCAAAACCGGCATGAGCGTTTCCGACGGCCCGAATCCCCAGGAGCGCGGTAAAATCATTCATAAAATCATGGAAGTGATCTGGAGGCGGCTGCACGATCAGCAAACACTTTTGACAATGGACGAAAAAACACTCGACGCCATCATTGAACAAGCCATCATCGATGCCATAGAACCTTATCAGGAAAGCCGCCCGCACTCCTTTTCCCCGTGGATCCAATCCGTTGAGATCAAACGCTTGAAACGCCTTGTTTACGCCGCCCTCCAATGGGAAAAACTACGGCCTTCCTTTGTCATCGATGGTCTGGAGCAATCCTTTACCTTAAACCTGTCCGGTCTTGAGCTTACGATTCGCATCGATCGCATGGACAGCCTCGCTTCCGGAAAAAAATGGGTTATTGACTATAAAAGCAGTCTGCCGCAAAGTACACCCTGGAACGAGGACAGACCCATAGAACCGCAACTGCTGCTCTATGCCTTGCTTCATGACGATATCAATACCCTGTTGTTTGCCCAACTGAAAAACGGCCAGATTCAATGCAAGGGATTAAGCGAGGAACAAAGTGAATTATCAGGCATTACCAGCCTGAAAAACGATCAGTCGTGGGAGGAATGTCGTACCCGATGGCAGCAACAGCTTGATGATCTTGCCCGGGAGTTTTTAAACGGCTATTGCCCGCCCAAACCGGCCAAACCGGCTATTTGCCAACAATGCGATTTTAAACCACTCTGCCGTTTTTCAGTCAGTACCGAGGACAGCTAAGTTATGCACCATTTAATCATTGGTTACGGTTATTGCGCTTATTACCTCACTCGTTTGCTATTACAGAAAAAACAGACGGTCACGGCAGTTTCACGTCATCAGCCATCCGCCAATCAGCCGGCTGGTTTAAACCATGTTTGTCATGATATCAGGCAACCTTTTGTCTGGACGGAACCGGACACCGTTCTTTATTATTTTGTACCGCCTCCGCCGACAGGAGTCACAGATCCCTGTTTACGACAATTTCTTGCTTCATCCTCCCTGTCCCTGCGCAAAGTTATTTATTGCGGCTCCAGCGGCGTTTACGGTGATCATCAGGGAGCCTGGGTCAACGAGCAATCGCCTTGCCCCATCCGGTATGATCGCCAGAAACGTCGCCTGAATGCCGAACAACAGTGGCATAACTTCTGTGCCGAACGAGCCATAGACAGCCTGATTTTACGAGTTTCAGGAATATATGGCCCCAATCGCCTGCCTGTCGAGGCAGCAAAGGCTCAATCCCCTTTGATTGCCCCGGACGAAGCGCCTTACTCGAATCAGGTTTATGTGAAGGATCTTGCCTGCATTATGGTCGGACTGGCCGAACAGGATGATGGCCAGGGTTGTATTAATATCTCGGATGGACATCCTCAAAAAATGGGAACCATACAGCGGTTAACCGCCGAACAATTAGGTATAAAGCCAGCGCCCTGCGAGCCTTTTGATTCCGTCTGGCAAAAAGCAAGCCCCATGAAACGCGAATTTATGAGCGCGTCCAAACGGTTGCGAATCGAAAAATTACAATCTACGCTTAAATCACCAACATCCTTAACACCATTAGCCACTGGCATTGCCGCCAGTTTGAAAACAGAGAGAACCTGACATGGACTTGTTGATTGCCGGCGGCTCCGGATTTATAGGTCGCCAACTTGCGGAATCATTCACGAATGAACATCGGGTAACCGTCCTTGGAAGAGACGAACATCGTTTGAAAAACCTGTTTCCGTCCACGATTGCCACAGTGAGCTGGGACAAGCTTCCTACGCTGGATCCCAGGGAGTTTGACGCCGTCATCAATCTGTGCGGGCGCAACATCGCCGCATCCCGATGGAATGATCACATCAAACAAGAGATCATCACCTCACGGGTCGATACCACCGCATCACTCATTGACTGGATCAGGCAGAAAGAAGCCAGGCCTCATTTCTATTGCGCCAATGCCATTGGCATTTACGGGATCCAATCAAAAGACGATCCACAGGCTTACGACGAGGACAGTTCCATTGACTACGAGCAACCCAAAGATTTTCTCAGCGAGATATGTATCCGATGGGAACAGGCTCTGCAACCCGCCCGCGATCTGGATTTACCCGTCACCGTCACCCGTTTCGGAGTTGTGTTAAAAAAAGACGAAGGCATGCTTAGGAAATTAACCCCTGCTTTTAAACTGGGTCTGGGCAGTGTTATGGGAGACGGTCGACAAATCATTTCCTGGATTCATTATAAAGATTTGATTGCGGCATGGCGTTTTTTACTCCATAAACCCCAGCTGATTGGTGCCTTTAACCTGACTTCCCCCAATCCCGTCAACCAGGCCGAGTTTGCCCGAACCATGGCCCAGACGATGAATCGCCCGTTATTTCTCAAAACCCCCGCCTGGTTTATTCGTTTATTGTTTGGCGAGATGGGAGACGCCTTGATACTCAACGGACAACGGGTAAAGCCCAAACGATTGCCGGATGAGGGATTTGAATTTCAATACTCCGAACTGTCAGAGGCTATGGCCGAAGAATTCGGTGCTTGAAGTAAACAACATTTTCCTGACACCATTTTTTTAAAAAGCCGGTAACCCGCAAGGAGGCCTGCGGCCGTATTACAGGTTTCATGCCTTATTATCATAATCCGTATTACGGCTACGCACGCGAAAAATCAAACGCCATGACTCCGGCAAGCCCGGTCTCCTGACAGGCAAGAGCCAACAGGCGATCGATACCTAGAGCCACGCCGCTGCATGGCGGCAAGCCGGCGGCCAACGCGTCCAGAAAATTCTGATCCACTGCCGCATTCGGTAATCCTTTCTCGTAACGCAAAACCTGATCCATTTCGAAGCGCCGACGTTGCGCATCCGCATCGGTTAATTCATGAAACCCGTTCGCCAGTTCCACGCCGCGATAATAAATTTCAAACCGTTCGGCCACCCCGTTTTCAACCCTCGCCAACGCGGCTTGCGAAGAAGGAAAATCATAGAGCGCGACCGGCCTGCCCTCGCCGGCCAGTGCCGGCTCGACGACATGACTCATAAGCAGGAACAGGTATTGATCCGGGGAAGATTCCTCTTTGCCCAGAACATTACCCAGCTCAAATCTATTGAGGGTCTGTTGCAGCGCCTCTATAGAGGCGGTTAAGGGATCAATCCCGCAACAATCCATAAAAGCCTGTTGATAGGTTTTTTTTACCAGAGGAGGTGTGTTTAGAATATGTTGCAGCAAGGCATCCACTTCCTTCATCAGTTCATGATGATCAATGTGGAGCTGATACCATTCCAGCATGGTAAATTCGGGATTATGCCAACGGCCCAGCTCGTCGTCACGAAAGACGCGTGCCAATTGAAAAATGGGGCCGCTACCCGCGGCCAGCAAGCGTTTCATCGCATATTCCGGCGAGGTTTGCAGGTAATACGTCTCCCCTCGAAACCGGGCTTGAATATTACTGAGATAGACGTCACTGACAGGGTAACGCCCCATGATCGGCGTTTCCACTTCCAGATAGCCACGCGCATTAAAAAAATTGCGAATCTCGTCAATGAACCGCGTTCGTCGCCGTAACGTTTCCATGGTGGCGGAAGGTTGCCATAAATGGTCAGACATGATGAGGACAAACCCTAATAAAACAATCCTAACTCAAGACGGGCGGCTTCGGTCATTCGCTCCTGTGTCCAGGGCGGATCCCAGACCAGCTCCACGGTGCAATCACTAACCCCTTC
Source organism: Legionella spiritensis (assembly GCF_900186965.1). Classification (NCBI taxonomy): domain Bacteria; kingdom Pseudomonadati; phylum Pseudomonadota; class Gammaproteobacteria; order Legionellales; family Legionellaceae; genus Legionella; species Legionella spiritensis. Next base: position 2,420,900 of record NZ_LT906457.1, read on the forward strand.
TACCTGAATAACAGCCTGTTCAACGATACCGGGAAACGTCTGGGCAACAGGGCAACCCGGTGTGGTAAGGGTCATTTGAATATGTGCGTGTTGTTCTTCGTTGATGGACACGTCATAAATCAACCCCAGATCGTAGATATTGACCGGTATTTCAGGATCATAAACCGTCTTTAACGCGGCAATCACACTGGCATGCAACGCGTCGTTATCCTGCTTTTTTTTAAAACCAAACATCACTATCACTCCGTAGAGACCGTGGTCTCTTCCTTGTTTAACGCAGCTTCCAGAGTGTGCCAGGCCAAGGTCGCACATTTCACGCGTGCGGGATAAGCCCGCACACCGGAAAGTACGGCCAGTTTGTCCAAAGACAGCAAATAATCACCTTCCTCTGTCCCCGTAACCATATGGTGAAAACGATGAAACAGGCGGTGAGCCTCCTCGGTCGTTTTATCTTTCAACGCGTCCGTCATCAGCGACGCGGACGCCTGGGAAATGGCGCAGCCACATCCGACAAAACTGACATCCTTTATCCTACCGGCATCCAGTTTTAAATAAACGGTCAACTTGTCGCCACATAGCGGATTAAAACCATTAGCCTGAGCAGTCGCATCAGCCATAGCATGGTGATTGCGCGGATTACGGTTATGGTCGATGATAATTTCCTGATAGAGTTCGCGTAACTCTGCGGTCATGAGAACACCTCTTTCACTTTCTGCAAGGCATGGGCAAAACGATCAATTTCTTCCCGGGTATTATAGAAAGACAACGAAGCCCTGCTGGTTGCGGCCACTTCAAAAAACGTCATTAAAGGCATGGCACAATGATGACCGCTTCGTATCGCAATACCCTCACTGTCCAGAATAGTCCCTATATCATGAGCATGAATTTTACCATGAACAAACGAAACAATAGGTACTTTGGCGCTGGCGTTCCCGATAATATTAAAACCTTTGACCGATTGCACGGCAGAAGTCAGGGAATCCAGTAAATCCGCTTCATAAGCGGCAATCGCTTCCATATCCAGAGACCAGAGATAGTCAATCGTAGCACCTAGACCGATGACCCCGGCGATATTAGGCGTTCCGGCTTCAAATTTATGAGGGAGGGGTGCATACTCCGTAGCTTCAAAGGTCACGTAATTGATCATCTCGCCGCCACCCTGATAAGGCATCATATCGTCTAATAAATGTTCTTTACCCCACAAAACGCCGATTCCGGTCGGACCATACATCTTATGTCCGGAAAACGCGTAAAAATCGCAATCCAGATCCTGAACGTCAATGGGAAAATGAGCGGCAGCCTGAGCGCCGTCAAGCAAAACCAGAGCCCCATGTGCGTGGGCCATCTCAATCATTTTTTTAACCGGATTTATCGTACCCAGGGCATTGGATGCGTGGCCGATGGCGACAAATTTGGTGTTTTCATTCAATTTGCGTTCAAATTCCGCAAGCGAAACCTCACCATCAACCGTAACAGGAGCAACCTGGAGTTGCGCCCCGGTTTTCTTGCAAACCATCTGCCAGGGCACGATATTGGAATGATGTTCCATGTGCGTAATTAAAATCTCCTCGCCCGGTTTGATGCGAGGGCTTACAAAACTTTGCGCCACGAGATTAATACCCTCGGTAGTCCCGCGCACAAAAATACATTCGTGGGGCGCCTTGGCATTGATAAAATGCTGTACTTTACCGCGCACCGCTTCGTATTGCAGGGTAGCGCGGGCGCTTAAGGTATGCACGCTGCGATGAACATTGGAATTATCATGGGTATAAAAATGGTTGATAGCGTCCATAACCGCTTGAGGCTTTTGTGTCGTTGCCGCATTATCAAAATAGGCAAGAGGATAATCATTCACTTTTTCATTCAAAACGGGAAACTGTTTCCTGATGCCCTCCAGATCCCCCGGTAACGTCATTACGCTGCTCATAATATCACCTCAATTGCTGTCCAATCTGCGCTGCCATCCATTCCGACAAAACCCTGTCAGGTATCAGCCGTAAATTATCCGCGGCAAAGGCATGGATTAAAAAACCGGTTGCTTGCGGACGTTCAATGCCACGTGACGCGAGGTAAAACAAGGCATCCTCATCAAGCTGGCCGACTGTCGCGCCATGGGAACAAATCACATCGTCGGCAAAAATTTCCAGTTGTGGTTTGGTATCCACCTCCGCCTTATCGGATAACAACAGGTTTTTATTTTGTTGATGGGCTTCGGTATGCTGGGCGTCCCTGGCCACGATCACCTTGCCGTTAAAAACAGCTCGCGAGCGTCCTGTCAAAATACCCTTGTAATCCTGCTCACTGCGACAGCCCGGCACCAGATGACGCACGGTAGTATGGTGATCAATGTGTTGACCATCTTCCGGCATATAAAGGCCGTTCATAAGGGATCGCGCCCCCTCCTCTTCCAGAGCGATACTGATATCACTACGAACCAGCCGGCCTCCCAGACTGAAAGAGTGGCTTTCAAATTGTCCGGCGTGTTTTTGCCGCACGGCAAGATGTCCAATATGAAAGGCCGCCTTGCTTTCCCGTTGTATTTTATAATGTACCAGCCTGGCCTCGGCAGCCACCCATATTTCACTGACGGTATTGGTGAAATATGCGCAACCGTCCGCTCCCTGATAGTGTTCAATCACCGTAGCTTCGCTGCCTTCCTCAGCGATAATCACATGGCGAAGATAAACAGCCTGGCTCGCCTGATCCTGCCAATGATGCAATACAATGGGGTCGGCAACCCGCACACCCTTCGGAATATAAATAACCACACCGGCGGTTAGAATGGCCGAATTCAAGGCATGGAAACCATGCTCGTGCCGTAATACACTACCAAGATAAGACTGGATCCATTCCGGTTTTTCCTGAAAAACCCGAGCTAGAGACATCACCAGAACACCATCCGGCAAACCTGCCATTTCCTTTTGGGAATCGGAAACCCTACCATTAACAAGCGTAAGCGATTGCGGATAGGGAAGATCGCAAGGGACATCGCTCTCCGGCCGTTCGTTGCTCACCGGACGGGAAAAACGCTCCTTGAGAAACGTATCCATAGCCGTGTATTTCCAGTCTTCCTGTTTTTTGCCAGGAAAAGCATAGTGCTCGAAATCACCCAGGGCTTTTTTCTGCAGTTCAGCCAGCCAGGGTATGTCTGACAGACTTTCCCGAGCCTGCTGTTGATAAAAATCAAGAGCCTCACTCATACCTGCTCCGTCTCCTCAAGCCAGCCGTAGCCTTTTTTCTCCAAATCGTGGGCCAGAGATTTATCGCCGGATTTGACAATACGGCCATTGGCTAGCACATGAATAAAATCAGGCTCAATATAATCCAGTAATCGCTGGTAATGAGTCACTAAGATAATAGCGCGTTCCGGCGATCGCATGGCATTTACCCCATGAGAAATCACCCGCAGCGCATCAATGTCCAATCCCGAATCGGTTTCATCAAGAATAGCGAGACGGGGTTCCATCGCCGCCATTTGCAGAATTTCATTGCGTTTTTTTTCGCCGCCTGAAAAGCCTTCGTTAATGCTGCGGTATAAAAAGCTTTCATCCATGTCCAGCAACTGACATTTCTCACGGATAAAACTTAAAAATTCAATGGCATCCAGCGTCATTTTGCCCTGACCTTTACGAACGGCGTTAACGGACGCCTTGAGAAAATTAATATTGGTCACGCCGGGTATTTCAACCGGGTATTGAAACGACATGAACAAACCGGCCTGGGCACGCTGTTCAGGTGCTAAAGCCAGCAAATCCTGTTTCAGATAAGTCACGTTGCCTCCGGTTACCTCATAGGCCGGATGGCCGGCCAACACTTTGGACAACGTACTTTTACCGGAACCATTAGGTCCCATAATCGCATGAACCTCGCCGGCATTAACCTGTAAGTCGATGCCTTTCAAAATGGGTTGTTCATTAATTGCTACATTTAATTTATTGATTGTTAACATAGTTTAACCTACTGCCCCTTCCAGACTGATACCCAGTAATTTGGTGGCTTCCACCGCAAATTCCATAGGTAGCTCTTTTAATACCTGTTTACAAAAACCATTCACGATCATCGATACCGCGTCCTCGGTTTCAATGCCTCGCTGCTGACAATAAAATAATTGATCCTCACTGATTTTGGAGGTGGTGGCTTCATGCTCCAGCTGCGCCGTCGGATTTTTTACCTCAATATAGGGAAACGTATGCGCGGAACATTGGCTGCCCATTAACATGGAATCGCACTGCGTGTAGTTACGGGCATTAACCGCCGTCGGCGCGATGCGCACAAGGCCACGATAGGCGTTATGGGAACGTCCGGCGCTGATCCCCTTGGAAATAATGGTCGAGCGGGTATTTTTGCCCAAATGAATCATTTTGGTACCCGTATCCGCCTGCTGATAATTGTTCGTCAGTGCAACGGAGTAAAACTCACCGACGGATTCATCACCCTGCAGAATGACGCTGGGATATTTCCAGGTGATGGCTGAACCGGTTTCAATTTGCGTCCAGGATATCTTGGAACGCTTACCGCGACACACTCCGCGTTTGGTGACAAAATTATAAATACCGCCTTTACCATCCTTGTCTCCGGGGTACCAGTTCTGCACCGTGGAGTATTTGATTTGTGACCCCTCCAATGCGACCAGCTCCACGACCGCGGCATGCAACTGATTTTCATCACGCATAGGGGCGGTACAACCTTCCAGATAAGAAACGTAACTGTCCTTGTCCGCAATAATCAGGGTTCGTTCAAATTGCCCGGTAGACGCGGCATTAATGCGAAAATAAGTGGATAACTCCATAGGGCAGCGAACACCCTCGGGAATATAGACAAACGAACCGTCGCTAAAGACCGCGGAATTCAGCGCGGCATAAAAATTATCGCGATAAGGCACCACCGAACCCAGATACTGGCGTATCAGCTCCGGATAACTGTGTACCGCTTCGGAAAACGGGCAGAAAATAACACCAACCTCCGCCAGTTTCGCCTTGAAAGTAGTAGCCACCGAAACACTGTCAAACACCGCATCCACAGCCACGCCGGCCAGCATTTCCTGCTCCCGTAACGGAATACCCAGTTTTTCATAGGTTCGTAATAATTCAGGATCAACTTCATCAAGGCTTTTCGGTGCATCCTTCTTGTTTTTCGGCGCGGAATAATAGGAAATCGCCTGATAATCAATAGGCGGATAATGAACACTGGACCATTTGGGATGGGGCATGGTTTGCCAGAATTCAAACGCTTTTAACCGCCAGTCCAGTAAAAAATCCGGCTCACCCTTTATGGCAGACAACCGACGTATCACGTCTTCATTGAGACCTGGCTCAAACGTTTCTACGTCAATATCAGTGACGAAACCGTGTTGGTATTCTCTTTCCAGAAGGGAATGTATTTGTTCATTGCTTCTCGCCATGACGAACTCCACTTGCTAATTGCCTTATCCGGTCTATTTCCACCGCTTGTAATGTTGGTTTGGCCAACACTTCCAGACTGACGCTGTCCAGCGCCGCTTCTACCGCCTGGCTTATCAATCGCCAGTTTCCCTGGATGTGGCAAACGTTTTGCAGGGAACAGGAACCCGGATGCGAACTGCATTCCGTTAATCCATGCTGTTCTTCTAACGCGTATATTATTTGAGCCACTGAAATATCCGATGCGGCACGTTGTAATTTATATCCACCCGTCACACCACGCACGGACGTTAACAGTCCGGCCGCGGTTAACTGTTTTAATAATTTGCTGACCGTCGGGACAGAAAGGTGTGTGTGTTGGGCGATATCACGAGCATTACATAATCCGGGTGCGCGCCTGGCTAGATACACCATTACTACTGTTCCATAATCAGCCAATTTGCTGATGCGCAGCATAACATCCCCCCACAAAATTATCTAGTACTAAATAAGTCTTGATTAGCGGTTTATTTGTTCCGCAGACTCTACTATTAATATAGTACCAATTTAGTTCCATTTAAAGCAAATGGCAGATTTTACTCTATTTTAATAAGACATTGAAGAAAAAAAGAAAATAAATCGATAAAACATCGGAAAAATATAACTACAATTCCCTAGGTTCTGTGAACAAAAATTTTCTTCGCACCATTTTTTGCGAAAAAACAGTAGCCCGTAATGAGGCCTGCGGCCGTATTGCGGGTTTGATGTGCCACTTATGAACGTTTTCCCGCATTACGGCTTCGCCTTCATGACGGGCTACAAGACATTATCATTTGTTGCACAACAATAGTTGCCGTGTTTTCGATCGGAAAAAAATTGGTTCACGGAACCTAACAACGCGGATTTTTATAGATTTGCCTGTCATCATTGTCTAAGATCTTTATATATAAAGAAAATTTTAACCTACCCCTGGCCGGCCATGAAAAAACGGTTCTATTTCATTTTTTTGTTTGTAATTCTGATGCTCGGAGGATGGTTTGCCGCTCGATTGCTGGCCGGCGAAAAAGTCATGGTCGTCCATCCTCATATTGGAACGGCTATTCGAGCCGCTTATGGAACCGGTACCGTGGAAGCCAGTGTCATGATGCCGATTGCATCACGAATCACTGCCAGACTGGTTGAACTAAAAGTGGATGAAGGGAGTCAGGTGGTCAGGGGACAATTACTGGCCCGCCTCGAAGATGAGGAGTTGCAACACTCCCTGAAAGAATTAAAAGCCAGGGAAGATTATGCGTTGAACAAATATGAGCGCAGCATGAGGCTGCATAAGAAAGGAAATGTTTCCACCAATGAATACGAAAGCGATCGCTCCGCCTGGTTAGCGGCCAAAGCGGCCGTTGACATGATTGAAGCACAGATTTCCTATTTAAAATTGATTGCGCCAGCCGACGGTACGATCATTCGCCGTGACGGTGAGGTCGGGCAACTTATACCGGCCAATCAGGCCATTTTCTGGCTGATGTGTTGCGCTCCGTTGCGTATCACTACTGAAATTGACGAGGAGGATATTGCCCATGTCGCAATAGGTCAGCCGGTTTTAATCCAGGCCGATGCGTTTCCTGGTCGAATATTTCATGGCGAGGTACAGGAAATCACTCCCAAAGGCGATCCAGTCTCCCGCAGTTATCGGGTTCGCGTCAAACTGATTGGAAAAACGCCCCTGATGATAGGCATGACGGCAGAGACCAACATTGTCTTCTATGAAAACAAAAAAGCCCTTCTTATACCCACCACCGCCGTCATTGACGACAAAGTCTGGCTGATTAAAAACGAACGTCTCAAAAGCACGCCCGTAAAAACAGGTGCCCGAGGTGAGGAATTCACGGAAATCACAAGCGGTTTAACGGAAGCGGATCTTGTCGCGCTTCATCCGAAGGATAACTTTGAAAATGGTTCAAAAGTACGGCCGGTCCTGGTGAAGCAGGGTGATACATGAAATTATTACTACACATCGCCTTGAAACACCTGCTGGCACGCAAACGCCAAAGCATTGTTTCATTATCGGGTATCATATTGGGAGTCGCATTTTTTCTGACCATCTCTTCAACCATGCAAGGATCGGAAAAGGATTTCATCAGACGGCTTATCAATAATCTGGCCCATATTTCGATCAGTGATGAATTTCGCAACCCCCGCCGCCAACCGATCCTTAAGTATTATCAGACCGGCGCTCTTGAATTACGCCATGTTCAACCTGTTACGGAAACCCGGGGGATCCGCGGGTATAAAAAAATTCTCCGCTATCTGGATTCATTCCCGGATTTAATTGCGGCACCGGTGTTAAAGGGGCAGGTATTGGTCAATTTTGCCGGCAAGGATTATGGTATCACCATCAATGGTATGATTCCCGAGGATATCAGCCGGGTAACCACTCTGGCAGATTATATGAAATATGGTTCTCTCGATGGTTTAATTGCCGATCAGAATGGTATTATCATCGGAGATGAACTGGCGCGTAAACTATCTCGAACACTGGGAGATAATCTGACCGTGGTCGCTACCACAGGACAAATCCGGGTCTTTAAAATCGCGGGTATTTTTCACACCGGTCGTTCCGACATAGACAATGGGCAAGCCTACGCCGAATTAAAACGGGTACAGGCCTTGCTAGACCGCCCTAACCGGGCCAACGCCATCGTTATCAAGTTACAGGATCCCTACCAGGCTTATCCGCTGGCGACCCGGATCGAAAATCAGATCAGCTATAAATCCGTTTCCTGGCAGGAAGCCTCGGAAGACTTGCTCAATACCCTGATGATTCGCAATATCATCATGTATAGTGTCGTCAGTGCCGTATTAATAGTAGCCGCCTTTGGCATTTATAATGTCATTTCAACCGTAGTGATGGAAAAGCATCGCGATATAGCCATACTCAAATCGATGGGTTTCCATGCCGCAGACATTCAACGTCTTTTTATCATGCAAGGTATTATCCTGGGAGTATGTGGTTGTTTACTTGGTTTGCCTCTTGGTTGTTTATTGATGTACGGCATGATGCAATTTGAGTTTAAAATACCGGGCAGCTCGGAAATCGTTCACCTGCCGCTGGATTGGGGATGGCCGCAATTCGCCGTCGCCGCGGCGTTCGCCCTTCTTGCCGCGCTTATTGCAACCCTGCTTCCGGCACGCAAAGCGGCCCTGGTGCAACCCGTTGATATCCTGCGGGGTGAAGTATGAGTGGAACCATTGTCAAGGTAGAGAAATTGACTCGGCGTTTGCCGGGAGAAGTACCAATCACACTGGTAAACCAGGTCAATCTCGACGTCTATAAAGGCGAGTTGCTGGCTATTACAGGCCCTTCCGGTTCGGGGAAGTCGTCTCTGTTGTATTTACTGGGGCTGCTTGATACCCCGACACAAGGCACTGTCTGGATGGAGGGAAACAACGTATCCGGTTATAGTCAAAACCAATTGGCCGATATCCGACTGCACAAATTAGGTTTTGTATTCCAGTTTCATTACCTGTTACCTGAATTTACCGCGCTGGAAAACGTCATGCTCCCCATGCAGCGCCTGGGGCAATTATCCCGACAAGCCATAACCGTACGCGCTCTGGAATTGCTATCTGATCTGGGGCTTGAGGAACAATGTCACAAACTTCCCAAACAGCTTTCCGGCGGCCAAAGTCAACGCATCGCCATAGCCCGTGCCCTCGCTAACGATCCCGTTTTGATTCTGGCCGATGAACCCACGGGAAATCTGGACACGGCATCCAGTCAGAACGTACAAACCATTTTACAGACTATGGTTCACCAGTTTCAACGCACGGTCGTTGTCGTCACGCATGACAATGACTTTGCCGAAACCGCCGATCGACGAGTCGTTCTGATAGACGGTAAACTGCAATCATCGTAAGAATTTTGAAATGTCCTCTCCAAACCAAGCTGGTTTAAATATTAACCTGACAATATAACAATCACTATGATTTATTGACATACAATTTCATCTTTATATAATGATCCTGCGCTTTATGGTACCCAGGTGCTTCCTGGGGTAATAACCACCAATATTCGGCACAAGGATAATTCATGCGGCTATCCCGATTTGCAATAAACCTGATTCTTATAATCAGCAGCTCTTTTTTAAACGTACCTTCACAGGTTTTTGCCGAACCGGCTAATCTCAGCCTGGCTAAAAAGAATGTTCAGATCTATCACGACTCCGGTGTTTATTCTCAGGAACTGACCGCCGCCATTAATCAGGCGCACCGCTATATCCTGCAGCAGGTAGAGGCAAACAAACAAAAACATAACCGGCAAAAACTGGCCGTTGTATTAGACATTGATGAAACCAGCATCACTAACTACAACAAAATGGTAAAACGTGACTTTGTTGGTAACCGCCAGCAAATTCATGAAGAAATTATGGCAGCCGACTCCCCGGCTATCCGACCGATGCTGGAACTTTACCAGGATGCCGTCAAACATGGCGTCAAGGTATTTTTTGTAACGGGACGGGACGTGTCTGAACTGGAGGCGACCAAAACCAATCTGATACGTGCCGGTTACAAGGATTGGTCGGGCTTATACCTGCGCCCGATGGATTATCATGACGCCTCCATCATACCGTTTAAAACCAGAACACGGGCCTTAATCAGTAAAAAGGGGTACACCATCATCGCCAGTATCGGTGACCAATACAGCGATCTGATAGGAGGTTTCGCCAAAAAAGCGTTTAAGCTGCCCAATCCTTTTTATTTCCTGCCCTAGTGCGTTGGGTTGTCTGTAGACAACCCCGTGTCAGGACTGACTTGACTCACAAAGATAATTCACTTCAATAATTTCATATTCCACCATGCCGCCAGGCGTATGCACTACTACGGTGTCATCCACTTGCTTGCCAATCAGCGCGCGTCCAATCGGGGAACTATAGGAAATTTTATTTAATTTAATATCCGCTTCATCTTCACCGACAATCTGATAATCGATTTCAGCATCGGTGACCAGATGGCAAACTTTCACGGTTGCCCCAAATACCACTTTGCCGTTGTTAGGTAACTTGCTGATATCTACAACCTGGCAATGCGACAGTTTCGCTTCCAGTTCCAGTATCCGTCCTTCATTAAAACTCTGCTGCTCCCGCGCCGCGTGATATTCCGCGTTTTCCTTTAAATCACCATGGGCACGAGCCGTTGCAATCGCCTCGATGATACGAGGACGTTCGATTGTTTTTAAACGATGTAATTCTTCTTTCAGAGCTTGCGCACCCTGAATTGTCATTGGATGTTTTTGCATAACCACCTCTAGTGTAAATCCTGTAAACGGGTTACCGTTTCCCGATCTTCATATTTCATGGCAAGACATGCGGCTTCCGCACCTGATAAGGTCGTTGTATAACTGACTTTGTGTTGCAGAGCGTTACGCCTTATGGCAAACGAATCCGCGATAGCCTGCTTGCCTTCCGTGGTATTGACAATAAAGTCAATCTCATTATTTTTGATAAAATCCAGCACATGGGGTCGACCTTCGGCTACTTTAAAAACCCGACGGCAGTCGACTCCGGCCGCCTGTAACACCAATGCGGTACCGCGAGTAGCGATGATTTCAAAGCCCAGCAGGATAAGCCGTTTGACGATTTCACCCACCTTGGTTTTGTCCGCGTCCCGGACCGACACGAATGCGCGGCGACGTTTCACAATATTACAACCTGCCCCTAATTGGGCCTTGGCATAAGCCTGGCCGAACCGTCTGGCGATCCCCATGACTTCACCGGTTGATTTCATTTCCGGACCCAGTATGGAATCCACCCCGGAAAATTTTATAAACGGGAAAACAGGTAGCTTAATCGAATAAAACGATGGCATCTGGGAATTCTGATTCAAGCCCTGTTGTTTTAAAGTCTGTCCGGCCATACAGCGCGCCGCAATTTTTGCCAGTGGCAAACCTGTGGCTTTTGAGACAAATGGCACCGTACGTGATGCTCTGGGGTTAACTTCCAGAACATAAATATCATCAGCCTGAATGGCAAACTGGGCATTAATCAAACCGACAACACCCAACTTTAAAGCCAACTGGCGAATCTGTTCAATCAAATCCTGCTGAACAACCACGCTAAGACTGAATGGCGGCAAGGTGCAGGCTGAATCGCCTGAATGCACACCGGCCTGCTCAATATGCTCCATAATACCGCCTATCATGACCTCCTGTCCATCGCAAACCGCGTCAATATCCACTTCAATGGCGTCGTTAAGAAATTTATCCAGTAACACGGGAGAATCGTTGGAAACCTCAACCGCGTGGGCAAGATAATGGCGGAGGTCTTCCTCCTGGTAGACGATCTCCATAGCCCGCCCTCCCAGAACATAGGATGGCCGAACCACAAGAGGATAACCAATACGCTTGGCCACTTCCAGAGCTTCTTCCTCGCTGCGGACAGTGCCATTGGCAGGTTGATGTAAATTCAATTCCGTCACCAGTTTTTGAAAGCGCTCCCGGTCTTCGGCCTTGTCAATCGCATCCGGTGAGGTACCAATAATTTTAACACCATTGGCTTCCAGTTCTCTGGCCAGTTTGAGAGGCGTCTGCCCGCCGTAATGCACGATGACCCCATCAGGCTTCTCCACTGCCGCGATAGCTAACACATCTTCAAGAGTTACCGGTTCAAAATAAAGGCGATCTGACGTGTCAAAATCCGTAGAGACCGTTTCCGGATTGCAATTGACCATAATGGTTTGATAACCCGCTTCCCGCAAAGCCATGGCGGCATGGACACAACAATAATCAAATTCGATACCCTGTCCGATGCGATTGGGGCCACCGCCGAGAATCATGATTTTTTTTCTGTCAGGATCCGGACGAGCTTCACAGACAGTTTCATAACAGGAATACATATAAGCCGTATCGCTTGGAAACTCTCCGGCACAGGAATCAATTCGCTTGTAAACAGGAATAACACCCAATTCCAGTCGACGTTCTCTGATCCGGGTCTCGGTACAATACATCAATCGCGCCAGATAAGCGTCTGAAAATCCTTCCCGTTTCATAGCCTTAAGTGTCGCTTTATCAATGTCTGCTATCGATTTTCCATGCACGAGGCGTTCCATCAATACCAGTTCCTCGATTTGCCCCAAAAACCACGGATCAACACGGCTTTCCTGATGGATTTCCTCAAGGGACATGCCCAGGCGAAACGCGTCGGCAATGAACCATAACCGATCGGGCGTAGGCTCTCTCAGATGTCCTCGCAAGACGGATATATCATCTTCTTTTTTGTAAAGCGAGTTCAGACCACTCCGGCCTGTTTCAAGCCCTCGTATGGCTTTTTGTAACGATTCCTTAAAGTTGTAGCCAATCGCCATCACCTCACCGACTGATTTCATTTGCGTGGTTAACGTCGATGGTGTTTGCGGGAATTTATCAAAATTGAACCGGGGTATTTTAGTGACGACATAATCGATACTGGGTTCAAAGGAAGCCGGGGTTTTGCCGCCGGTGATTTCATTGGCCAGTTCATCCAGGGTATAACCAACCGCGAGCTTGGCAGCTACCTTGGCAATAGGAAACCCGGTGGCCTTGGAGGCCAGTGCCGAACTGCGCGACACCCTGGGATTCATCTCGACAACCAGAATCCGGCCGTCATCCGGATTTACGGCAAACTGCACATTGGAACCACCCGTATCCACGCCAACGGCACGCAACACTTTGATGGCCGCGTCACGCATGCGTTGAAACTCCTTGTCGGTCAAGGTCTGGGCGGGTGCTACCGTAATGGAATCCCCGGTATGTACACCCATGGGATCAATATTTTCTATGGTGCACACAATAATGCAATTGTCGTTTTTATCCCGCACCACTTCCATTTCAAATTCTTTCCAGCCCAACACCGATTCATCAATCAAAAGTTCTCTCGTTGGCGACAGATCCAATCCCCTGATGCAGATTTCCTCAAATTCTTCCCGGTTATAGGCTATACCGCCACCGCTCCCGCCCATGGTAAATGACGGCCTGATGATTGCTGGAAAACCAAGCTGCGCCTGAACCTGGAATGCTTCTTCAAGGCTATGGGCAATAGCGGAACGCGGCATTTCCAGTCCGATTTGTTTCATCAGATGACGAAACTTGTCCCGATCTTCCGCCCGGTCAATCGCTTCCCGCGTCGCACCAATCATTTCGACGGAATATTGTTCCAAAACGCCTTCCCTGACCAAATCCAGGGCACAGTTCAACGCGGTCTGGCCACCCATGGTCGGCAAAATGGCGTCTGGCCTTTCCTTTTCAATGATACGTGCGACCTCCCGCCACTGTACCGGTTCAATATAAGTGGCATCGGCCAACTCCGGATCAGTCATAATGGTAGCCGGATTGGAATTAACGAGAATGACGCGATATCCTTCTTCTTTCAACGCCCGCACTGCCTGTGTGCCGGAATAATCGAATTCACAAGCCTGGCCAATGACGATAGGGCCTGCGCCCAGAATCAGAATGGATTGAATGTCGGTGCGTTTTGGCATAATAGATACAAATCGTTCAATTAGGGAAAGTGGCTTATTTTACCGATTTTTGCTTAAAGTTTATACCCGTTCTTTGCTATTTTCCGGTTGCCTTGTAATTATTACCGCTATGATGCCATAAATCCGGGGATTTCAGTCCATGTCCAGGTTTCGTGAACCAATATTTTCCGTAAAGCAACAGTAAAATCCATTGCGTTGTGAAACGGTTCTTTATACGCTGCAAGTTCCTCTCTAATTTCAGGAGCGTTTTATGTATAAAAAATTGATTGTCAGCGCGTTTTCAATGGCCGGCTTTATGATGACCCCGGTTTTTGCCGATAATTTGAATTCCTGCAGTGTGCAGGTTGCCGTAGCGACCCCCCCGATACAACTCGATGAAAACGTCGCGTTCAATGTGACAGGTGAGGGTTTCAACAAGTCCATCACACTCCAGGGCGGAAGCGCGCCTCAATACATTGACAATATTCCTTGTACGGACATACCTTATTTTATAAGTGCCACGTCCTATCCCACACCGTCTAACGGTACAAGAGCCAATATGCCGCCTGTAGGCCAGTGCCAGTTAAAGGCCGGAGCTGTCGTCCTGAATGGATCCGGTAACAGCGTTTCCGTCGTATTCCCCAACGATTTTATCTGTAATTCCTGACAAACAGTGGGGCAGGCCACTGCCCCCACGTCACCGGATCTCCCCGGTCAATTTCCCCCAAACCTGCCCGACCAACTCATGCAAGGCAATAGTTAAATAGACCAGATTGTGGGCATTCGGCACATAAAACTTTCCCCAGCGTTCATCATTCCAGAAAAATGTAAAATCAGCGGGAGCGGCAACAGGATGCAATCCTTGTGACCGGCACAGCGCCATGGCTCGCGGCATATGAATGGCCGAGGTCACCAGATAAAAAGGTTCCTCATGAACCCAATGTTTGATAGCCCGGGCCTGATCGGCCGTATTAAGCGATCGGGTTTCCAGAATCACGTCGCCGGGTGGCAACGCAAACAGCGAAACCACTTGTCTCATCCGTTCCGCTTCCGGTAATTCACCGCCGTAACCACCGCCTGATAACAATAATTTGCCGGATGGTAACTGGCGCAACAATCGTATTCCTTCAATCAGTCGTTTGATACTGGCGGTATTCAGCAAGTCGCCGGCCGGCTTGCCCGGTATATCCACCTGCCCCCCGCTGAACACCACAACCCGGGAAATGCCAGGATCGGGTTTGTCCACCACGTGATATTGATTTTCAAGATGAGTGGTCAACACATAGGGAAGCCATCCGAGACTGGTTGCAAGCAAGACGGCATAAATTACGGTAAATCCTGTCTTTAGGAACATGGGAACACGGTGTCTGTACAGACAGAAAAGCAAGGCGGTAAACCCAATCATCACCAGACAGAAAGGACTAAACAACGCTTCAAAAATATGGCGCAATACCATCGCTATTTTACCCGGCGCATTAAAAAAATACCCAGCAACGCAAACAGGCAGGTAGGCCCTAATGCCGCCAGAACAGGGGGCCATTGAAAAACCTGGCTAACCGGCCCGAAAAAACGATTAACAATATGAAAACCAAAACCCACCGTGATACCTGCCAGTAATTTGGAACCCATCGTGGAAGAACGTAATGGCCCGAAGATAAAAGGAATAGCCAGGATCATCATGACGACAGTGGTCAAAGGCTGAACCAACCGTTGCCAAAAAGCGAACTGATAATTTCGCGCGGTTTGAAAACTGCGCTTTTGCTCACGCAGGTATTGCCGTAATTCGTGCAAGGTCATCTCATCCGGCTCACTGCTGGATAAATTCAACAACTTGGGCTTTACCGCAACATCCCAGGACATATGGTCACGATGGATGGCTTCTGTTTTATCGTTATTAATAACGGTCTCGGCCACGTTATGAGCGACCCATCCCTGAGACGTGTATTCAATTCGCTCCATCTGACGGGCGTAACGCAACTGATGCCTCTCGTCAAAATGAAACTGGTGAACATTCTGAAGAACGTTATCGCCTTGAACAGAACCGATGCTGACAAAATCATTGTTATACCGCAACCACAATCCATGCGCCGTACGCAGAGCCTGTCCGCCGCTTATGGCCATTGTTCTCCGGTTATTGGCAAAATGGGCGAGATGGGGTACAACGGTTTCGCCAATCAAGGTCACCAAAACAATGATAACGAACGCGACTTTCAACACGGCCAGAGTAATTTGAGCAATGGACATACCTGCCGCCCGCATCACAATCAACTCACGATGATTTGCCATAATCCCGAGTCCAATCAGACATCCCATCAAACTGGCCATCGGGAAAAACAGGTAAACCTGGTAGGGCATTTGCAATAATACAAATACGGTAGCCTGGAAAATACCGAAATCACCGCGCCCCAAATCATCCAGTTGATTGACAAACAAAATAAATATCTGAAGCCCGGCAAGCATCAATGTCACCAGAGAAACGGCGCTTAAGACTGATTTGGCAATATAACGATCAAGTAATTTCATGACAGGGCCACCCGATTACGCCAGACCAATATCGCTCCGACCAGAAACACCACACCATGCAGCCACCACATACCCAGCCATTGGGGCACTTTACCCGCCGCTACCCAGTCGCGCGCCACGAACATGAAATTGGCATAAATAATATAGAGCAGGATGGCCGGCAACAATTTGGCATACTTACCCGATCGGGGATTCACCCGGCTTAACGGCACGGCCACCAGAGTCAGCGTCAACACCATGATGGGTACGGACAAGCGCCATTGCAGTTCTGCGGCCTTACGGTTATCCGGATTAAACAAAGGCAGTAAATCCACTGTTTTTATGGTGCGCATATCGTTTTTAATTTCGACCTTCGGATGCGGTAAACGGGCCCGGTATTGCTGAAATTCGGCCACCTGGTAATTAGCTTGTCCCGGCGAACCCTCGTATTCCCGTCCTTTCTCCAGAACAATGTAATCCTCCGACGTTTGCGGATCGGACTCTGCGAATGCGTGCTCGGCCCAGAGGACGTCCCAGCCGGGCTTGTTATCCTTGATAACCTGCCGGGCCAGAAAAAGGTTACTGGCTCTCGAATGCTCTCGATTCATGGCTTCCACATAAAAAACCTGTCGTCCGTTTGAAACTTCGCGAAATCGGCCCGGAACTATGGTTTGAATCAAGGTTTGAATCCCGGATGACCGTAACAGCTTGGTTCTCTCCGTCGCGATAACCGGACTGGCCCAAATCATGATAACGGTCACCAGAACCGTCACCACGGCCGCCATAATATAAGTATGCCTGAGTAACTGGGACGGCCCGTAACCACAGGCCTGCAATACCGTCATTTCACTTTCCGCATACATTCGGCCGTAAGCAATCAACAGCGCCACAAAAAAACCAAGCGGCAGTAACAATCCCATCAGATTAGGCAACTCCAGCATCATTAATTTCATGATAATGACACCGGGAATCTGGCCACTGGCCGCACGATTTAAATAACGTACAAACTGGTTGCTCATAAAAATGAGCAACAGAATGGTTGTCAAGGAAGCCAGCGTGACAAACACTTCTTTAGCCAGGTAGCGAAAAATCAACGCCATTTTTTTCTCAACAGGTTGGATGTCATAATTATCAATTTATTACTTTTGCAGTTTTCCAGGCGATAACTTTAAAAAACACATGTCAAAGTTCAATATCTTACCACAAAACATAAGGCCCCGTCAGGCATTGATTTTTTGCATGGTCAATCCTGTTTAACGAATACAAAAGTACAATGGCACCGGTTAACCGCTTTTGCAGCGTTAAATAGATAAATGCGCCGAACCCGGGTAAACTAGCTGTTTTGCACATCACAGGATTTCAAAATGAATTATGGATTATGCACCTCTTCCACCCTGCTGGAAAGCGACTGTCTGATTCTTGGTCTTTTTGAGGACGGTGAACCCGGCGAGCTGGTTCGGACTCTTGACGAGCAACTCCACGGCATGGTCAGCCGCCTTTTCGGGAAATTGCAGGAAAGTGGTGACTGGACGTGGCAGGCTGACACCGCTCAGGGCAGTTTGATGCTGATTCATTGCGGTAAAAGTGATGAATTTACTATCAAGCAGTTACGCAAGAAAATGGCGGAGATCCTGACTAATTTACGCACCCACAAAATCCGTTCGGCCACCCTCTGTTTACCGCCCTTGTCTAACCGGACGCCGGACTGGCAATTGACACAAATGCTGCTGATGGTCGATGCGCACTGCTATCAACTCAACAGCTTTAAAACGAAACATGGAAAACCACCCGCCCTGGAATCCGTCTGTTTTCATATAAAAGGCGCTGATCAAAACACCCTGGATCAGGCACAAGCCATTGCCACAGGGATTACGTTCACCCGAACTCTGGCCGATTTACCGGCCAATTACTGCACGCCAGGCTATCTTGGAGAACAAGCCCTGTTACTGGCCAAGGAACATAACACCGTTACAACAAACGTCATGGGTCCCAACGAGATGCGCAATCTTGGCATGGGAGCTTTTCTTGCGGTGGCCCAGGGCAGCCAGGAAGAACCGAGACTTATCGAAATGCACTACCAGGGAGGCGGCGATCTTGCTCCGGTTGTCCTGGTCGGCAAAGGCATTACCTTTGATTCCGGTGGACTCTCCCTGAAACCGGCCAACACCATGGATGAAATGAAATACGATATGTGCGGCGCAGCCAGTGTGTTTGGCACTATCAAGGCCTGTGCCCTGTTACAACTACCGGTCAACGTCATCGGCCTGGTAGCCAGTGCGGAAAATCTGCCAAGCGGCAGCGCCGTCAAGCCGGGGGATATCGTGACCAGCATGTCCGGTCAAACCATTGAAATTATCAACACCGACGCCGAGGGCCGCCTGGTTCTGGCCGACGCCCTGACTTATGCCGAACGGTATAAGCCGAAAATGGTGCTGGACATAGCCACGCTAACGGGCGCGATGGTTGTCGCCCTGGGATACATTACCACCGGTTTCATGACCCAGGACGAGGAACTGGCCGATATCCTTCTGGCTGCCTCTGAGACCAGTGCCGACAAATGCTGGCGTATGCCTATGGACGATGAGTATCAGGATGCACTGGAAAGCCCGCTGGCCGATATGATTAACGGTGCGTTTGATCGCAGCGGCGGTTCCATCACCGCCGCCTGTTTTTTATCACGCTTTACCAAACATTATCGCTGGGCGCACCTGGATATTGCCGGCACGGCCTGGGTGACCGGGAAAAAACGCCAGGCTACCGGCCGCCCTGTCGCATTACTTATTGAGTTATTACGCCATGTCTCCAATACGCGTTGATTTTTATCTGCTGAAAAGTGGTGACCTGCAAACCAGATGGCATCTGGCTTGCCGATTACTGGAAAAAGCTTATTTGCGTGGCCATCAGATTTTCGTGCTCTGCAATAACCGGCAAGAAGCCGAACATCTTGATGAATTGCTATGGACTTTTAAAGAGGACAGCTTTGTACCGCATAATCTGCAGGGAGAAGGCCCGGAACCACCACCCCCAATCCAGATTGGCCATGCTCAGGAACCGCGTGGCTTTAACGATATATTATTAAATCTGTCTGACGAAATACCGGCTTTTCACACCCGTTTTAGCCGCATCATGGAAATCGTTCTGAATGACGAAACCGCCAAGGAAATCAGCCGCCGGCATTACCGAACCTACAAAGCCGGCTCCTGCGCCTTGCAAACCCATACGATGGAATAGAGCACGGTACCTAGTACTGTTTCCATTTGGTTTTGACAGGCGCCTGTCATTCCCGCGCAGGCGGGAATCTATGGCTAAATTGGCTCTGTGCTATATCAGGCATAGATTCCCGCCTGCGCGGGAATGACAAGAAATGGCACACTTTGTGCAATGCTACCTGTCAAAACCAAATGGAAATGGTACTAGGCAAACCGATCCTGCAAGTATTGCGCGATAGTACGGATAGCCATGGCTTCTCCTCCTTCCGGTTTGCCCGGTTTACCGGCGACATTCCAGGCCATGATGTCAAAATGAACCCAGGATACGTCCGTGGATATGAATCGCTTTAAAAATAACGCCGCAGTGGTCGCCCCGGCATAGGGAGACGTACTGCAATTTACCAAATCAGCAACACTCGAATCCAGCAAGGCTTCATAATCGTCAAATAAAGGCAAACGCCAGACAGGATCGTTGATTGCGACGGACAACCTGGTCAGATCCGTTGCCAATTCATCGTCCGCAGTGAACATGGCCGCTATATCCGTTCCGACCGCCACACGGGCGGCGCCGGTCAGGGTCGCAAAATCAATGAGCAGATCCGGACTGTCCTCGCAAGCCTTGACCAGCGCATCCGCCAGAACCAACCTCCCCTCCGCGTCGGTATTATCCACCTCAACCGTTATACCGTTGCGCATCGTCAACACATCTCCCGGGCGGAAAGACTCCGGCCCGACGGCATTTTCCACAGCAGGAATCAAAACCTGTAACCGAACAGGCAAACCCGTAGCCATAATCCAATGAGCCAGACCCAGGACATGGGCAGCACCCCCCATATCCTTTTTCATCAAACGCATATTGGCCGCCGGTTTAATATCCAGTCCGCCGCTGTCAAAACAAACGCCCTTACCCACCAGGGTGACACGCGGTTGATGTTCCTTCCCCCAGGTTAACTGTAATAACCTCGGTACCGATGCGGAAGCGCGACCGACGGCATGGATGGCAGGGAAATTGTCACTCAGCAATTCATCACCACACCACTGTTTCAATTCAGCCTGGTGGACTTTGGCCAAATCCGAAGCGACCAGGGCTAATTGCTCGGGGCCCATGTCGTTGGTCGGCGTGTTAATCAAATCACGAACCATAAAAATGGCATCGCACATAGCCTTGAGCGCCGGTAACTTGTCTTTCGTTACCATCAGATATCGTGGTGAAGCATCACGTTTTTTATAACGGTCAAAGGCGTATTGCGCCAGCGTCCAGTTTATTTGCGCAAAAAAAGATAATTCCTGCTGAACCCGGTACGTGCCCGGAGGCAGGAGCGTGGCCGCGTGAGCCATTGCCCGGGCGTCCGTGGCATCTCCCTGCCCGACAAACACTGTTCTGATTTGTCCGTTATCATCATAAATAATACCGGTTTTGCCTGCTTGCCCTTTGAACTGCTGATTATCCAGAATGTTTTGCTCACGCGGACTTATCTCGATATCCTGATTATCCCACTGCGCTCGCGTTATTAAATATAAGGGGATGGCATGATCACTTTGACACCGGTAAAAACGTTCTGTCTGCATGATTACTCCTTCATTGAACCTCGAAATTGCGCCGGTTTGACCCCGGAAATGAGCAAGGCCAGCACATAGATAAACACGGCTGCCAGGACGTGCATAAATAATAGGGCCACACGCTGCAAGGGCGGCAGAGCAACCCACTGACTGACCTGACCGATCATGAAATACAGGTAAACGGCAATCGCTGCATTGGCAAAAACCAGCTGGATAATAAATTTCAACCATCCAAAAGCCGGCTTGTAAAAACCTCGTCGGATCAGAAGAAATAATAAAATACCACAATTAACATACCCGGCAAGTGCTGAAGCCAGTGTCAGTCCGGCATGTGCCAGAGGCCAGATAAAAACCGCACAGAGGATACTGTTCACCAGCATAGCCAGAGCACCGATTTTAACCGGGGTTTTAATGTCCTGCTGGGCGTAAAAACCTGAAGCCAGTACTTTAATCATCATAAATGCCGGGACTCCGGCAGCCAGTGCAACCAGGCTTTTTTGAGTCTGGAGAACGTCGATGGCTGAAAATTTCCCGTAAGCAAAACAACTTGCAATCACCGGCATGGAAAACAGGGATAAACCAAGACCCGCCGGTAACCCAATCAGTAAAATCAGACGTAATCCCCAATCCAGCGCCCGGGAAAATTTCTCACTGTTTTGTTCGGCGTACTTTCGCGACAGATGGGGTAAAATAACCGTGGCTATCGCCACGCCAAACACACCAAGCGGAAAATCCGTAAGACGATCCGTGTAATAAAGCCAGGATACGCTGCCAATTTGCAGAAACGATGCAAAAATGGAATCCACCATCAAATTTAACTGGGCGATGGATACACCGAATAACGCCGGAATCATCAACTTCAACACGCGCCGCACCCCTTCGTCTTTCCAGAAAATACGAGGTCTGACCAACAAGCCGCGGTGAAACAAAAAAGGAATTTGAAACAGGAACTGGGCAATTCCCGCCAGTAACACACCCCAGGCCAGAGCAACAACCGGCGCATCAAAATAAGGCGTGAAATAAACGGCAGCCAAAATCATGCAGATATTCAATATAACCGGGGTAAACGCCGGCACACCGAAATAACCATAGGTATTCAAAATAGCGCCGGCCATGGCCGTTAATGAAATCAACATCAAATAGGGAAATGTTACGCGCAGCATTTCCGTAGCCAATATGGAACGGGTACTGCCTTCACCGAAACCCGGCGCAAAAATAAAAATAATAATCGGTGCCGCCAAAACACCTATTACGGTAAGCACAGATAACACAGCACCCAATTGTCCGGTGACGCGGGCAATAAAAACCCGGACATCCCCGATGCTTTTTGTTTGCTGATATTCCGCCAGCACAGGTATAAATGCCTGTGAAAAAGCGCCTTCGGCAAAAAGCCTGCGCATGAAATTCGGAATTCGAAAGGCGACATAAAAAGCGTCAATCCCGGCTTGCGCGCCAAAAAAATAAGCCAGCAGCATGTCTCTTGCAAACCCCATCAGACGAGACAGCAACGTCATCACTGAAACCAGCGACGTGGAACGCAGCAGACTTTGCCGTTTGGGGAGAATGGTTTCAGAAACGGACATGGTAAAAAAAAAATAATATATTGTTTGCGTATAATATACCTGATAGCTGATTTTTTCTCCGTTTTAAGGAAAGAATTTTTACGGCACAAACAATGTACTCATGCTGTAAATATTGATTCATTGCCGGAACAAGACATTACTGAAAGAATGATGTAATATGGATATAATATTATCGACAAGCCAGTCTCGGATTTTGCCTTATTCCTTGCTGTCGCTCATTTTAGTGTCCATGTGGCATAGAGATATTGACAAATTCTAAGGCATTAGGCATGATCAAGTTCTTTTGTGAGTTATCTTAAAATAGTTGGAGATTTGTAAGTGGCAAATATTAAATCGGCGATTAAACGTGCCCGCCAAAACGTGAAGCTGCGCAAACATAACGCCAGTGCTCGTTCCATGTATCGCACTTTTATTAAAAATGTCTTGAAAGCGGTTGAATCCGGCGATCAGGAAGCTGCTCGCAATGCCTATGCGAAAGCCCAACCTATTATTGATAAAGCAGCCGGAAAAGGCTTAATACACAAAAACAAAGCATCCAGAATTAAAAGCCGCCTGAGCGCACGCATTAAAGCTATGGCCGCTTAACCCGGTGTTTCCGTCGCTCTAAGTCCGTAAACATCCGAACCGGCGTTTCCGGTTCGGACTCTTTCAATACCTTTCAATTTACCCCAGAATTTAATGTTGATGATGCGCCAGTTCTGTGAACAAACCTTAGTGGACATTTTCCCGCATTTCGGCTTCGCCTTCATGACGGGCTACAAGAAACTATAAAAGATAAGTGCACAGAGCCTAAACCTGTCAGCGTCATATTTTTCATGTTTTTTCCTGTATCAGCTAAAAATAATCGGCAAAGTTTGCTGATTAAGCTGCTCATAGGCACGTTTGGCCGGTATATAATGAGGAAACTGGGTCATCAAACGGTCAAGGATCATGCGGGACAGGGTTTCATCACCGCGGTTCCACTCATTTAAGGCGTTCAGATAGATTAAATCAGCAGGCTGTCCGGCAATATCCGGCGAATTATTTAAAGGAACCGGCTCGATAAAACTTGAGCGCATTTCCTGCTGCGCATCTATCCATTGCAACATTTTCTGAGCCTGCTGACTGCCGTTTTTCTTTGCCATAACCAGCATCTTCTTGCCTTTTTCCGGCGTTTTTTCCCCCAAAGCGCCTTCATAATACAACAAAGCCAACTGGTATTGCGCGTATGCGTTATTATATTCCGCCAGTTGCTTGTAAAGATCAGCGGCATGCTGCACATCCTTCGTCACACCAAGGCCGTATTGATACATACGTGCCAGCGCCAGCTTGGCTTTCGCGTTACCTTCATCGGAAGACTGCTGGTAATATTTAACGGCATCCGCATAATCCAGTTTGGTTGCAACACCGGTTTCCGATAACAAACCTAACTGATAGTTGGCGTCCCTGTCTCCGAGCGCCGCTGCTTTCTTGTACCATGTTAACGCTTTATGCTCATCCCTTTGACCATTTTTGCCGTTGAAATAGAGACCTGCCAGTTGCGACATGGCCGGAGCAAATCCTTGCTCGGCTGCTTTCAGGTAGAGTGCTTCCGCTTTCTTGATATTAACCGGCTGACCTTTGCCGTATTCATAAATCAATCCCAAATTAAATTGCCCGATTCGGCTATCTTTGGCAGCGGCCTGTTCATAATTTTCCGTGGCATTTAAATAGTCGTCATCGACCGTATCAAAAATAAATCCCAAAGCAACGGCCGCCGGAGTATATTTCTGTTTGGCGGCAGAGTACCATTTTTTCGCCTGCTGATAATCCGGTTTGCCGCCAATTCGTCCTAATTGATACAATTTACCCAGCAAATATTGCGCAACAGGTTGCTCCTGCTCTGCGGACAAGGTATACCAATGCTCGGCAGCCTGCGGATTGACCTCGCCACCAAGCCCTTTATCAAAAAGAAATGCCAGCTTTAGTTGCGCGTCCTTGTCTCCTTTTTCAGCGAAATGCTGATATATATCACGAGCTTGCTTCATATTTTCCGGATCATCCGCCTGCTGCAGATAATAATCGGCCAATAACAAACCGGCTTTGCTGTTATTTTTTTGACGGGCTTTTTCCAATTCCCCCAAAAACGGTTCACCGGCTTTCTGTTTCAAGACCGCCAGATTCAGATTCGCGTAGGAAAACCCGGAATCGGCCGATTGCTGCAAAAGAGCCAGACCTTTATCGACATCCTTGCTGACTCCCCGTCCTTCTGAATAATAAGTACCCAAAACAAATGATGTCACAGGGTTCATGGCAGCCTGTTGATACCAATACAGGGATTCCACCTCGTTTTCAGGCACCGAAAGGCCGCGCTCATACATAATACCAAGCAAAAGTGCCGCCTCGGGATTATCGGCGCCGGCTTCCTGTTTTGCGACTTTGAACGCCTTTTTCTGTTTTTCGGGATCATTGTCCATCGCGTTGTAGAAAGCCAGGGGCAGTACCGCCTCGGCAATACCCTGCTTCGCGGCCCCCTCATACAATTTCTTGATCAACTGCATGCGGTTTTGCCGTGCGGCCACACTTAAATTGGCATTATTTTCTTTCACCAGAAAATCCGCAAGGCGGTACTGTGCTTCCCCAAAATTATTGGATGCCGCCAGATAATACATGGCCATAGCCTGATTGTGATCAGGCTGCACGATCATTTCCCCTTCCGGATTCCTGAAACCTTTTTCATAAATATTGGCCAGAGCGTATTGCGCATAAGGATTTCCCTTAAACGCCGCATCAGTCATCCATTCTATTCCCTTCTGATAATCCACCGGCGTTGTCTGGCCTTCGAGATACAAAATGCCAAGATTATATTCCGCACGGATATCCTGTTGCGACGCTGCCAGTTCCAGGTACACAATCGCCTGTTGCGGGTTTTTGGATACGGCTATACCATACTGATAGAGTTGACCGATCTCGTATTGGGAATCGGATTCGCCTAATATGGCATGACCATATAATTTACTCAAAACAGCCTGATAATTGGCCTGCTGTTCCCACCCCGATGTCATGGCGCCCAGATAATCAAACAGTTTGGACACATTTTTCTCGGGGTAGGGCCGACCTTCATCCATCATGGAATACCAGGGTTCATGACGCAAGACCGGCAGCTCATTATTTTCCAGAACCTGGATTTCCCTGTTAATGGGATAACGCTTGAAAGACCAGTCGTTAGACTGGTTGCCGTGAAACATCGGTGCCAGAATATCAAAATATTCGCTGATAGCAACTTCGTCAGGGTTGATTAATTGAAACCGGGGCTTATAAAGCGACGTTCTTGTCAAAACATTCATCCGGGGAGATTGATTGTAATTGTTTTCCTTAAGGGCCAGAGGATTTTGCCAGGCGTTATAGATCCCTCCCAAACGATAATCACTGTCGGCAAAATTATCCATTTTGCCATTGGTCAGCCAACGAGCCACCTGATTTTTTACGGATGCCTGATTCTGCGACTTCCGCCTCTCCAGCGTTTTTTCAGCCTGCGCTTGCCATTGATTAGCCAGATTCTCGTCCGCGTCAACGACTTTGCCTTCCTTATAGAGTACGGCAAGTTTTTTCTGCGCATCAAAATTACCATGCTGCGCGGATCGCAGCATCCACCTGAAACCAAGAACAGGATCGTAAAGTCTGCCTTTTTCATCCAGATACATATTCGCTAACGCCAACTCTGCCCTGGTGTTATTTCCTCTGGCTGCCCGTTCATACCAATCACCGGCTTTGGAAAGGTCGCCTTGCTTTTGAGCGAGCTCTCCCAAAGCCATCATGGCAGGCACATAGTTTTGTTTCGCTGCCTGCCTTATTAAATCTTCACCCTTCTCCGTATTACGCCCTACCAGCGATCCGGTAAGATACATGGTACCGAGTTTCAATTGAGCTTTCGGATTATCCTGCTCTACGGATTTGTTCAACCAAATCAGACCCAGTTTTCGAGTTCGGCTGTCCCTGCTCTTGATAAAATGGTTCGCCAGGGTATATTGCGCAATCTTGTTACCATTTTTTGCCGCGTCAATATAATAACGTCTGGCTCCGTCAGGATATTTCCTGGTTCCGAAACCAAACAAATAGGCTGCGGCACAATACATCTGGGCATTGACATCTCCCGCCGCCGCCACTTTTTTAAACCACTTCAGTGCCAATTCCGGATTATCAACGTTCATTAAATAATAACGGGCCAGTAATTGCTGGGCAGGAAGGAATCCCTTTTCTGCGGATTTTATAAAATACCGTAATGCAAAATCGTTATTTTTTAATTCCCCAAAACCGTAAAGACGCATGCGACCCAGATAATAATCGGCAACAGGATCCCGGCCGGATTGCTGGTAGAGATTTTTTCCCGCCGCAAAATACTCCCCTTTACGATAATCCAGTAATCCATCGTTCGCAAAGACAAGTGGACTTCCTGTCGCTGCAACCAGACAAAACCATGGTACCAGTGATTTCATGGCATTTCCCCTCATTATTGTTAGCTGCAATGGTCTTTATTCGTATGCGGGAATAATACCATAACGCACTACCGCCCTGACCGCAGCATTTCTTGAACTACTGTTTATCAGCCAATAATTACCCTTGTTATTTAATCCGTATTTCACATTATTATATTCACACACCCGTAGATTATCCGCACAATCTATAACCCGGCCATAGCGTGATTTTTTGTCAGAAACCGTACATAAAAACTTGACCAGTCTCTCATTGGTAGAAAAAACGGCCCATTGCCCTGCCTTGACAATATGGTTTAAAAAGAGACTGCGCGAACTTTCACCATCACGCATTTGATAAAGATTCACATCCTGACCCGATTTGTTATAAATTAAATACATGGATTGCGAAGCCCCCACCTCATCGGGCAGGAGATGTAACGCCTTCAGTTTAAATTGATAACCCAGATCGCGACACCCCGAAGGATTACGATTATCCTTATCGTCTTTATCCTCCTGCTTCGCCGCGGCAAAGCTGGTGATGAAAGCCGTCAGAAAGAACACCAGACACACAAGTTTCGTTATTGTTTTCATTATCGTTTCCCACTGGTTTTCGACAAGACAGGCCGGATCACAACTTTTGTTCCCATATAATTATTTCTTTCATTCGCAAGTTCAACAAAATGATGGTTCATCCACATGGCATCACGAGTAAACATCCTCACACAACCATGACTTGCCCGGTAGCCTGGAATATCATCCGAGCCGTGCATCGCAAATCCCTTGTGGAAATACATGCAATACGGCATTTTCGCCCCGCCGCGGCCTATTGGGAAAACATTGGATTTGCATTTTTCATTTTCCTTGCTGAAAAAATAAAAAATACCGGTCAGGGTGCGACAGGCTTTATTACTGTCGGAACATTTATCGCTGCCTGAGGAAACAGGTCCCCACCTGAGCAACCGGCCATTGGTATCGTACGCGCCCCATGCCAGTTTATCCTGATCCACCACAACCAGTTTATTGCCTTCCGGCTTAATCTTTAAGGGAAAAGGGGAGAAATCCAGTAAGGTTTTGTTCTCCAGATGACGCGGTACCGCAATCTCTTTACCGGCCCATAAATGATTGTACGTTCGATTTATCGCCTGGACGATGAAGCGTTGCTCCTCATCGGGAAACAATGTTTGCCAGCTTTGTCCCCGCCCCACTTTAATACATTCGTATTGCGGATAGGCGCATAACCCGGTTCCGTAATAGGGTGCGGCATACGACAGGACTGACGAAATAGAGAAGACAATGGCTATTACTATTCTTTTCATGACGTTATTCCTAACTGTTATAACCATTTAAGATGCAAGAAACGTGCTTAAAATAAAACGCACCTCTTTGTATTACTTTTCGTTCACTTGTCTAAAAAGTTTAGCACTTGAATAAAATTTTTATAGATATTAACTATAATTACTTTAAATGGTCCATAGAATAACTTCCATGGGTAATAATATTCTTGCAATTGGCACCAATATGAACTCTAGCGAGAAATCGGGCTGCTATGTAATAAATAATGATATAAAAAAAACACTGAAAAAAACCCGTGACAGCGTCATTGTTTTTAATCAGGATGGACAGATTGTTCTTGTCAACGAAATGGCTGCCCGTTATTTTCTTCAAGATACTGATAAAATTATCGGTCAAAATGCCTGGGATGTCATTCCCATGCAGAAACTGGCGCACAAACGCCTTTTCCTTAAAGCGGCAAAATACTTCCAACAGGCCAAAAGCGGTATTCCCCAACAATTCAACTGGGTGGAGTATCTGGATAAACGACCTGTGCAAGCGTTTGACGTTATCTTAAATAGCCTGACCCTCCATAACGAACCGGTTATTGTTGCCCGATTAATCGATATTACCCAGGCAAAAATTCTTGAGTGGGTATTATGGTCTCTGGCTGAAATATCCAATCATGGCGGTATTAACGATGTCATTGACGATATTACCCGGTTAGCCAGCAACGTATTTCACACCGATCATGCCTGTGTCATACTCATTGACAGCTCCGATACCGCTCACTCGGTCAGTTATTATCGTCATGGTGCCAAACAACCCAATATCACGTATCCGCTTCAGGGAACACCTTGCCAGGATGTAAAAAAAACACGCAGTATCTATCATTTTAACGGCGATGTTCAAACTCATTATCCTGACGCGTCTATTCTGAAGGAATTAAACGTCCATTCCTATATTGGCGGACCTTTGATCAACTCCGAAGGACAAATTGTAGGGATTCTCACCCTGTTTAGCGAAACGTCCATAGACGTTAACAAACACAACCGTACGCTTTTCCAGCTGTTCAGCGAACGGGTATGTCTGGAAATAGAACGTTTGTTGTCTCATCGCAAACTACAATTCCTGGCTAGTATTCCGCAACAGGATCCCAATCCTGTACTTCGCCTGCAATCCGGCGGCAGCGTACTTTATAGCAATAGTTCGGGTAAAAAAATCCTGGAATACTGGAACAAACTGTTTCATGGCCTGCCAAGGCAGCTTCTCGACGCCTGTGGACTGGCCAAAAAAAATCGTGATGTTGTCCGGGTGGAAATGGATGTGGCGGATAAAGTTTATTTCTTCATCATCGTCTGGATAGCGGATTTTGATCAGGTCAATATCTATGCGACAGACATCACCGAACTGAAACGCGTCCAGCAAAGAATGCGTGATCTGGCTAACTACGACACGCTCACCAACCTGGCTAACCGGCAATTTTTCGATACTACCCTGAGTTTATGGATAGAAAGAGCAAAAAAAAATAAAGAGGAATTGGCGTTGCTGTTAATTGATATTGACAATTTTAAAACCATTAATGATACGCTTGGCCACCAGATTGGTGATATTCTTTTGAAAAATGTAGCCAAACGAATGTCTGGCTGTCTGAGGAAAAATGATTTCATAGCCCGACTTGGAGGCGATGAGTTTGTCGTTATCCTGGCCATTACGAATCAGACAGACATTGAAAAAGTAGCCGGCAAAATCAATCAAGCCTTATCCGATCCGTTTGAATTTGGAGAGTATCACCTGGAAACCGCATGCAGTATTGGCATCTGCTATTATCCGGGAGGCGGTTCTAACGCCGGGGATCTCATGAGAAACGCTGATATGGCTATGTATCAAGCCAAGAAAAACGGCAAGAACCAATACGCCATCTATTCCGACAAAGGCTTTGATGAAGTCAGCAACCGATTGATATTTCTGAAAAAAGATTTAAAAAAAGCCATCTCAAGACAGGAGTTTTATATTGATTACCAGCCCCAGTTCGACTTGCTCTCCGGGAAAATTATCGGTTATGAAGCGTTTATCCGATGGCGTCATCCTGAAAAAGGACTCATTTCACCCGGTGAATTTATACCGTTAGCGGAACAAACCGGCAGCATCCATTCTCTGGGCTACTGGACCATTGAACAGGCGTTAAAAGATTTTTCCACAACCAGAACATCCGTTAGTGACACCAAAATTTCACTCAATATCGCCTTATCGCAACTGAGTGATCAGAATTTTATTGATAACCTGTGTAATAGCATGGTGAACGCCAACATTCCGAAAGAATCGGTGGTTCTAGACATTGCGGAACAAATATCAACCATCCAGTACCGTCACCTGGATACCAATCTGGAAGTTCTCCATTCCGAGGGAATACGGCTTAGTCTGGACAATTTCGGAGCCCAACACTCCAATCTCAACCGCTTGCTGGAAATTCCTTTTAATTACATCAAAATCGCTCAGAACCTTCTCCATTCTCTCGACCAGCATCCCCGTCAGGGTGCGTTCATCAGCGGCATTATTGAACTGGCCCATAAACTGGATTTACTGGTCATCCAGAAAGGTGTTGAAAATGCCGAACAAAACGACATGATGAAACAATTGGGGTGTCATTACGCGCAAGGCTATTATTATTGCCGTCCCTTATCCATTAACGCGCTACAGGAGTTTATTGAGCGTTATGAATCCCGCGACTGATTATTTTTTCCCGAAATCTGTCCGCCACTTTTCCGCCAGTTTTTTACAAACCTGATAAATTTAGCAGCAGACATCGGCTTTGCTAAAATATAGCCTTGAATTTCATCACATCCGGCTTTTTTCAAGAAAGCAAATTGATCCTGTGTTTCCACGCCTTCGGCGATAACGTTTAATTTTAATTCGTGAGAGAGGTTTATGATGGCTTTAATGATTGATGTTTGATTGACATCAATACCGATTCTATCCACAAAAGAGTGATCTATTTTCAAGGTATCCAGAGGTAGCTTGCCGAGATAATTTAATGAGGAGTACCCGATTCCAAAATCATCCACCGAAATCTTGACCCCACGGTTTAACAAATGACGAAGATCATTTAAGCGCTTGATGGTTGTTTCTCCAGTATTTAGCAGCATGGATTCGGTAATTTCCAATTCGAGGCTATTGGCATGAATGCCTGTGTTTTGAATCGCGTCAGACACAATCGTCACAATATCGGGATCATTAAATAAACGAGCCGAAATATTAATGGAAGTGATGATGTCATTGAAACCAGTCACATCTTGCCATTTACGAATCTGGGCACAGGCTTCGCGCAAAACCCAATGGTCAATTTTCAGGATCAAGTCGGACTCTTCTGCAACAGGAATAAATTGAATGGGTAATAATATCCCTTTTTCCGGATGCTTCCAGCGCAATAACGCCTCACAACCGATGATTGCGTTGGTACTGATTGAAACCTTGGGTTGGTACTCAAGAAAAAACTCCTTTTTCTCCAATCCTTTTCGGATCCCCTGTTCCAGCATGATTTTTTCAACAACAATCCGGTGAAGATATTTATCGAAAAAATTAAATTTGTTTTTCCCATGTTCCTTGGCTTGATACATCGCCATATCAGCATGTTTGATTAATGTTACAGAATCGGTCCCATCTCTGGGATAGACCGAAATCCCTATACTGGTATTGATATTAATTTCATTATTTTCAATAAGATAAGGTGGATCGCCAATAACATTGATAATACGGTTCGCCACGTTACGAAGCTCTTCCGGCTTATTGATATTTTTAATGATAATCGTAAATTCATCCCCTCCCAGTCGAGCACTGGCCATGGAAAAATTTTGCGGATTATTGTTATGATGACTGACAAAATCGCTTGCCCGTAAAAAACCCGATAATCGGTTTGAAACCTGTTTTAACAACAGATCACCGGCCGTATGACCAAGCGTGTCATTAATTTTCTTAAAATCATCCAAATCAAGAAAAAACACACTGAGAAATTTATTGTTTCGTTTGGTATCTAAAAGACTTTGCTCCAGAATTTCCTTGAAGAAAAACCGATTTGGCAAGCCAGTCAACGTATCATAGTAGGCGAGGTATTTAATTTCTTCCTTTGCCGAAATCAGTTTTTTTACCTGTAATTCAAGTTTTTTGTTGGCTTCTCTTAATAGACGAGTTTTCTTTTCAATCTGTCCTTTCATATCTAACTGGAGCAACCATTTTTCACAAAGTGCCAGGGTCATTTGACGTACTTCCGTGATATCAATCGGTTTTTTTAGAAGTAACCAACGGCCTTTATGCTGTACTTCGACAAGCATATTTTCCCATGAATAATCAGAATAGGCTGAACAGATGATAATCTGGATATTCGGCTCTATGTCAAAAATACGAGAAACCGTCTCAATACCATCCCAACCCGGGGGCATGCGTATATCAACAAAGGCAACAGAATAGGGCTCATTATTATCAATGGATTTCTGGATTAACAACAGACCTTCCTGTCCACTATAACAGGAATCAATCTGGATATGTCCCAATGGATTAACAATTTCCTCTTCTTCAAGAAATAATTCATCTAATGAATCCATGCGATTTCGTTTATGCGTATTTTTGGTAAATATTTTTCTGAAATCTTTGTGGATCATGGGATTATCATCAATAACGAGTATTTTATAATTGGGTTTATCCACAACCTTTCTCCATATTTTTCTGCTGCAACGGGATCTTGATAACAAAATTTGCTCCAAACCCCTTGCCCCGACTACAACCGGTCAGTGATCCACCGAGTTCCTGGGCTGTCAGTAAACTGCTATGCAAACCGTATCCGGTTCCTTTCTCTTTCGTGGTAAATCCCTGTGTAAAAATATTCATCAGGTTTTTTTGGGGAATGCCAATGCCGTTATCGCTAATTTCAATATAAACAGCTTGTTTGTTATGGATTCCTGTTTTAATAATAATCTGCTTTTTGTCCTGGTTGGCCTGAAGCTCTTGTAAGGCATGAATGGCATTGCTGATTAAGTTCATAATGATCGTTAATAATTTATGCTTATCAGTGACAATAGTCGGCAGCTTGTCATCAAACTGACATTCGATACGAATTCCTGCAGTAATAAAGGAGTGTTTTTGTAACTGGACAACCTCCGACAAAAATTTATTTAATGCGATAGGCTCACAAATAGTTGTCCTTTTGACGAAGGTCTGCTGCATGGAAATCACCGCTTTGACGTGATCAAGATTTTCTACTAACTCCTTTGATTCAAGATATAGTTTCTGGCGCTCTATTTTTAATTGTTCCAGGGAAAGAGCCAGATATTCGGTAAGATGCTTGCCTTTTTTATCCTGGTTTAAAAAACTATCGAGATCATCCTTATGCGTTTTTAACGCCCCCTTTATTTTAAATAATCGTTGCAAAGTCTTGTTATCTTGCAAGGAATCCCTAATTAAAATAGTTGCGACATTGATGCTATTAAGCACGTTACCCACGTTGTGCAAAATACCGCTTGCTACTTCAGACATACCTGCCTCACGCGATATTTTCAACATCTTTTGATTCAATTTTTCCAGGCTTTTTAACGTATTGGCCAACTCTTCTTTTTTTTCCTCTAATGATAAATACGTATTGTGCAAGCGGAAAGCAGCTAATACTCGAGCTCGTAATTCAGCCAGGCTGAACGGTTTGGCCAGAAAATCATCGGCACCGCTGTCAAGTCCACTCACTGTCGCATCCTTGCCGGATCGCGCAGTCACTAAAATAACAGGAATATGTTTTAATTCGTCATCCGCTTTTAACGTTTTAACCAGTGAAATACCATCCATTTCAGGCATCATCACATCCGAAATGATCACAGATGGGTGATATTTTTTAACAGCTTCCAAAGCCAAACGTCCATTTTCCACAGCGATAACATCAAAGAAATGACTTAAATTTTCACTAATATAAGCTCTGAGATCATCGTTATCGTCTGCGACGATGACCCGATGTTTTGTATTTTTCGATCCCTTGTTTATTTCTTGACGTATGGTGGCAGAAACATGGTTGCTGTCACCGGAATCAGGGATAATCGCATCATTAATAACTGGGGACAGGATGTCCGATTGTTTTTTTATCCGTTTGCTTTTATTATTGTGCCTGGCTTTGACAACAGGCAACAGAACTTTAAATTGACTGCCTTTACCCGGCGCACTTTCAACCTCGATCTCCCCACCCATTAGATGGACAAATTCTTTCACCAGGGCAAGACCAATGCCTGTTCCTTCGTATTGCCTGGTGGTACTATCCTCCAATTGACGAAAACGTTCGAAAATTGCCGTTATTTTATCAGGAGGTATACCAATACCGGTGTCTGCGACGGTTAACAATAGATGATCGCGGGATTTTTTTAATGATACGTCAATGCAGCCATTTTGAGGCGTAAACTTAAGAGCGTTACCAATCAAATTAAGTACAATTTTTTCAACGAGCTTTTCATCCAGCATGACGGAAAGGTGTTTTATGCTTGATTCAAACTGTAAGGAAATATTTTTTTTAAACGCCGCCGGTTGCATATCGTCAATGATAGTATGTACAAAATCAGGTAATTGAACTTCTTGCAAGTTCACCTCCAGTCGATTCGCCTCGGCCTTGGAAAAATCCAGTAAATCATTGACCAGTTTATAAAGGCGATAAGCATTTCGGCTCATTCTCTCGATATCTCTGCGTTGAATAGATTGATTCTGATCAGAGAGCATGGCTTCGAGAGGAGACAATATCAAAGTTAAAGGGGTTCGCAGTTCATGGCTGATGTTTGCGATAAAATTGTTTTTTAATTGATCAAGCTCTTCCAGGATTTTTTTTTGTTTTTTTTCTTCCTCTACGGAACGTCTGGCCGAATCAATGAGAAAATTAATGAGCATGCTTAATTTTTGAATGGTTTCGTCTTCATCATCCTGGGAAACCATAAAATCAAAATTACCATCGACGGCCAAACATAATTGATTGGCAATATGTTCAATTTGCGATCGCAACTTGATTTCAGAGTCCGGTGAAACCTCAGGCATGGGTATCTCCGAATTTTTGCCATTGAATATGAATTTCGCATTCCGGTTGATTGGAGTGCATACATGTCACTTCTTCAATAACAGCACTATCGTGATAGTATTCGATGAGCCATTTTGCCAACGCAATATATAATTCACATAGTTTATTTGGCGATCGGTAGTGGGTGATTAACTTCTTATCCTGTACTTCAACGAGAAATTTATCGGTGATGGCCTGACGATCCTTCTGAGATCGGACCCCGGTCGCAAAGTTATTATGAATGGCAGGCTGTCTTGCCAGAAACTCGTAGGAGTTTTTCGACATTTTAAACCACATGGGAAATCGTGTCATTACGTCTTTATAAAAAGCATCTGCATAAAGGTTGCATGCCTTTTCCGGAGTAACTTTAAGTATCTCCAGTGATGATTTCCAGAGACGTTGCCATTCTTCATCGGAATAGGCCGTATTGATTTTGAAGTTTTTATCAAGTGGTATGTCGGCGTGTCTCTTGACATCTAAAACGCCCTCTTCGCCCAACAACGATTGAATCAGATCCAGCAGAATCTTTTGTATGAGGCCTACCATGGCATCTTTCTCCCTAGTTAATTAGGTCACCCAAATCCCTGAGTGTTGTATTTGAAAAGCAACAGGAAGGTCAGAAAACATCCTTTGTTGTAAAAAGTATGAACAATAATTATTGATAATTCAAGGAAGTTGAAAGCACGTTAAGACGATTAGGTTCAAATGGGTTTTAAATATGTTTTCGCTTCTTTGTCAGAATTGACATCATTTGATAATTGATAATCAAGATCCTGCACATAACGCTGTCCATCGATAAAGGCTATACGTGTCGCTTCGTAAGTCACGATGGCAGTATCGATACGATCCGCGAGCTTCTTGATACCCAGCTTTTTTTCCTCACCGGAATTCGGGTCAAAGAACGAGTAGGCATCATCGCCTGTCTTTTTGATCACCATGGAATGTCCTTCCAAACCTAAAAACCCTTTTTTACTAAACGCGAAAAATTTGATGTAACTCCCTTTTTCCATAGCATCAAGTTTCTCTGCAAGCAACGGACGGTTAACCTGGTTATTATTCATAACTTTGGCGAAGGCAGGCATGATGCTGTGAGGATAAATCTCAAAAAAATAAGCTATAAAACGCTGGAACAGACTGGATACTTTCAATATGTGACTTTGTTTGACTTCATTTTGATTGATTTTTGTCAATGTTAATGCGCATTTTAAAGGATTTTTAACATGTCTTGTTTCCATTTTCATGATATCAGACAACGTATCCGTCTCATCATCCCCGCCCAGTAAACCATTCATAATAACGTAATTTGATATCAGTTCGCAGAACCCGTCGTATTTGATATAAAACTGATGCAGGGTGGCCAACTGTTCAGGATTCTCCTGCCTTTGTTTTTTCATCTGATCAATAAGCACATCCTGGTTAAAACTCACCAATAACTCATTGTGGTTTCGTCTGGATTTTAAAGCGGTAAAAAATCCGGCTTTTCTTGCCTGCTGAAAAGCCAGTAACACATCCTTTCTCTCATTGTCCTCAATATGCCTGTTGATTTTTAAGGTTAGGTCATGCTCGCTTTCACTGATATCTTCTATAGAAAACAGGATTTCATTTTTATCATTCGCGGTATATTCTTCTTTCATAAGCAAATAGTTCAGGGTTACAACCGGACTCTGATTACAGGTTAAGAGGCCATAATACTAATATAAAACAAACAAAATGCAAATATTATGAGCTACTTTACACATCTTCCGTACAGGACGTATTTTTTATGACAATCAAATCGATAACTCTTATTTTATTGTCACGACCTCCCTTACGAATAATCCGGATGAAAATGCTGAAAAATACGCAAGGCCAGCTGCTCATTGATGCCTTGCACCTTAGCCAGTTCCTCAAGCGGCGCTTTGGCCAACTCTCTTATACCGCCGAAACGGCGCAGCAAAGCCTGACGTCTTTTGGGGCCAACACCCTCGATTGCTTCCAAAGACGATTCAAAACCGGCTGTTGCACGTTTTTTACGATGAGCGGTAATGGCAAAACGATGCGCTTCATCACGGATATGTTGTAACAAATGCAGCGCCGGGGAGTCGGCCGGCAACGTGAGCTCCCTATCCTGAATCGCAAGAATCAATCGTTCCCACCCGGCCTTGCGATCCGGGCCTTTGGCAATGCCTAACAACGTAACGCCATCAATGCCTGCCGCCTCCAGCACCCGCCGAGCCACCCCTATCTGGCCCTTGCCGCCATCAATAATCAGAACATCAGGATACACACCGCCGCTATTGCCGGTTTTTTTAAATCGGCGCGTCAGCGCCTGTTCCATAGCGGCGTAATCGTCTCCGGGTGTAATTCCCGTAATATTGAAACGGCGATAATCTTTTTTCCTTGGGCCTTCCTCATCAAAAACCACACAAGACGCCACCGTTTCCTGCCCCTGCGTATGGCTGATATCAAAACACTCCATACGGGTAATATCGCCGGAATAATGAAGAAAATCGGTCAAGGCCTGATATCTTTTTCTGGTAGTAACTCGTGATGCGTCATACTCGGAAACAGAGCGGCGCAGATTATTCAAGGTAAAATCCAGCCAACGTGCCTTTACACCACGTGGTTGAACCTGAATTTTGCAATCCTTGCCCCTCAAATCACTTAACATCCGGCTAATCACCGCCAGATCCTGTATATTGCTATCAAGGATTAATAATGCCGGAATCCGTTCCGGTGCATCCAGGTAATAATAAGACAGAAACGCTTCCAGCACCTGCCTGCGCAGCTCTTCCGGTTCTTCATTAAAAACAAAAACTTTTTGCGGTACGGCAGGGAAAAAACTCCGGCTGGCAATAACATGTCCTTCACGCACGGTCACACACTGAACACAGGCAAATCCCGGTTTGACGTCCATGGCAATCACATCCGCGTCACCCCGCAATTGCACAACACCCTGCTGCTCCTGCACCAGGCGAAGACTTTTTATCTGATCACGAAGCAGGGCCGCTTCCTCAAAGGCCAGTCGTGTGACGGCATTCTGCATACGCCGCTCCAGTTCCTGAAGGATCTGCTGTGACTTGCCTTGTAAAAAAAGGATCGCGTCACGAACAGACTGTTGATAATCCTCTGCGGAAATATATCCGGTACAAGGTGCCGTACAGCGTTTGATTTGATACTGCAAACAGGGTCTTGAACGGGCGGCAAAATAACTGTCACGGCAAGAACGTATTTTAAAAACTTTCTGGATGGTACTCAACGTTTCCCTTACCGCGGCAACGCTGGGATAAGGTCCGAAGTACTCGTCACTGCGCGGCTTTTTTTTACTGCGATAAAGCTCCATGCGGGGAAAGGGGTGACTTCTACTGACATGGATGTAAGGATAGGATTTGTCATCACGCAGCAACACATTGTATTTGGGACGCAGGGATTTGATCAGGTTGCTTTCCAGTAACAGGGCTTCCGTTTCACTGCGGGTCACACTGATTTCAATTCTGGCGATTTGGCTTACCAGAGAGCGTGTTTTGGCACTGATATTGTGTTTGTTGAAATAACTGCTTACCCGTTTTTTAAGGTTAGCCGCTTTACCTACGTACAACACATCATCCCTGGCATCCAGCATACGGTATACGCCGGGCCCAGAGGTCAGATTTGCAATCGTCGCGGCCAACTCCCCACAAGACAATAATTTATTCATGGAACCAACAGGACATCATTACCAAACATCACACATATATACATTATAAGTAAAGGTTACGTTCTGTGAACAATATTTTCTTCGCAAAAAAGCGTTAGCCGTAAGGAGGTCTGCGGCCGTATTACGGGTTTGATGTCCCAATATTGTGGCAGGAGAGCAGGTGGATACCCGTACGAACGTTATCCCGCATTTCGGCGTTGCCTTCATGACGGGCTACAAGATACAATTTACAGCCGATAAAAGATAAGTGCACAGAGCCTAATCACTCGGTTTTTCGATCACGCTATGCTTCATAGCCAAAAACGTGAGTTCCACGTCGTTTTTGATACCTAATTTATCAAACATGCGATATCGGTAACCATTGATAGTCTTGGTACTCAAAAATAAACGCTCGGCAATATCATGAACCGTCATGCCGCTGGTAATCATAAACATCACTTGCATTTCGCGTTCGGACAAACGATCAAACGGCGATTCCTCAACGGCCTCCAGACTGTTAATAGCCATTTTTTGAGCAATCTCGGCACTAAGGTATTTCTCACCCTTCGCCACCTTACGGATAGCCGCCGCCATTTCCTGTACGCCGGATTCCTTGGTCAAATACCCCATGGCTCCTAACTGCAGAATACGACTGGGCAACGGCTCGGCACAAATCGCCGTAACAGCGATGATCCGGATTTGCGGATTTGATTTTTTTAAACGACGAGTGACTTCCCAGCCATCAATACCAGGCATTTTCATATCAAGAAGAACAACATCGGGTTTATGGGATTTAACCAAAGCTAAAGCCTGCTCTCCGCTTTCCGCTTTCCGCTTCGGCAACCACATCCATATCCGGCAAATCTTCCAGTAATCGTCGAATACCCATTCTTACCAAGGCATGGTCATCAACAATTAGTACTTTTATCAAACAATGCTCCTTGACAATGGCGTCAATGAACACAAGACATGCACCGATATTAGCAAGACTCCACGCCCATTACAATCAGGCTCTTTCAACAAGCCCTGATATGAATACTCGGGTTGTTCTTGTCTACCGGAAAAAAGGGAGGGTATTCTCCAAGTTCACAGGCGCGTCTCATCAACGTTGCAACATCCTGATGAACAAAATTATAAAGCTGCTGGTAATCCTCTATCACAAAATAGATTCTTTGTAACATATCAATACGATAAGGGGTTCGAAAGGCGACAACCGGATCAAACATCACCCGCATGGGAATATCGCTGTCGATACTGTAGGGTGTTTCACTGATGGATGACAGAATACCGCCTCCGTAGGCCCGTAATCCATGGGCGGTCTTGATTAAACCAAATTCAACCGTGAACCAGAATAACCTCTGAAGCAAAGGCCATTGCTGTTCGGGAAAATCCAGAACCTTGCAGGCGTAATCATGGACAAAATCGGCATAGACAGGGTTTGTCAGCATCGGACAATGCCCGAAAATCTCGTGAAAGATGTCCGGTTCCTGAACATAATCCAGTTCTTCCTCACAACGAATAAACGTGGCGGCAGGAAAACATCGCTTCGCCAGCAATTCAAAAAATTCCCGGGCGGAAATCAACGCGGCAACCGGCACGACTCGCCATCCCGTCATGCTATGGAGCTTGTCATTGACGTTCGGTAATTGCGGTATGCGCTCGGGAGACAGCCCCAGATTATCCAGGCCTCGCATATGCTCATCACAGGCTCTTCCCGGCAGAATCTTCATCTGACGCTCATACAATAATTGCCAGATACGATGTTCTTCATCGGAGTAATTCACCATGCCGTGACGGTCGGGTTGATGAGATACATAGCGACTGACAAACTCCATAAGTGCTCCCGAATACTCTATTTTCGATAAATGTGTATTAAATTATAGCTGTTACTCCTTATTAGTAACCAGCGATTTATAAATTAAATAGCGAAGCTCCCCCACTATGGTGGATAAGGAAAACGAACGATTGAAAACGAGCAGATAACTGATCAGGAAAAACAGCACTCCGGCAACAATCGGCAACATCAGGGTATTCAGGCTCCAGACCAGAAACCACACAATCAATACGGAACGAATTATCTCCCCGAAATAAACACGTCGCCCCCCGTTGCTGACCACACCGGTCAACAGCAGGGTTAATAAAAGAAAAACGGCCGATACCAGAGAATGACCAGGAGAACCGCCAAGACCGGCAATGAAATAACAGAAACTAACAACGGCAAGCGACGTGTTCACTAATACATACCAGACAGGAACCGTTTGATTATTTCTTGTATATTGGCGCTTGACCTGATTAAATCGTTCCGGACCCAATTCCGTTATTATGGCTTCCGGAGGACGGAAAAAAAGAGCCAGACGAGACCTGGTTTTTTTCAGAAACTGTCCATAATAAACCATATCTGCCGCAACCTTGATGTTGGCGTAAAAAGGATTCCACGTATCCAGGGGTTCGGTGACGCCATATTCCGCCGGCACGGTTTCCGCCTGGAATGTGCCGAATAACTTATCCCAGATGATTAAGCTTCCCGCATAGTTTTTATCAATGTACTCCGCGTTTTTGCCGTGGTGCACACGGTGATGGGAGGGGGTATTAAAAACATACTCCAGCCAGCCCAGTTTTCCAATGGTTTCAGTATGAAGCCAGAACTGATAAAGCGTATTCAGAGTTAAAACCGTTAAAAACATCCATACGGGAAAGCCTGCCCAGGCAAGAGGAAGATATATCATCGGTGACCAGATGGATTGCCAGATCCCCTGTCGTAACGCCACCGATAAATTATAATGCTCACTTTGATGATGAACCGAATGGCCTATCCATAAAAAGGCGATGCGATGGGTTCCCCGGTGAAACCAGTAATATAGAAAATCAACGGCAATCCACAATACAAACCACGCCCAAACGGACTTAGGATTGATCGTCAACAGGGCGGCATGCTGATAAACAACATGATAGGCGTAGAAGAGAATACCCTGCAATGAAATGGAAACACTCTCTTCAAGAATGCCGGTACTGACGTTATTGGCAAAATCCTTGATTTCATAAAGAGAGTGATGGCGATTCCTTGCAACAAGATACTCCGCCGCTATCAAAAAGAAAAAGACAGGAACGGCATAAACGATTAAATTACTTTCCATATCCGTAATATCCCTGGTTTCGATACCTGAAAAAACAATAGCATTCTTTTGACAATGCTTCACCAGGCTCGGTGTACTTATCTATTTTAAACCATGACAGCACATGTGCATAAAATCCAGGCTCTGTGCACTTATCTTTTATCGGCTGCAAATTACCTCAATTTTCGCTTCGATAAAAGATAAGTGTACAGAACCTAGCGGCGAATGGCGGAAACGGGAATAAAGGTTTCACTGCCCTGACCGGTTAATCGCATCTCACCCTTCCAGGCGTGCCCGTAAACCACTTCATAAGTCAGGGGATATTTCCCTTCCTCCGTGCAAAGCGATTGATAAGCCCCTGCCAGGGCATCCTGTGAGCCCTTGCCGGTTAACCCCTTGTTTCGTGACGGATTAACATTACGAACACCCTGTGCTTTTAAACTATGAAGCAGTTGCGGCAAGGAAGAATACCGCATAGTCAGTACTTCCATGTCAACCACCGGATCAAGGAATTGTTCAGCCAGCAAATCGTCTCCGATATCATGCATGTCA
Organism: Legionella spiritensis; assembly: GCF_900186965.1. Taxonomy (NCBI): domain Bacteria; kingdom Pseudomonadati; phylum Pseudomonadota; class Gammaproteobacteria; order Legionellales; family Legionellaceae; genus Legionella; species Legionella spiritensis. The sequence goes on from NZ_LT906457.1 coordinate 2,463,710, forward strand.
ACAAAATCATTGACATGCGCATGACGATCGACCAGCGACCATGCCTGCCTTAATTCCTTAAACGTATCTGGCCCCAGGGTTGAAAACATCAGACATCCCCCGGCGTTCATCACTCGGCTTAATTCACGAAACGTCGCACTTAAAGACGTTGACCAATGCAACACCTGATTGGCGAACACCAGATCAAACAAACCGGTCGCGAAGGGAAGTCGTGCCATATCCGCGTTAACCAACGGCCATTTTGTTCTCCATCCCTGTTTCTTGCGGGATTGCAATAACATGGCATGGGCTATGTCCGTCCCGATAATTTCAGCCGACGGATATTTTTTTTTAAGCAGTCTGGTAAAAACACCGGTGCCGCATCCCAAATCCAGTACATACCGGGGTGTGATTCTCAAATAATCCAGACGTTCAAACAACCGGGTACCTATTTCATGCTGTACCAAAGCGGCTTGCTCGTAATCCGCAGCATGCTGATTGAATGATTTGCAAATTTCTTTATTTAGATTCATTATGTCAAACGGACTTAAATTGATGGAAATCCAACACTCGTGCGCCAGAAAATCGCAAGTATAACACAACGTTTTCGAATCCCTGCCGTTTGTCTGTTGTGCGGTAGCTATCATCGCGGATGTTATGCCGTGTGCCGAACCTGTGAAGGGTTATTGACACGCATCGACCACCCATGTCGATATTGCGGGCTGCCCCTGATTGATGAATCATTTGCAGTATGTGGCCATTGTGTCAAACAGCGCCCGGCCTTTGATAAGGTTCTGACGGCGTATCGTTTTGAAGGGGCGTTGCGCACTCTCCTCCATGATTATAAATACGGCCAGACTCTGGCTATACGCACGTTTCTGGCCAAACTGATGCTGGACGCCTTGCCTCGGCAACCTTATAAACCTGATTGTCTGATTCCGGTACCTCTCCACCTCAAACGACTACGGCAGCGAGGTTTTAATCAAGCCGTCGAGTTAGCCAAACTGTTAGCCGGACAACTGAATATACCCTGTTACCGCACTCTGTGCCGCAAAACCATCAACACGCCGGCGCAAGTTGGGTTAAGCAGCCAACAGCGCCGCAAAAATCTGCGCCACTCCTTTACTATAGGGCCGCATAACTTTCAGCACGTCACTCTGGTAGATGACTTGTTAACAACCGGTAGTACCGCCAGCGAACTGGCCCGGCAATTTAAAAAACAGGGCGTACGGCGTGTCGATGTCTGGTGTTGCGCGAGAACTGCTGAAAGGTCCTGTTATCCCAGATAACGTACCAGATCATTCAAAATCAATTGCACAAAAAGAAGACAGAACACGATGACCGCCAATTGATGCAACAACACTTCCAGAGCAACGGATATGGGCTTGCCCCGCACTTTTTCTACCAAGGCATAGACGAGTAATCCGCCATCCAGACCCGGAAACGGGAATAAATTCACCAGACCGACGGCAAGGCTCAGACTTGCGATAAAATACATGAAAACCGATAACCCGTGGACAAAGGAACTCCAGGTCGCACCAAACAGGCCTACAGGGCCAAGCAACAACGAAAACGGAATCATTCCTGTCACCAGTTGTTTCAATATAATTATATATTGAAACAACTGGTCGCCGATCTTGATGATCGCCAGCCAGGCTGCCTTATGCAAGGCGACACCGGCAACCCATTGCGGTCTGATAGAAGGTGATTGCACTTCAAGCCCCATCAACGCCAGCAACGATCCCTTTCCACGAGGATATTTCCAGTTACTCAAATCAACCGTCACCTCATGCCGGGCATCCTGTGCGCGCAAAACGGTTATGTGCACACCAGGTTGTCCAAATTCGCGAATGAGTGCCATGCCAACAGACTGCCAGGAATGGGTTCGGCGGCCATTCACAGCCGCCACCCGATCACCGGCCTGAATGCCTGCACTGGCCATCAGACTGCCGGGAATAACGTTTGCCACGATCGGCGGGGTCTGTTTGTACCCGACCATGAAGAGGACGGTAAAGGCCATCCAGGCCAACAGGACATTGGCCAAGGCTCCGGCCAGCAGAATAACGCAACGAACCCAAATGGGCTTTTTATCAAAACAATCAGGAAAACTGGCTTCCGAAACAGGTTGAATACGGGAGTTTAATAATTGCACATACCCGCCCAGAGGCCATAGGGCCCAAACCCATTCCGGTCCTTTTTGGCCTTGCCATTTGAGAAGCGGTCGGCCAAAACCTATGGAAATACGCTGGATTTTAACTCGAAACAGAACAGCGGCCAGCGCATGGCCGGCTTCATGTAATCCGATGACCAGCACCAGGGTAATCACTATGGCCAGCACACCGGTTATCATTCAATCTCCTGTTTCAACGCGTGTTATCCACGACCAGTTGCAGCATGGGATGCGTACGACGTCCGGGGCTTAGCTCACTGCCTTTGCGACATACTTCAAAAACACGATATACCTGGCCCGTTTCATTATCCGCCAACTCGACATCCTCACCATGATCATCCACCAGAGTTACCGTCAAATGTATTTCACGAAAATGACTGATTTGATAACGCTCCTTAAACAAACGCAACACACTCAGGATGTCTTCGGCAGTTTCCTCACTATTATGCAAGCCTTGAAAAACAATATCCATTATCAGCTCCTTATCAGAACAGCGCGCTGAAAAGCTCTTTCCATTGTTAGCGGCATAACTGTCAGGGACTTGAGATGCCAGGCTCGTAGAGTTTGCCTGCCCGCTCGCGAATTCCCGGACATGGAATAACAGGCTTCTGATTTAAAAAAGTTACAATGCTACATTTTTACAGGGTAATGGTTTACAATTCGAGAATTACCAAGCAGCCTGTAAAATTGAATGGTATTTGTCGCCTGTGGCTTAAATTATAAAACAGCTCCATTGGAAATGCGCGAAAAAATCGCGCTTACGCCAACCATGCACGATACACTGCTTCAAAAGCTGGTGGGACACGTCACAATTAATGAAGCCGCCGTATTGTCGACCTGCAACCGGACCGAGATCTATTGCGACACTAATGATCCGGATTCGTTAATTCCCTGGCTGGCCCAGGAACACCGCCTGTCACCCGAGTCGTTGTTACCCCATGTCTATCTTCATCACGGTCATCTGGGTATTCGACACACCTTGCGTGTAGCCAGCGGACTGGATTCCATGATGCTTGGCGAGCCCCAGATTCTGGGCCAGATGAAGCAGGCTTATCAATCGGCCTGCCGGATAGGTACCGTTAAAACAAACTTGCGCCACGTATTCGAATACGTATTCAGTGCCAGCAAACGAATAAGAAACCAGAGCGGGATTGGTACCAATCCCGTATCAATCGCCTATGCTGGTGTCCAGTTGATTGGTCAGTTTTTTGCGGACTTGAACGCCCTTAAGGTATTTTTAATCGGCTCGGGGGAAACGGCTAACCTTGTAGCGAAATATTTGCATAAACAGGGGGTATCTCAATTTCTGGTCGCCAGTCGAACCCGGGAAAATGCCGTACGGCTTGCCGACACGATTGGAGGGAAAGCGTTGACTATCGGCGACATTCCCCAATATCTCGCCGAAGCGGACGTGGTCATTTCAGCAACCGCCTGCCCCCTCCCTTTCATCAATAAAAACCTGGTAGCCCATACCTTAAGTAAACGTGCCGACGCTCCCATGTTTTTCCTCGATTTGGCGGTACCTCGGGATATCGAACCCGATGTCGGTGAATTGAACAAGGTTATTCTTTACAATATTGATGATTTGCAATCCATGATCACCAAAGGTATGGATCAACGCCGGACAGCCGCCGTGCAAGCGGAACAATTAATTGATTGCGAACTCGACAATTACATCCGCTGGCACCGTTCCCTGCGAGCCAGGGACGTCATCTGTGATTATCGCAATCATATGCAGAATCTGGCTCATCAGGAATTACAGCGCGCCCTGGCCAGTCTGGCCGCCGGGTCAAGCCAGCAGGACGTATTACAGGAATTCTGCAGACGCCTGGTCAATAAATTGATGCACCATCCTACCCAGGGATTACGGCAAGCAGCCTGGGACGGCCGGGAAGATCTTCTGGATTTGACCCGCTATTTATTTAACGCATCAGAAACTCAAGCCATTTATGAAGAAATCTCTTGAATTAAAACTGGAGCAATTGCTTGAACGGTTTCAGGAAACAGGGCGCTTGTTATCGGAAGCGAGTGTTATCGCTGATCAGAAACAGTTCAAAAACCTCTCCAAAGAGTATGCGCAGCTGGAGCCCGTCGCTTTGTGTTACGATCAGTATTTACAGGCTCGTAACAACCTCCATTCCCTGCAGGAACTTATTGACGGTGATGACCGGGAACTCGCCGCGATGGCTACGGAAGAACTAACCGCCGCCAGAGAGCAGGTGCAGGAACTGGACGAACAGTTGCAATGGCATTTGATACCCAAAGATCCTGACGACGAACGCAACGTCTATCTTGAAATCCGGGCAGGAACCGGAGGCGATGAAGCGGCCATCTTTGCCGGGGATTTATTTCGTATGTACAGCCGTTATGCTGAAACACAGGGCTGGCATCTGGAAATCGTCAACGCCAGTCATGGCGAGCACGGCGGCTTTAAGGAAATTATCGCCCGCATCAGCGGCCATTCCGTCTATTCGCAATTAAAATTTGAATCAGGCGCCCACCGTGTGCAACGTGTCCCGGAAACGGAATCGCAAGGGCGTGTACACACGTCCGCCTGCACCGTCGCGATATTGCCGGAAGTCGAGGAAATTGATGACATATCCATCAATCCTGATGAATTACGCATCGACACGTACCGTTCCTCCGGCGCCGGCGGACAACATGTCAATAAAACTGATTCCGCAATCCGTATTACCCATTTACCCACCGGGGTCGTCGTGGAATGTCAGGATGAACGCTCGCAGCACAAGAACCGCGCCAAGGCTTTGGCTTTATTAAAAACGCGATTGCTGGACGCTGAACAGAGCAAACAACGGCAACAACAGGCACAGACCAGAAAATCACTGGTTGGAACCGGCGATCGTTCAGAGAGAATTCGTACTTATAATTTTCCACAGGGGCGCCTTACCGATCATCGCATTAACCTGACACTTTATCAGCTCAACGACATCATTGCCGGTGATTTGACACCGGTTGTTGACGCGCTCAAACGGGAGTATCACGCGGAACTTCTCTCCGAGCTTAGCCGGCATGATTGACATCAAAAACGCGCTTTCCGAGGGTATTTCTCAATTAAACGATAACAATCCCGATGGCCGTATTGACGTGGAAGTCCTTCTAGCCCATGTGCTCATGAAATCCAGAGCCTATCTTTTCACCCATCCCGAAGAAAAACTGACCTCTGTGCAATGGCATACGTTCAGACAATTAATAGCCCAACGCGCCCACGGGTATCCGGTCGCTTATCTCACCGGTGTCAAGGAATTCTGGTCTCTGCCTCTGAAAGTATGCGAAGACACATTAATCCCTCGTCCGGAAACGGAATTATTAGTCGAATTGACGCTCCGTTTTCTGAAAACACAAAACAATGCCCGGATTCTCGATTTGGGCACAGGCAGCGGCGCCATAGCGCTGGCTATCGCCAAGGAACGCCCGGACTGGCAGATTGTCGCCTGTGATATCAGCCGGAATGCCCTGCAGACTGCGGAAGAAAACGCCGCGCGGCTTAAGCTGGGTAATGTACGTTTTTATCATTCCAACTGGTTTACCAATATCGACACCTCCCGGCGATTTCATGCCATTGTCGCCAACCCACCCTACATCGCCAGCGAAGATCCTCATCTTGCAAAGGGTGATATCCGCTTTGAACCGCAATCCGCGTTGATCAGTGGTCAACAGGGACTGGCTGATTTGGAGCACATTATCAGGCACAGCCTTGCGAGACTTGAGCCGGACGGTCTATTATTAGTGGAGCATGGTTATAATCAAAAAACAGCAGTAACATCCATGTTGAAAGAACATGGGTACGAGGAGATTGATTGTTGGCAAGATTGGCAAGGCAATGACCGGGTAAGCGGCGGAAAGCGAATAATAGTTGATGCGTCACCGGATTTTTGATATATCTAACCCCCCTTCATTCCCTTGCGAGAATGAGCTTGTTAAACAGGATGTAATAGCGGGAGGCAAAGATGCCGGCAAATATTGTTGATTCAACCAATGAGAGTAAACATAACGTGAAAAGCGACGCTATAGGCAGTATGGGAATAGCACCTTACCAGGAAACTGAGGGTGAAGAATACATGAATGACAAACAGCTGGCGCATATTGAGAAAATATTGCTGGCCTGGCGTCAATCACTTATGGAAGAAGTCGATAGAACTGTAACTCACATGAAAGACGAGGCGGCCAATTTTCCCGATCCCTCCGATCGCGCCAGTCAGGAAGAAGAATTCAGCCTGGAATTGCGTACCCGCGATCGAGAAAGAAAATTAATCAAGAAAATTGAAGACGCGCTTGAGCGTTTACGTGACGACGATTTTGGATATTGTGAGGCATGCGGTATCGAGATAGGTCTTCGTCGTCTGGAAGCCCGGCCAACAGCCACCCTTTGCATTGACTGCAAAACCCTTTCAGAAATTAAAGAACGCCAGAATCAGGGCGGTTAGCGCAACGGTTGTAACAACTTTCAGATTCCTGACAAACGGCCGGCTCCAGGTTACTGTTTAGCCTTGGCCGTTTGCTAATGCCGACTCCACTATCTCGACATAACGGGCAACCGCACCTTTGTTGATTTCCAACACATGGCTGGCATTGTTCACCAGCCTGTTTCTTTTTTCCCTATCCTGATGCAAGGCAACGATACCGGATAGCAATTCCTGCGCGTCGTTGACCAGAATAATGGCTTCAGCTTCCTCCAGATCACGGACGATGGCTTTAAAATTATGAACATACTTGCCACTAAACACAGGCACGTGCATGGCAACAGGCTCCAGCATATTATGACCTCCAATCGGCAACAGACTACCGCCTACAAAAGCATAGTCGCTGATCTGGTAACAGGCGAGTAATTCTCCTAACGTATCTATGACGATGACGTCGTTATCACTATTGAGCGTGTCAGGCTGACTTCTCTGGCCGGTATTAAAACCCATTTCCCGGGACAAGCGGACAACTTTATCAAAGCGCTCGGGATGACGCGGCGCGATCAATAACAGAACATGGGGGATAGCCTTCTGCAAGGAGGGTAAACGCATCAAAATCTGTTGTTCTTCATTATCATGGGTACTGGCAATAATGACAACGATCCGATCCTCTCCCCATGTTCGTTTTAAATGATCGAATTCATCTCTGGCGCAGACTTTGGTCTGCAAATCAAACTTAATGTTCCCCAACGTAGTAACCTGATTTTCTTGCGCACCAAGCATTTTAAATCGCTGTGCATCCTCCCTGGCCTGGGTATAAATGGCTTTGAAACTACGCAGCATCGGTTTAATAATACATCGGATCTTTCGATAGCCCTGTAAAGACTTTTCAGACAAACGCGCGTTAAACAAATACAGTGGGACACGAGCCTGAGTCGCATAATGAATTAAATTAGGCCACAATTCGGTTTCAAAAATAATACCCGTTCGCAATTGATACGTTTGAAAAAAACGACGCATGGCTCCGGGAAATTCATAGGGAATATAACGATGAACAACACGGTCGGCGAATTGACGTTGCACTCTTTCAGCACCGGTCGGTGTCATGGTGGTCACCAGGATTCGTCGCTGTAATGCCGCCAATTGCTCTATGAGCGGTGTTGCCGCAATCACCTCGCCGAGGGAAACGGCGTGGATCCAGACATCAAATGTTTCAACCCCGGACATCCCCCAGCCGAAACGTTCGCCAATGCGCTTGCGATAAGATGGAAGCTGCCGACCCTTCCACCACAAGCGTAAAAGAAGATAAGGGCTTATCAAATACCATAATATTGAATAAATGAAACGCATGGCCTGCCTTGCCTGAAACGGCTTATATAATATCAGTCTAACAATGACATTCTGGAAAACAGGCAAGTATATACTCAAGAAACGCCAAAATGCGAGTTTTGGGATCACCCAATTTTTTGTCCATCCTGCTGCGTCAACCGGGTTTGTATTATATTTCGCCGTATAAAAATTCCATCAGGGCGGAAATACGGCTAAAATAATAGATATATAGTAAATTACAAGAAATGACCTCTTCAAAAACTACGTGCCTCGACTTAACCGGGGCATCCAGGGTGATTCATGGATACCGATGACAAGCAGCGGTACGTCGAAACAGGTCGTTTAAAATTCAAATCACTATATCAGGTTCCCCCTGTAACCATTATGGAACATTGTTTTGATAAATTTTCGCCAATTTTTTACAACCAATACCTGGTGGGGAAAACTCCTTGGTGCTTTCTTTGGCTACCAGATAGGCGGCTCCGTAGGTGCTTTTTTAGGTATCTTGATAGGTAATTTTTTTGATAAGGGACTATCGGTTCATTTTGGTTCGCCTCATTGGCGTTACCATCATGAAAAGCGGGAAGCCGTACAAAAAGTCTATTTTGAAGCCACCTTTGCAATCATGGGTCATCTTGCGAAGGCTGACGGTCGTGTTTCAGAACAGGAAATCGCTCTGGCACGCACCCTTATGTCTGAAATGCGCTTAAACCATGCCCAGAAAACTCTTGCCAAACGCTATTTCAGTGAGGGTAAGCAACCCACTTTTGATTTGTTGCGTACCCTTTCCCGATTACAAAATGCCTGCCGCGATAACCCTGATCTGCTCAAACTGTTTATGGATATTCAATACCGTGCTGCCATGATTGATGGTATATCAGAGGCTAAAATTAACAAACTGGATATCATTTTCAAAGAGCTTGGTTTCGCCCCCTTGCATAAGCAATACCGTTTTTATGAAGATCTCGGCGCCCGTGTTTATCACTCGGCACCCCATGGGAGTCGGCAACGGCAATCGTCCGGAAGCCGTCAACAACAGGAACCAACACCCCAGAACACGTTAGCTCATGCCTACGCCATTCTCGAAATGACTCCCCAAGCCAGCAAACAGGAAATAAAACGCGCATACCGCCGCTTAATCAGCCGCAACCACCCGGACAGATTAATTGCCCAGGGATTGCCGGAAGAAATGATTAAGCTTGCTAACGACAAAACACACAAGATCACCAAAGCCTACGAATTGATTTGCGCAAGCAAGGGATGGTAATAAAACTTTATTCAAGACGGTATGGGGGGGCTCGCGCGGATGTTACGTGATAACTTCTCCATCCAGCCGTTTACATAAGCCGCCAGCATAGCCGATGTATAAGTATATTGATGTCTGGCTCCGGGAAGCATCAGAAATTGATACTTGCTGTTTTCACTGTTGGCGTCATGCCGTTTTTTAGCTTGCCTTAGTACCCTGCCGTAATCAAATTGCCCGACAATATCAAACGCCGGAAATCGCAGTTTTTTCAATAGATCGGCTTGCTTTTTCGCATCGGTACGATCATAAGCGGACAGCAAAATCATACCGTTGGCCTGTTTGGATTGCGGTTGAACAAAATAGTCCAAAGACACCTGTAACTGATCGCCATAGTGGATCACCACCAGACGATTATTGTCCTTGAGCCGTAATGCGGTCAGGGAAGAAGGAATAATGTCCGTCAGTTTCGCCTTGTCATTGATTTGATAGGTCTGAATGAGCAACGTCGACCAGCCAAGCATGGCCAGTTTATCCGACAGCCGATTCACGAAGCTCTGGCCATAAATCGGCTGGCTGCCATGAATAATCAATACAGCCCCTTTGGCGTCACCGACAGCCGCGCGATAAGGCAGTGCCAGTTTTTGCTGATTTACCTCAATGTCGAGTACACCTGATACGCTGCTGGCCGAGTAGAGCATCAAAAAAAAGACACATCCTGACAAGAATCGCATAGAGTCCATAAAGTGGGGTTCTGGAGTTGGATCCCATGCAAAATTCCTGCCTGTTTCCAGTCAGGCATTGATAACAGGCTCCAGCCTCTGTGAATCAATTTTCTTCCGATCTAAAACAAGGCAACTATTGTTGCCCAACAAATAATAATGTCTTGTAGCCCGTCATGAAGGCAAAACCGTAATGCGGGAAAACGATCATAACGTGGCTCATCAAACCCGCAATACGGCCGCAGGCCTCCTTACGGGCTACAAATAAGGGATAAATCATACGCCTTTTTTGCAGCCGTAATTAATTGGTGCACGGAGCCTAATGAAATTTAATACCGGCCCGATCCAGTAACAGCCGTGCATCATTAGCCATGAGTTGATGCGCCGGGGCGGCGGGATGAACGGGATCAAAAAACAGATAAGCGGCACAAAGCTCCTCATCCTTATTATTCGGGCGAATGTGTCTGACCATTTTTAAAATGGATTGCTGCGAGGGTTTGTCGACAATTGCGTCAAAACAGGTATCCACGGTATTGCTGAATCCATATCGCTCTGGATCAGCCAGAATGTTATTGAGCAGATGATTGACATCGTATTCCAGCCATTGAACGTCCGGATAACGCTGTCTCAACCCCGCCAGGGTACTTGCCAGAGCCTCGTTATGCTGACTGGAAAAATAAGACAAACGCTCTTCTTCTTCAAACAATCGCGCCATCGGCGTTTGCCCCAGATCCGGTAAATTGAGAACCAGAACATGCTTCGCACCCGCCCTGGCAAGGCGCGCAAGATTGTTCGCAATACCGGCGTTAACAGCGGCGATTCTCTGATCCGCGTTGTCGGGAATACTTAAATAATTATTGGCGCCAATCCAGACGATGAACAGGCTGCTCTCATCCGCTTTATCCTGATGAGCCAGTAAATAACTATCCACCTCCCGTTTGAGCGTGAACAGGATATCGTCATTGTCCGATTCGTCCGCCACACCGGCTCCTCCGAACGCATAATCCAACAGATGAGCCGCACCCTGATTCGGGTAATAGGAATCCACCAACCGCTCAACCCAAACCGGCCCGTTGGTAAAACGGCCTTCGTAATAAGGCGGTGACTGCGGGATCTCATGCTGCATGTATTCATACAGGTTGCCGTTATCCGACAGGCTGTCGCCAAAAATAACAATATTTTTAAGCGGCGTTGCTGAAACAAGGCTTGCAAAAAACAGGGCCAATAAGGTGGTTATTACTTTCATCTAGAACCTTAACTATGTGATTTTCTATGCAAAATACTTACGGATTATAATAACTGCCACCCAAACAATCAATTTTATTTGCATAAAGGCATATTAAATGTCATATAAATTAAAAAAAGGACAGATTTGGCACGTCACGCCATAAATTCAAACCGATAGCCCGTTTTGGTATTAAATTCACTCGAAATGCTGGCCGAATACCTCATAAATAAATAGAATACCGCTTATTGTAAGGATGATAGGGAAGATATTTTTTATGACTGGTATGGAAGATAAATTCAAGCGACGCTTTTATGAAAAACTGAAGGAAATTCTTGGCAACCCCGGGTTGATTTCCGAAGCTCGCCGCAGGTTTCAACATGGAACAGACTTGCGCCGATACAATTGCAAGGAAAGTTTTGGCCTTAAAAACTGGGATGAAGAGGAAGCCATTGCCTTTAGCAGCGCCGTTTCCGAGGCTTTGACGTTTGCAAGCGAGCAATACATGAAAGAATGCAACGATAACTTTGATGCGGCTAAGCAATATAAAATAGCCGAGGCCATTAAAAAGGAAATACCCACATTGACGGCTCAGATCTCACTTGCCGGGGAACCGTTAGAAAAAATCATTCCGCTCATCGACCAACAGCTTGAAACCTTACGGCAAGAGCAGGGTTACATCGCCAATAATCCTTACGCTTTTTATAGCGGAGCAGCAGCTACTGTAATGCTGGCTGCCGCTGCCATAACAATAGCCATGAAATCCTGAACCATGGAACTGCGGAAAGCACGCATTTACATCAAAAAAATAAAATGCTAGCTTATTGCGTCACAAATGGAGTTGATGAGTCACCAAGGAGAGGTTATGTTCAAACGGATGTCTGGAAAAATTATATTTTTTCTACTGGTTCAGTCCTGCTTTCACCCAATTGTGCTGGCACAAAAAGCTCAAATTAATCGCTTGTTACCACAAACATTAACCCTGAGTCACTTGCCCCCCGCAATGATGGAGAAAATGCGCATAGATGAGACAACATCTTACGCTCAGGGTCATTTATTTTATGATTCAGCCCTCTCCCTTAAAGATACCAGTGGCCGGATTATTTCCAACCTTAAAGATTTTCAGCGGACTGCCACGTATCAACTTGAACACATCAAGTCACCCGACTTCCTAATCAACAACATATGGTTTTTTAGCCCGGATGGTTCGGATGAAATCGTCACTAGAGACAATATCCGGGAAAAATGTACGTTTGAAGCACCCTGCCAAAAACTTAGTCAGGAAATCATTGATGCCTTGCCAGAAGATGAAAAAATCTATTTGTGGCTTGCGTCCGGTGACTATGATCTTCCTTCACACCAACAACAGAAAGGGCAGTTTTTAAGTTTAAAGCATCGTATGGCCATTGTTGGTAGAACAGCCGATTTTAAACACATTGCTTATGGCGAGGAGCGCCCTGTTTTAAAAGGAAGTCTCCTTTGGAATGATTATGCCGGACATGAAGGCGCTGCTGGCACCATAGAAAACGTGATTGTAAAAACCAACGCCAATCCAGTACAAGTGGATAATTATGATTTTGATATTAATATTTACAGTAATGGTTTTTTAACACTTAGTAATGTCCTGTTAATTAAAAAGACGGACGGAAGGGGTCTTAATATTTTTGCAGATGCCATCGATGCCAGGGATCTGACTTGTCATTTGAACAGCGATGATACTTCGATGAATATTTTCACCGATGGCATGCTGATTTTGGAAAAAACCAATCTAACTATTGTTGGCAAAAATTCCGGGAACATCTACGCCATGAACAGTTATGTCGATATCACTGACTCAAACTTTAATGTCGTTGAAGAGGATTGTGATGCAACCAGTGTCACAATAGACTCCAGAAACTACTTTGCTTTAAAGCACGGAATTGATGCAAGAATGAGTCATTCATCCATTTTTGTAACGTCAAAGAATCCGGATTGTGCTTACCAGAAAAGAACGAGTCTTCGTGGAATTCACCTTCTGACTGATGATGCAGCCAAACACCCTGCCGTACTGTACCATAACCAAATCACCGTTAAAGGAATGTCAGCAAAAAGCACTGCCATTGAAAGTTATCGGTCACCCATGGATTTCTTCAACATGTCGGTTCTGGCAGAGTCAAAGCTGAATGACGCCGTGGCCGTAGCAGGGAAAGCGGAGTTGTATTTTACAGATGAAGACAGTCACATCCAGGTGGTATCTTCTACCAACACTCAATTGTTTGAAGACAAAATTACCGTTCATAATGACCCGGAAATGCCATCAAAATGCCAAATTAATAATGGCCCGGAAATGCCATGCTCTTAACCAAGGGTACGATAATATCGCCTTGATTGATAAATGATCTTTATCAATCAAGGCAACTATTCTTGCCCAACAACTAATAATTTCCTGTAGCCCGTCATGAAGGCGCAGCCGTAATGCGGGAAAACGTTCCTAATTGGCACATAAAACCCGCAATAGAGCCGCAGGCCTCCTTACGGGCTACTGCCTTTTCGCAAAAATGGTGCGAAGAAAAATTGGTGCGCAGAGCCTACGCACTGCCAAGCGACGTCAGCTTCAACGGCCGGCCACAAACCCAGGCTTTGTTCAAATCCTGAAATACTTCCCTGGACATGTCCTTCGGCAAACAAACGGTGGAATGATCCTCGTGAATCTTTAACCGGGTAATAAAACGACTTTGCAGTCCGCCCTCATTGGCAATCGCGCCGACGATATTGCCCGGCTTCACCCCATGAATACGACCAATATCAATACGGTATAACTCCTGGGAGTCATCGTCACGACCATGCTTTTTCCCGACTTTGGAGTGTTTGGAAAAACCACGTTCAAGAGACTCACCGCCACGCCCGCTAGCGGATTTGAACTCTTTGCTTTCACGACGGCGGCTTTCTTTTTCCGCACGCGGTGGTTTAGGCAATTCTTTTTGCCAGGGTTTATCCTGATTAAGCATCAGAGCCAGAGCTGCCGCTACATCCGCTATGGAGCTTTCAGGATGATTTTTCATAAATTCCGCAATAATTCGCTGATAACCCGGTAAATGCTGGTGGGTTAAACGCTCGCTGATACTAGCCATCAAACGCAGCTGCCTGATCTGATGGATCCTGTGATCATCCGGTACCGTAATTTTTTCTATGCGCTGACGGGTATGACGCTCAATGGTATTGAGAATACGTGATTCTCGTGGTGTTATAAACAGCACGGTAATGCCGCTTCGTCCGGCGCGGCCGGTACGACCTATACGATGTACGTATGTTTCACAATCATGCGGCACATCGTAGTTAATCACATGAGTGACCCGCTCCACATCCAGACCACGTGCCGCCACGTCGGTAGCAACCAGAATATCAATGGCACCCTGGCGAAACTGGGCGATAATCCGCTCCCTTAACACCTGGGTAATATCACCGTGTATGGCCATAGCCCGGTAACCCTGGCTCTGTAATATTTCAGCGACGTCCTCGGTGCTGCTTTTCGTGCGAACAAATACGATAACGCCCTGGTAATCTTCCACAGCAAGGACACGCAACAAGGCATCGGGTTTCTGCGCGGGGTTGGCGAAAAGAAATCGCTGTTCCGTACTTTGCACCGTGGCCGTTGCCGAACGAATTTCCACAGAAACCGGATCACGCAGGTAACTGTTGGCAATCTGGCGAATACGGTAGGGCATGGTCGCGGAAAATAACGCAAACTGTTTGTCATCAGGGAGTTTGGCAAGAATAGCTTCCACATCCTCAATAAAACCCATACGTAACATTTCATCGGCTTCATCAAGAATAAATGTAGACAAATTATCAAGCTTCAGCGTACCTCGCTCAATGTGATCAAGTATACGGCCAGGGGTTCCCACTACAATTTGCGCCCCGTCCCGCAATTGTGTTAATTGACGGCGATAATCCTGGCCGCCACACAATACCGATACCGTTGTGCCTTTCTGATGTTTGCTCAGCGTCTCAAATTGTTCAGCCACCTGGATAGCCAGTTCTCTGGTCGGTGCCAGAATCAGGGCTTGTGTGGCTCTGGAGTTTGGCAACAGTTGTTGCAGAATCGGCAAAGCGAACGCTGCCGTTTTGCCGGTTCCCGTTTGCGCCTGAGCAATCACATCACGGCCTTGCAATAACCACGGAATGGTTTGTGCCTGAACCGGTGAGGGGGTTTGAAATTTCATATCCTCAAGGGCTTTTAACAAGACATCGGATAAACGGAGGTCAGCAAAATTTGCTAATTCTTGTGTCATATTATGTTCCAAAAAAATATACCGCATAACCCCGAATGGGTTAAGTAATGTAAAAATTGCTCACTATAATAGCAAAATTATGGTGACTATGCACTAAATTAATTAATATGTTCTATTATTATTCTTTCTGAACGAGGAAAAAATTATTCGTTCAACAGAACGGTCGTTACAGAAAGATGGGCGAGTTTGAGGGATTAGACAATCAACTTAAGATAACCGGGAATTAATGTAAATGCAGCGGGCAAATAACCGAGAAACTCCCCGTCGGCTTCTACGGGAATATCCGTTTGATCCGTATCCAGCGTCACTTCCCTGGCCTGCATGTAGTGAACCTGCTTTTCCAGTAAATGCTTGCCGGTATAAATCTTGATAAATTTGAACATCACCTTGATGCGATTGAAATTCAGAACTGTCACCACATCCAGCATGTCGTCATCGATTCTGGCCAATGGCGCAATATGCATGTTACCGCCAAAATATTGGCCGTTGCATAGTGCAATCAGCCATACGTCACTCGTTTCAACCGGATGGTTATCACACCGGATCCGCACTTTACCCGGCTTATAGCGCAACAACGCCGAAAGTCCATGGATAAAATAAAAAACGCTGCCCCCCAGCTTTTTTAACCAGCCCCCTTTTGACGCATTGACCACAACCTGTGCCGACATACCGACACTGGCAATATTAACAAAATATTTAACCCGCTGATCCCCGAAACGAATTTGGCCGATATTGGTAGTGATATATTGGTTGTGCGCCAGACGATCGAGAAATTCCGTGATTTTCTGCGCCGGAAACTGGCGGACAAAATCGCCGCCGCAACCACAATTGAAAAACGCCAGACGGGTTTCGGGGCTGAGCTGTTTCTCATCCTGAAACAGACTGTTAACGACCTGGCTTAGTGTGCCGTCACCGCCGACGATTAACAGATAATCGGGTTTGGCGCTTAACAAGTCCCGCGTCATGATACCGATATCATCAGCATGATTAGACATGCGCGAACTGATTTTCTGAAACATGGCATGTAACCCCGGCTGCAGAATCTGCCAAGCCCTCTTGCCAAATCCATTTCCGGCGACCGGGTTGATCACCACGGCAATATGACTCATATCAAAGCGGCCATCCGGCAAGCCTGATCGATAGCATGCCTCGCATCCAGTTCAAGCGCCTTAAAGGCACCGCCTACAAGATGAACGGATTGTCTCTGCTCCCTTAGCGGTTCATACAGATCGCGCAATTCATTCTGCCCCGCGCAAATCACCACGGAATCCACTTCGAGCAGCCGGGGTTGATCATTCATGCGAATATGCAATCCTTCATCATCGATCCGTTCATAAACCACCCCACCCAGCATCTTGACATGACGGTGCTTAAGGCTGGTGCGATGTATCCATCCCGTTGTCTTACCCAGACCTTTGCCATGTTTCCCTGTTTTACGTTGCAGGAGATACACTTCCCGGGGAGAAGAAACGGCCATGCGTTCCTTGATACCGCCTCGATGTTCCATTTTAAGATCAATTCCCCACTCATCATAAAACAGCCTGTCGCTCTCCGTTTCATGATCATGAGTCAACCACTCCGCGACATCAAAACCAATCCCCCCGGCTCCGATAATGGCAACACGCTGTCCCGGTTTTTTCCGTTCCATAATCACATCCACATAAACCATGACCTTCTCATGAGTGATTCCTTCGATATCTGGTATACGCGGCGAGATGCCGGTGGCCAGAACCACGTCATCATACCCTTGCAATAACTCAAGTGTGGCGGGCGTTTGCAAGCGGACATCCACATTAAATTTGGCCAATTGATGGGAAAAATACGCAATGGTGTGATGAAACTCTTCCTTGCCCGGTATCCGTTTCGCCAGATTAAACTGCCCGCCCAATACGTCACTTTTTTCAAACAAAGTCACTTCATGGCCTCGTTCCGCGGCAACCGAGGCAAAAGCCAGACCGGCAGGGCCTGCGCCAACTACCGCGATGCGTTTGGGCTTGTGAGGTGTTTGATAAACCAGTTCCGTTTCATTACACGCCCGGGGATTCACCAGACAAGACGCGGTTTTATTTACAAACACCCGATCAAGGCAAGCCTGATTACAGGCAATACAGACGTTAATGGCTTCGGATTCTCCCAATCGCGCTTTTTCCACAAACCGGGCATCCGCCAGAAAAGGTCTGGCCATCGATACCATATCGGCCATATTTTCTTCCAATATCCGACTCACCTGTTCCGGTGTATTGACGCGGTTAGAGGTGATTAGGGGAATTTGAACCTCCGGCTTAAGACGTCTGGTCACTGACGTAAACGCGGCGGACGGAACCATGGTGGCAATGGTCGGAACTCTTGCCTCATGCCAGCCAATTCCAGTATTGATCATCGTGGCGCCAGCCTCTTCAATGGCTTTGGCCAGGATAACTACCTCATCCCAGTTACTGCCTTGCGCAATCAAATCAAGCATGGACAGGCGATAAATAATAATGAATCGTTCGCCAACCGCTTCGCGTACCCGGCGCACAATCTCCACGGGAAAACGTATACGATTGGCGTAAGCTCCCCCCCACTCATCCTGTCGGTGATTGGTATGGGCCACGATAAACTGGTTAATCAAATACCCTTCGCTACCCATAATTTCAACGCCATCATAACCTGCTGCCTGGGCAAGACGGGCACAACGGGCGAAATGGTCGATGGTTTTGGCAATTCGCCGTTTGCTCATTTCCCAGGGTTTAAAAGGGCTGATAGGGGATTTGATGGCGCTCGGCGCAACCACGAACGGATGATATCCATATCGTCCGGCATGAAGAATCTGTAAAATGATTTTTCCGCCCGCTTCATGCACCGTATGGGTAATCAGTTCATGGCGGAGTTGTTCCTTGCTATTGGTGAGTTTCGCTGCGAATGGAGCCAGTCGGCCAGCCCGGTTGGGTGCGAAGCCACCCGTCACTATCAATCCTGCGCCGCCCTGGGCCCTGTCGCGATAAAAAGCGGCCAGCCGGTGCAATCCTTCCTTGTCTTCTTCAAGGCCGGTATGCATGGATCCCATGAGTATGCGGTTTTTAAGTTGGGTAAAACCTAAATCAAGGGGTTGAAATATGGCTTTAAAAGGGGTGTTGTCGATTCTCAGTTCCATGAGTTGTCACTCGCAAGTCAGGTAAAAATAGATTATAAGGTTTTCAAACCAGATGCGACACTCTTTGCTCCCTGTTCAGGAATAAAAATAGAAAATCGACTGTTGCGTTTTTTCCTTGAATTGATACCATGCGATTTATATGCGATCCAAATGAATAAATATAATGCAAATTCTCAGACATCCGACCCTCATCGGATACGTCGCACTGCTTTTTTGGATGGTAGCCGGCCCGTTCACGGCAGCCGTCAAATCGATCCCCCTTTTTGAAGTCCTGTCCATCACCTTCTTCATCAGTTTTTTACTATCGGCAGGCAAATTGACCGTGCGCAAACAATGGAAAAAAATAAAACAGCCATGGGTGCTGTATCTTATCATTTTTGCCGGCATCTATATCAATCAAATACTTTACGTCTCTTCTTTCAAATTCGCTCCTGCGGCCCATGCCGATCTGATCAATTACCTCTGGCCGGTGTTAATCAGCTTACTGGCCGGTTTTTTACCGAATGAACGGCTCAGCATCAAACATATCATCGCCGCCTGCCTCGGTTTTGCCGGCGTTTATACGCTGCTTGGCCAGGGTCATCATGGCTTTGGTTTTGACACGCATTACCTGTTAGGCTACGTACTCGCTTTTCTGGGTGCCTTGATATGGTCTTTGTATTGTTTAACATCGAGACATTTTGAAAATGCGCCTGTTGAAATTATCGGTATGTGCTGCGGGGTTGCTGCTTTTTGCTCACTCATTGCCCATCTTTCCCTGGAAACCACCATCACACTGCATGCCAGGCAATGGGTTATTCTGATGCTAATGGGTATTACCACACAGGGACTGGCTTATTTCTTCTGGGATATCGGGGTCAAAAACGGCAACTTTAAATTACTGGGCCTGTTGTCTTACGGTAACCCTGTTTTATCCATTCTGGTGCTTATCGCGCTGGACATGGCGAAACCCTCCATTGAACTGCTGATCGCCTGCATCCTGGTCACCACAGGAGGACTGATTGGTATTATCCCGTGGACACGGCTAACTCAGAACTGTTTTCGCTTTCGCCGGCATTTGAACGTGTTACCCGCTGTTGAAAGCGGCTGGCCACCAAAGCACCCGCCAGGGCGATAAACCCGCCGATCAAGGATAATCTTCCAGGCCTTTCGTACAAAACCAGATACCCCATGACCGTCGATATCACCGGCATGGCATAAAGAAACGTCGCCGCATTAGTGGCAGACCAGTGGTGGATAACATAGCTCCAGGCGACGTAAGCAAGTGCTGCGGGGAAAATGCCCATGTAAACAGCAGCGATGGTTCCCTGCTTGCCGGCATGAGGTATTTCCCTGATTAAATCAGGTAGAAATATCAGTAACATGAACGTACCACCCCAGATGATCCATGCGGTTACGATCACAGGATGGTAAGCCTGTAAATAGCGTTTTTGGCTGAACGTGTAAATCCCTCCCATCAATGCCGATACCATAATCATCAGCACGCCACTGCCCTGGGACCGGTACGCGTTTTCCGCCGCCATAATAAGAAAAAGACCACAAAAACCGAGTACAATGCCAAGCCAGACTCCAGGGCCAGGCCGCTCACGCAACAGCAGCACCGACAGAATAATCGTAATCACGGGGATAAGGCCTATCACAAAACTGGCGACACCGGCGGATACCGTCATTTCCCCATAATTCAAACAGAGGTTATAAATCCCGATCCCCCCGATACCTATGGTCAATAAGGCCATCCTGGTTTTCCATGACATGGCTTTTTTAGCCGGTAACCGGACGTAAATAATCGCCATAAACAAGGACGCTACCAAAAAACGCAGCAACGCCAGCGCTCCGGGCGAATAATCAACCAGACCGATCCGGATTCCAACAAACGCGGATGCCCATAAAAGCAATGTTGAAGCCAAAGCGGCGTAAATCCTGAGTAATTCCACGGGAAACATACCTGCATGAAAAGTGCCTCCATTTTATCATGAAAATTACTTTCCAATCCGGGCCCGTCGGCAATTAATTTTTCCATGGTGAGACTGGCGAGAATGATCTACACTTGTCAATTACTCAGGAAGAGGAGTTATCATGAAAAAATTACCATTAATCTTATGCGGTGTCCTCACCCTTTCATCCGTCCATGCCGACAAAGTCCGGAGCGTGATATACGCGACCGATGGCAAAAAGGAACTGGGAACGGTCAATTTTGAAGACACCAAATACGGCTTGCTGATTACACCTGAACTATCGTCACTCCCCCCGGGACTGCATGGCTTTCATCTGCACCAGCATCCCGATTGCGGCGACCATGGCATGGATGCCGGCGGGCATTTTGATCCGGGTAAAACCAACACGCACCAGGGCCCTTATGGCAATGGCCATTTGGGGGACTTGCCGGTGCTGGCGGTCAATGGCGATGGACAAGCCACTACTCCGGTGCTGGCTCCCCGCTTGAAAACCAGCGATTTGAAAGGATTATCCGTCATGGTTCATGCCGGCGGAGATAACTACAGCGATAATCCGCCATTAGGCGGCGGCGGTGCGCGCATAGCCTGCGGCAAAGTCGGTTCCTGAATAGAGAGACCCAATGTTTGAAACGGTTTACGTTTCAAACATTGGGCTGCGGTTATCGTGTAAACTCGGGATTTTCGGTACGCAGGAAAATCTGGGTATAATACGTCCATCCGTTCTTGTCCTGGGCAATTCCAATGCCGGTTAAGTTAAAATTGCCTTCAATATTTCTGCGATGTCCGGGACTGGTTAACCATTTGCGCACCACTTCCCGCGGAGGGATCTTGAAGTAAGCAATGTTTTCCGCTCCGGCGCGACAAAACTGTATTTCCTCGTAAATGCGCTTAATCCGTTTATCAAAATCCTCGTGACCAAACGCCATCATTTTATTCGCCATATCACGGCTATGCTGCGTTGCTTCCATGGACATATATTTATTCAGCTTTAACGGTTTTAATCCTTTGGAGAGACGGTGTTTATTCACTTCATCAAGAACCAACTGCTGATCCCGTACGCTGATCTCTTTTATGGTTAATGGTGCGGACCAAAGCGGCTGAAACAGCATCAAACCGCACAGAACCAGAAGTCCGACCCGCAAAATTTTTCCTTTTTTCATAGCTACAACCTATATGAATGATTTTCAAGAAGGACAAATTTTAACCTGATTTTAAACTCTGAATCCACTAGATTCCATTTAGTTTTGACAGGCGCCTGTCATTCCCGCGCAGGCGGGAATCTATGGCTAAATTGACTCTGTGCTATATCAGGCATAAATTCCCGCCTGCGCGGGAATGACATGAAATGGCACACTTTGTGTAATGCTACCTGTCAAAACTAAATGGAAAAATAACAGGGTATGGTTTTTACAAATGTAAACTGACATGAACCGCATGCAATACAGCGCTGATTTTCCCAATACGCGCAATAGCGGAGAGCGGTAAGCCATGCTCCAGCAATTGACGGCTATGGGCGCTGATACAGGCACCGCACCCATTTAATCCCGATACGGCAAGACACATGATTTCAAAGGTCACCTTATCCGTACCCGAATTCATCATGCCCTGCATGCGCAGACCTGTCGGGACTTGTCCTAGTTCAGCCAGTTCACTCAAATGAACAAAACGATAATAGATATTATTCATAGCCATCAAACTGGCTGCGACTTTAGCCGCTTGCCGAATGGTATCGTTTCCAACGGACTCTATCAATCCGGCAATGAGGGTGTCATCACCCAGATGATAGGCAACAGCCAGCGCCGAACCAATAATCTGTTCCTCAGTCAAACCGTCCGTCTGGGTCACATCCAGGACCTTGGTCAAATTTATACGCGCGTCCCTGGCGAATTCGGGTAACTTTTCCTTGATGAAATCCACCATGATGGTCTCCTTATTTCTGATTAAAACCTACCCGAAAATCAGGCAACGTGAATGGTATCTTCCCCTTTCTTCCAGTTACAGGGACATAATTCATCCGTCTGTAAGGCATCCAGTACCCTCAAAACTTCCCGGGGATTACGCCCGACGTTCAGGTCCGTTACCATAACAAACCGGGTGACGCCTTCCGGATCGACAATAAACGTGGCCCGTTGCGCAACCCCTTCCTCCTCATCGAGGATGCCTAAATCCCGGGACAGTTCCCGCTTGATATCAGCCAGCATCGGAAACGGCAGCTCCTTAAGATCAGGATGCTGATTCCGCCAGGCTAAATGCACAAATTCACTATCAATACTTGCACCTAGAATCTGAGCATCACGATCGGCAAAATCACCGGCCAGTTTTCCAAACTCGGCAATTTCAGTCGGGCAAACAAACGTAAAATCCTTGGGCCAGAAAAACATGACCAGCCACTTGCCGGCATAGGTGTCATTGGAAATAGACTGAAACGCGTTGTGAATATCATTGCTTACCGTCGCTTTCAGATGAAACTCAGGAAATTTTTTACCTACGGCAATCATTTTTTTCTCCTCAATGTTTTGTGATATACAGTGTAAATGTAGGCACGAATCAAAGATAAGTAAAATTGAATATTTTTATTGAAACAATCAATAAAATCTATTCATTGTCAGCATCAAGGCTGAAATATTTTTATACCTGGTTCACGGAACCTGTCACAAAGACCAATCTCAACAATACCCGTTGACATTTGGGGAATAACAATGAAAAACCTTGCTGAAAACAAATTAATTTTATTCCCTGTTATTCCCATTTTTTTACTTGTCTTGCTACCTTTGTCCGCTCACCGCGCCACATAAGGGTATTGCAGATATTCATAATTCCATTGATTTATGAGCCATCTTCTGCTGAAATGACCTTCTGCTAGTCGATTTGATCAAAATTGGAGAATTAATGATGTCAAAAGAAGAAAAAATCTGCCTGATTGTTCGCTTTATTACCAAAAATAAAGACTGGAATAAAACCTGTTGCCGCTGATGAAACAACCGGCACTTGATGAGTTACTGACTTACGAAAATCCTGGTGTGGTGAGCTATTTCACGCACCACAACCCGACTTTCAGCCTGAATGCCAGCCGACAGCTTTTTACAGACCTTCTGGGCTGGCTGTGGTTAAACGCCCTCCGCCAGCAAAAAAATTGCCCCACTTATTTTTTTGGCCCTTTGCTCCCGATGGATGACATGTGGCACGCCTTCATTCTTCACTCCAGAGACTATGTGTCCTTTTGCGAGCGTTATTTTGACGGCTATTTTCACCATAACATTGAACCGATTGGGATGGAGCATCAACTTGCTCCCGAAGAGATAGGTGACTTTCTTTACGATTGTTTTGAATATCTGGGAGAACAATGGGTAATACGCTATTTTGGCGAAGCATTGCCTGTTATCCTTGAACCGTGAATAAAATTTATTACGACTGCAAAAGACAAGCGTGCCCAACCGAATGTATTACTATTATTTTCTCGTATCGACAAGGCTTTGGAGATAACGTATCATTCTTTAAGTCTTGTACTATTTAAACTGGTTAAACAAACATTTTGGTAGCCTCATTCTGAGGATAAGACCGGAACAGATACCATATGGAGTGATGCCATGGCAGCCGAACATTTTTCGGTTTCTCTTGTAAGCCGACTGTCATTACAGGGCACTCAGCAAATGCCTCAAGGTTATTATCGCTCCAAGTTATTTATTGTTCCTTTCACAACCAATCCGATTGTTGCAGCAGCAGGTCCGCTTCTTTCACTACTGGAAAGGTTGTGCGTCAGCACATCCCTGCCGCCTATCCGAAGTATTCGAGAAAATATCGAACATGAATTACGCGCGTTTCACAGCCGTATTCATGGCAAGGAGTATAATGAGGAACTGGAAGCCATAGCCAATTATTTATTATCAGCTACCATTGATGAACTCCTTGGGAAAAGTTATCTGCGTTTTGACGGTAAAATGGCCGAATTCAATTCCTTTACCCCGGCTTCCTTCGACAGTGTCGGTCCGGAAGAGCGCTTTTTTGACATTATCAATTATATTAAGGAAAGACCAAATCAGTATCTGGATTTACTGGAACTAGCCTATTATTGCCTGATTTCAGGTTTTGAAGGGAAACAGCACGGACGCGCTAACGGACGACAAATTCTCGATGATCTGATTGAAGAATTATATCAGTTGATACGACAATACCGCGTCAACAAATCATACCGTCTTTTCAAAGAGCAGAAAAAAACGGAGGCGCCGTCCTCCAATCGAAAACCGATACTGGTTATCTGTTTTCTTTCGTTAGGTCTATTGATTGCCGGTTACTGGGTAAGCCATGCCGTGATCGAACATAAAGCAAAAACCGTCCAATTCGGACATCATATTGTGGCTAAACTGGATGACTGATGGATAAATCGTTACAAGCACTTTGCGATTCATTAAAACGCATTTTCGCACAACTAAAGCCCCAGCAAAATCCATTATCCTTTCTATTGCTGATCGGTAAAACCGGCCAGGGTAAAACAACCTTGTTGAAACAAAGCAATCTTTTTCATCTCGAGATTGAGCAGGAACATCCGATTCATGTTTTTTACAACAATCATGGCGTGATTGTAGAGCTGGGTGAATCCTGGCTAAATCGTAGCG
Organism: Legionella spiritensis; assembly: GCF_900186965.1. NCBI lineage: Bacteria > Pseudomonadati > Pseudomonadota > Gammaproteobacteria > Legionellales > Legionellaceae > Legionella > Legionella spiritensis. Next base: position 2,488,771 of record NZ_LT906457.1, read on the forward strand.
AAAATCTTCTCGCATTTTCGTTGAAGCAATTAAATCGCTGTCACAGCAATATCAAAATCAGCGGCCTTGTTCTTTGCGTTGACAGCAGTGAACTGTTATTAACGGAACCCGTGCAGCTTATGGAACAGTGCAAATCCCATACCCAGCTTCTGGAACGGTTCGGTAATGAACTCGGGTATCGGGCAGATACGGCGATCTTTGTGACCAAACTGGATGCGTTAGCGGGGTTCTGTGAATTTTTTCAAGCCGAGCATACGTCAGAATTAAACAAACCATTTGGTTTTTCCCTTAATAACAACCTCCGGAAAGATCGATTTATCAACCACTACAAAACACAGTTTGATCATATGCTCGAAGTGACAGGGCAACAGATTATCAATAAACTGCATCCGGCCCGTTCCAGCGTCAAACGGACACTAATCCGTGAATTCCCATTACAACTCGCCAGTTTAAGGGTACCCCTTCAAATATTACTGCAAAATTTAAACCACCACTTATTTCATTTACAGGCGCTCTATTTCACGAGTGCGGAGCAAGGTGGACTAAGTGTGGACAAGCTTAACAAAAAAATACAGCATGAATATGCCCTGGCCGTTCAGGACCGTTTTCCCCAATCCAATAATTACCGCGCCTATTTTATTGAGGGCGCCATTAAGACCTTTCAGGATCAAACAAAACACCATTCGCCGAGCATGTCAACGAACCACAAGGCTATTGCCGGTGTTGCCGCAGGATTTGCCGGTTTATTTTTATGCGTGCTAGGCTACCAGCATATCACTACCAGTAAATTGCTGGATGGAGCAAGCAAGGAATTATTGGCTTATGAAACATTAATAGTACAACCCGATAATAAAACATCCGCGATCCATCATCTGTCCCAGGCTGAAAACATGCTGGATTTGATTCCTGTCAACCTCTTTTCCAGTTCACTAATCGAACAATTAAAAGGTCAATTGCACAGAAACACCAAACACCACCTGCAAGATAATTTTCTCCCTGATTTAATCGGTAACCTGGAGGAAGTGATTTCCAACCCGTCGCAGACCCAGCTAGCACGCTACAAGGCTTTAAAGGTCTATCTGATGCTGGGGGAATCGGAGCATTTTTCGGAACCGGAAGTCATCAACTGGTTCCATGAGAGCTGGAAAGCCAAAAATCCTGACAAACCGATTGAAAAAGATCTTCTTCTGCTAAAAAAAGCAATAAAACAGCCCTTGCAACCCATTGCGATTAACAGGCAATTAATCAGTGATACTCGTAATTATCTAAACGCGCTACCTGCCGCGTATCTGTATTACTCTCTGGCAAAAGGTTCCTTTCCGCAGGAAAAAACTCTCATTAATATAGAAGGGTTTGATTTAACCAATAAAGAATTGCCCATTTATTACACCAAAGAGGGTTTTAGCCAAATCATGGCTCTCTTGCCAAAAATCACTACCCAATTACAGCTGGACAACTGGATTTTAGCCCGACAGGATCTTGGCAACCTGTACCTGCAACTGCAACAGGCCTATTGCTTTGAATACGTCACCTGGTGGCAAAATTTTATACGACGAACCCATCCACAACATTATCAGGGTTATCAACAAGCCAGACAACTGGCTCAGACGTTGCAGCAGACGAATGCCATATCGCATTTAATTGAATTGATCCAACAGCATACCAGTCCGGATTTATCAAATAATGCCTTATTATTTAATCAGGAAATTGCCAGCCAGTTTACCGCCCTGAATTTAATGAGTCATTCTTCTATAAAAGAATTAAACATAAACATTACCGAGCTTGAAAAATTTCTGACCACACTTGGCGTGGTTAACGATCATGGTCGTACGGTATTTGAATTAACCAGGGCTCGATTTAATGACGAATCACAATCCGATCCCCTGAGTGCCTTATACCGCCTTTCCCGCCAATTGCCGGAACCTGTTTCCGGTTGGGCCAAGCAAATTGCCGACGATACCTGGTATATTTTTATCACGGAAAGCAGAGAGTATCTCAACCGCAAATGGCAAGCGACCGTTTACAATGAATACCAGTCCGCCATATCCAATCGTTATCCTTTTGAACCCAACCAGCCGGTTGAAATTTCCCTTGCCGAATTTGACCGTTTTTTTGCTCCAAAAGGAACATTAAATAATTTTGTTAACCATTATGTGAAACCATTTCTGGATGTATCAAAACCCCAATGGCAACCTAAAGAGCACGACGGTTATATGATGCCGATTTCCAACGACATTATTAATGAGTTAATTCGCGCCAATGTGATTAGCAATATGTTTTTCCCCGAAAATTCCAATAAAAGCAAAATAGATTTTACACTACAGAAAATTAACCTGGATCCGGTCGTTGCCAGCCTGCAGCTGACCATTGGAGACATCAAATTAACGGATAATCAGGATAGTGAGTCTTATACGTTTTTCAATTGGCCGCAATCCAATGCCCGATTGGCTCTTTACTCTATTGAGGGCGCTCATTACGAGCTTGAGGAATCCGGACCCTGGGCATTTTTCAAGATTTTACAAAAAGTAAATGTCCTGGTTGATAATAACGACAGCGCCAGCCTGCAAATTCTTTTTGAAGTCAACGGTAACTCCGGCCGCTATATACTTAAAACCCAGAATCCTATTAATCCATTTAGCCCTGGTGTTTTAACCGGATTTAACCTCAATAAGGAAATCACCTGATTTTCAAGTGATGGAAGTCACGTATTTGTTCCTGTGCCCGCCCTGAAGGCTTCGCTGTAATGCGGGATAACGTTCACGTTCATGTGGATACTCACCTGTTTCTCAAAGTACGATATCCCGACATGAAACCCGCAACACGGCCGCAGGCCTCCTTACGGGCTACCAAGCTGTGCAGGAATACGGCTTTTTTAATGCGTTTTGGATGGCAGTATTTTTACATTAGGATCTTTGGAGTAAGCCTCGAGGATATCATCGACCAATTGATCAATCACACTGTCCTTGGCATCTTCTTCAATCAATCCCACCTGAGCTTTCATACTGGCCAGACGCTCTTCAATAATTTTCGCAATAGAGCCATTGGGAAACAAGGACGCCAGTACCCGCCGGGCTTCCGAAGGTCCTAATTGGCGGTAAAGACGGTTACGTACCGTCGCGTCTTCCGCCGTGGTACTGAAGGCCCATAATTCAACAGGCCCCAGAGTCAAGGTAAGTAACTGAATATTAACGCCGGATTTGGTCGCGTATTGCACCAGGAATGTTGCCCCACCTTGTCTTGGCCCGTGAACACGTGTTCGTAAAGCGATTTTGGCCGTATTCGACAAACCGAATATCTGCGTCGTTTTTTCAACGGCTTGAGAGGGTCCCGCATCCATAATATAAATCGCTGTTGCAAACTCAATCATAACGGCATCAAAGTCGTCCACCGATTGGGAAAGAAGCGCAATCTGCACTTTCCATTTTCGTCCTTCCCGCATATCAATAATAACCTGCTCTCTAACCGCGGCTGATTTTGAGGTGCGGTGAAATTCATCGTATACAATACGTTTGGGATCTTCGCGAATTTCCGTAACCCTGTCTTTATGGTATTCCCGATATTGATCCGGCACATTATTCATACTTTCCTCGGTCAAATAATAATGCCGGGCAAGCACATAACGCGCGAGCATATACATAACTGACGTTTGTCGATCTGCTGCGTCTCCCCCGCTTTTGGCGACTTCATCCAAATCGAGGGAAACAATCCGGGCATCGCCGATATCAAAACTGGTGACTCTTGACAGAATGGAATATTCACGTACCGCTCCTGAAATCATTCTGGAAAAAGCACTGATTAATGACTCGCCGGTTGGCGCCACCACTTTCTCATACAGATCCTCAATCGAAGGCGTACGGCAAATAGAGGCGGCATCAGCCAGTAGAGGCATGGCATATCGTTGGGCAAGCATCGCTTCATGCACAAAACCGGCCGAGAACAAGGCATCCGTGACCTCCCACCAGGTTGATTTTGAATCCCGGACAAACCCGATTTCCTCAAGAATACTGTCAATAAATTCTTCAACCCCCGGTGCGTAGGGTGTTGGATTAAATTCATCAGCCATGCTTTTGTATAGCTCATCCACCACCATACCCGCCAAATCAGGCATACCGTCATAAGGCTTTGCAGCGCCCAGTGGCGTCGTTAGAAGGGTAAGAAAATTAACCAGAAATGAACGTTCCGTAGCCGTCGGATAACGACATCCCAATTGCGTGTCAAAGGGATTAATGGAGTACTCCGGAGTCATACGCAAACGGTGATAGGCGGCAAGATGTCGCTTTGACGCAGGCAACGCTTCTCTTATCAGAGAAATTAATCCGCTGCTTGACGGCCCGATATCAATAATGGCAATCCTTGGCAACCGCGTTAATCCCCCGGACAAACAAAGAGCCAGATTCAGGGCGTTCGATAATACGGACTTACCGGAACCGGGGCGCGCGTAAACCAGATCAATCCAGGTTGTCTGCTGAGTCGAGCCGGGTTGAAAGGGCCAGGGTTTGCCATCTGGCGTTCTGTACAATAAAGCCCCGCTATCCCAAGGGGAGGCAGGCCGGGTAATAGGTAACATAGTGACCACATCAGAAAGAGGCGCTACTGACGGGACGGCGGTGCTGCGCGTTGTAGTCGCCAGCATACTGGACACAAAACCGGCAAACGGATCGCCGCAAATTTCCGATACATCCGTTGAACCCCAGCCTTGAATCGCCTTAACCAGTTCCGAACTCCGGCGCCTCATCAAAGGTATATTACCGGCCGGAGCCCAGGTCGTGGCAACAACCCGTAAACGAATAATCGCATCATCCGAATTCAACTGCAAATACTTCAGAAGATTTACGGAATCGCTGATTAGTCTGTTTTGGGCAGATGAAAAAGCCAGAATACCAGCCAGCATCCCTTTCAGTTTAATCGTGCTTAACCCATCGCTTTCCAGAAAAAACGACATCCGCCACGGAATGTGTGACGGAAGTATCCGTCCGAACAAAACGGCAAACGGACGAACATCTTTGGGAAACAAATCAATAAAAACGGAAGAATACATTTTATTGCCGACTTGCACCGTTCGCAGATCAATGTTTTCCGCATCGCGCGGAATAACCTGCTTTGCCAGGGAAGGCCATAGCAAATCCGACACGTCTCCTTCAAACCGATTTATTTCACGAGGATATATTTTATCGCCCGGCAAGGTCGCCTTCCAATCATCCGCGGTAAAATCCGGATCCGCAGTCATACGTATGGCATGCACGGCATCATGAACTTCAACCAGTCTGGCATAAATGTTAAGAGCATCCAGATCATTCAGAATGGATCGGACATAAGCATCGTGAGTATCACGTAACTCCGGAATGGCTGCATAAATGGTTTGAGTATTTTTAAAGGCAGGCGCTTTGGTATCTTTCAACATTTTTAATTTAGCCTTTGATGAGGCTTTCAATTGCTCCTGGGCTAAATTAAAAGGTCGGGTAAAAAGAACAAAATAAAGTCTTTCCTCGGCACAGTATTGTGACAGGTAATCCACCCGCTCGGAAAACAAATCATCCAGTTTTAATTCCAGACGCTTGGCGGTAGCATCGGCTGCGGAATAGATATCCTGAATGACTTTACGGATATTTTGTTTGTCGTGACTGAAAAAGATCTGCAAGGCATGGCCTGGCCTGCTCATAGCTCCCTGGAAGGCGTTGGACAATCCTTCCACCAGACGTTCAAATTCCTCGTTGCCCGCCAGAGCGGTAACACCTTCTATTTTTACAAGCGAAACCAGTGAACCGTCATGATTAACCAAAACTGTCTTGGAATCCGCAGTTTCCAGTTCACAATACGATTCAGTTGTTTGTTTAAGCGAAGTACTTAACCAGGCAAAAAAGGTATCAATACCTTCAAAAAAAGATTCCGCCCATTTCCCCATGGTATTCCCTTTTCTTCACAATATAATAGTTTTTGTTCATTATGGTCTGTTGATATTTCATTGCAACGCTGCAAATGCCAACCGACTCCAACCAATTTTTTTCGGTTTCAGACTGATTTTCATTCAGCCTGTTTGTGTAATTTCTTCCAGGGCACTGGCCGCCCAACGCTCTATTTGTTTGCGGAATTTGGCCCGAGAGGGTAAAAGTCTTATATTATTGAGCAGCTTATCCAATGTTTCAGGCTTCGTTGATCCGGAGTCAATAATAAGTTGTCCCAAAATTGCCGGATCACTGGTTCCCTCACCAAATTTTTCCTCAACTATCTGGGAACGAAACTTGAAGCTTCTATAAATATTTTGGGCGCTGCTTTTGTAACCGGTATCATTCGTTATCGCACAAAATAAAACATGGCACAAACTGTTTAATTCCGGTTGTGTCAATTCCGGTAGATATATCAAGGTTCCACCACCATACCCACCTACACCCACGGATTCGACAAAGAAACACTGCGCACAAAAACAACATGCGGTCACTAAATTGGATAATCGGTTATTCGTATAGTCGTTATCAAGATTAACCACTTCCTGAAAGAATCTGGCCTGAAATCCACAGAACTGACAAGTATACCTGTCACGATGAAATACTTTTTGTTCATAGGATTTAAACCGGACATCCGCCTTTCTGGCCGAATACAATCTCCAGGCACCTGCGCTGGCAATGAGCTTAAGTTTGTTTTTTTCCTGATTAGTGGACATCAGTTACGCTCATATTTGTTTTTTATGTCTGTACGAAGATAGGCAGGCAACACGGCCTGCCTTTTCTTCCTCCCAGATCCGGTTAACCACCGCCACTAGAGGTAAATACTGTTCCTGACGGGCCTGCCGTTTCACCGCCACCGGAACCAAACATGGTCGCGCCAGCAATACCGAGAATGGTTGGTAAAAACAGCAACGCCGCGGCGATAAATACCAGGGCAATCGGCGTACCAATCGGGATTTGGGTTGGATTATCTTTGTGTTGCTTAAATTTCATAATCGCACCAATTGAAAAACCGAGGCCTGCCAGGTAGGAACCCGCCGTAATCAGTTTTGCCAATTGCCCGAATGAGCCGGTGATGGTTGACGCCATGGACCCAATAGTCAGGCTGGTTGTAGCCATGGCTGTGCCCGCCAGCAACCCCATACCCAGACATGACGTAATAATAATTATTTTTTTCATAAAGTTACATTTCTTTCCGGGGCTTTTCACGTTTGTTTCTCCTATTAAAAAACAAATTAACTTGTACCATAAAGTGTATTATTAATTATATTTATTGTGGCGACAATATTCATTGCTAAAATGCCGCCAAAAACGTGCATTAAACCTTTTCCTGTTCCTCCCGGCGGTTGTCCCTGAGACGCTGAGCGGGCTACCAGAACCCACCCCCTGACAAACGCGGCCAGACCAATTGTTTGTATAATAATTGTAAGCGGTCTCCCCACCACACTATCAGCGCTGAATAAGGTATTGAAACTTTGGTTATTACTGCTTACAGGAGCATATTGCAAAATATTGGCGTCACCAAAGGTCGTGTTTAAAATTATCTCCACACCCGTAGGAAAATAAATAAAAAGAGCCGCCACCAGCATATAAGTTGCCGGTTCCTTAATACTGGTGTTCGACGCCATCATAGTCCTTGCCTCACCGTAGACCTTTAAACTATAAAGCGCCTTGAATGCGAATGACAGGCCTATAAGATAGGCGGCGCCCGAAATTAACTTTTGTACCGGCCCTAATGTTGAGGCAATATTGTTCAGAATATCTGCCGAACTTGTTAAAAAACTTGTAAAAGAACCACCATCAGCCATAATCTTCTCAACTGTCTTGCTGGCTAAACCTAATTACTTTCCCTGAACTCATGACAACTCGTCCCTGAATCGCATCTATCAACTTAACAACGCCATATCCTGCAACTTTTGTTCCTTCTCTTACCGTAAGTGTAGACCCATTTGTAGCAATTAACCAAGCCCTGCCGGGAATTACAGCCTGAATATAATAGACAGGCAAAGAACGCGTAGCACGCACTTTCGGACGCACCGTCTTTGGCCGTGTACGAGCCGAGATAACGGCAAGCTCGCGGGATTGTTGTTCAACCTTGTCCGCAAGCGTATTGACCGTCTGGCTCAGCGCGGCAATTTTATCGGCAAGGCTATTTAAGTTGGATGAAAGACCACTTAATTGATTATTGACCGTAGTAACCTCGGAACGCATATTTTGCTGACTAATCTCAAGGGCCGCCAGTTTTTGATTAACCTCCCGGTTAGATGATGACGAAGTAACACTGGGTGTCGTTTGCTGGGTAACAACAGGCTGCACCGGTCTTGATTGTGTTTCCTGAGGTATCGGCTGAATAGCTGAGGGCGTTGTTTTTTTGGTTGCGACCTGATCTGTTTTACTTGAAAAAAAGGCGCCCATGAATTTATATACGACCATCGCAAGAATAACCAATACAACCACGATTAACGCATTACGCCTGATGTTTTTTTGAGGTGAATGACGTTCAACCACCTCTGATTGCATTGGGGCTGTGTCCTCATCATCCATCATGTCGGAACCCATGACATCCAGATCAGAAAATTGATACTCATCATTGTCTTGATTATTGTCTACCATGTCCTACCTGCTCGTCATGTTAAAGTGATGTTAAATCTTGTGTAAACAAAATACCCATACTGGTACCGGAAAAAACTTCGACCGTTGTCGGACGATTAAATTGCTGCTGAGCAACCTGACCCCAGGTTTTACCAAGCGTGGCCAGTCCAATCACCGCATTTTCCAACGCAGAACGACCGATACCATTTTGAACGGTAATGTTATCACCACCGCCGGTACCGCCGATCGTAACCGTGGTATTCGCCGATTGGAACGCGTTTCCGAAGCCCTCCAGGAACGATGAAGCAAACAACGAACCGTAGCGAAGCAGATAATGATGATCCGTTCTGCTGGAAAGTGCTGTTCTGGCAGTATTGGGGTCAATGGCGAACGCGTTGATTGAGGTTGTTTTATTCGCACCTGGCACAGACATGGTATTAAAATTGATAACCATTTTGTCTGAATTGGATGGCAGATTGAAACTGCCAATTAACTTGGCACCTTTAAATCGACCGGAGACGATAGTGGCTAGAATTGGTCCTGGTTCATCACTATTTACCGACGTATCCATAACGGCAAATAGTATATCACCGGTTTTAATCAATACCTGTTGATTCTGATTATTATTACCTGATGCCTGTGACGTCTGCTGGGCCGAAGAAGCAGCGCCTTGCTGATTACCGACCGAGAGTAAACTGCTATCACTTTTAGCCTTTTCCTCTTCCGAACCACCTACATAAGCCTGGGTAGATACTTTCTGCCAGGCTTGCAGTGCCTGATTCGCCTGGGACATCATTTCAGAAGTACGTTGCTGAATTTGCTGTTGATAGCGCTGATCAGCCAGTTGCTTGTTTTGTCGCTCCAGTATTTTCTGCAATTGCTGCGCGTTGGCAGCCTCAACCGACGTAGCCGTTTGCTGGGGTCGGGTTGGAACCCCGGTCAGGCTGGAGGGGGTTGTTGAAGGCTGGGTAACACCGGGTAAACCAGCCACTTCGGAGCCCGGCTCACTGGCCGCCTCTATCCCCGCGCTTCTTAACTGGGCATTACTGTATCCCGCGTCTTTAATCTCTTTTGCCGAATACCCCGCATTTTTTAAATCGGCAGCGCTGAATCCCGCATCCTTTAATTCCTTGGCACTAAAACCGGCTGCCTTGAGCTCTGCCGCGCTAAAACCGGCATTTTTCAATTCCGAGGCGGAAAACCCTGCCGCTTTCAGTTGTGCGGCCGTAAATCCCGCGTCTTTTAATTCCTTGGCGGAAAAACCCGCGGCACGTAATTCTTTCGCGGTGAATCCGGCTGCCTTGAGCTCTGCCGCGGTGAATCCGGCATCTTTCAGTTCCGCTGCGGTAAACCCTGCCGCTTTCAGTTCGGCGGCGGTATAACCTGCCGCTTTTAAAGCCGCCGCGCTGCAACCGAGTGTCTGTCTGATTGTGGTTGCGGAAACTCCGGCCGCCCGGGCAGCTTTCAGAGAAGCCACACTACAATCGGCGGTTCGCCCCGCGGCTATCACCGCAGAAGGATCGACGCCCGCCGCTTTTAACTGCTCCGGTGTAAATCCGGCCGCCAGTAATTGCGCCGGGGTAAAGCCGGCATCCGACAATTGTTTGGCATCATAACCCGCCGCCTTCAAGGCAGCCGCGCTGCATCCGTTCAAATCGCGAATTCTTTTTGCGGATACGCCTTTCTCGAACAAAACTCTTAATTTGGCCGGATCACAGCCCGCTGCCCGAATTGCATCGTCTGAAGTCCCTGTGGCATCTCTGATTTCCTGAGGCGAAAAACCGGCTGCCAAAAGCTGTTGAGGAGTAAATCCGGCTTCAGCCAATTGCCTGGCATTGTAGCCTGCGGCTTTTAAGGCCGCGGCACTACACCCATTCAAGTCACGTATCCGCTTGGCGGATACCCCTGCCTTAAACAGTTGTTTCAATTTATCCGGATCACAACCCGCAGCACGTATGGCACTATCACTGACAGGCCCGGCCGCCTTGATTTGCTCGGGAGTAAACCCTGCGTTGGCGAGATCATCATCGGTAAATCCTGCTTCCTTGAGCGCCTTGGCGCTGCACCCGGCATATTGTCTTATCAGCTTGGCGCTAACACCCGCCAGCCGTTCCTTTTTTAAGGCCTCGACATTGCATCCCGCGTTTTTAATATCCTGTGACGTAATACCGGGAGGCAATTCCGATTCGGCAGCCTTGATCTGGGCCGGCGTATATCCGGCCTTGGCCAGTTCTTCCGGAGTAAAACCGGCGTTGAGTAAATCACGGGCGCTATAACCCGCTTGTTTTAACTGCTCGGGAGTAAATCCCGCTTTGCGCAAATCCGCAGCACTGAATCCGGCATTTTTCAAATCCAGAGCGCTATAACCGGCTGCCTTCAGTTGCGCAGCACTACAGCCGCTGATTCTCCTTATTGCCGCAGCCGATACTCCGGCAGCACGAAGTTTTCGCAACGCGTCTACGCTGCAACCGGCTTTTCGTATATCGGCTTCAGTAATTCCATCCGGCAAACCACCCGCTCTGGCAATTTCGTTCTCGGAAAACCCGGCTCCTTTTAACTCCCCGTCACTATAACCGCCGTCTTTCATTTCCTGGGCGGTAAATCCGGCATTTCGCAATTCACAGGCATCAAATCCGCATGCCCGCAGGCGACCCGCGCTAAACCCGGCATCTTTTAACTGCCTGGCATTAAAACCGGCCGCTTTCAATTCCTTGCACGAGCAAACCTGTTCCAGTTCGGAGACCTGGTAACCGTTATCTCTTAGCTGGACACAGGTACACGCCTGTTTCAGATCAGACAGCACAGCTCCTTCACTGACCACTTTCTCAACGGATTCCTTGCTGCAATTGCTGTTTTGTAAATCCTGGATCCATAAGCTCTGTTGGGCACCCGCTTGCGCCTCCCTTGCAAGAGTAGCAAACCCCACACTGCCTTCGCCTTGTTGCGGACCTATTGGCTGCACACCGGCTCCAAGGGCTTGTGTACGAATAATCGTCGGTATCGCGCTGCCTCCGGTTTTCAACGCGCTCTGAGCTTGTGAAATATTCTGAACTTCCTGTAATTTGGCATACTGCGCCGTCGGATTAAGCGCACCCGGAATGGATTGAATACTGGGTGCGGTAGATAAATCGGCTGTAGCAGACGTATCCAGTCTTGTGGATGAGGAAAGTTTTATGACACCGACAATTACCGCAATAACCAGCAAAAGAGCGGTAAAAATAATAATGACCCTGGAACGGGTATTCGTAAACAGCGCTTTAATATTCTCTTTTCTACCTGCCATTTGATTATAACCCTTCTACCTTTAATTGCATGACTTTTCCATGCCAGGACACCAGTAAAACCGGTGATTTTTGCATCTCATATGCGTGCATGCCATCCGCACTGGTCATACTTCCTATCCAACCGGGTGACAATATGGTGAGATTGGTTCTAACATACATTTTCTCATTGAGAAGCCAGGCCCTGGCATCACCGCCACTAACCGTCAATCGCTTGCTGCCTTGAGGAGGGACGCCGTCAAGCACGTGCAGAAGAACATCACTGGCACTGGGAGGGATTCCCTCCTCCATGGGCATGTTTTTCGCATTCGGCCCATAGCCCTGCACACGTAAATCCACACGGTAATCCACCGCTTTCTGTCCGGGAATCAAAGTCAGCATAACCGGGGTGTTTAAACCTCGTAATCTTACCGCCAGATTACCGTAATTATACAACTTCATTGATTGGATCATCAGCGTGTTGCTGGTTTTATCCCATTGAATGTTAAATGAGGAGGGATCGCCAAGATCGTAGGCGCTAATAGGCCATGGCGCTCCGGTTGAATCAAGAAACACCAGCGACGAAACAAACCCCTGGGATAATCGGATAACCGGAGGTGTGGATCCCGGGGATAAATTAACAAACTGCGAGGTTGCCGTCGGCTTGGGCGGTGTTCCGGCCGTGGACGCCTCCGCAAAATTGTTTTCCTGATATATTTGTTTCAGACGCAGTATCTGTTCCGGCGTCAAGGGAAATAACTGTCTGGTTACGCCTTCAAACGCCTTGATATCTATCAGATCCTTGTCTGAGAGCGTTAATGAAGGATCCTGGGGATTGGCAGCGGTCTGATTTGAAGTCGCGCCAGGAGCCGCAGGTCTGGTATTATTACTTGCCGGCGCGGCACTCTTACCCGGCTGATTATTCGCCGCACCGTCTTGCTGCCCACTTGATTTGGATAGCCGTTCCTGCAGTATACGAAGCTGCTGCAAGGCCTGCTGTGCCGAATCTGCCTGGTCCGCTGCGTAAAGTGGTGTCGTCAATGTATAGGCAGCTAACAATATGGATTTACCCACCCATTGCAGTAAAGCTATCGTTTTATTCATCAACTTATTCCACCCCCGGCCGGACCAACGACAAATTGAGAGATACCAATTCCGCGCGGTGACTCCAGCGTTGAGATCCGTGTAATTAACATGGTAACCACATTATTTTGCTGACTAAATTCACTGGCACTCTGATAAGTTACCAGAATCGGCATCTGAACTCGCCAGGAAAATCGGCCGTTTAAAACCCCTTTTTGTAAAATAATCGGGGCACGGGTTGCCACGGCGGACACAATTAGTTTTTTTGCCTTGACCTGATCCAGATTGTTTGATTGCTGTAGCGCATCCAAAAATTGCTGCCAGCCTTCCGTGGTAAAAAAACCTGAAGACGCTTTTAACTCTTCGCGATAATTGACGAAATTATAGGTAAACGCGGCAATAGCAGCCTGATTTGCCCATTGCAATACTGCCGAATCAGACTGGTTTGGCTCCATGAGAGGGGTAAGAGGAGTAATACGGCCATTGATACTGGTCGCGAAATATTTGGGCTCCGGAGGATGGGTAACGATATAAATAAGGATAGAACCGGTTATAAAAATGATAACCAGCGCCATCAACAGGGAAAACATTAACTTTTGTTGCCCATCACGATAAAACTTGTTCTGTATACTAACCTCAGTCAATGCTTTTTCAGCCATATTTTCCTCATTTATTGGGGTATTTCCTTGACTGCTTCAATGTTATTCGGATCCGGTGCCAGCAACGCTTGCGCTGATTCATTCGCTGCCGCCAGGGGCTTAAGCTTCACGGGAGGCGTCACACCATTCGTTGCATAAAACTCTCGTGCAGGCTGATTAAAATAGCTGTAATAAATCCCGCAGACCAAAATAACATTTAACACCAATGACATAATAATCATGGTGCTCACCCGTCGATAGGTCTTTACATAAAAAGACTTTGAATTTTTTATTATTTCCCAAGTCTCACGACTCATATTATCTCCATCAAAACACTACTTTTCGAGAATGTAAACATAAATTTCCGAGTTTTGATTACCCTTTCTTCCCAACGGTCCGCCAGATAATAGATTTATCATCGCCTGTACGGACTGTAAAGCCCTAATCGTTTCACCAGGTATTTTCATTACCAACTTGTCAGCTCAATGGACTCACGACAAATTGGGCAATACCGATACCGCTCGGTGAGTTGAGCGTAGAAACACGGGTGACCACCATGGTCACCATATTATTCTGCTGCGTGTATTCCGTTGCACTCTGATACGTTACCAGTACAGGTACTTCTATGCGCCATGAATATCGTCCCTGGTAGAATCCTGCGTTTTTAATAGCCGGGGCGCTGGTCGCAACCGCAGATACGATCAACTTCTTTTGCTTCACTGCTTCCAGATTGTTTGATTCATCCAGGGCATTTAAAAACAACTCCCACCCCTTGGCAGTAAAAAACCCGGAAGAAGCCTGTAATTCCTGGCGGTAGTTAACATAATTGTAAGTAAATGCAGCCACAGCAGCTTCACCGGCCCATTGCAAAACGGAACTATTCGATTGATTAGGTTCGGTAAGCGGATACAAGCGGGTTATCCTGCCGTTAATTCCGGTAGGAAAATAACGGGGTCCGGGAGGATTGTAAACAATATATAACAGAAGATAGAAGAACATAATATTACAGGCTATCGAGGCCAGTAACACCAGAGTTACTTTCCGTTGACCACTTTTATAAAACTGGTTTCGAATATTGACAGCTGTCAGAGCGTCTTGCGGCATGGCGTCCCTCTATACGATAGCATCCCTGAAGGTGATTTCGATTCTTGAATTCGGTGATTCATCACCCCCTTGGGTAAACCAGACCGCCGGCTTGTCACTGCCTGCCCCTTCCGTAAAGATAAAGCGGCTGTCTATGCCCTGACCCCACAGGTAATTGGCAACAGCCCTTGCTCTGGCCAAAGTCAAGGCTTGTTCTCTTCTCGTCGAGACGTATTTACTACTGTAACCCGTTACATTAACACCAATTTTTCTGAACTGTTGCAGGAAAAGAACAATGTCATTGAGCAATTCATAAGATTTCCAGGTCAACCTGGGCGACTGATCCGTAAACAAGGCTGAAGACGGCAGGCTGACAAGATAATCCTGTCCCATTGTAATCACTTTCACCCCGCGTTTATGAAATTTCTTCTGCATGGTAATCACCATGGAATCGGATGTTCCGGCAACTTTACGCGGCAGCTTGTAAGCGTCACTGTCAATAATCGGCTGATATTTATCACCCTTGCAACCAAATAACAACACACAAACGAACAGAGTGGCCGGCCATGTTGAACATATCTTTAAGCCAACGCGCAAATGTCTCACTATAAACCCTCTTTATCATTCGTAGATTACCGAGTCTTAACAAATAAAAACATACAAATCATTACGTTACAAGCTATTCAGAAAAATTAAGCGCTTGACCTGCATTTATGCTGTATTTTTAATCTATTTATTTTTTATTTGCACATTTTTTTACAGGTCAGATACCGGATTGGCAACCTGACACGCAGGCGCCGGAAGTATTTTATCGGGTTGTCTATAGACAGCCCGATCTGCAATTTCTGGATGAGACACGTGTCTGGAGTTTGTCCTTGTTCAGGGTTTAATGTTCGCCGTTTGCCGCCCTAAAGTGTATCGTCCCCGGAACCCTTGCTTGCTTTTTCTCGTTCGTTGACAATATGGTCGGACAGTTCGTTGGCTATATCGGCAAGGCTCCCGGCATCAATTTCATCACGCTCCTGCGGGGGATAATTGGTTGCCATTTGAAAATCCTTGATCAATTCATTGGCGACCGTGCCGGCGTATTTATCCTTGGCCCCACAAGCTCGTTCAATGACAGACAAATAATTTCTTGTCTCATTGATAGCCAAGATAGGTTGAGAAAATTGTTCAACGTCCTTGACCAGAAGAGGTAACGCACCGGATGGTTGGCGAAGTGTACTGAATATGGTTAAAACCCCTTCTTCTTCCTCTTCAAGCAAATCTTCAATCGGTTCCGGTTCATTTAAATTATGATAAGCCAACAGTGCGGCAACCCCTCGTTCAATAGGATCACCTAGCTTGGCTTCATGTAATGATTTGGTTATAAGCGTGATTTCCTCGTTTTCAACTTCTTTCGTAATGCTGATATCACCACTATCCAGCACCCGCTGAAATCCGGCCAGTTGCTGATACAATTTAGCCAGATAATCATCCGGAGGCGGTTCCACTTTCAGAAACTGATTCAGTTTCAGTTGTTTAACCGGTTTGGGATTTGCATAAAACATGCGTGCCCGCACAATTTTTGACTTGAAGAAAATATGCGCCTCACCTTCCGTCTGCTCCTTAAGATCAAGCAAGTCAATACGTGATCTTTTTTCATAGGAAGAACTTTTGGTATCAAGGTAACTGTTGGCAAAACTCGTTTCCTTGGTCTGAAACGAATCGACCTTGGTGACATAAGCTTCACCGGCAGTTTTGGTAAAGAAATCCCACGTTTCCGTCGGATCCTCAAGCTTCATACAAATTTTGATATTGGTGTTTGCACCTATTGAAGCCGCTTCCTCTTTGGAGGCTTTTTGGAACGCCGGTAAATCCTGGCCTGCAAAAATAGCCGAAAATCCCAACGAGCGCGCCTGTGCAGGCACTACTGCAAATCCCTGTACCGCGTAATACCCGTACTCATCGAGAATGCACATGTAAGGTGTCGGTGAGTTCGTAGGTTTTCGCTCTATCACATCACGATAGTCTCCTTCTACCTCTTCTCCCAGGCCGGCTGCCATCATAGCTTTTAATGAGGAAACGATAACCTTGCCCAGGTTGGATAACTCATCCGGTGATTTTTCCAGGGCAGGCAGGAGTACAACAAGTATGCGGCGATTCAAGACAACGTCTTTAAAATCCACTTCGGCCAGATTGGTGCGAATAATGTGCCCGTAAGTATCGGCCAGGGAAGAAAAAACCCTGACCAGCTGCATGGTAATAAAACCATGTTGCTCCAAAACCTGAGAAACCTGTTTGCCTTTTTTCTCCTTGTTGTAACCAGGCAGGTTGAACACATAGTTACGCAAGGGATCGGTAACCAGTTTGGGTATGGATTCAATATTAACGCTTTCCTGCTCATCTCTGGGAAACACCTTGTCTATCACAATCGATTCCAGACGCTGCAAATCAAAATAATTACGGATGGAATTGGCATCGAGTAATATCGCCCCTTCATCGCGCATATAAACAAGCAGCTTCATCAAGGCTTCCACGAAAGTAATAGCCCGGCCTTTCCACATATCGCCATCGGACGATTGACCGGAGGATCCCATCAAACTGACCACAAGCTGGGTCAACATACTGGATGACCCCTGACAAAACGGATTTAAGGTGTTGGAAAGCCGCTTTTCCTGGGGACCAACAATATCACGAGCACCCGTCATAAAATTGATGAGCAGCAAATCGTCCTCACGCCCCATGCTACGCACCATGGAAAATACTTTGGCATACAGGGAATTATCGCCTTTTCCGTCCACATAGATAAAACCGCTGGCCTGCACCAGGGCATTGTAAGCCAGAGAAACCAGCGCTTCCGTTTTACCGCTACCCGTAGAACCAAAAATTAACGCATGCGTTCTTAAATCATCATTGGCAAACCACAACTCTTCATTCGTTTTTCGATCATTCCCGAAAAAAGCGATGCCACGCGCCACATTGGGCGTCTTGATGCCTGGCTTCAGGTCATTATAGTCCTTGACCCGGGCGATTTGCGGTAAACGAAAAGGCAACATCTGTTTGCGTGTATAACTATACAGAAAGGCCAATCCACCCAGAATCAGAATCAGACTGGATGCCTGGGATATGTAGTAAGCCGTGGCGGCCAGTGACACCAGAACGATAGAAATATTAGTCGGGTCGGAAAAAAAATCCGCAATCCTCTGACCCATTGTCCTCGTGTCTCTGAGTAACTGGGAAGGATCTATCTCATGCCTTGTATCAATACCACGCATCATGATTTTAATTCCTGCATTTCTTTGGCAGATAACTTCACATCTTTAACAGCAGATTCCAAAGCCTTGATCGCTTCATCAATCATAGGAACCAATGAGCGCCTCCCCATGGCTTTTTCGGCGCGCCAATGCGCAAATGGTCCGCCAACCTCGGAAAATGGTGTTTGCCTGCCTATACTGTTAAGCATATACCATAACCGGCGATCTATGGGCTTTAACCATAAAAATTCCGAGCTGGGCACAACACCATCCTCTCGTGCCTCCTCAAGGAGTGAGGCCATGACTGTCATAAGATAAGCATGCCTGGACACCACTTCCTGCACCAGTTCCGTATTATAGTATTTTTTCAAAATGGGGCGGGCGACCGTAAAATCCGGCTTCCCCTCGGAACAGGTTTTATCAAGCGTTTCCATGATTAAACTGGCCGATTTTCTATCCCTGTTCATACGTGCCATGAACGCGGCGGCCAGCGCGAAAGCCTGGGGAGGGCAGCGCTCAAACCCTTCAAAATACGGCCCTAACTGCAAAGTGAATACTCTCTTGGCATCGCCACGCCGAATTCCCGCCGTCATTTCCTGCCCGGGTGCGGGATTATCAAGAATGGCGTCCTCTTTTTTCAATAAATGGTACTTACGGGCAAATTCCATGGGTGTCAACGCCATAGCCCAGGGCCCCTTGTTCACATCCTGACTGACCAGATCTTCCTTGACTACGGGCATGATAGCCGGCCAGTTATGCTGCTCCTGGTTGCGCAAGGTTTTCATATCATGCGCTTTACGGAATTTTAGGGTAATGTTCGATTGATAGAGGAAAAAAGCGAGCAACACAAGAATCAGGACAACCGGATAACGTATATAATCTCCGACGGCGCCGGTTAAACTGATAAATTTATTCCAGTCAACGGATGCGGGATCGATGGTCTGCATCAGGTAAATGCTGTTATCCAGCGACTGATCCTTGATAAAAAACGCGATCAGCTTTCCCTGCCAGATATTTAATTTGAAAATAAACGCTACAATATATTGATGAGCGGCTTTCCATATAAAAAACGCAGCAAAAAACAACAGAACCATAATCCAGATTGGTGCCATTGAATTATCGCCACTACTTTGCTGTTGTTGTTGCTGAGCCATCCGATACTTTTAAACAGAATATTTATTATCAAGTATACCCAAGAAACTTCAAAATGCGAGTTTTGAAACGACTCCACCCATGCGGCATTTGGAAATTTCTTCCGGCTCTGGGTACTAGTACAGTATTTCACTGAAGTTGTCTTGCTAGTTTGTTATTGCTGCGACAGCCGGGCAAGTCGTAGGTCGGGCGAGGCGCCCGACCTACCTACCTCTTCTGTACCGTTGGCAACAGGACAGAATCAGTGAAACGTTGCACTAGGTTCCGTGAACAAAAATTTTCTTCGCACCATTTTTTGCGAAAAAAAAGTAGCCCGTAAGGAGGCCTGCGGCCGTATTGCGGGTTTGATGTGCCACTTATGAACGTTTTCCCGCATTACGGCTTCGCCTTCATGACGGGCTACAAGACATTATTATTTGTTGCGCAACAATAGTTGCCTTGTTTTCGAGCGGAAAAAATTGGTTCACAGAGCCTAGTGCACTTATCTTTTATCGAAGCGACTGTCAACTGGACTCCGCCAGGTGATTTTTAATCAATCGCCCCTTTGAATACGTATAAATGCCTGACATATGCACAAAACGGGTGATATTCTCCAGATTAATGGCCTTGTCTTTCAAAGAGAGCAGGGGTTTACCAAATTTGTCAGTCGGTGTTTTATCGGCACTTAAAGCCAGAATATCATTCTGATTGATATAAATACCGACATAAGCCTCGTTAATTTTATTTTCCTTGGATTTTATAAGGTATTTGACATCCTCTTCATCAACATAGACAGGTCTTGAAATAACCTGTCTGGGCAAATTGGCTACAATTCTTTCCCAAGCCTGTATGGAATTACCCTCAGAGGCGTACAAGGCGATAAATACTTCCTGCTGACCACTACGCAGGGCCACCCTGTTCGCCAGGTTGGACGCTGTTTTTAATCGGTGCTGATTATCATCGCCTATCAGATTGACAAAATTCTCACGAATTTCACGTAGATTTTTCCCGATAACCCGTAAAAAATTGGATTCTTCCCAGGGACCATTTGCGATAGCATCATCCAATGCACGCAAAAGCTCGCTTGTTTGCTGTTCAGTTAATTTATCATTCATAATGCAGGAAATATTAAACGCAACAAGCGTTATTCTGACTGTAATAATAAAAATTATAACAGCATTACAGGATAATTGACGAATGCTGTTACATAATTATCATTTAAATCCGGGGACCGGACTGGTTTTCGGCGGACTCGTCATTTGTCGCCGTACTTTCAAGGGACGGAACCTCACTTATCCCCTTGGCTTGCTGATAGCACTGGGTCATGAACTGCAGTGCTTCAGTCACCTTCGGATCGGCGCCTTGTCTGAGAGAATCCAGTTTTTTAAGTTGCTCAATGCCTGTTCCCAATGGCTTTACCAGGGTAGTCTGGACATCGGCTATGGTAACCACCCTGCTATTATTTTTTCGCTCCGACTGTGGCTCTCTGAAAAAACCCGCTGTAGCCGCTAACCCGCGATGCTCTGTATCCTGTGCCATGTTAACTCCAAAATCAATTAACAATTAATAACTGTAGATTAACAGCTTTTTTCCCGGGAATGGAATAAAATTCTGCAAACTTTCAATATCTTTACAAATGAACAGTAAAGATAAAAATCAATCATACATTAACTCATCCAACGGGGTATAATCACGGCTGGGGCCCCCTTGAATCAATTCATTAATAACATCGGTCATACACAATAACCGTAAAGCGTTGGGTGTCACCTCGTCGAACGTTACCCGGATACCTAACAACGCGTTTTCAGCTTCATCAAACGTGGCTCCCAACCCATACCCCAGACAAAGGGAGCAAAGCTGATCGGCTCTTTTGGCTATGGCCGGCAACAACCCGGTTTCTGAAAAAACCTCTTCAAAACTGACAAAACGATCGTTTAAGTAAAATTTGGCATTCATACTGGCGGCTATCAGTGCCAGGCTTTTTCGTATATCCGTATCCATTTATCGCCACCAGGGTTGGGAAGATTTCACTTTACCGGCCATGAAGTTTCTTAGCCAACGTAAAAAAACCGGAACAGTAAATCCATAATGCTCAATCACACCAAAAAAAATGGCGGACACGATCACCAGAACACCGGTCCATACTCGAATGTGCATAAGAAAAATAAAAATAGGAAATGCGGCGCGTGCATCCACGATAAAAAATCTGGCGCTGCGCGCTGAATCGCGCCAATGTGACGTTTCTGAAAAACCGCCTGCCATTATTTACCAACCTCTGCAAATAAACTTGTTATATCTCAAGTATATCGCCCGGGATTGATAATTCAAGAACATACGGAATATGGATTTCACCGTTTTTTCCGTTACGACTGTGGAGTAAGGGCAAAACCATCTTTTTTAATCAGGCATTCAGCCAGAATCTTACCCATAGGTTCCTGAGTGGGAACCGTTTTGGAAGCCGCATAGACCGTTACAGGGGATTTTTCTTCCGCTTTTCCCGCAGCTTTACCGTGCGCCATTTGTTTTAATATCTGGTGCGTGCTACTCGTCATCATAGCTCCTGTAAAAAAACCATTAATTCATCCTAACACAACAAATCTTAAGGTTTTATTAATATTTTTATTTTTTTTTGCAAAGTTTTTGCACTTCTTTTTCTATTACCCTGAATCTTAAACAAACGATGCAAACCCTTACAATAACTTAACACCCGCACGTACTAACATACGTTATCATAGTTGCATAAGTTTTGAACTATATTGGCGGGATGGAAATACTATGCGTGTCTATAATGAAGATGAAGCGCTTCTGCAAGCCTGGAAAAAAAAACTGGAAAAGATTGAAACCAGCCATGACGATCTTCGCAACAGGTTCCTGGCGATACTGGAGCAGGAACATGCGTCCGTTTATAAACGCAAAACCGACTTCTATCAACTTAAAAATAAATTAACAAGTGATGAACACGGACAAGGATTTAGCTGGACACCTCATTTTCAATGGTTCTGGAATCTCTTGTCGTTTTTTCTTCCAACCTCCTGGCTGAACTCCATACAACCGAAGGGTTCACGTTTACGTCAGGCTCTGGAAGAAAAACCGGTATTTTCCACGGAACTATTAACCCTCGAAAAGAATGAACATGGTAATATTGCGGTAGAAAAACTGGATGACGAACAGTTTGAAGCGGCGCTGTTTGACGTACCTGAGCAGGCTCGAAAAGCGTTGCATGACGCGGCAAGCCGCTTAAATGATCTGACGCCAGAATGCGATGAGGAAACCGTCACGAACCTGATCGAACGGGTGTATGCACTGAAATCAAGACTTGATCCGTTAAGTTATCAACGGCTTCTTGTCCCCCTGTACCAGCATCATCCTCGCACAACCCTTGCCTTTTTTTACGAACAATACCGCCAGGATCAAAAATCAATTCCTGACGAGCAGGATTTTATTGAGCAACACCTGATGGCCAAGGCCATGATGGATCAATGGGTCTGCTCCTTTCCAGATATCAACATTCATCGACACAATATTCATTACCTGTTAATTTTCCTGACCCTGTCGCAATACGACACCTTCCACCCCAACCTCCTGCATAAATCATATCGAGACTACCAATCCCGTAACAAATCGTTAATTCCCGAGGATTTTATCAGGCATCTATTAACAGAATGGGTGCATGAAGGCAAAGCGCGTGTTAATTTTTCAGCAAGTTACAAAAATATCAAGGATGCTCTGGAAAACGCTTTTCCAGACGAATTTTTGGAAGAAAAAAGACGACACAGCTCAGGCGATCCTTTTGCCAATCCTCTAACCATGCTGCGTTTCATTTTTACCAGGCTTCTTCCACAAGATAAAAACAGCAAACACAGGGCGATGACCGATAAGCCCTTAATGGTTCATATCGCCAGAGAAGCCTGCACACGTCTATTACTGGACTATGAGCAAAGCCGTGACGATCCAATATGGAAGACCTCTTCCGCTGGTTCGGAGACGATGAAGCTCCTTAGTGATGACATTCTGGCCACCTGGTTGCCAAACTTTGCTCTGACAAACGACAGAACCATTCGTCATGAATTACTGAACCCTGACAGAATATCAAGCATTCCTCCCTCGTTTAAACGCCCGGAGGACGTTGTGCGACGGATCATATTTCCATCCGCACAGGATGGATTTGATCCCATCATCGCCGCTCGCCACTATCGCAGTCAAATTAACCCGGCTTTCATGACAGAGTCTATTGAGTGGATATTGTTGCGGATAAAAGAGACAAGACCTTATTTGGATGAAAAACGCCTGCGTCACATTCTCGCCGATACGAAATTTTTTGATGAAAAAGACTTGCCGCCTGTTATGGATAAAGCAAGGCTCACCGATCCGGTCGACATACTCATCAAGAATATTCGTACTGGTCTTGAAAAAGCGCGAGCACAACGCGAAGCATTCGATGCCCCGTCTGAAAACGAATCGGTACAACAAGCGGTTCATTCTTTCCATGACTTGTTACATCATCCGGATTTCGACGGTGGTGCGCTAGGCAAAGCCTATTCGATCCTTGCGGAATTGCGAACTCACTACCTTACAGACAGATTGCATAAGCAGTGGGAAAAAATCATTCTCGACAAACAGGTCAGACGCTGCCTGTGGGATCAGAAACAACTCGAATCATCCGGGCGTGAATCATTGTCCATAAAGAAAATACAAGACACGCTAGACGAGGCACGAGTTGAACACAACCATGATCTTAACAAGGAATATAAGAGCGCTAAACAAGCGGTTCTCGCTTTTGCAAGACTTATGGAGAACGATTCACTAGACGATACGTCACTGAATCAAGCCTGTCAAATCGTACAGACGCTCAAATATTATTATATCAGCAACGAATTATATGAGCAGTGGAGTGATGATATTCAAAACAAACAAAAAACACGATGTACCTGGGATCAGGCCAGAATATCGGAAGAATGTATTGAGACTGATAAATCCTCCAGGTTGTTATTATCTTGCGCGAAAGACAATGTTCTCAAGGCACAATCCAGCAATTACACGGATTTGGATAAGGAATACGACTACGCAAAACAGGCGGTTCTCGCTTTTGCCGGATTCATGGAGAACGGTTTATCAGGGAGCTCATCCGTTGGCGAAGCGCATCAAATCCTGCAAACTCTAAGGCAGCATTATATTACTGACGAACTATATGGACAGTGGAATAGTATCATTCTGAGCACGCAAAAAACACGATGCACCTGGGATCAGAAAGACATATTAAACAAGCCTGCCGGGAAGGGTATTTCCATCGCGGACGCATTATCCCTCGTGAAGAGCAGTATTCTCAAGGCAGAAGCAAACAATAATACAAACCTGAATCAGGAATACGAAGAGTCTGCACAGGCGGTACTCATTTTTGCCCTGCTCATTGCGACATTGAAAGAGCCCTCGGCCTCAACAACCGACTTTGCAGACACGCGTGATACTTTAGATAAGCTACGACCCTATCTGACACAAAACCTCTATGATCAATGGGCCGAGGAACTTGATACCCTGGCTAAAAAAGAGAGGGTGGTTTCCGGGAAACTTGTGTCTCCGTCCCGAACCATGGGTTCGTTCTATCCTGATGTACCCTCATACACCGGTACTTCACATAATAAATCGACGGCACTGGATAACAACGTTCCTTTTAGCGAGAACGCACTAATCCTGTAGTTTAGAAGAAGCCTTATCAACAGGCTTGCTCAAACCAGTGGTCTATAATAAAGTGTCGGGATCATGGAAAAAATTATTAATCAATGAAAACGGCACTGTTCGTTTTTATCATTCTGGCTTTTGTAATTTGCGCCTACAGCTTTCAGCAGCATGCGCCGCAATTACTCAACCAGATTAAAAACCTTGGCTGGCTGGGACCACTGTTTTTTTTGTTGTTTTACTGTCTGGCCACCGTGTTTCTGCTACCCACGATGGTATTAACCTTGGCGGGAGGGGCGTTGTTTGGCCCGTTTTTAGGCACCGTCCTGAATCTCGCAGGTGCCACCCTGGGTGCCGCAGCCGCCTTTTGTTTCAGCCGCTATTTAGCCCACGACTGGTTTGCCGCCAAAAGCGGAACCCGCTTGAACAATTTGATTCTCGGTGTTGAAAAGCGCGGCTGGCAATTTGTCGCCTTACTGCGTCTGGTGCCGATTGTCCCATTCAGTCTGGTGAATTATGGCCTCGGTATCACCGGCATCAAATTCAGCCATTATGTCATCACCACCCTAATCTTTCTGGCACCTGCCGAACTTGTTTATACCTACTGTGGTTACGCGGGTATGGGCGCCATTATCAACCCTCAATCCTTTCACAACTATTTTGCCATCCTGTTAACCGTTTTGGGCGGTTTTATTGTCTTATGGATACTTAAAATCAAATTGGCATACAGGCGATCAAACAGGTAATTTAGCGACTGTCGCGCTCATGGCAGGTATCTTTGGAGAGTAACTCTGTTACCGTTGCCGCAAGAGGATGGCTGGTATTATAAGTAAAACCGTCCCAGGATTGCACGGCTCGGATCCCCTGAAGCGCGTTGCAGAGAAACAAAGCGTCCGCCTGTTCCAGTTGGTTTTTCGTCAATTCGGTTTCCAGACAGGCTATGCCCTGCTCCTTGCCCAATTCAAGAATGCGGCCGCGGATGATACCAGGCAGCACACCACTGCTTAAAGACGGTGTATAAAGCGTATCGCCGCTTATCAGAAACAAATTGGCGATGGTTGTTTCCATGGCCGTATTTTCCAGGTTAAAAAACAGGGCATCATCGGCGCCGGCCGTCTCTGCGTATCGCCGAGCCATAATAGCTTCCAGATAATTGACGGATTTGTGGCGATAAACCGGGTTGGCGGCATCCCGCAACCAGGGCGCTGAAATCAGTCGAATCGGCTTTGTATTGACAGCGCAGGAAAAGGGCGTCAGCACCAGTCTGGGTTGCTCACCTTTGGTCAGCAACCCTCGGGGAGCACTGCCGGCGCCAAGCAAAACCTTGACGCCTCCTGTCTCCAAATTCGCTTTCCGCAGACTGTGTTCAAGATGAGTGACCCATTCGCAATAAGGTAAATCAACGTCAATACCCAGCATATCGGCGGATTGCATAAGCCGGAACCAGTGATGGCGTGGATAACAGGGTTTGCCTTCGACAACCCGTAACGTTTCAAACAGGCCTTCGCCCAGCAAAATCCGATCATCGCCGGGAAATACCGCGACTTCGGCACCGGCATGAATAACAATGGGAACGATCACCTAATAATCCGTAAAATCATCCAGCTCTTCCCGAAGACGCTTTTCTTCCAGCATATTCTCCAGACGACGCCGCGCATCCAGAGAGCCGTCTACAAAGTTATCTATTTCCATTTCGTCATCCACGTCGACAAAAGGATCATCTTCAATAATATCTTCTTCTTCACCAGCAAAAAGTTCTGTCATATCTATCTCTCACGATTTTGAATTTAAACATGAAACACAGGTAATTTTGACAGCTATATAACTTATTTTTTGTAATCTGCCTAGCCCATTTTATTAAAAAAAAGCCGGTTTTTTAAAAAAAAGCTCAAAGCCGGCTGCTTTTGCAACCATAGAATGAAAATTCAGCGGAACCTGGTGCAGGTTTTACAACGAGATTGAGGTTTTTCACAAGTTCGGTTGAAGTCCAATCCTCATCTGAGCCATAATCAGATATGGTTAATACAACGTCTTAATATGGCTGATCCCTTAAAAAGCGCGCTGAGACGGAGTATGCGGGATATTCGCAAACATCTCACACCCTCCTTCCAACAGAAAGCGTCTTCACAGGTTTGTGCTCGAATAAAACAATTGAATCAATACCGTTTTGCCAGGCGCATCGCGTTATATCATCCTGCCGGAGGAGAAATTGATTTGGGAGGGATCTGGCGTACTGCGCCCTTGCACGGAAAATTCTGTTATTTTCCCGCGCTCAAACCGGACAAGACCTTGTCTTTTTTGCCGGCTACCCCGGCAACGCCCTTTCGTGAAAACCGTTATGCTATTGCCGAACCCGATGTCGATGCCGCCCTCGCCATATCTCCCCGGGAGATCGACATCATCTTTCTGCCGTTAGTCGCGTTTGACGAATACGGAACACGGCTGGGCATGGGGGCTGGTTATTATGATCGAACCCTGGCCGAGGAAAATCACCCCCTACTCATAGGGGTCGCTTATGAATTTCAACGTCAGTCTTATATTATTCCGCAGGCATGGGATATTCCTGTACACGCCGTAATGACGCAACGTACAACTTACTGGAGTAAATTATGAGTAACTATTGGCTTGTCAAATCGGAGCCGTCCTGTTTCAGCATTGACGATTTGCAAAAAGCGCCT
The DNA here is from genome assembly GCF_900186965.1 of Legionella spiritensis. NCBI lineage: Bacteria > Pseudomonadati > Pseudomonadota > Gammaproteobacteria > Legionellales > Legionellaceae > Legionella > Legionella spiritensis. Next base: position 2,516,087 of record NZ_LT906457.1, read on the forward strand.
GAAAAGACTACCCATTGGGACGGTGTACGTAATTACCAGGCACGGAATTTTATGCGTGACGATATGGCGGTCGGTGATTTGGTTTTTTTCTATCATTCCAACTGCAATCCCCCCGGTATCGCAGGCATAGCGGAGGTAACCAGCCCGGCTTATCCGGATTATACCGCCTTTGATCCGAACAGCGAGCATCCTGACGAGAAAAGCACACCCGATAACCCGCGCTGGTTTATGGTCGATGTTCGCTTCAAGGAAAAATTTGATCACCTCATTCCTCTGGAGACCTTAAAACATTACCCGGAATTGGCGAATATGACGTTGCTGCGCAAAGGCAATCGTCTGTCCGTTATGCCGGTAGGTAAACAGGAATGGGATTTTATCAATCAGGTTTTACGCTAGTAACTCATCCTGTGCCCGCAAGGAGGCCTGCGGCCGTATGGCGGGTTTGAGGTGCCAATTAGGAACGTTTTCCCGCATTACAGCGAAACCTTCATGACGGGCCACAGGAAACGTGCCAACCTTGAAGCGAGGACGGCACGCCCCGGGTTCAACCCAGCGCATCCTCACCGACTTCTCCTGTTCGGACGCGGACAACCTGCTCCAGGGGATAAACAAATATTTTGCCATCACCGATTTTCCCGGTATAGGCTGACTTGCAAATCGCATCGATGGCCGTTTCCACCATATTATCGGGCAAAGCCAGTTCAATCTTAATTTTCGGAAGAAAATCAACCACATACTCGGCACCCCGATAAAGTTCGGTATGCCCTTTCTGACGCCCGAAACCGCGCGTCTCAGAAATAGTGATACCAGGCACACCAATTTCAATCAAAGCTTCGTGCACGTCATCAAGTTTGAATGGCTTAATGATTGCGATAAGCATTTTCATAATTATTTCCTCATGCGTTTTCCTGACTCTCTGTTTCATGTGCCACGAAACACATGACTGCAAGGGCAAACATTTGTTAGACTGTGGCCAGAAAACGGAACCCCATCGGGAGATTAGCATGTTCGATCCACAACAATTTGATGACCTGGCCAAAAAACTGTTTAGCACTCTGCCCACCAGTCTACAGAATTTTGAAAAAGAGATTCAACAAAAATTTAAGGAAATTCTCCAGGCCACCTTTGCCCGCATGGATTTGGTCACCCGAGAGGAATTCGATGTCCAAACCAGAGTACTGGAAAGAACCAGAGAAAAACTGGATCAATTGCAAAACAAGGTCAATGATCTACTGGCCAAACAGTAGGCAAAATACTGATAACCACCCTGGTTCCATGAACCAAACTATCCGCGGCGAAAAACAGGAAGAAAGTAACCGACGGATAGAAGAAGTCCAATATAAAGGAATAATTATGAATCTCGCTTTTAGTTATACACGAAGCGCGCTCGGCATACAGGCGCTCCCTGTTCATGTTGAAGTGCATTTATCCAATGGATTGCCTGGTTTTACCATCGTCGGTCTGGCGGAAACTGCCGTTAAGGAAAGCAAAGACCGGGTACGCAGCGCTATCATCAACAGCCAGTTTGAATTCCCGTGTCGAAAAATTACCGTCAGCCTGGCACCGGCGGATCTGCCGAAAACAGGAAGCGGCTTTGATTTACCCATTGCCATTGGCATTCTGGCCGCATCCGGACAAATTCCTGCCGACAAGCTGGGTTCACACGAGTTTATTGGTGAATTAGCCCTAAGCGGTAATTTGCGAGGTGTCAACGCCATTATCCCGGTTGTTCTCGCCGCCCACCGCGATCAGCGTCAACTCATCATTGCCGAAGCCAACGCCGGGGAAGCGGCTCTGGCCGGGTACTCTAATGTGTTTTGTGCCGGCAATCTGCGGGAAGTATGTGATTATCTGTGCCAGAACACGTCATTGAAACCCCTGCCGAACCGACCTGAAAACAACAACTCTAAAACAACCCTGGACTGGTCCGATGTCAAAGGACAGTACCATGCGAAACAAGCCATGATGATTGCAGCCGCCGGCGGCCACAGTATTTTACTATGTGGTCCGCCCGGCAGCGGTAAAACCATGCTGGCAAAACGATTTAACACCCTGTTGCCCGAATTATCGGAGGAAACGGCACTTGAATGCGCCGCCATCCATTCCATTAGAGGCCGAATACCTGATTTTAGCGAATGGCGTAAACCACCTTTTCGCTCCCCTCATCATACCGCCTCACCGGTTTCCCTGGTTGGTGGCGGCAACCCTCCGAAGCCGGGTGAAATATCACTCGCCCATCACGGGGTTTTATTTCTTGATGAATTACCTGAATTTAGCAAGCACGTGCTGGAAACCCTTCGTGAGCCGCTGGAATCCGGAAACATCTGCATTTCAAGAGCCGCTGTACAAACCGAATTTCCGGCACGATTCCAGTTGATTGCCGCCATGAATCCCTGTCCATGCGGACAATGGGGCAATCCCGAGGCCAATTGCCTGTGCACACCGGATCGGATTAACCGCTATATCGGTAAGTTATCCGCACCTCTTCTGGATAGGATCGATATGCAAGTCACCTTGCAAGCCCTATCGCAGGAAGAGCTGATCCAAACGAATCAAACCAAAGACGGTGAAAGCCTTCGTATCAAGCAGGTGGTTTGTGCGGTTCGCAAAATACAATTAGAACGGCAAGGACATCTCAATGCCGAACTGGGTGCGAAAGAATGCGAGCAGGTTTGTGCGTTAAGACATGAAGAACAGATTTTTCTGGCCCAGGCCATGAATAAATTAAAATTGTCCGCCCGCGCTTACCATCGACTTCTGAAAGTTGCAAGAACCATAGCCGATATGAAAGGCAACGAAAAAGTCAATCTGGCCGCCATTCAACAGGCTCTTTCCTTTAAACAAACATTACAGGCTCCCAAATAGACGATCGCTCAATCCCTATTTATCAACACAGCCCAGGCTCTGTACACTTATCGAATCAACGACTCCAGAATGGCCATACGCATGAAAACACCATTGCTGACCTGCTGCAAAATTACAGACTGCGGGCCATCGGCAACATCGCTTTCGATCTCAATCCCCCGATTGATGGGGCCGGGGTGCATGACTATGGCATCAGACTTGGCCCATTTAAGTCGTTGTTGCGTCAAGGTAAAATATTCCCTGTATGTCGTTAAATCCAGTTGTTCGCTTTCAGTAAGACGTTCCCGTTGCACACGCAGGCACATCACAACATCGGCATCTTCAATACCATCTTTCAAATCTTCAGTCACTCGACCAAAATGTACGGTTTCCGGTTGCCATATTTCAGGTGCCACTAAAACCAGTTCCCGAATGTTAAGCAGCGAACAAAGGCATTGCAGAGAATTGGCTACCCGGGAATGACGAAGATTACCGACCACCGCTATTTTAATCTTCTCCAAATCAGCCTTTTTCTCGCAAATGGTCATGAAATCCAGCATGGCTTGACTTGGATGCGCATGCCGACCGTCACCGGCGTTGATGATGTGAATACCATGACCCACTTTGTCGGCCAGTTCCTGCTGGATACCGTCTTGTGTATGGCGAAGAACAAACAGGTCTATCCCCATAGCCGCCAATGTTTTCAGAGTATCTTCAATACCCTCGCCTTTCGCTTCCGATGAGCTTCCGACATCAAGATTAACGACGGAGATCCCCAGGCGCCGGGCAGCCAATTCAAAACTGACTCGAGTGCGCGTGCTGTTTTCATAAAACAGATTGGCCACCACGTGTTGGGCATAATCGGGAAAATCACCGTTATTTTTAAAATACAACGCTCGTTGCAGAAGATTATCTACCTGGGCCCGGGACAATTGGCTAATTTCAAGAAAATGATTCATGGCGATTTACTCAGGATGTTGCAGCCACTGCTCTAGGATGAGGCAAGCGGCAATGCTGTCGATTTGCGAAGAGCGTATCTTACGATATCCTCCCTCTGCAAACAACCGGGCTCGGGCTTCAACGGTGGTTAAGCGCTCATCAACCAGATGAACAGGACGGGCGAAGCGCTTTGACAGCTCATTGCCGAAATGACGCGCGGCGGCAGTTGTGTATTGTTCCGTACCATCAATGCAGGTCGGCAAACCGACTATCATGGCCTTAGGCAACCATTGATCCACCAGCTTCCGAACCAGAGACCAGTCCGGCACACCTTCTCTGGCATGGAGTGTCATCAAAGGACGCGCACTGAGGGTTACCGCCTGACCTACCGCCACACCTATTCGTTTATAGCCAAAATCAAACCCCAGAAAAACACCTTCCGGCATGCGCAACACTCCCACACAAAACGATTTTAATACGAATCAGGCATGACCTGAACCAGACGACAATTGATTCATTTTAACACCAATTGTTAACCCGGCGTACTCCCAACGTTCTGCAAAAGGAACATCGTAGAGCAATTCAGAGCGATAGGGACAGACCAGCCAGATGTTATCCATCACTTCCTGCTCAAGCTGATTTTCTGCCCAGCCGGTATAACCTAGCGTCACCAGGGCATCTTTAGGCCCGTTATCTTCCGCAATGGCGCGAATAATATCATTGGACGTGGTTACCGTCACATCTTCCCGTAACGACAAACTGGAGCGCCATCCGCCAATGGGACGATGTATGACGAATCCTCTCTCCGGTTGCACAGGGCCGCCGAAAAGAAGCGGTTGTTGATTTTTTTCCTTGCGGGCAGGTTGAATCTGCATCTGTTCAAATACCATTCCCAAAGGATATTGCATGGGATGATTGATAATCAGGCCAACCGTACCCTGTACATGATGTTCGCAAACATAGACGACGGCACGATGAAAATCAGGATCAGTCAGAGTCGGCATGGCAATCAATAAATGATTGGCTAGCGAGGTATCAATTGCCATGTCCCCTCCATAGAATGCGTGGTTCTTAACCTAAGTATATACTAATTGGCTCAGGGTGTGTCTTCATCTCATTCATTCACTGCAAAAGATGTTTGATTTGTTCATTTTTTGTAGATCAGATAGCCAGATTGGCAACCCAGATCACCGGCACCGGAGTTATTTTTGATTGATTTTTTAACCGGATGTAGGGCAAGGCAGGAATAATGTCGCCTGAAATCAACTTTTTTAGTGAATTTTTTTACTAAAACTATTGTAGCCCATCCTGTTTTTGCGTTATGTTGAATCATACCCTCTGATAATCTCGTTAAATCAGGTGGTATGCTTTAAGCCGTATGGTTAGATCAAACAATTGTCATTTAGGGAAGAATGCAATTGCAGTGCCGGGTAATCCGGCAGCGATTGATAAGCTTTAGCAAAAGGAGGAGTTATGGCTACAGGCGAAGTCAAATGGTTTAATAATGCCAAAGGGTGGGGATTTATCGTGCCGGAAGGCGGTGGTGAAGACATTTTTGTTCATTTCTCCGCAATTCATGGAACCGGATATAAAACCCTCGTTCCCGGACAGCAAGTCAGCTACGACCTTGAAAAAGGCGAGCGAGGTTTACATGCCTCCAATGTTGTGGCACTCACTGAAACGATGGAAGAGACAATATCATAACTCCGCCGATCAGGGGCTTGTTGACACAGTAGCTTTTTGCTGCTGTGTTGTTGAACATCGTGTATCATAAAGGTTTGTTTAATTTATTGGGTATACACGATGAAGCGTGGTATTTTGCTCATTAATCTTGGAACGCCTGATGCTCCTGATACGGCGTCTGTTCGTCGTTACTTGCGTGAATTTCTCGCCGATCGCAGAGTCATTAGCCTTCCTGTGGTGCTACGGTATCTGATATTGTATGCTTTCATCTTGCCTTTCAGGCCCCGAAAGTCCGCCCATGCCTATCAGGCCATTTGGACCAAAGAAGGTTCTCCCTTGCTGGTGCATAGCCGCAACCTCGTTGTTAAACTTCAAACGCTGTTGGGAAACGAATATCAGGTTGTTTTGGGCATGCGTTATGGCAAACCATCTCTTGTTGACGCCGTCAAACAATTATCAGATTGCGAGCACCTAACTATTTTACCCCTCTACCCACAATACGCTTCCGCAGCAACCGGTTCAAGTATTGAGGAAACGTTAAAATTGCTCGCTCCCAAAACCATTCAACCGTCCCTGACCATCATCCGTGATTTCCACCGGCATCCGGCGTTTATTAACGCCCAATCCGCGATCATCAAACCTTATCTCGATGGTCATGATTTTTTATTGTTCAGCTTTCATGGTATACCACAACAACATTTGAAAGATGCCGGCTGTCAAACCATGTGCCGGCAATCTTGCCCCTCTTCTCAAAACAACCCCGTCTCCTGTTATCGAGCCCAATGTTTTACGACAAGCGAACTGCTGGCGCAAACCCTTGGCTTAACGTCCGAACAATATGGCGTCGCCTTTCAGTCACGGCTTGGCAAGACGCCATGGATAACGCCCTATACCGATAACGTGCTGCCCGAACTCGTCGACAGGGGCGTTAAACGCCTTGCGATAGCCTGCCCGTCTTTTGTAGCCGATTGCCTGGAAACTCTTGAGGAAATAGGAATGCGCGCACAGCAACAATGGAAATCCCTCGGCGGAGAAACTCTGACATTAATCCCCTGCGTCAATGATAATCCGCAATGGATTAAAGGCATCCTGGATATCTGTGGTATTCCGGCGATAAAAACATCCGAATCACCCTGGGTTTCGTGAACCAAAATTTTCTTCGCACCATTTTTTGCGAAAAAACAGTAGCCCGTAAGGAGGCCTGCGGCCGTATTGCGGGTTTGATGTGCCACTTATGAACGTTTTCCCGCATTACGGCTTCGCCTTCATGACGGGCTACAAGACATTATTAGTTGTTGCGCAATAATAGTTGCCTTGTTTTCGATCGGAAAAAATTTGTTCACAGAGCCTAGGCTCTGTCATGTTGCCAACGGAACAGTAGAGGTAGCAACTTCAATGAAACGTTGTACCAGGTTGAGCCATGGCCCACCAACAGGATCTGAAATCAAACATTGACAGGCAACGTTTATTCCAGTGGTTTGACAACCAAAATCGTTCCTTCCTCTATACCCGTAATTTTTACTTTCGTACCTGCCGGTAATTCCGGGCCGGTCACAAACCAATGTGCGTCATTGACACGGATCTTGCCTCGTCCGTCTTCTATAGGTTCAACCAGAGTCACCGTTCGCCCCACCATGGATTCAAAAGGACGATTGATCAGGCTCGGGGGAGAGGTGGCTGCACGATGTTTTAAAAAACGCCACCAGGCAAACGCGAAAAACAAACAAAAAATAGAAAAATATATCAACTGCCACTGCCAACCCACAGAAAACAACCAGGTGACAGCGCCGGTTAATGCCGCAGCCATGCCCAATGCAATTAAAAAGCCGGCAGCACCAAGCGTTTCAGCGATAACCAGTAAAAGCGCCAATGCCAACCAATGCCAATATGCTAACCATTCCATACAAGAATCCTCATTCTTCCGGCCAATAGGCACTGCCTCCCAGGTTTTGTGAACCTATCAGGATGATTGTGTTTTATTGACGGTTTTCAACATCTCGGTCACACCGCCCAACGCACCAATAATGCCCGTTGCTTCAATCGGCAACAACACCATTTTACTGTTTTCGGAATTGCCTATTGTTTTCAGGGCTTCCACATAGTTCTGGGCGATAAAATAATTGATGGCATTGATATTTCCTGTAGCGATGGCCGATGAGACAACCCGTGTGGCATTGGCGTCCGCTTCCGCTGTTCTCTCCCGGGCTTCCGCTTCAAGATAAGCCTGTTGTTTTTGTGCCTCGGCACGTAGAATCTGCCCCTGTTTATCGCCTTCCGCACGTAAAATTTCCGCCTGCCGGTGTCCTTCCGCTTCAAGAATCGCAGCCCGTTTCTCCCGTTCCGCCTTCATTTGATTAGCCATGGCGTCGACCAAATCCTTGGGGGGACGAATATCTCTTATTTCAATGCGGGTTACTTTAACACCCCAGGGATTGGTGGCCAAATCCACGATATGCATTAATCGGCTGTTAATTTCATCCCGCTGACTCAACATGCCGTCCAATTCCAGCGAGCCTAACACGGTACGGATATTGGTCATGGTCAAATTGCGGATGGCATGCTCCAGATTATCCACCTGATAAGCGGACTTTGCGGTATCCACAACCTGGAAAAAGCAGACGGCATCGATGGTTACCATGGCGTTGTCTGAAGAAATAACTTCCTGCGGGGGAATATCCAGCACGCGTTCCCGCATATTGATTTTGTAGGTCACCCTGTCAATAAATGGAATAATCAAACCAAGTCCCGGGCGAAGCGTCTGAGTAAAGCGTCCGAAGCGCTCCACCGTCCATTCTTCGGACTGAGGAACAATTTTAACACCGGCCAAAACAAATGCGATGGCGAAAATAACCAGCAAACCCAAAGTGATTAATGACTCCAAGGTACTCTCCTTCTATTATTTTCGGCTCGAGACAAAATGCGGACTACTTTATATTATTTTACGTTTGAATGGCGCGAATAGCGAGACTATTTAATAAATTCGACTCTGATTTGATCCTGAGCCAGTAGCGTTTCCTGCAATCGCCCGTTCTGCAAGTGAAGCCGAAATGCGGGATCATGTTCACTTGAGCGACCACCTGCCCTCCAGAAACAATATTGGGACATAAAACCCGCAATATGGCCTCAGACCTACTTGCGGGCACCGCCCTTTTGTAAAACAGGACATTTTTGTGCACAGAACCTGGCAGAATGAACCTGATGATTGCAAAAGTCTTTTTTTATGCTATAGAAAATAGATAATAAAATTTTTGGTGGTGGACATGCCCAACAAACAATTTTCAGAACGGTTAAACAAGGAACTGGACAGCATCGGCCTCCCTTCCCGCAGCGAGGAACGGATTGAAAGCTTTGCCAAGCTATTAAAAATCCCAAAATTTAAAGCGGAAGCCATGCTCAGTGGAATCACCATACCCGATAGTGGTCTGTTGGAAATGCTGGCCGAAGAACTGGAGGTCAACCCCGAGTGGCTCATCGGCAAAAGCGAACAAAAACATTAGAGGCTGCAAGATAGTTAACCTTGAAAATAGCGTTTGGCGCTAATGGGTTTTGCATTCTTCTCAAGAAATTGAATTGTTTTTCCGGCAATATTCACATGGGTTGCTTTTTCTATAGCCTCCAATCCCGGAGATGAATTAATTTCCAGAACCAAAGGCCCGTGATTGGATCGAATCAAATCGACACCGGCCAGCTTTAAACCCATGGTTTTTGCCGCAGCAATTGCTATGGCGCGCTCCTGGGGAGACAATTGTATTTTAATGGCTTTACCTCCCTGATGCACATTGGCACGAAAATCTCCTTCCTTGGCCTGACGCTTAATCGCCGCAACGACTTTGTCACCCAATACAAAACAACGAATATCCGTACCGCGCGATTCTTCAATAAACTCCTGCACGAGAATGTTGGCTGACATTTCCTTGAACGCATTAATAATACTGACTGCCGATTGGTGACTGTCCGCCAGAATAACCCCTTTTCCCTGGGTGCCTTCCAACAATTTAATGACTAACGGCGCGCCTCCGACCATACGAATCAGATCTTCCGTGTCATCGGGCGATTGCGCAAAACTGGTCAATGGCATGGGGATCCCCTTGCGCGCCAGTAATTGCAAGGAACGAAATTTATCCCGCGAACGCGAAATCGCAATGGATTCATTAATACTGTACATGCCCATGGTTTCCATATGACGTAACACGGCCGTGCCATAGTAGGTTATGGACGCCCCTATCCGAGGTATGACCGCGTCATACCTCGGCAACGCTTCTCCCCCACGATAATGTACCTGCGGATTGGAGGCAGCGACGTTCATATAGCAATACAGTGGATTAATAATATTCACTTCGTGGCCAGCCTCCTCACCGGCTTTCTTCAAACGCTGGTGAGAATATAACTGGGGATTCGTTGCCAATATCGCAATTTTCATAATAAGGTATTCCCGAATAATACAATTCGAATCAAGAACAATTAACATGGCTCATAACATCATTAAAACAATGGGGATTAAACGACGATTGCAGAACGAGCGGGGTCGAACCATCAACCCTGACTCCCGTCAATAACCCACAATTAGCAGACGTACAAACCTACGCCGACGACCCTATCCAAAGCCTAGCTCAAAAATCGGATTTTTTCTTTTTGCCAATATATAAATGGAATCTTCAAGGACTGAGATCCCTGTCCGAAAAAAAACCGTTGCCATCATCGCGAACGTAGTGAAGCGACCCTGTACCGACAGGCATTTATGGATTGATCAGGATTGCTTCGTCGATGCCCGCAACAGCGAATTCACATAGTTTGTCCCATACAAAAATGAAAGCTCAACAGAGCCTGGTCTCAATGCACTTGCCTTTTACCGTTTGCAAACTGAGAGTAATTTACTCAATTTCACTTCAAAAAAATGACAAGTGCGCCGAACCTGTCGTTAATCAACCAATAATTGATAATCTTTAGCCATCAAATCAGCATGATGGGGGGTTGTGAAAAACGCGTTCAATTCCCCATCCGGATTAAACAACATGACCGCACCACTATGCTGAATGTCATAATTCTGAGAATCCGTCGCATTTGGGAGCGCGATTTTAGCATAGGCTATCCCCATTTCACGAGCCATTTTTTTCACTTCCTCACTATTACCGCGTGCCCCTTGAAAATGAGGGTCGAAGGCTCTGACGTAACCGGCCAGTTTTTCCAGACTGTCACGCTCGGGATCGATAGATATCATGACCACATCAGGCATGGATTTCACACGATTCTTCTCCAGAATACGGTACATTTTCCCCAGTTCCGCCATGGTAGTCGGACATAAATAACCGCAATTGGTAAAACCAAAAAAGATCAAAGTCCATTTTCCGTGCAGACTTTGATTATTAAAAACAGTCTTGTCAATACCCGTTAAGGCAAACGCGTTCACTTCTCTGGGGGACTGAAGCAAAGTACCATTAAATTGACCGGGGTTGATTTTTTTGGACTTATGAAGATGCTGGAAAACAAAAAGACCGGTCATCAATGCCGCAAAAGCGACTAAAATCACTATAGTGAGGTTTATACGATTTTTTTTACTTGCCATTTTGTCCCCCTAGACGTAATGATCAACCAACAGAATAACAAACAACAGCATCAAATAAACAATTGAGAAACGAAAGGTACGCATCGCAACGACACCTTGGCTGGATTTATACAAACAGACAGACCAATAAAGAAATCGCATACCCAAAAGCGACGCACCGACCAAATAAACCCAACTGCTCATACCGACTACAAAAGGAAGGGTACTGACTACCAGAAGTAAAATGGTATATAAAAGAACGTTTAACTTGGTAAACGCAACACCATGTGTGACCGGTAACATGGGAATTTCAGCGTCTTTATAATCTTCAAAGCGATAAATAGCCAAAGCCCAGAAATGGGGAGGAGTCCAGGTAAATATAATAAGAACCAGCAACAGCGCCTGCGGATCAAGCTGGTTGGTAACGGCCGTCCATCCCAATAAAGGGGGTGCGGCGCCCGCCAATCCCCCGATGACAATATTCTGTGGTGTCGCTCGCTTAAGATAACCCGTGTATATTCCGGCATAACCAATCAATGTAATAAAGGTCAGTACGGCTGTCAGGGTGTTGACCAGCAACACCAAAAGCAAAAGCCCGCATACCCCTAATATTAATGCGAAATACAACGCCTGATTAACTGAAATACGCCCCCTGGCAACCGGCCTTTTGCTGGTTCTTGCCATGATAGCGTCAATTCGCTTGTCTACAAGATGATTAATGGCCGCGGCACTTCCGGCACAAAGCCCTATTCCCAGCAAGGAAGTTATTAATGTGTACAAAGGCACCCAGCCGGGTACCGCCAGATACATACCGACGACAACCGTCAACAACATCAAAGCGACTACTTTAGGCTTACAAAGCTCCAGATAATCACGCCAGGCAACAGGCGTATCCATTGTTTGCTCAGCATGCATCGGTGTGTTTCCTCTGAGTCAGGTAAACCATCATAAATAAAGTCGCCAGCAAGACAGCGGCAACGCCATTATGCAATACCGCGACACTTAACGGGAGAAGATAAAGGACATTAATAACTCCCAATACAAATTGCGCGGCCACCAGTACTATCATCATAGCCGCCAAATACCGGATGGCTGTCTCGCGGACTCGCAATAACATCATCACCCCCAGACCGGTAACCAGGGAAGCGGTAAGCAGGGCACCGAGACGGTGAATGTATTGTATAGTGACCCGAATCTCACTATCCAGTACACCGCCTTGATAATTAACCCCCGCCGGAGAAAACAAATTGAAGCCCTGTGTCAGATGCAATGCCGGAAGCCACTGGCCGTTGCAACGCGGAAAACCAATGCAGGCAATCCCGGCGTAATTGGAACTGACCCACCCGCCCAGCGCAATCTGACACAAAACAATAACCAGGGTCAACCCAATCCAGGGCCGCCATTGCGGCAGGCTCACCGGACTCACCCGGCTTTGTTGCAGACGAAAACGGGCTAAACACGAAAAAATCAATACACCACCCAACAAATGCCCCATCACAACTATCGGCAAGAGTTTCATGGTCACGGTCCACATACCCAAAGCCGCTTGAAAAACCACCAGCAATACAAGTACAACCGGTAACCGCCAACCTGTCCGCATCCCCTTTAAACGACGCCACAAAGCATGGATACCGAGGCATGCAATCAATATCGCCAGCGTTCCGGCGGCATAACGGTGTGCCATTTCAGTCCACGCCTTTTGCGTTTCAATAGGAACGGAAGGGTATTGTTGTTGTGCGGTATTCAAGGCTTTTTGAGCACTGGGCAGAATGAGGTGTCCATAACATCCGGGCCAATCCGGGCAACCCAGTCCCGCGTTGGTCAAGCGCGTATAGGCGCCAAGCATAACCACAAACAGCGCCAAAATAACAGCCAGAGTTGTTGCGTAATTCAGAATTCTTGGTTGCATGGAGTTAACCGCTCGCCTTGTCAGTTGTATTCAATAACCGTTTGAGATCATGAAAAATATCACCGGATTTGGCCGTCAGGGGATAAGTCAAAATCAGGTAACTATCCGGACTTACTATAAAAACATGAGCGTGATTGTCCAACAGATCGGGTTTGTTATAGGATTTGGCGAGTCTCAAAACATGGATATCCTGTTTACGCAATTCTCGCATCATACCCTCGGAAAGAGGGGACGTCGGATAATCCATAACCAGCCATTGCTCCACTTCGTACAGTCGGCGACCCAATGCCAGGCGAATGCGAGCCAGTTTATCGAGCTGCTGGCGACATACGGATTTGCAGTCTTTGGGAAGCCATAATGCCAGACGCCATTTTGCCGGGCTGTTCATAGTGGACAACAAGACCGGCGGGTTTATCAAGGTTCCCTTGTTCGTCGTCTTGGTACCCAGCCATTGAGGGTGCTTGTAAAACAGATAGGCCGCCAGCCCCGGTGCAGCAAACACCAGAGCCAGTAACAACAACACAATGTTTGGACTCTTAAATAGTTTCATTCATTTTCTTCAGTGTTAAAACGATATATATCAGCAGAACCGTGAAAGCCATCGCAAACCATTGTAAGGCATAACCATAATGGCGCTCCGGAGACATGGCAATCACCGCCCATTGCCGAACATAACCATACATGGCCTGTTCATCAAGGCGAATAATAAACGGATAGATTGATTTATGCAAAACTTGGCTGATTAATTTCGCATCAATTTTTTCCAGAATAAACCTGTCCCCGTTTCGCGGCTCAATGGCTTCTCCTAAAACCCAGTTTTTATTAGAGGGATAATAGCTCATTCCCGAGATGGTCAAAGACTTTTCCGGCACCAGCACATCAGGCAATTGCTGTCGATCAGGAGAGCCGGCCACCCAGCCGCGATCCACCAGAACCACCTGTTGATTCTCCAACACCAGCGGACTGATAACGTGATAGCCCCATTGATGCCGATGATGCTGATTATCCAGAAAAAAGACTTGCGGCAGATAGTGTCCGGACACGGATATCGGTTGAAACTGGGCCGGATAAGTCTCATCCGGCCGCCATCGGACAACCATCTGTTGCGCCATATGTTTTTGAGCAAGCACGATACGTTTTTTCTCATGGGCACGGGTTATTTGCCAATAACCCAGACTACTGAACAAAACAACGACAAACAGTGTCAGCAGAGTCATGCCCCAATGGGGTCGAAAGCGGCGTCTAATGAAAACAGACATGATTTTTTAAACAAATTGTCCTGAAACAGGGAAAAGGGATTCGTGATGGGGGAAGTATACCCTCCCCGGCCGGATTTGTGTTATTTTAATTAAAAATTTTTAAGGCCCTGCAAACCATGTTTACTAAAATCTTTATCATTATTGTCATGTTAATTATTTTGTTCGCCCTGGGCAGCGGTTTGATTTTTTTAATTCGCGACGGCGGTAAAAGCAACCGTACCGTGAAAGCTTTAAGCTGGCGGATTGGGTTATCTCTGGCGCTGTTTCTTTTTCTTTTTCTGGCGTTCAGTATGGGTTGGATTCAGCCCCATGCCGTGTGATTGTTGTGATGACCACGCCTGATTCCGGTGCCGTATCCACCCGATTGATTCATGATTTTCAACGAGACGGTGCCGTCTGCCTGCGGCAATTATTAAGTAAAGAGCATGTGGCATTACTGCGTGAAGGTATAGAGTTAAACCTGCGGACCTTAAGCCACCGTGCCAAAATAGCCAGTAAAACGGATGATCCGGGGCTGTTTGTGGAAGATTTTTGTACCTGGGCGGCCAACCCCTGTTACCGCCAAATTATTTTTGATTCACCCCTCGGACAAGCGGCCGCCGAATTAATGAACAGCAGTACGGCCCGACTCTATCATGATCACATGCTGGTCAAGGAACCAAATACCCGCCAATCGACACCATGGCATCAGGATCAACCCTATTACAATGTGGACGGTCGCCAGAATTGCAGTTTCTGGATCCCCGTTGATCCGGTCCGTCGTTCCTCCACCCTTGAATTTATCGCGGGTTCCCATTCAGGCCCCTGGCTGATGCCCAGAACATTTATGGATCATAAAGCCAAATGGTTTCCCGAAGGTTCGCTGGCTGACTTGCCGGATATCGAAAGTACGCGCGATCAATACCCCATCCTTGGCTGGGACATAGAACCCGGTGATGTGGTGTGTTTTCATATGCTCACCCTGCATGCGGCAGGTGGCGTGGACGGGCAGGCCAGAAGGCGGGTTTTTTCAGCACGCTTTTTGGGAGATGATATGGTACATGCACCAAGAAACTGGCCAACCTCCCCTGATTTTCCCGGACTGGCGGGAGAACTTCCTGCAGGCGCTCCGATGGAGCATCCTCTTTTTCCCATAGTATGGCAGAAGCCCCGGACAGGTAATGAATCATTGCATTGCACAGGCATGCGAAGATAATATAAATATCACCGCATTCAATAACCAGCAAGGACGACATCCATGTACACACTTTACTCATTCGGAACACCAAACGGTATAAAACCAACCATAATGCTTGAGGAGTTGGGTGTACCGTACAGGATTAAGCTTGTGAATATCAGGGAAGGTGAGCAGTTTGACCCGGAATTTTTAAAAATATCTCCCAATAACAAAATTCCGGCACTCCATGATGAAAGCAATAATTTTTATTTATTTGAAAGCGTTGCCATTCTTGAATATCTCGCCGAAAAACACGGGAAATTTCTACCCATGAATGATTTGAAACACAAATACGACGTATTGAAATGGTGCTATTTTCAAGTCGGCCATATCGGCCCCATGTTCGGCCAATACGGGCATTTCAACGTCTTTGCCGAAGAATCGGTTCCCTATGCCAAAAAACGCTATAGTGACGAAGTGCTCAGACTTTTCGCCGTTATGGACAAACAACTCCTGCAACATGATTTTATAAGCGGTACGGATTACAGCATCGCGGACATGGCTATCTGGCCCTGGGTTTATTGTTATGAAAAATTTTATAAAACACCGATTGATGCCAATAAATTCCCGCATGTGATGAGATGGTATGAAAACATTGCCGAACGAGCGGGCGTCAATAAAGCGCTTGCCGCTTACGAGCAATAGCGATGGCTTGCCCGGGTACATGACGGATTTACAGGATAACGTATCAGGTTCAAAAAAGGGTTCATTTTTATCCGCAAATATCGTATAAAGAACCTGTTTTTTCGTCAGTTTGAAATAAAGGGCCTGCGCCATTCCCGCCTGCGAAGAAGCATCTTTATATTCATAGAGGTATCAGAGTCATGACTACAAAACCCTTGGTTGCCGTTGTGATGGGTTCGCAATCGGACTGGGAGACGATGCAGCATACGGTTAACCTGCTAAAGCAGCTTGGGATCGGTTATCATACGCAGGTTATTTCAGCGCACCGAACACCGGATTTGTTATTTGAATTTGCCAAGACGGCGCGAGAGAAGCATTTTGAAGTTCTCATCGCCGGTGCCGGAGGCGCCGCACATTTACCAGGCATGCTCGCGGCCAAATGTTCCTTACCGGTTTTTGGCGTTCCTGTGCAATCCAGAACATTAAGTGGTATGGATTCCCTTTTATCGATTGTACAAATGCCAGCGGGTATTCCGGTAGGTACTTTAGCAATCGGTAAAGCAGGCGCCATCAATGCCGCATTGCTGGCGGCGGCTGTGTTGGCTAATAAATACCCGGATATAAAACAACAACTGGAAACCTACCGGGCCAGGCAGACAGAAAGGGTTCTGTCTGATCTTGATCCGGAGAAACAGCCATGAAAATAGGTGTATTAGGCGGCGGTCAGTTAAGCCGCATGTTAGCCTTGGCCGGGATACCTGCCGGCCTTGAGTTTTGCTTTTATGAGCCGAAAAAGCCTTGTTGCTCGGAAAGCCTGGGACGTGTTATTTATGCGCCCTACGACGACAGGCAAGCCCTTCTGGATTTTGCCGGACAGGTCGATTTGATAACGTATGAAAACGAAAACATACCCATTGAAACCATTGATTTTTTACAACAGTTGAAACCTGTTTATCCGGATAAAACGGCATTACAGATTAGTCAGGATCGATTATTTGAGAAAAATCTGTTTCAAGAACTGAATATTCCCACAGCGCGTTATTACGAGGTGAACAATCAAGACGATTTAAAGGCGGCCGTTGAAACACTGGGTTTTCCTGTGATCCTGAAAAAGCGCCATGGCGGCTACGACGGTAAGTGTCAATTAAGGCTTTACAAACATGCCGACCTAAATGACGTAAGCGATGAACAATGCACCTGTTCCATAGTTGAGTCTTTCGTGAATTTTGATCGTGAAGTCTCAATGATTGCCGCAAGAAACAAAACCGGAGATTGCATTTTTTACGATCTCTCTGAAAATATTCATCTCAACGGCATTTTATTCAGTACAGCGAATAAAAGAAATGACCCTTTCTTTGCAACTGCGCAAAACCATATGGATAAACTCCTGAAACATCTGGATTATGTCGGTGTTCTGGCACTGGAATTTTTTCAGGAAGACCAACAGCTTATCGCCAATGAGATGGCTCCCAGGGTTCATAACAGTGGACATTGGACGATAGAAGCCGCCATGACCAGCCAGTTTGCCAATCATGTGCGTTGTATTCTGGGATGGCCTCCTGCCCGTACAGACAGTCTCGCTTATGCAACCATGTATAACGTTATCGGTCATTTCCCTGATAAAAATCAACTGGCAAATTATACTGATCTGCATTGGCATGATTATCAGAAAGAACCACGGGCTGGACGCAAGCTGGGGCATGTGACCATCCTGTCCCAACGTTCCCACGTTTATCATTCCTTTCTGGAAACATCGTTAAAAGAACCTTATGACGACAAGGCTCTCAAGTAAGGAGAAACAGCAGGGCTTGTTGACATGTCATTCCATGGCTGCAATTGAACCAGGGATCCCGCAATACGGCCGCAGGCCTCCTTACGGGCTACGGTTCTTTTACAAAAAACACGTAGCGGGATGACTCTTTTTCACAAGGAAAATTTTGTTCACGAAACCCGGGCTGTGAATCAGATAAACGTAGGTCTCTTACCCTCGGCTATCGTCGCAATAGCGTCTGCCAGCGCCGTTCCCTCCAGTTGTTGAACCCTGGTTCGCAAACGTTCAGGCGTGTCATCGGGCAACACGGGACACGTCTTTTGCAGGAGAATGGGTCCGGCATCCACATCCTCTGTCACGTAATGAACTGTGCAACCGGTTATTTTGTTTCCGCTGTCAAGTACAGCACGATGAACCGCTATATTCATTAAACCGGAAAAATCGGGCAATAAGGACGGATGTATATTGATAATTTTATCGCGCCAGGCTCCGACAAAATTCGGGGACAGAATACGCATATAACCAATCAACACGATCAAATCAATGCGATATTTCAGGAGGATCAAAGACAATTGCTCGTCGTATTCCTCTCGACTCAACCCATGCGGATTCACAAACTGGTGCGTTAACCCGAATTGCTTCGCTTTGTCCAGAATGAGCGCATCCGCTTTGTTGCTGACTACAAGTTCAATGGAGGCAGGCAGTGTGCCGGCGCGAATCGCCTCCACCAGCGCGGTGAGGTTGGTTCCTCGCGTAGAACCCAGAACGGCAAGACGCATCATGATGAGCGGATCCTTGCCATATGATCAAGTCGCTGTCGAATCAATGGTTCGGTACCAATATCGTCGCGATGATACAAAGCGCCTTTCACCCGGGAAATTTCCTGTTCCGCTTGCTGTTCGGCCTCGTTTAGGGAGTCCGCAATACCAACATAAGCCATGGTTCTGGATCCGGTTGCCATCAACTGACCGTCGCGTTGATCCACAGCCGCCAGGTACAAATGAGAAGGATCGGTCACCTCACTGAACTCTACCGGAAAATTCTTCAACGGCGCATCCGGATACCCTTTCGGCACCGCGTATTTACAAACGGTGGCTTGCTTTTGAAACGTCACTTGATGCGCCGACAACTCGCCTTGAACCATGGCCAGAAAGAGGGTGACCAGATCCGACTTGAGAATCGACAAGACATTCAATGCTTCGGGATCACCAAGGCGGGCGTTGAACTCAATAACAAAAATCCCTTGTTTCGTGGCCATAAAACTGCCGTATAGAAAACCAATGAACGGCTGCCCCGTTTCAGACTGCAAAGCCTCAACCGTGGCCTGATTAATTGCCAGGGCATCCTCTATTTCCTGTTTCGTCAAAAACGGCAGTCCGTGATCCGGCATCGAATAGCTGCCCATACCGCCGGTATTGGGTCCTTCGTCGCCGTTAAAGGCACGCTTGTGATCCTGAACAAGCGGCATAGGCACCAGATGTTTACCGTCAGCAAAACACATGAGGGAAAACTCCTGTCCAACCAGTTTTTCTTCGATGACAATGGTCTGCTCGCCGGCAAGAATCTCTTTACAAAAAGCGAGCGCTTCGGATATTGAGTGCAAATGCTCCCCGGCTACCTTCACGCCTTTTCCACCCATTAATCCGTTCGCCTTGATGACGTATTGTCCATCTCCCAACTCGTTTAAAAACGCTTCGACAAAGTCCAGGGAAGCAAATTGGCGGTAACGCGGCAATCCGGCAATATCATATTTTTTCATCAGGTTTCGGGCAAATTCCTTGCTCGTTTCTATCCGGGCCAGAGCCTGTCCCGGACCAATAGTCACAATGCCGGCCTGCCACAAGGCATCGGCCATGCCCTTTTCCAGCGGCGCTTCAGGACCGATAACCGCCATTTCGATACGCCATATCTGGGCCTGGCGAACGACCGTAGTGCAATCGGTAATATCGCCGACCTGATAACCGCTTGTCAGCGGCATAATTCCGGGATTGAGCGAGGAACCGAAACAATAAATATCCGGCTCTTGCGGTGATCGAAACAAAGCCTGGGCCAGAGCGTGTTCGCGTGCTCCGGAACCAATAACAAGAATTCTCACTTTATTAATTCCTCGTCTTTCATATCCGAATTACGTCCCTTTTGCCTGTGTGCCTCCAGTTGCCGCATTTTTTCCTTCGTCATGGATTTACAAAAATAATCACCGTTCATACAAGCCATACATGGTTGTTTTATCTGGTTTTTACCGCGCCTGGTAACCGCCTCTACCAAATCTTCGTGCGACTGGTACATCAGAATATCCACCCCGATATAGCGGGCAATCTGTTCGTCATCCTGATCGGATGCGATGAGTTCCTGGCGTGTAGGGATGTCTATACCGCTAAAGCAGGGATTTTTAATCGCGGGAGACGTTGATACCAGATAAATATTTTTAGCACCCAAGGCCCTGACCATACGCACGATTTCACGAGACGTTGTCCCGCGAACGATGCTGTCATCGACGAGCAAAACGGATTTGTTCTGAATTTCAGTACGTTGCGGCGTCAGCTTGTATCCGATACTTCGCTTTCGGGCCTTTTGATTAGGCATGATAAAGGTTCGGCCAATAAAAGGGTTCTTATACAACCCTTCCGAATAACGCACCCCAAGCTCATGGGCAAAAGACAACGCGGCGGTATTGGCGGTGAAGGGAACCGGAATAACGACATCCGGGATCACGTCCGGATATTTTTTTAACCATTGGCGTCCCAGATTTTGTCCCATCCGAAGGCGGGCACGATAGACGCTGACATGATTAAGTGTCGCGTCGGGACGGGCAAAATAAACATACTCAAACACGCAGGGCCTGAATGTTTTTTCTTGCAGGACACGGCGATACAGCTTGCCGGTCGTGCGGCTTACGTAAGCCACTTCTCCAGGCTGAATGTCACCTTCCTCCTGAAATCCCAAGGCATAAAACGGTGTGGTTTCCGAAGCGAAGATAATATCTTTCTGACCGGAGGTGTTATCACGACTTCCCCAGACCAGAGGACGAATACCGTGGGGATCGCGAAACGCGACCAATCCCTTGCCGATCACCACGCTGACAATGGAGTAGGCGCCTTCCACATGTCTGAAAACGTATTGTACGGCTTTGCATAACAGTTCGAAAAACTTCTCGTCGTCTTCTTCGCCGTATTGGCCGTGAGCCAACCGATCAGCAAGCATCAAAAGCATCGCCTCGGAATCCAGCGACGAATTCAGGTGTTTATACTGTTTAAGACGTATGTCATCCGCCAGTTCCTGGTAGTTGGTTAAATTGCCATTATGAGCCAGAGCGATGCCGCGCGGGCTGCCCAGCCATAACGGTTGTATATCCGTTTCGCTATAGCCTCCGGCCGTAGGGTAACGGGTATGTCCGATGCCGATATTACCCTTCAGGGACATCACACTGTCCGGCGTAAAAATTTCCCGCACCAGGCCTAAGCCCTGCCTGGTATAAAATCGCTGGTCACAGGTGAGTATCCCGGCGGCATCCTGACCTCGATGCTGCAAGTGAATCAGGCTGTCAAATAATTCCGGAGCCACCGATCCCTGACTGTAAATACCGACTATCCCGCACATATTCCCGAGGTTACCTTAAAAATTGCGTTATGTTTCGTAAAATTCGTTGTTCAATAGGTTCATGGTTGGGATAAAAATGAAAATCCTTACCGGTAATCATTTCATACAACTGAATATAACGTGAAGACAACTGTTCAATTAATTCCTGCGGCGCCTGCGGCAACACATCGTCCTGGTAAGGATCACAATGTTTGGCAAACCACAGCCGTAAAAACTCCTTGTCAATATTTTCAGGCTCCATTCCGGCGGCAATACGCTCCTCATAACTATCCGCCAGCCAGTAACGGCTGGAATCTGGCGTATGGATTTCATCCACCACAATCACATTACCGTCCGAATCCAGACCGAATTCGTATTTGGTATCGACGAGAATCAAACCATGCTGCCGGGCTATTTCCACACCTCGGCGATACAGGGTTAACGCCAGTTCACTGGCTTTATGCCAATGCTCTTCGCCCATCCATTGTTCCGTAATAATTTCCCGGGGAGAGATGGGGCGATCATGTACGGCCTCTTTGGTGGTCGGTGTCAGTACGGGCTGTTCCAGACACTGATTTTTTTGCAATCCTTCCGGAAAGGAAATACCGCAATAATTACGGACGCCTTTCTGGTACTGAGTCCATAAGGACGTATCGGTTGTTCCGGTAATATAGCCGCGAACGACGAACTCAACAGGAAATACCCGACATTTTCTGGCGACGACGACATTGGGATCGGGTACCGCCACCACATGATTGGGTACGAGTTCGGCGGTTTGTTCAAACCACCAGGCACTGGTCAGATTCAATACCTGTCCCTTGCAGGGGATTAGCGCCAGGGGCCGGTCAAACGCGGTCAGCCTGTCCGTCGTGATTAATAGAAGATGCTCGCCCAAATCATAGGAATCCCGAACCTTGCCCTGCCGTCGCGAACCAATGGGAAGATTGGTTTTGTCCAGCAGATAGGGCAATTGCGCACGAATCTTATCAAGATACGGCATGGTCGTAGTAATAATAGTCATGGGCGTATTGATTTCCGATTATATTGGTCAAAAGTATTTCATCCATCATGGCGGCAATATCTGCCGTTTCACTGCCAAACTGCCACAAGACGCCATGTCGCACACACGTCGTCTGCGTCAATCCGTAATGGGCGGTTAAAGTCTGCAAAGCCTCCTGTCCCACCATATCCTCTCTGGCACGAACCAGATAAGACATCACGTTGGAGGTCTTTTTATTCCTGACCGGCTGACATTCCCGTTCCTTGCGATCGCAATATAAAACACCGCTTTCCCGGATTTGCCGCAACTCCTCTTTCGAGTCGCACTCCAGCTCCCAATGAACAAAACGACGTACCGTCACCGGAAAGCCCAGACGCCTTAACGTATTTTGTACGGTCAGGGCATGGTTGTCGGTGATATTTAACTGCACAACGCATTGCTGATCGCCCGCCGGCTGCTGATAAATTTGCACATCAACGTGATGGTTTACCGGCTCAACCCGGTGGACAGTTATGCTTTTTTCATTGGCAATGTAATCGCGCATGGAAGTAAAAATCCGATCGCCGTTTGGCGTGCGTTCCGGATGGGGCATCATAGCCATCACATTTCCCGCGGCATTGGATACGGCTGCGAGATTACCCATGGAACCATTGGGATTGACCGGGAAATGATCGATGATTCGTCCATCCTTGTCGCAATATTGAAACAGATTCAAGCCGCGCTCTTCAATGCGTTGATACAGGGTTTCGGGCATAATGAAACGCCCTTCAGCATGAGCCACCGGTAAATGTATCACATCGGTTTCCGACAGGTGGCGGGTAAAGGCGTTGTGTTGATGACGGTCAGCCAGACGCATGTATACCCATTCGTTGTAAAAGCCGGTGCCCAGTAAAGTGCCCTGACTGATACGTTTGTTTTCCGTTAAAGCCATGTTACAGCGCGTATCGGCAAGATCGGGTACCAGGCCGGATTCCACCAGAATCTGCGCGCCGTTACACAAGCCCAATACCGGTTTTCCCGCCTCACTCTGCGCCTTTATTTCCTGCATCACCGGCTGCAAGGCAGCAATGATGCCGGCTCTGGAACGGTCTTCATAAGAAAATCCGCCAATAAGGACATAACCGTCCATGGCACGAAGAGTAGCCAATGACTCATTCCAGAGAATTTCCACGGGCTCCATTCCAGCCCGTTTAACAGCAAGCGCCGTTTCCCGCTCGCAGTTGGAACCGGGAAACTGAATGAGACCTATTCGTATCATAAAAGCCGCACCTCTTTATTGCCCCGCACAACCCGCCCTATTTCATAAAGCGGCAGTTGTGATGAGGCCAGCAACACATTTTTCATGGGTGCCAGCATGTCCGGTGGGATGACAAACACCAGTCCCGCCCCCATATTAAAAGTTCGATACATCTGATCATCTTCCAGATGACCCAGCGCACGCAGCATGTTAAAGACCGGTAATTGTGGAATGCGCTTTTTCTCAATCGTCACGGCACAATCAGACGGTAAAATACGCGGGATATTTTCCAGAAGGCCGCCGCCGGTAATATGAGCCATACCTTTGATCGTAATATTCTGTTCCAGCATATGTTGCACAGGCCGGGTATAGTTACGATGCGGGATCAGCAATTCCTCTCCGATGGTATGGCCCAGTTCCTGACTGTACGTATCCACATCATGGCCGGCTATATCAAAGAACAGCTTGCGTGCCAGGGAATACCCGTTGGTATGCAAACCGGAAGAAGCGAGTGCAACGACCAAATCACCGTCACAAATAGTCTGACCGGTTATCGCTTTCTCTTTTTCAACCACGCCGGTAATGATTCCGACCAGATCGAGCTCGCCGGGAAGGTAGGTTCCGGGCATTTCGGCGGTCTCACCGCCAACCAGAGCAATGTCATTCTCCCGGCAGGCAGTCACCATACCACGGACAATATCCGCCACCGTTTCCGGAACCAGTTTATCGTTGGCGATATAATCAAGGAGGGTCAGGGGTTTGGCGCCCAGTACCACAATATCATTCGTCGTGGCGCTGACCAGATCCATACCGATGGTGTCAAATTTCTGCATGCGTTTAGCCACCATCATTTTGGTGCCGACACCATCAATGCTTTGTACCAGAACCGGATGTTGGTACGTCTCAAGCAACGGTTTGAGATCATACATGGACGCAAACTGCCCTATTCCGGTTAATACCGATGGGGAAAATGTGCTTTCTACGGCGTCCTTGATACTTTTTACCACCGCGTTACCCGCTTCAACATCCACACCGGCGGCTTTATAATCCACGGTCAGCATGATGATAGTCTCCCGTTACGTAATCCGTTTTCCCAGGCGTCCTGAGCCTTGGAAACCGGTAAGTTAATAACTGAATTAAAAGACAAAACAGGAGTAGTCGTTGTCTCACCGATAGCGACACAGGGTACGTCATGCCGTTTAAATAATTGTTGCACCTGATGAAGATTCCCGGGCGATATCTCAAGAACAAATCCCCCGCTTTCCGAAAACAACAGCCGCTCAACGGATAACGCACCGGGAACCGTCACCTGAACGCCCAGATTGTTTTTAAAACTCATTTCGGCAAGCGCTACCGCAATACCCCCTTCGGAAATATCATGGGCGGCCAAAATCAATCCGTCCTGAATAGCCAGATACACTACCGTCAGTTCGTTAGTCAGATTGTTCAAATCCGGTTGCGGTAATTGACGGCCCAGCCGGTTATGAAGCTGGTAATATACCCCGCCGCCGCATTCATCCTTGCGCTCACCAAGCATAAGTAGTACGGAATCCGGGTGTTTCAGCGAAAACGTAACCGCTTTTCTATAATCCGGCATGACACCCAGACAGCTGATAATGGGGCTTGGGGGAATCGCGCCATTGGCGGATTCATTGTAAAGTGACACGTTTCCGGAAATGACTGGCAGCGTACTGTTTTCTTCATCCCGCATTTTTACAGCTTTGCTGGCGTCAACGATACCGCGTACGGCATCAATAAATTCACCCATTTGCTCGGGGTTTTCAGGGTTGCCAAAACAGAGGCAATCGGTCAGGGCAGAAGGCCAGGCTCCTGTTGCCACCACGTTTCGTACCGCCTCAACCACCGCGTTCACCGCACCCCAGTAAGCGTCGATCTTGTTATATCTTGGGTTATGATCCACCGACAGAGCCACACCGGTTAAACGGATTTCTTGCGGGTATTTCCCTTCATTAAACGGCGCTATCAACCCCGCATCGGCCCATCCTGGCTCCAGAACACTTCGGCCTTGCACCTGCTTGTCGTACGTTTCGTAAACGGGCGCTCTTGACGCGATATTTTCATGCGCCAGTAATTGCAACAACACGTCATTAAGATCGCCTGGCGACAATACAGCCGGTTCGTCAAAACGTTGTTTCTTTGATACATGGGGTCGATCGTACAAAATACCCTGGGTAATATCACGGGCTTTGGCATGGACGATATCCTGACCATGGTAACGAACCACGTATTGATCATCTTTTCTCAAACGCCCGACTACGGTCGCCTGCGCGCCGTCACAAATATCCGGCAAAGCGAATCGCTCGTTGTAATGAGTCAGTATGAGCGGGACCAAATCAGGAGGAACCACCCACATAAACCGCTCCTGGGTTTCGGAGCATAAAATAACGGCAGGCAGCAAGTTGTCCATGCTGACCGGCACTTTTTCAAGATCGATCTCCGCCCCATAACCGCCTGCTTCCGCCAGTTCAATACTGGCACAAGCGACACCTCCGGCGCCCAAATCCTTGAAACCGACACGGTCAATCAGGTTTTGCTCCTGAAGCCAGGCAAACAACGCGTAATTGGCTTTCAGAATATGGCGCTGTAAAAATGCGTTCGGTTCCTGAACCGCGCCTTTATTTTCCTCTTGCTGCTCATCATTTAACGACGAGGAGGCAAAGGCGGCGCCGCCAAAACCACTGTTGTCGGTGGGCTTGCCAACCAGGATGAATTGATAATCATCGGCATTAAGCGGCGCATGGGAATGAATCACCTGATCTTCCCGTACAACACCCAGTGTGACCACGGTCACCAGACAGTTATCATTATAAGCGTCATCGTAATAAAGGTCGCCGGCGAGATTTGGAATTCCAAGCGGATTGGCATAACCGGCGATTCCCCTTACGACACCATCCTGTAACCATCTGGTTTTAGGACGATGGAAATCTCCGAAGCGCAAACTGTCAGCCACGGCAATGACTTCGGCCCCCATGCAGCAAACGTCCCGCACGTTACCACCAACGCCGGTTGCCGCACCTTCGTAGGGCACCAGCTGAGAAGGGTGGTTATGCGATTCGTGACTGACGACCATACCATAACGTCGTCCTTGCCCATCCGTAGCTACCGCTACAATCCCGGCGTCCTCTTTGGGTCCGAGAATGACATGCGGTGCCTGCGTCACAAATCGGCCAAGATGTTTCCTGCTGCTTTTGTAGGAACAATGCTCGGAACCCTGGATGGACCATAAAATACATTCCGCATACGTGGGCGGCCGCTTTAAAAGAGTGTTCTGGATGGTTAAAGCTTCATCAACGGTCAGGCGTAAGTTACACGTTTGAAGCAGGCGTGCGATTTCATCTCGTGAGAGCAGAGAAAAATCAAAAAAATCCGGCGGCGTTTTGGTCACTTTTAGATACCAACTCAGGCAAACTAAAACGTAGGCATACAATAATGATTTTTTACAAAAAAAGCAATTGTTTTTTAGCAAAAATTTTTAATAAAAAATAATCTCGTAAAAATAGTCAAAAAATACCTGATCCAATGGCAACGATTGTGTCTCATCCTGCAAATAACTGACCATTCATGGTACGAGAACCCCGGCGAATTGTTTATTTTTTAATTAATATGTTATAATTTCGTATAGATTAAAGACGTGATTAATTGTTGTTCAGGAGTCCTGTTATCGTGCTTTATGTCAATATATGGCTTTCCACCACCATGCGGTTTAATAAACGAATCACGCATAAGTTTTTAGGGCCGCTTCTGGCTCGCGACAGTAAGGATGAGAACGTCGGGCATGTTAATTTTTTCATGGAGATTGATGAGCAATCAAAGGAAAGTTTCGACTTTGCAGAAAAGCATGCCAAAGCGCTGAACATCAGAAAAACTCTGTCTATTGCCCCTGTTCCCGTTGACGTTATCCGTCCCGACTCGTCCCATTTACAGCCTGCCTTCTTTAAAAGCGATCAAATCTCCCATAGTTTCTGGCCTGATAAAAAGCCACGAAAAACCGAAGTATTGCAAGGCGTCGATCCGGAATTCAATACGCATGAAAATGATATGTTACGGGAAGATAAAAGTACACCAATGGTCATTGAACATCGTCATTTGCGAGTTAGCCGTGACAAAATAGAAATGGAAAAGAAAAAAAATCTGGATTTTTTAATGGAGATATCTGAACTGGAAGTCAGTCTGGAGAATAAACAAAAATGGGGTGAGGCTATAAAAAAAATTGAAACGGAATGTCACTTTCTTGCCGAACAGAAAAACAAAACTCAAAAACATTATGAAAATATCATAAAAAAAACCAAGGAAGAATTGGCTAATGTTGACGGCATAATCAATCAAATAAAAAGCAAAATTGTCGCCACAGAAAGGACTTTAAATTACTTGAGGAAAATCCAGTATCCAGACACAAAAACTCAAATTCAATTGACTGAATTAAATATCAGAAATACTAAATTAAAGAGAAAAATTGATCAATTAAATATTGATAAAAATGAAAAATTAAATTCATTAAGAGAGTATGAAAAAGATTATAAAGAGGATATCGAAAAAATCGATGACCAACTGGAAGAGAAACAGAAGGCTATCAAATATTATCAAGACGGTATCAAACAACTTGACGATAAAATTAAAGGCAGAACCATGGAAGACCTACAGGATTTGAAAGAAAAATCCCGTCTCCAGAGAGATTATACGAGCCGTGAAGCCAATTTTATCGAATCTCGTAATTTAACCGGGGGATGCCATCCGGATTCTTCCATCAAATTGCCAACCAAAAAAGACGGTGACAATTACTACCATCTCGATGAACAGGAAATCCTGAAGGCCATGATGGATGAGCGACAACAAAAATATTCCATAATTAGCAACAACTGCGTCAGTAGTGCCAAGCGCTGCCTGCTAAAAGGTATTAATGACGAGTTGCGTAAAAAACTGCAGGAAATCGGCCTGGATGATCGGTTTTTCAGGGTGCAAAAGGTTGAAACCTGTAATTCGTTCATGGAGTGGACAAAAACTCTGGAGAAAAAAATACAGGAACTTAATTATCCTTCCACAAGCCCCACAGTCCAGATGTAGGCTCCCTAAACGTCTCGCATCCACAAAACAGAGTTGCGGATTTGCCGGGCAGGCATTGATAACCCGGCCTGTAAAAATGAACGAATCACCGGCCTTTCGCTGCCATGGCAGGCATGACAACACAACCTGGGCACACCTAAAGATAATTATTCATTGGCCGATATTCACGAAACAAGGGAATATCCGCGGCGAGAATAATGTCATTTATCAAATCAGAATTGTTTAAAAGCCATGTAAACCGTTATTCCATGATGGGCCTGGGCATTTCAATAAGCAGTATCGTTCTGGCAACCCTCATTGTCGCGTATCAAATAAGCGGCAATATTTCCATTGACAGTATCTTGCTGGCACAGACAACAAACCCGGCCATCTGGGCACTTGATCTGTCCCCTTTTATTTTCGCCTACTGGGGCCAGTCGTTTTGTTATGGATTGGCTAACAAAGCCGAATCCATGCTCCAGGATAAAACCCGGGAACTGACCAGTAAAAAGGACAATCTGGAAATCAAGCTCAAATACGAATCCACGCATGATCGCCTTACCAATTTACCCAATTACCACCTGTTTATTGAACGGATAAAACAAGCCATCGGTCAACTGGACAGCGACAGTCAAGCCGCCGTATTCGTATTAAACATTAATGATTTTAAAGAGATTAATTACGGATTCGGAAGTTTTCACGCCAATACGTTTCTGGTTCAGTTTGCAGACAAGCTAAAGTCTATCCTCATCAAACCATCGATGCTCGATGCCTACATGGGTATGAACGTTATTGCCCGTTTACGTAACGATGAATTTGCCGTGTTGCTGCCAAGATTAAGCAAAAACCTGGATTTGGATCAATTGCTGGATAATATCAGCCAGGAAACCTCGGTTCATTTCATGATAGAAGGCATTAATATGAGCATTACGACAACCGTCGGCGCCGCGATTTATCCGACTCATGGATTAACGCCAGAAACGCTGATGACGCACGCAACCGACAGCATTTATTTTGCCAAAAAAGAAGGCAAGCCGTATGCCATCTATCACTCCGGGATCCAGGATAAGACAACCATTAATCGGGCTATGCTTGATGCGTTTGAGCAGTCTATTGATAATGACAAAGCCTTTTTGCAGTTTCAACCGCATGTTGAGTTGAGATCCGGAAAGATTATCGGCGTGGAAGCCTCTGTCAAACTGGAAAATACAGACATGGAAGTCCTTAACGAGGAAAAATTATTTCAACTTATGGATGACGCACGTTATGCTAGAAAACTGGTGTTTTTTACCTTAAAGAATCTCATTAAGCAGATTGCCGCCTGGCATGATAAAGGCAACAAAATTTACGGGGAAATGGATCTGTCCATTGCCGATCTTGGTGATCCCGAGCTTGTGCCACTCATTCAGGAATCCCTGGTAAATAGCAAGCTGCCCCCCCAATACCTGAAAATTTCATTGACTGAAAAAGCCTGTCTCAGTGATCAGGCCAAGACACTGACAGCCTTGAATAATATTGCCGCCCTTGGTGTTCAAATAGCTATTAAGGATTTTTCTACCGGCTACACTTCCTTTGTTTATTTAATCAATTTTCCTGTTCATGAAATTAAAATTGACGGGTCGTTTATCAGCAAAATGGTACGTGATGAAAAATACGTACACATCGTACAGGCCATCATTCAAATAGCCAGCGCCCTCAAACTGCAAGTCATGGCCCGCGGTATACCGGATCAGGCGACGACGGATCAACTAATAAAACTGGGCTGCATGTACGGACAAGGTACTTTTTTCGGAACACGTATTTTATCTCGGGAAATGACGGAAATACTGGAAAAAAAAAGCGAGTAATCAAGTGTAACGAATGGTGTACGCCATCCGATCAAAAATGACATGGAAACGGTACTATACTTTTAGGAATTATTAGCAAAAGGAAATTGTTATGGACTATGTGCAACGGGAAGATGAACAGGGAAATCCTTATTTTGAAGTAAAAACAAGTGATTTTTCTCTTATAACCAATCCCATACTCAATAAAGGGACGGGCTTTAGCCCCGGGGAACGTGCGGACTTTAATCTCTACGGACTGATTCCTCCGGAAGAAAGTTCACTTGTCGAACAGCGCGCACGATCGTATGAGGCCTTTAAAAGCAAACCGACCGAACTCGAGAAATACATCTACATGCGGGATCTTCAGGATTCCAACGAAACATTGTTTTATAGTCTGCTCTGCGAACATATCGCTGAAATCATGCCCATCGTCTATACGCCGGTAGTCGGTGCCGCTTGTCAGAAATTCAGTCATATTTACCGCCGCCCGCGCGGTGTATTTATTGCCTATCCCTATAAGGATAAAATAGATCAGATACTTGCGAATGCTCGCTTTGATCAGGTCAAGGCCATTGTTGTTTCCGACGGGGAACGCATCCTTGGCCTTGGCGATCAGGGAGCGGGAGGAATGGGTATTCCTATAGGAAAACTGGCGTTATATTGTGCCTGCGCCGGTATTCATCCCGCCTCCACTTTGCCCATTTTACTGGATACGGGGACCAATAATTCGGAGCTGCTTCAAGATCCGCTCTACATCGGCTGGCGCCATGAACGGATACGAGACAAAGACTATGATGATTTCGTAGCCGCTTTTGTGCAAGCCGTTAAAAAACGTTTTCCTCATATTTTATTGCAATGGGAGGATTTTGCCCTGCAAAACGCCACTCGACTGCTCGACACTTACCGCAATCAGCTATGTACGTTTAACGATGACGTACAAGGTACAGCAGCCATAGCGACCGGAACCTTATTATCGGCGGTACAGGTCACGGGCATTCATTTACGTGATCAAAAAATCGTTATCGTCGGTGCCGGATCCGCGGGATGCGGCATCGCGGAACTAGTCGTACATGCCATGGTTGAAGACGGTGTGTCGGAAGCACAGGCTCGCTCACAAATTTATATGATTGATCGTAATGGTTTGTTACTCGAGGGCATGAAAGATCTGTTACCGTTTCAACAGAAATTACTGAAACCCCGGGCCATTGTCGCCAACTGGCAATGTGAAAATCCTGATTTTATCAGCTTGAAAGACGTGATTCATAATTTGCATCCCAATGCCCTGGTTGGTGTATCCGGCCAGCCCGGCCTGTTCCATGAGGAACTAATCCGGGATATGGCCTCCCATGTTGACCGTCCCATCATCATGCCGCTCTCCAACCCCATTTCCCGCAGCGAAGCCACGCCTGAAGATTTAATGTTATGGACGGATAGCCGTGCGGTCATTGGGACCGGAAGCCCCTTTGGCAACATCATCAAAAATGGCAAGCAATTCCGGGTCGATCAAACCAATAATGTTTATATATTCCCTGGCATGGGTCTGGGCGCCATCGCGGCACAGGCCAGACATATCTCGGATAAAATGTTCATGGTCGCCGCCAAAGCGCTCGCCGACTGCGCACCGGCCAAACAAAACCCAAAAGATAATCTGCTGCCGCCATTGACCGAAGTCCGAAACGTCTCCTATCGTGTCGCACTCGCCGTAGCCAGGGAAGCGATAAAAAGTGATCTGGCTGATCCGATGTCCGATGATGAACTGGAACAGCGCATTCGCAAACATATCTGGAATCCGGTCTATGTGCCTTATCGTAAAAAGCAATAATCTTTCTGAATCCGTGTCTCAAGCGGGCTACGTCCCCATTTTAAGGACGTAGCCCGTGATAAGGTAAGGCCATAATGCAAGCAATAGTATTTTTAGGCAGAAAGTATTTTTATTTGACAAAACTGCGGCTTGTTCCTAAATTTAAAAGAACAAACTCGGGAGTATAATTATGAAGTTTCTGGCTTTTATAATTTTATTCCTGAGCAGTATAGTGGCTGATAGTAAACCGGTCACTATCGGTGTTATGGAGTACGCCCCACCTTTCTCCAGCATAACCAACGACGGCTTGAATTGTTATGGATTTACCGTAGACATATCGAATGCTATTTGCAATCAGCTTAAAATCGAATGTTCCTTTAAGCTTATTTTATTAAGCAACCAGTTGCAATTATTGAATGATGGAACCATTGACCTGGCCGCAAGCGTAAATCCGATTATTGCTGAAAGTGAGGGACAATATCTCTTTAGCCTGCCCTATTTTCCCAGCGACGGCCGATTTATTACGGTGAGTACAGGCAATATCAACTCTGTAAATGACTTAAAAAATAAAAAAATAGGTGTTTTAAAAAACACCCTGTACGACGTGTTAATTCAGCAAGGCAATTATACCTTTGACAACATAAAACAATACCAGAAATTTTCCGATCTAATCGATGGATTGGCAACCCATGAGGTTGATGCCATTTTCTTAAATAATAAAGTGGCGGAATATTTAATAAATAATGTAGCAATGAACTTCAAGCTGGTAGGGGACAAAATTCCAATTGGGCAAGGCTATGGTTTTCTAGCCCTCGAAAAAAATAAGCAATTAATCAAAGCCATCAATTCAGGGCTCTTAAGCATACAAGCGGACGGAACTTATATAAAAATATATAATAGATATTTTAGCAACTAGCGACAGGACTGGTGACGAGAGCTTGACGACAGACTGACAAACGATGCACTGCCTGATCCACAGGCACAGAGCGCAGGTTTCGCGAACAAAATTAGTCAGGATGATTATTGTATGATCAAGGAATTACAAAACGCCCTGAGTCATGTATTACTTGGAAAAGACGAGGTTATCCGTCTGGGTATCACATGCCTTCTGGCCAACGGACATTTGTTACTGGAAGATATTCCGGGAATGGGCAAAACCACCTTTAGCCATGCCCTGGCACATTTTGTCGGTATGAAATACCGGCGCATTCAATTTACCAGTGATATGCTTCCCGGTGATTTGCTAGGTGTATCCATCTTTGATCCGGAGCAACAGCAGTTTCATTTTCACTACGGCCCTATTTTCTCGCAATTGATTTTGGCCGATGAAGTGAACCGTGCCACACCAAGGACACAAAGCGCCTTGCTGGAAGCCATGGAAGAACGGCAGGTTACCACAGAAGAAGGAACCCATCTCCTGCCGAATCCCTTTTTTGTCATTGCCACTCAAAATCCCTCTCATCAAACCGGTACCTATTTGCTTCCCGAATCACAACTGGATCGATTTTTAATGTGCCTGACCATTGGTTATCCGCCGCCGGACGCCGAGAGAAAATTATTAACATTGCCCGGTAATGACAACCTGTTTGACAGGCCGCCGGTCAGCAATGTGGATCAATTAATAACCTGGCAAAGGGAAAGTCTGCTCGTTCATGTGTCCGATCCTGTCCTGGATTATATCCAGGAGATCCTGGCTGCAAGCCGGCAACAGGACTGGTTTTACCATGGGCTAAGTCCCCGGGCCGGCATGGCTCTGGTCAAAGCATCCAAAGCGTACGCCCGTACCGACGACAGGGATTTTGTCCGACCGGACGACGTCCAGGCGATTATGGCCGCCGTCGTTAATCATCGTCTGGTCATCAAACAGGCTAACGTTCCGTATTCGGCAACCGATTTACTTCTTAATCACGTTGAGGTTCCGCTTTGAGTACCGCAATCAAACAACGATTATGGCAATACTGGTATCATTGGGTAAAAAAGCGAGGCACCCGGGACAATCCCCAGCATCTTAAATCTCGAAACCTCTATATTCTTCCTTCCCTGTTCGGCTGGGTTTACGCTGTAGTTTTGCTAACCTTGTTTCTTTGCGCCGTCAATTATCAGATGAGCGCTATTTTTTTACTAACGTTTATTCCTGGTGTGGCCGGATTGATCAGCGCCTGGGAAGCGCATGCCAATTTACAAGGCCTTTCCATCAGTTTCCTGACCATTAATGATATTCAGCAGGGAGAAACGACACACGCCGTTTTTTATCTGAAAGCCAATGGCAAGACGCGGTTTAATCTGTGCTACCAAATCAAGGGTCAAGAAAAAACAGGTATCGATATGCTGCCGCCGGAAGGAAAACAATTGGTTATTTCCTTGCATGGCAAGAGACGAGGTCATTATAAATTTCCAGTCATGCGTTTTTACAGTGATTATCCATTCGGCCTGTTTAGGGTCTGGGGCTATGCGTTTTTTGACAGAGACTATTACGTTTATCCCGCAGCCGTTTCACCCGGATTCTGGCCCGCAGCGTGGACGAGCGAGGGAGACCGTCGCAAAAGCAAACCTGGCCATGAAGATCTTGATAATTTAAAGCCGGTGGATAATCCCTGGATCCAGTCAAACCGCATTGCCTGGAAAATCGCTGCGCGCGGTCAGGGCTGGTACCTCAAAACAATGAACGATCCCGAAGGCGACTGCTGGCTATTCCGCCTCGACGATTTGCCGGACAGAGACATCGAGCACGCGCTGGAACATCTCAGTTACTGGCTTCATGATGCGGAACGGAGAGGATTACTCTACGCTTTGGAAATAAAGGGTATACGCACTTCTTTCTCACAAGGTACGGAGCATTTAAAGCAATGCTTGCGTCAACTGGCTATGTACTGATGAACACAACGCAGCACACCACGACACGATTTGCCCTGATGGTAATGATATTTTGCTATTCCCCTCAAATCATGCAGGTCTCCTGGTGGATCTCCCTGCTTATCCTCGGGATTATCGTCTATCGATTGCTGGCAGACTACGTTGCCTGGCCGTTGCCCGGCCCGGCAGCCCGTTTGCTGTTAATCCTCCTGGGTATCACGACACTGCTCCTCAAACAACAGGGCAACCTGTGGTCCGGTACATTTTTCATAAATTTTCTCCTTGTTTTCATTGCCTTGAAAAGCCTGGAAGTCCACACGACCAGAGACTTAAGAGTCCTGATTCTATGCCATTTTTATCTGATCCTGACCGTTATTTTATTGAATCTGGAATTATGGATTTTTATTTATTTACTTCTCGCCGTTTTCGCCAATTTTTTGTTGATGCTGAAAGTCACTTCCCCGGCAATAACGTTCAAACAATCCGCCATGATAACGACCAAACACCTCTTTCTGGCCCTACCCGTTAGTATGATACTTTTTTATTTGTTCCCGCGCCTGACCAATCCGTTATGGCAAGTTCCCGCCATGACTGAAACCAGGGCCGGATTTCATGAAGAATTGACACTGAATAATATGAATGATCTTTTCAATGACGACAGCAAGATCATGCGTATTACCTTTCAAGCGGCATTCAAACCCGATCTGTACTGGCGAGGCCTGGTATTAAGTCGATACGATGGCTGGCGATGGACCGGCGTATCGCAAAACGACGTGTCTTTTACACCCTTGCAGAAAATAAGCCGGCATCACCGGGCTGATTATCAAATACTCCTGGAACCCCATCAAAAAAAATGGCTGTTTTATCAGGATAATCCGGTAGCATCCAGTCCGACATTGCTTTATTCACCGGAAACGGGACTGACTCAGGTTAAAAATCGCGTCGTCTCACAACGTTTTATTTACTCCATCGCGACGCAAAAACCAACCTATCGCCCTTTGTCACGATACGCCTATCATAGGTATACACAACTTCCAAAACAGGGAAATCCCAAATTACGAGCCTGGGCGCGGCAACAGTTTGCGGCCGCTCATGGGGATACGAACGCCCTGATTAACAGAATTCGTCTTCATATCCATCAGCAACCTTACTGGTATAGTCTAAATGCCGGAGATACTCCCAAAAGCATAAACCAGATGGATCAGTTCTGGTTTGAATCCCGTAAAGGATATTGTGAATATTACGCCAGCTCGGTCGCTTTTATCCTCCGTTCCGTCGGGATCCCGGCCCGAATCGTTGTCGGTTATTTCGGGGGCAACTGGAATCCCATAGTCCAATACCTCACTATCCAGCAAAATAACGCCCATGCCTGGCTGGAATATTGGCAGGAAGGAAAAGGATGGCAGCGTTTTGACCCAACCCTCTACATCTCAGTCGCTCGTATTGATAAAACCATCTGGCAGCAACAGGCCAATCGCTACAATCCATCCTGGTTTTTCAACTGGGGGGAAACACAAACCAAACTGTCCTGGACGACGCGTATGATGTTTTTGCTGGAATCCGCCCAGTTTTTCTGGGAACGCTGGCTTCTTTTTTATAATTACGATAATCAACAAAACTTTTTAAGGCATATTGGCTTTAAAGATTGGGATGGCATGAGACTATTGCAGATTTCGGTTATGATCCTGGTTTTTTTTCTTCTTGTCGGTAGTCTTTGCTATCAGTTAAGTCTGTATAACAGGAAAGGGCCATTATCACGCGAACACCAGCGCTTGTTACGGGAAATAAAACGGCTGGGCATCGCCACCACCCCCCCGGCCACTCTACATCGGCAAATCCACGAGTTAATCCGGCAACGACCGACACTGAGCAAAGAATTAACCATAAAATATAACAATTACGAGCAGACACGGTTAAAAAACGCATCCAGGCAGCCCGATCAACACAAACGTACTATAAAATCCATCAAATCCCTGCGGGAATCCTTACAGAAAATTAAAATTTAGACTATACCGGTTGCCTGCACAACTTACGCAATTTTTATTCACGAAACCTGATTATCCTCGGAATACAATGCCCTGTCGTGTGCCAATAACCTTCGATTGGCACGAAAATAAGTCAGAGGTGAGTGCTCCAGCAAATCGGACAGTTTTTCCATATAAATACAGGCATAACGATTCACCTGATAGGCAAAATAACTTTCTTCCGCCCCGGCCCGGAAAACCCTGTCCCATCTGGGATTATAGAACTGATGCTCTTCCTGTAACAACCGGGTAATATCCGTATCAATAGCAGTCAGTTTATCGTGCAAATCATGT
This sequence comes from Legionella spiritensis, assembly GCF_900186965.1. Classification (NCBI taxonomy): domain Bacteria; kingdom Pseudomonadati; phylum Pseudomonadota; class Gammaproteobacteria; order Legionellales; family Legionellaceae; genus Legionella; species Legionella spiritensis. Next base: position 2,553,546 of record NZ_LT906457.1, read on the forward strand.
ATGGCTTCATCGTATTGGCCGGTGTGCTCGTCGATGCGTTTGGTGCAGAGATCCACATGCTGCTGTTCCAGATGTTTTTTAATATCCATGGCCTCGACAATTTTCAACTCCGTCTGGCGCGCCTTAATCTGGGAAGCGATTTCTTCCCCAAGCTCTTCCACGACTAACGCGGTACGCCAGTTGCAATCCTTTTTCAAGCGCAGGATATCGCCATAAATGTGATCACCGATATAAAGTATTTCATCACCGCTGATATTCAAGTCGTAGGTAAATTTTTTAGCGCAGCCTCCCTGATACACGCCAGGAGCGATAGGTCCATGGAAATTGGTCATGGTGCCGTCCGAGGGATTAATACGCAGAAATTTCAGGTTATCGTAAAAAAAACGGGGCTTGTTGGCTAAAGTAATGACAAACTCAAACAGACTATCCCATTGTTCCGATTTATCCAGAAAAGGATTGATCGCATAATCAAGCATGAGCCTGGAATAGGAATAATCCGAATTGGTCAAAATAAACAATTTTTTGCCATGTTGCACATACCATTTCAGGCCATCCACCACTTTTTTATCCCTAAGGACATATTCGTCGAGATTAGCGCTGATGATTTTTTTCAGACTGCCGTCGGCATGAACGACATCAACATATTTTAAAACATCAAGCGCTATCTCATGATAACCGGGCAGCAGGTCAGGATATTCGTCCTTGAAATCGATCAGTTGCCCATAAAGCACGGCAAACGCGATGGAAAACGAGGTGTCTATGACCATATAATTCGGATCACCCAAATCCACATAAATACTGCGATAAAACGTCTGCTGTTCGGCAAAACCTATCCGTCTGGTGCCATGATAGCTTTGTCTGATAGCCGCATAGCGGCTCAATTTCAATAAATTCCCATTTTTGCTGTCAATAACCAGACCGCGGATCGCGTCATTAAAATTAAATTGGAACTGCCTGATGGCTTCAGGATAATTATTATTTTCGATGAGCCGATCTATCACCAGGGAATAAACCAGTGTTTCAAATTTGGGCGTATCATAGCGGATTAAGGTATGATCCATATCCAGGCCAATGTACTTGATTTTTTTCATATTTAATATGCGGTTAACAAAAACATTCTGTTTCATTCATTTTCCTCAAACCCTCTGGTACCTCATCCTGTAAATAACACGATCGTTAATCGGCTGTTATTTACAGGATGAGGCACCAGACAGTAAAATTTCAACAGAGACTAGATTAAACCGACATGGTTAATTGGTCTATATGATAATCCGATAAATACATCATTAATGACCCGTATGTGCAAACGATTTGTTTATCTCCTGACAGTTCGCTGGTTTCCTGTCATTTGATTTCCGGTTAAAAAACAATATCAACTCCGCCACGGATTTCTGATTTTGCTCACCAATATCTGTCTGCGAGGGTTCCATCACGCATAACTCATCCAGTTTCCGGTTTGCGTTATACCATGTTTCAAGGCCGGTTTTGAACGAGATAAGAAGATCCGGTATTTGCGATACCGTGGGTTTTTTGTTGAACAATTCCTGTTGAGCGTCGCATAACATACGAATCAGAATGATCAAATTAAAACCCAGAGACAAACTATTTTCCACCTGTTGCCAATACGCGTCATTTTTCCCATTCAGATAAGGCAAAATGGATTCGTCACAGGAAAACAAAGGGGTTGCATCCTCTTTTAAAACGTATTTACGCTTCAGGACATCCCGATGATTCTCCCGGCCTTCACAGTCGGTAGAAACCCTGGAGCCGCCAACGGATTCACCGCCCTGAAACAACAAATTATCCAGATATCTGTTAAATTGCGCCACCAGCGACGGTAACAATACCGTATTAAAATCAAATAAGGCCAGTTCATCCACTTCGGCGATATGATTGCGCCAATGCACTATTTGTTGCGGAAAAGTCAACTCGTCATTGATTTCAATATGGACAACCCCCGCATTGTAATCCCTGTAGGGCGTTGATTTTGTTGTCGAGACATGCTCATCAGCCCGATCCTTGAATTCCGTCATTTTGGTTAACCGTATATTAAGAGTCGTTATCATATCCTTGATAAACCATTGATAACTGGGCACATGACCGAAATCGACAGACGCAAAAGAGCCCATCCCCATATAGCCAGCCAGCTCATATTTGGCTCGTTTATCGAGAAGATCAGCCGGGATCCGGTTTAATACACAGGTTAAAATATCGGCAAGCTCCTCATCGCTCACCCTCTTTTTTAATGATGCGGATTCGGCGGCTATAGCAGGCAATATTCCAGGTATACCCAGGTAATTCCATATATACCCTTTGGTATACCAGCGATAGTTGGCCATCCCCTGGTATTCCATAGGATAAAGCAAGTCCTTGTTATTATCCGGACAGGCATAATTGCGAAACGCCGCTCCCAGGTCAATGCGCGCTAATAACGTAACAAAACACTCCTGTAAGGACAGATATTTGAAACAAACCACATTACCGCTATGTACACTGTAGTCGCCAAGCAGTAAAGACAACATCAAAATAAGGGCTAATCCCAGATACGGCTGCATGTCGGCTATGGCGCGATAGTAATACGGCCCCCATACCATTTCCAGACGCGGATCGCGATCGGAACCGTCCCTGTAGGCCGTGCCAATCTCCCTGAATAATTCATTAAACAGAACTCTGGGTTGTATCAGCCCATAGGATTTATCGTCAAATTGAATCCAATCGGCACAGATTAACAACGAGTGGTATTTTTTGTCGATAAGCCCGCGCCGTTTAAGCTCATCCAGGAGTAATCCGGCAAACAACTCCGTAAATAACTCCGCTATTTTGTCAGGCTTTTTGATGAAATATTGCCTGGTGCTGCCATCCTGATAAAAACCATTAACGGAACCCCGATTCTTGCCGCCCGATTTTTCTTCAATTTTGGTTAACGTTCTTCCCTGATATTTCGGCACGCAACTCTTCACGACAAAAAGGAATACCTTATTCTTACCGTTTCAAAAAAAAAAATACAACGACCTGGTTAAAATATTGTGGCGCCCCTATGTGCTCGCCTGTCTTGCAAAATGAATAGAAAAACGACTTTGACGATGCGTTAACAATTGAAAAATACCTGATATTATTCAATAAGTAATCAGAAAATTATTGGACATTTTCTATGCTATTGACACACCTGCAAGCCAAAACATTATACGAACAGAGCAACTTGGTTAATTTTAACGCTCGTCTTCGCCAGGCTAAAACCAGGTGGAATGGGATGATATGGCAACCGCCCCGTAAATCCGTTGATGCCGGAATATCCTATGAGGAATTGCAGGATCGCCTGATTAAAATGAGAGAAGCCAGTCTTGATTTAAAATCAGTCAAAATAGAGATAAACGGCAAACCTGTCCGGGTGTACCCGCATCAGCCACATCAGAATATCAACAGCGGCATCGATGATGTCTTCGCACGCGGGCTGGATGCGGTTCGCGCAGCCCTTGAAATTCTCAAACATATGCCATTGGATTCGTCTCATAAGCTCCGCAGTTCTCTTGGGCGTAATCCACCGGTTACTCCCGGCATGCCCGAATTGCTGGCCTTACTGCAAAAATTTCAACAAAATATGGCTATACATCACAACGATCAGGAAAAAGGCTGCAAGCACGCGAAAAAGGAATTACGGCGTTTCCATGGCGCCTTATCGTCTCTGCTTTGCACCAAAGGCGTGGTTGACAGCCGCAAGCAAGCGAATCACGCCATTAATTTCGTAAGGGATTTTTTATGGAAGAAAGACGTTTGTGTCGCCAGTTGCGTGGTACAACCTTTGAATGAAAATACCACCATGTTGCGTTATGCGGCTCCGATGTCCTTCGGCCCGGTTGAATTTAAAATTACCCGATCCGGAATGAACAAACCCATTAATTATTGGACGGGCAAGGAATCATGGTATCGAAAACTAGCCAAAGACGTAGGGGATGATGAGACACATCCCTGGCTAGGGAATTTTTTTACAACTCATAAAAATGACTTAAAAAAACAATCGTCCACCCCCATGTCGCGACATACTCCCAATCCGGCGAACGCCTTTGAGTGCATTGACATTATTATTAAAGACGGTGAGCTCAAAAGTATGGGGCACAACATCCGCATGGCGGTGACCGAACCGCTGGCTGTCAGCAATACTGACAGCCGGCAAACACTGACGGACTGGAACCATTTACAACTGATATCCAGCAAACGGCTGAAAAACGAATTAAACGCCTTTCTGGAAAAATGGGGCGCTCTTTATCAAAATGACGACACCATCCCGTTTACCATTTTGCATCAGACACTTATTGGCGATGAAGTTTCGTTTTCCCCGGATCAAAACAAGGCGAAAAGTTCGTATCTGGAAGCCAGTGTCCTGGATTCCAAAACCATAGCCAATCAGGCTATACGAAAGCTCTTCAGTAACAACATCATTCTTAGACACAAAGAGAACGGCAACATTGTCTGGCTTAACCGAACCTACTTTCACACCCAATTGCAAGACGTGATTCCCGAGGGTTACCAGCGCGTTCAAATCGAATTACTGGAAACCAACAACTGCGTCAATATGTGGCATGCCAGAGCCCGCGTCCGCAACAATGATGTGAATGACTCCCGGCGCCTGATTGTACAAGCCCTGGCCCATTTTAAAAAAATTGCCCAATTGCAGCCTGGTGATGATCTGAACCATGTGATTGCCTTTCTGAATTCCCCGGATCATTCCTTTTTTACAGCCCATAAATTTGTTCCCCAAACCGTACGAGATGCCCTGATCCATCTCACAACCGCACTACGAGCCGATCCCGATTATCTTCCCGATATAATGGATACGGCCCCGGCACGGGAAAATCTGGCCTTGAGTCTGCACGCCGCAGTTGAATTAAAATGCACCGTCCATGAAACCTGGGCAGGCTCTATCCGACGTACCATCACTAATTTTACGCGCGACTATTTTCGTCAGTTGCCCGTTCTCGGGCATTTGGCGGACTGGACGGTCAGGGGCATTCTTGGTGTTACCGCGTTTGTTTTCGAGAACATTCTCATGCTGCCTTTTAACCTGCCCCAATGGATAGCACACCATCATGATAGACGAGTCGTCTTCAAAGCCGCTTGTGAAGGACTTCTGGCTGAAACACTTGGTACCTTGCAGGGAGGCTGCATGAGTGCCGCTGATCGCGCCGGGGAAATAGCGGAACAACGTGCCGCCCGAAAAAAACAGTTTGAGCTGGAAGGTAAAATCCTGGGTTATCATGATTCCAATGACGGCAAAAAAGCATTTTTCGCTACCTACGGCAGTACCGAGGCCAATCATGCCCTGGTAGAAATGGCAACAGGAACACCGGGAACCAATGACGTTGAAACAAGAGGTCTTAATGAGGCAGGGTTGATGTCCGCCACTGAAACCAGGGAAGAGCAGAAACTGGCGAAAAGCATGGCGTCTCTTAGAAAAGGCAAATACGACGATCATATAACCTGTAGGCAATATTTGAAGGCGTTGGCTGTTGGGCAGGAACACACAAGAACAAATCCCAAACAGCCCTCCATGAGAAAAACAACGAGAACCGTTCAACCGGTTACAGATGAAAAACAACCATTGATTCCGGATACCCACCCCATGTTCCCCACTCCAATGTATCAATGACTCCAGGTTCTGTGAACCAAAATTTTAACAGATGCAAATGCGGCCAATTAGCACCATTTTTTTGCGAAAAGACAGTAGCCCGTAAGGAGGCCTGCGGCCGTATTGCGGGTTTGATGTGCCGATTAGGAATCGTTATCCCGCATTTCGGCTGCGCCTTCATGACGGGCTACAAGGCGTTATTATTTGTTGCACAACAATAGTTGCCTTGGTTTCGGTCGGAAAAAAATTGGTTCACAGAACCTGGCTCTGTGCCCTTATCTTTTATCGGCTGCAAATTGCGGCTGATCTGTTTGTTATCGTTTTGATACGAAAGGATTATCTTTAATATAAAACCGTAATTTTTCCAACGCCCATTTCCCGGCATAATCGACGCCTATCCGGGGTCTTTTTTCTATCTGCAATGAAGGGCCGGGATGGCTGGCGACATAAAAATCATCGCTCAATAAATCGTGGGCGTTCAATCGTTTATCAATCCCCATGGCTTTCGTCAAAAGCCCCGGTCCCTGGGTACGTGCCGTAATATTTTGCACCGGCTCAAGGGCACGCAACAAGACCGCACTGCCGTGCCCTTCCCTTTCCGTCACAATATTCATGCAGTAATGAATACCATAAATAAGGTAAACATATGCGTATCCGGGCGGCCCGAACATCACCCGCGTGCGATCAGTGACGCCTTTTGAGGAGTGGGCCGCCCGATCATGCTCGCCCAGATAGGCTTCCACTTCAACGATTTTACCGATGCGCTCAATCCCGTTGTGATGATGAATCAGATAATGACCCAGCAAGTCCTCTGCAACCTCTATGGTATCCCTGTCGTAAAATGCCCGCGTTAATTTTTGCATATCATTCAAACGGTTACAGAGCTATTCCACTCCTACCGTAACCTTGCCAGCGGTGTAGGAATGAGCGCCTACACCAGCCAGTCGCCCCTGACTGACCACCAGATAATCCTCTCGAATCGGCCGGCCTGCAAACCAGCATTCCAGTATTTCCCGCGTGCCGGCCGCATAGCGTGCTTGTGCCGATAGGGACGTACCGGAAATATGCGGCGTCATACCATGGTGCGGCATGGTTCGCCAGGGATGGCTGGGCGGTGCGGGCTGGGGAAACCAGACATCACCGGCGTAACCGGCCAGTTGTCCGCTTTCCAGCGCGCGTACAATGGCGTCCTGATCGCAGATTTTCCCCCGCGCGGTATTAATGAGATAAGTCCCCCGCTTCATTTTTCGCAACAATCCGTCATCAAAAAGATGCTCTGTTTCGGGGTGTAAGGGCACGTTGACCGTAACCACATCGCAATGCGCCACCATGTCTTCCACCCGGGCATGATAAACAAGCCCCAGCTCGCGTTCCACAGCGGCGGGCAGGCGATGCCTGTCGGTATAATGTAATTTGACGTCAAAAGGTCGCAAGCGCTTCAATACCGCAAGTCCAATCCGTCCGGCTCCGACTGAGCCGACCGTCATCCCTTCCAGATCATAGGATCGAGCCACACAATCGGCAATATTCCAGCCACCGTCCACAACCGTTCGGTAAGACGGCAGGTAGTTGCGTACCAGAGACAGGATCATCATCACCACATGCTCGGCGACACTGATGCTGTTGGAATAAGTAACTTCCGTCACCGTAATGCCCCGGGCAATCGCCGCACTTAAATCAACATGATCCGAACCAATCCCCGCGGTAATAACCAGTTTTAATTGTCTGGCTTTGGCGATTCGCTCAGCGTTCAGATAAGCCGGCCAGAACGGCTGCGAGATAACGATATCTGCATCCGGCAGTTCCTTTTCAAAAACCGAATCCGGCCCGTCTTTATCCGCAGTGACAACCAGCGAATGTCCCTGCCCGGCAAGAAACTCGCGCAAACCAAGACCACCGGAAACACAGCCTAATAATTCGCCCGGTTTAAAATCCACGCCCCGTGGAGTCGGCAGCGACTGGCCGTTGGGATAATGATTGATAGCCGGAATATCGTTGCGCGCGTATTGCGGAGGATAACCTGTTGTCGGATCGTCATAAAGAACACAAAGTACCTTGGCCATATATCTCTTCCTGCTATTAAAAAAATCTAGGGGATTTTGGCAACCTGTTTCAGCCAGGTTGCCAACAACACATCCATTCTTTGTCGTGCGTCGCGCAAGGATTGGGAATCAGCCTGGCTGGAACCTCGCAAATCCTCACAGTGTGCCGCCCCATCGATGATGGCATAGCTCAGATTTCTATTGACGGCATTGCCATTTTCACTGGTCATGGACAGCATCGACCAGGGATCATCGGAGCCATTGGTCAGATAAATACGGCTGACCGATTCCTCCATAAGCGGAAAATAATAGGTTTGGTTCATCAAGTTGGTATCGGCGGGTTGTTGAATACCAAACAAACGGTTGCACAAATTTTGATGATACGCCGCATTGATCAGTGCGGAACGGGTGGATTGTGCCGGATCCGGATGGGCGTTTTGCCAGTAACCATATTCCGTACAGGACTGATACATCCACGATCTTGCGCCAATCCCGCTTTGATAGTCCGCGGGATTTTCGCTCATAGCGCCCTGGGCACTGAGTTCCAGGGCGCTCGTATGAAACAAACGGTAGATATATCGCGCAAAAGCCGCGTAATTTTCAAGAACGGTCTGGCGATTGTCCGATAAAGCCGTACAAAATCGATCTCGCAGGCCATATTGCACGGCACCCGCGCCAATATCAGCAACAACATACAGGAAATCGATATCATCGTGAACACCGCTCGCCTCAAATAATGCCTTAATCGCCGCCATACGCGGCGCATCGGATAAAGCCTGTTCCATATCGGCTATCGCTTCCCGCATGCTGTTCGCGCACTCGACTCCGGCTACCCTGGTCACATGGGCGTCGTACTCGATAAAATCCGCTTTCGCCATCACCGGCGCGGAAGAGGCGAGGGAACCCACGACCAGTTCCGGGTATCCGGCACGATAATAAGCGGACAACGAACCGGGGTAGGAACCGCCGAAAGCCACCCACTTGCCCTTCCAATGATGCTTCGCGGTTATCGTTTGCTGAAAGTACGCCAAATCCTGGAGCGCCTGAGTCGTCGACAAATAGCGCAAATGCCAGGTTGACAGGTCATCATAAGGCAGGCTTTTCCCGTAATAGCGATGTTCCAGAGCAACCAGCCTGGCATGATACTTACGGGCGAAATCCCTGATAGCCCCGTTTAACGAGCGTTTCTCGCAAGCCGCCTCACCGCAAATATAAAAAAATACCGGTGCATCCGCTGTCCGGGCATACGACTCATCCAGATAATAACGCTGGGAAAACGTGCCGACGGCTGGATTTTGATGATCAATTAATTGCTCAAAACGACCGTCAACCACAGATTGTACCGCAGCAAATGGCAGAGCCTCCTCTTTTTGCCGCTGGAAGAAAAACTCCATGGTTCCCGCATAAGCCATCGGCATTAAAACACCGGGAAAGGCCATAAAAATGGCTATCCCGAGCGTTGCAATCCCGGGCATTCTGCTCTCGCGGTCGGTGATCATCCGGGTAACCTCATCCATGAAAAGGAATCATTCTAGATCATCTTGCGAGAGCCTGTCATCCGTTTTAACGGCTATAAACGGGAACAATGACTGTTTGCGATTGCGGCAAGACGCTGTAATTCGCCGATCCGACCGTACCGGCGCGACGACCATGCGCATCTTCAGCCCACACCTGAACGGACTTGCCTTTGATAGCGGATGTGATTTTATAGACTTCCCGCGCTTTGATGTTCGCGTCAAACTCGACCAGGGCATTGTATTGTTGCGAAGCAAATCCACGCGCAAAGGTCACATTGGCAACCATATTATGTTTGCCGGGTTGTATTCTCAATTTGGGCGTATTGGTAAAAAAGTTGTTCACAGCCTTGTCATCAATAGTGATGATGCTGTTCACACGCCAGGTAAACAGCGATTCCCTGACCTCCCCGCCCTGGATCGTCGCATGGGGGACATTGGTCTGGGGCTGGACATAAGAGGAGGTGGTCGCACAGCCTGACATAATACACACCACAACAAGCGCCATAAAGGACTTGATACATCGAATCATTGGAAATTCCTGGCTATTTTTTTGCGCACGATATCATCCAAATGGTTTAAGCACAACCAGATTTTCCAGCCTGTCCCTGTCATAATTGAGCGTTGACTCTCCAGATTGAATGAAAGATAGTGTTATTTTGTTCACAGAACCTGGAATAAGGATTTCACATGAAATACGCCGCCCCCTATTGCACCTTTGATCAAAGAGAAGGATTTCGCAAAAAATATGCCGTCACCTATTGCACCTTTGATCCCAAAGCCGGGGCTAACCCTTTTTGGCATACCTGTATTTTATTATCCCGGTGGGATGGGCAGGGTCCGGTAGAAATCGTTGATAACTGGGGATTTTATGGCGTTCCCTCCACAAGCGGAGACGGATGGTTAAGCCGCATAAAAACAGGAATAGGTCTGGACATTGATTTGCAGGGCAATCACGGCATACTACGCCATGAAGAAGCACGTTTTATGGATAAAGGTCAAGGTCTGCATGGCATTACCTTTGAGTTAACCGAGGAGCAGTTTGACCTGCTGCAGCAAAAATGTCTGAAAATGGCCAAGGAGCAAGAGGACGCCATCGGGGAAGTAGTACAGGGGATCCCCGGTAAACCTGCCGATAAAACACGCATCTACCCGCACGAGGAATTGTCACACCACATTTACAATATAGAACGGGCTAAAAAATCCAACCGATTGTCCCCTTTTGATATACAAATCGATTTGACGCTGTTTGGCCCGTCACTAAAACGCTCGCACACCTGTAAATCGCAAATCCTCTCCCTGCTTCAGGGGATAATCCCCGACGATCAAATCGACAGATTGACCGAAAACGGTAAACACCCCACTGTGCCCAGGTACAGTGGCCCAATGGAAGACATTTATTTATACAGTGAAGGGCCGATGCGCAAACACATCAAATCTTCCGGTGAGGAAGTCCTTTACCGTGATTTGACTGATAAAGGCGTTGCAATGTATTGGGCCTTGCCCCCGCAATTAGTTGTCCCCTTGTCCGGGGACACCACTGAACAGCTTAAAATCAGCGAGGAATATTGTCCGGATGTCAAAAAAGCGGTCGCAAAACTGCTGAAACTGGAGTGGTTGTTTTATAACGCTGATATTCCCAACAAGTACGAACCCTATCGACGTGATCTGATACAACGCATACATGACTGTTACGATTCTTTTGCCCGAATTGAACCCAAACAACCCTCACCGACCATCGGCGGTTTTCAGGGTTATTGTTACTCGTTGCTAAACCAGCCCCGAAACAGGGATGAAAAAATACTTTTAGAAAAACTGGCTCGGGCCAGGTGGCTTTTTAACGCGCTGTACATGGCTGCTGTCGATGGTTGGACCATTAGGGATCACATTCCTTCTGAAACACAGATCCGGGAAAAATCTCCGGTCGTAAATCCTTACACGGAAGAGGAAGAAATACCGGACTACAATCCGCTGGAAGCTCTGGCCTCTTGTCTAACCGATGAGGACAGAAAAAAGCTCTGTGCCATTCTCGGCCGTACCTACATTGAACCGGAGGAGGTATGCCAGCAATCATTGGAACAGTCCTGTGAAGGGGGGGAGCATACGCCGGCTTTGGCTTGTTAGAGTGAACTACCCTGTTTACCCGCCTGCCTCATCGGCAGGCCCAGGTTCTGATATGGAGAATCGATGTCATGTCTTTATTGGAAGATTATACTGATTTTGAATTGTATAATATTCTGCAATGCCATAAATCAGGCGAACTCAAACAGTGTGTTGGTCATGACGAAGCAGCACGATTAATCGCAGGTATTCAGCATATTTACCGGAAAAAGCGGAAAAAACAGAAATGGCTTCAAGCCCTGTCCATTCCCTTAAGCCAGGATTTCTCCACCCATCCCCTGATTCTGCTCTGGACTATCGTTGGCGTTATCAGTTTAGGAACCATGCCTCTCCTTATTGGTACGGCGATTATGGTGTGCATGTCCATTTTCATCGGAAGTGTCTTTTTTTATTCCAATTATCAGGAAATCCAGAAGAAGGAAAAAAAACTGAATCAACGCTTTCAACTTGATCTGTTAAAAAATCAGGCGGTTGATCTGCTGCTGGAAAGGAATGGTTTGCACGTTGCAACCATTAGCCGCCCGCCTTATAAACATAAAGACAAACTCGCCCATATCCGGGACGCCATCAGTACGTCCCTATTGATTAGCACCACGTTATTCGGCACCTATTTTCTAGGCTTCACCGTCATTTTAACGGCTTTTCAAACCGCCGGCCTCATAGCGGCCACAAGCGCCGCAGGCCCGATAGGTTTGCTTGCCGGTTTAGGGGTGATACTGGCTGTCAGCCTATATTTCGGCTACAAACAATACCAAATTATGAAACAAAACGATCAATTAAAATTTGAACAGAAAAATTTAAAAAAAACCGTCGAGGAAAAAGTGATGTTATGCCGGGATCTGAAAAAACATCGTATACAAATCTTGTCGCATGAGGAAATACAAAGCACAAAACGATTACCTGTCACCTCAACCCGTCGTTCCGGCAAACACCATCTGCTTGAAATAACTTCAAACAACCACCCGAATCCGCATCAATTTTTTAACAATCCGTCCACCGGCATCAGAACAACCAGGCAATCCCTTCCTTTCATTCTCCGTTACTAGTACCACTTCCATTTAGTTTTGGCAGGCGCCTGTCATTCCCGCGCAGGCGGGAATCTATGCCTGATATAACACAGAGCCAATTTAGCCATAGATTCCCGCCTGCGCGGGAATGACAAGAAATGACACGCTTTGTGCAATGCTACCTGTCAAAACTAAATAGAAACAGTACTAGTACAGCGTTTCACTGATTTTGTCCTGCAATAGGGACGTGTGCTAACCTCCCGCGTTCTTGAGGCGCATTGGGAAGAAGCACACATGGACAAGTATATAGTAAAACTCACATTAGAAGAACGCACAGAATTACTAACGTTGATTCGAGTGGGAAAAACAGCAGCAAATAAATTAATGCATGCGAGAGTTTTATTATCAGCAGATGAAAACGATAAAAAAGTAAAGCCTAAAACAGATGAAGAAATAGCCACTGAAATGCATATATGTACTAAAACGGTGGCACGAATAAGACAACGATTTGTTGAGGAAGGAATGGAGTCAGCATTATCACGTAGAGCACATACTAATCCCAAGGGTCGTAAAATTGATGGGGAACGAGAAGCTCATCTAGTTGCTCTATGTTGTTCAACACCTCCAGAAGGAAGGAATCGGTGGACATTAAAGCTGTTAGCCAACAAGCTGATAGAACTGGAAATCGTTGATAGTGTGTCCCCTGTAACAGTGAGTAGGGTTTTAAAAAAAACGAAATAAAGCCATGGCAAAAACGAGAATGGTGTATTCCACCCGAAGCAAATGCTGATTTTGTTTGTAAAATGGAGGATGTATTGGATATTTACAAACGTCCTTATGATGCAAGACGGCCAGTTGTTTGTATGGATGAAACGAATAAGCAGTTGGTCAAAGAAACAAGGACACCTATTCCAGCAAGCCCTGGAGAAAGTGTGCGCTATGATGCTGAATATGAAAGAAATGGTGTTTGTAATGTTTTTTTAAGTTGTGAGCCTTTGATAGGTAAACGTACAACAAAAGTGACTGACCATCGAAAAAAGGCGGATTGGGCTCTTTTTATTAAAGAGTTGGTTGATAACCATTATCCGTCTGTCGATAAGATTGTATTGGTCATGGATAACTTAAATACACATACAGGTTCCTCATTATATGAGGTATTCGAGCCAGCGGAAGCCAAGAGAATATTGGATAAATTGGAAATTCATTACACGCCAAAACATGGTAGTTGGTTGAATATGGCTGAAATTGAATTAAGTCATCTGGGCAGACAATGTCTGAATAGGCGGATTGCAGATAAAGAGACGTTTATTCACGAAGTAGCTGAATGGAATAAGAACAGGGATGCAGAGGAGGCGACCATCGATTGGCAGTTTACAACCGAGGACGCCAGAATTAAATTAAAACGTTTGTACCCTGTCCTAAGCATCACAGGACAGAATCAGTGAAACGCTGTACTAGGGCGTGTCCTCATTCTGTGAACCAATTTTTCTTCGCACCATTTTTTGCGAAAAGGCAGTAGCCCGTAAGGAGGCCTGTGGCCGTATTGCGGGGTATCATGTTCCAATATTGTCCCGGGAGAACAGGTCAATACCCGGTGAGCGTTATCCCGCATTTCGGCTTCGCCTTCATGACGGGCTACAAAAAAGGGACAAATCACACGCCTTGTTGGAAACATTATTTCCATGATGATTATTTTTATGTCATAATGCCTTGATTTTATAGCTTTATCGGATGGAATGATGATTAAAAAAGCGGTTTTACTCACGTTGGCAAGTCTTACTCAATCGGCATTGGCAACCCATGCCATCGATCTCTACCAGGCCCCCGTAGCCAGTTTAGACAAATTTCCCGTCATGCAACAATCCATGCAGGCAGCCATGGCCAAAACAACTGCCGCTCCGGAAAATAATCAGCTTAAAACCGTTAACCTGACCAGAAACAGCAAACAACTCATTACCCGCTATCAACAATATTACAAGGGCATTCCCGTTATCGGCGCTCAGGTGATGGTAGTCGGCGCGAATGGTAATGGCCTGCTCTCCTCCGGGCATAACGCGATAGTCAACGGTCATCTGGTCGATGAGATCAACATCAATACCCACCCGGCCGTCAGTTCGCAACAGGCGTTGGCCGCGGCCAGGACACTATATCTGACCAAAAACCCACAAACCGCTACCGGTGAAGGGCAAGTCCGATTGCAGATCCGGCCGGACGACAGCAATCAATTAGGTCTGGTTTATCAGGTTTCCTTTAAAACCATGACTGCCGAAGGAAAACCCTTATGGCCTTTCTTTCTTGTTGATGCCCAATCAGGCCGTGTTATCAAGCAATGGAACAACATTAAAACCTATGATGACACAGGCCCGGGCGGTAACGAAAAAACCCGGGAATACTGGTACGGAAAAGACGGTTTACCACCGCTTCAAGTCATTCGGAAAGACAGCCGATGCGTCATGGATGACAACAAAGTGCGGATGGTTCATCTGCGTTCATCCTGGGACTGGTACAATCAATTGCTGTCGGCTTATGATTACGAATGCGGCAACAATATCGGAGAAACGACAAACGGCGCGTTCTCACCGGGTAATGACGCCTATTATTTTGGCCATGTCATTGTTGACATGTACAAAAAATGGTATGGATTAAACGCCTTGCAATTGGAAAACGGTACACCAATGACCCTCATCATGCGCGTTCATTTCGGTCAGGGTTACGATAACGCTTTTTGGGACGGTGAAACCATGTCTTTTGGCGACGGAGAGGATTTTTATCCCCTGGTTTCCCTGGATGTGGCCGGGCATGAAGTCACTCACGGCTTTACCGAACAACACTCCGATCTGGAATACCATGATCAATCCGGCGCCTTGAACGAATCCGTCTCCGATATGGCAGGCCAGGCCGCGCGCGCCTATCTTCTGGAACAATCTCCCGACTTGTATAACAAAATCAGTATCACACCCGATGAAGTCACCTGGGGTATCGGTGAAACCATTGTCAAGGATTCTTTCGGCAAGGCATTACGTTTCATGGATTATCCCTCTGCCGACGGCAGCTCCGCCGATTGCCTGGATAAATCCCTGGCGCGCAGCACCGGAACTTACTGCGCTATCAGCTACAATGACCTGATTGCCTTTGCCGAAGCCCAAATTCCTGATCCGGAAGACCGGCAGGATTTTATTGTGCATACGGCGAGTGGTGTATTCAACAAAGCCTTTTATTTGTTATCCCGGGCCATAGGTATCAAGAAAGCCTATCATGTGATGATCCTGGCCAATACCAGATACTGGACACCCACCACTGATTTTATGAGCGGTGCCTGCGGTGTTATGCATGCGGCCAATGATTTAAAGCTGGATCCTGATGTGTTTCGCACCGTATTTAATCAGGTGGGAGTGGATACGACGCATTGTCCGATTTGACAAACCGGTAGCCCGTAAGGAGGCCACAGGCCGTATTGCGGGATAATGCCCCCATATCGCACTCATGGAGCAGGGAGTACGCGTGTGGAGATTATCCCGCCTTACGGCGTTGTCTTCATAGCAAGCTGCCAGGAACTATAAGGGTGTGTTTACCGACTGCAATTCATTAAGAAAAACCAGATAAACACCATTCGTCCAGCCGAAACCCACTTCATTGGTGGCATAACTGTACTTGATTTTATTATCCGTATGAATGCTGACATTCTGTACGTCGTATTTCTCAAAAATCGTGCGGGCTTGCTGAAATCCTTTATTGATTGTCGTAACAAAGCGCGCAGCCAGATCAAGGGCCAAATCCCGATAACCGTATTTTTTTAATCCCTCCACCGCAAAATACTGCATGGGCGCCCAGCCAAACGGCGCATCCCACTGCACATCCTGTTGGTAAGCACTGGTCACAAGACCACCTTTGCCCAGCAAAACAGATAAATTGCGCACCACCGCCCTGGCCTGTTTCGGCGAGGCGATACCAGCCCAAAGCGGGTAGAACGTGGTTGCGTAAATATAGGGCCTTAACCGGCGTGCCTTGAAATTATAGTCAAAATAATAGCCCGCCTTGTCATCCCACATAAACTGATTCACAAGACGCGAACGCGTTTGTGCCCGCTTCTTCCATCCGTCCGCCGTTTCAGGCTCACCCAGAATGGTGTAAATGGCCGAGGCATCCTTTTCCATTTGCACAAGCAGAACATTCAAATCAACAGGGGCATAATCGAGTATAGCGGCACTGAATGGACCAAATTTGGCCGAGATATCAAAACCGGATTCACGCACCGTCCGATCAGCGATATAAAACAGCTCAGTCAGGGTATCGTGTCTGGCATCGTAGTAAAGGGATTTGTCGTAATCGTCAACATCGCGGGCTTTAAAATACGCCCGTACTTTTTCATAATAATCCGGGGACTCTTCCGGCGGCTTTCCGACGCCCCCCGCATAGTACCGTGATAATCCCAGTTCAGGAATGAGGTGTGGTGGGGTGACCCAAAATTGATAGAGCTTGTCGATAGCAGGCAAGGTGGATTTTAACCAGTCTTTATCTCCGGTTTTATGGTAATAGGCTAATATCATTTCCGTTAGTAACGGCGGTTGCGAACGTTGCAAATAATACGTCCGGTTCGCATTGAGAACCATCCCGTAATGATTCACTTCATAAATCAGATTATCCACCATGTTTTTCGCCAGTTGAAGGCGCCCGCTTTCCAAAAGGCCCAATTCAATAAAATAACTGTCCCAACCATACATTTCATTAAAGCGGCCGCCAGGCACAACATAGGGATGAGGCAAATACAGCAAACCATGTTGCCTGATGCGGCTCACCTCTTCAGGAAGGTATCGCAACTCAATAGTATGGCCCGTCTTACCTTGAATTTCCTTGTTGATTTCCCGCTTGACCCGAGCCAGATCCTCTCCAGGCGGCAGATACATAATGGCTTTGCCATCGGGAAGTTTTTCATCGATCTTCGACAGCAATACGTTACTGTGGCTACGGGTTAAATCCGTCCAGCTTTGATCGATGTAGAGACGTACGGCGGCGGTTATATCATCCGAATTCATGAGATTTTTTCCCAATCTCGCTGCCGTGGGGGAAAAGCGGGGAGCAACGGTGTGCAGAGCCGCAATGTGCTCGACCGTATGTTGGGATTCGGGCATCGTATTCCCCGTTGTCGCGGAGCCTGGCAAGACGTTTATTCTTCCGGCCCATCCATCGATATTGAATATCAGATTGATCATTAGCAAATTTGTTATCCATGTCCTCATCCTTACTCCGCTAATTACTTATGCTTTTTTCTTATGTTTGCATTCAGATTAACGTCAATTACGACAGGAGAAAAGCGGTATGTCTTGTTATATGCTTGTTTTACGCATTTGGTGATAAAATTATAAACAATAAAACCCGTCAATAGGATGAATTTCTGCCAATCCTGTTAAAAATTTACAATGGCTTGCAACGCGAAGGTATTACGAGGCGTTGCATTACCGGTGATGGTTCTGTTCAACCCTCCAGCCTGGACAAACTGCGAATAGTTATAGTCTTTAAAATACTGAAACTGCAGGGTAATACGGGAAGAAGGATACCAGGAGAGCCCCAGACCGGCTCGTTTTTGCGGCAATTGTAACGCCAGCGCCTGAAAGGATTGATCATAAAAACCAATGACTTTAACCAGGGTATTTTTTAATGAGATCTCATATCCGGTCTGAACACTAAACACGTGCGGTAAAGCCCCGGTATTCTGATAACTCACTTCACTGACTTTGAAACGTTTTATGGCGGAAACGTAGGTAATATAGGTATTGAACCTGCGATATTTGAGATTGGCGTAAGCCGCCATGCCGGGAACATGGCTGGTCACACTACCGGACAAAAATCCGCCAAATCCCTTGTTGTACTGAAAAAGCTGGCTGTCGGCGAGGGAGTAAATATAGCTGATTCCGACATCATAGTGTTTCTTATGGACACCACCGTTAAGGTTATAATAAACGGGCAGCGAGGACGACTGGATCCGGGAATGCGGGTAAAAAATACCGGCATTGGCATAAACAAGATTATCATACCCTATCACCATGATTTGCTCATTGGTTTGACCAAGCGCTTTCGTCAAGGGTTTGTAGATCAAATCATTCCTGTAACTGCCAAAGGCAAGCCATTTTCTACCGACTTCCAGATACCATTTCGGCAATTCCGGTCTTTTTACACCGGCATAGAGTTGCTCAAGAAAAAAGGTGGGGGTAATCGGGGTCGGTGTGGTGTTATAGATCAGCAAGCCTTTCAGCCTGCTCCACTTCCCCGGCTGATATTCCGATTCCAGCTTCAGGCTCGATAACTGCTGATTCAGCAAGTAGCTTTCTCCCACCGGCGCTGAATCGGTGACATTGAAGAAAACATGGCCCTGATAGCTTAATTTGTCACTGATCGGTGGCAGCGCATAAGCTCTCCCGTTAAGGACAATCATATGCAAAAGGATCACGGTAATGACTCTGATATATATCATGACAATGGTATACAACCCGATAACGCCCCTAATGAATGATAATGATAATCATTATCATTCATTAGGGGCGTTTCATTCAATATTTTTCCTGAAATTATGTTTCATAACGAGGAATGGATCAGAAACTGGTTGCAAAATTCCTGATCGGGTAGGGGTTTGCTAAAATAATAGCCTTGTTGAATAGAACAACCCATTTCACACAATAATTCCGACTGGATCCTGGTTTCAATGCCTTCCGCGACGATAATCAGACCCAGATTTTTTGCCAGGGTAATAATGGCACGCACAATGCTGAGATCCTGTTTATTCTCGGGTAAACCGGCGACAAAAACCTGATCAATTTTCATAATATGCAGGGGCAGTTTTTTCAAATAACTCAAAGAAGAATAACCGGTACCAAAATCATCCAGAGCGAACTGAAATCCTGACGCACTTAATTGCTCCATAATGGTAATCGTTTCCTTAAAATTATTGATAAGGGAACTTTCCGTAATTTCAAACTGCAGGTAACGACTATCCACGCCTGTTTCATTCGTGCTCCGAATGATTGTTTCCACGAGATCATTATGGATAAAATGCCTGGCCGCGAGATTAACCGCCAGGGGAGGAACGACAAGCGATTGTTTTTGCCATTCTTGTATTTGCAGGCATGCCGCCTGAATCACCCATTCACCAATGGCGACTATCAGATCAGAATCTTCTGCCAGAGGCAGGAACCTATCGGGGGAGAGCAATCCTTTCACAGGATGCTGCCAGCGCAATAATACTTCCGCACCGGCCAGTTTATTCTCGCTCGCGTCAACTTTGGGTTGAAAATAAAGCCGCAACTGATTGTCACTAATGGCGGTATGCAAATCATGAAGCAATTCATTTCGTTCCTGTACGGCCTGCTCCAGTTCCCTGGTAAAAAACGCGTAACAGTTTTTACCGCTTTCCTTGGCCTGGTACATGGACATATCAGCAAATTTCAATAAATCGTCGCTGGTGGTGCCCTCCCGGGCGGTAAAAACCACAATACCAATGCTGGCGGACACATTAAAGGTATTGTCTGCCAGTGTAAATGGCGAAGATAATGCCTGAAGCAATCGCTCGGCCGCCTCCACAGCTATGGTTCCGGCCTCCGCCTCATTTTTAAAATCCGTTAGAAGGACGGTAAACTCATCCCCCCCCAGACGTGCTACCGTGCCGGCCTTAAGCAGGCTGTCTTCCATAGTGCGGGCCACCTGCTTCAACAACAAATCACCGACGCCATGTCCCATCGTGTCATTGATGTCCTTGAAATCATCCAGATCAATAAACATCAGCACGCCATAATGACGGCCGGACACGGATTGTTTGAGAGCCTGATTGAGCCGCTCACGCAAAACAAGACGATTGGGCAATCCGGTCAAATCATCGTAATGAGCCTGATAATAAAGCCTGGCTTCCCATTCGGCGTGAGTGAACGCCACCGCAACCCGGTTAAAAATATCATGAAGCTCCGCCGTATTGCACTGGTCACGGCGGTCTTTATGATTAAATCCCAGGCAAACCAGGGCCGCAAGCTCATGATGATGAAGAATTGGAAAAATAAGAAAATGCCCCTCAATGGCATTAAGCCAGGCCATATACACAGGAGGGTGCTCCTGAGGCAGACTGATCCTGATTTCCGTTTGCCTGCCGATATCCTCCAGGTCTTGCTGTGACATCGTTACCCTGTCAGGCGCTTTGTTCCGATCCGGAGAAGCATCCGTCATGATTTGCAGGGTATGGGGATTATCCTGTTGTGACACGCCTATCATCAGTACATCGTAAGCGACCAACTCCTTGAGTCCGGTAAAAATAATTTCGATAACTTTTTTAACATCCGGCTTGAAAAGAATCGCCTGATCCACCTTCGACATAATGGATAGCGCCTGAAACTGTCGATTCAAGCGTTTGATCATCGTGTTAAACGCCTCCCCCAACTCTTCAAATTCATCGCCGCTTTGCAAGGCGACAGGTTGGTCAAAACGCTTTGCCGACACCCGCCGGGCCGCTTCGGTTAATTTTTCCAGAGGAATCATGTACCGGCGGATCTGGAACTGGCTTAAGTACATAATTAATATCAACGCCAGTAACGCGGCCGGTAAAAAAATCCTAAAGAGATTCCCGGCCTGTGAAGCCATATCCGCCCTGGGTTCAGCCAACACCACCACCCATTCCTTGCTTTTGAGCCGATACTTTAAAAAAATATCCCAGTAAGCCACAAAATAATCTCTTTTTTTCCACGTCCAGTCAAAGGCGCCGGAATGGCTGTAATCGCGTTTTGTTCCGGATGCTCTCGGATGGGGGATGGCGGTGTTGGCATACACCACATGACCATCACCATCCAGTACCCAAAGCAGTGCGTCTTCCTTGATGTCAAATTGCCAGACAAAATTATGTTTCACTCTTCCTATCAACAGATACGAGGCATCGGGACGATAAACAAAATAAATGTCTTTTTGCTGCCGAGCGTTTTTTTCATCGGACGTAATCCAGCCTTCGCCCTCAAGAAGGGTGGGTACATTGGCCGGCAAGGACAGGGCCTCGCCTGTGATCGCCTGGGGTTTTCCTTTCCCGGGCACTACGGTTATCGCGTTAAATTGCGGTGCTAACTGGATCAGCTGGTCGCGTTTCTGCAACAATTCCGTCCCGGAGAGATGATTGATGGCATGGCCCAGTACATTCAATTGATCAGTAAAGGTAAAAAGCCGCCCTACCAGAGCCATGCCGGTACTCTTGATAGACTGGCGCACCTTAAACTGACCATTTTCCCGCAATTGGCGTTCCAGATTCACCATTTGAAAAACCGCCAGAATCACCATGGGAATTAACGTCGAAAGGACAAAGAGAAGAAAAATCCGGCGAGCCACCTTGCTTTGAAAAAACCGCTTCTCCATGCGCATGGTCAGGATAATCCCCCGCTCAATAATCGGTAGCGAGGCCAACAAAAGCCCCGTTATTGGCACGGACAATATCGTCGCGGCTTGCCTGAGCAGTCAATGGAGATACTGAGGCGCCATCCTCCCCCATGCTATACAGGTCGAAATCAGAATTAATGGGTACTAAATTCTTATCCTTACGCGACTTGCCGGTTATGTTTGGATCGGTAGATCCCTGTATTTGCAAATATTGATAGGGACGTCCCCAGGGATCGGTTTTATTGATGCCTGCCGCAGCCAGACTCGGTGGAAACGTGCCATTATTGGCCAGAAAATAGCTATGTATGGACAATTCCATTGCCCTGATATCGTTTTGCGCGGTGGTAATATTTATTCTATCCAGATAACGGTTGTACGAAGGGATGGCGATAATAGCCGCAACACCCAAAATACCGGCCACCAGCATTAATTCCAGCATGGTAAACCCCAAATACCGGATTCTGCTCCCGACTTCCCTGTTAACCGTCTGCAAGAATTGCCCTGAACGCGTTTTTTGAGTTGAAGACGACATAATAATAGTTCCCTGACATGCCCTGACATTCTCCCTGCAACGCTCCGGCCATTGAATCGGAGACATAAAATATCATGTAATTTTGCAAAGTTCTGCCATTCCCGCGAAGGCGGGAATCCATCTATCTGGTGGCACCGTGCCATTATGAAAAATGGATCCCCGCCTTCGCGGGGATGACACAAAAATAGAGCACAATGTTCAACACCACCCTGCAAAATTACATGAAAACAGTATTAGTAACATTATATACCAGATATAGCAGGGCTGCCGGATCAGGTTCTTTGCCTGACACAATCTTCCAACGGATTTCCGGCACACTGCAATCGCTGCCAAAGCACCCGTTGCAACCTGGTCTGCCATTCATTTTTATAACAGGCCAGATACACCGGCACCTTAAGCGGCGTAAAATCGTCAAGAACGGTTATAGTCTCGTCGTTTTTTACCAGATGCAGAGGCAATACAGCCCGGCCAAGCCCGTTTTTAACCCCGGCAATGATCATATGGATGTCATCCAGATAATACGTTCGCCACGATCGGGGTTGTGACGTCTGTTGCCGCCAGAAAGACGCGGTGATGGGGTCTTCTTTATCATGATCGAGAAATACATCGTTTGGAGCGGGAAGAGAGGCTGAGCAGGTTAAGACGTAATATTCAAAACCGATAGTCATAATCCGCACGGATGGGCGGCAAATCTCCTCCCCGGTCACAATAAAATCCACCAGTCCGGATTCCAGCGCCGGTAACAGGGCTGTCATTTCCATGGAATGTAATTCCAAATCAATCTCAGGGTGTTCGCGGCACAGTAAAGCAAGATGCGGTAAAATCACGGAAGACATGATCGTCGAAAAACCGGCTACTCTCACCGTTCCGACCAGACGATTATGGTCAGCCAATTCGGTTTGCGCGAGAAATTCCTGCTCAAGCGCGGCCTGTGTTGAGCAATAGCGAAGTAACCGCTCCCCCATGTGCGTTAATTGCACTCTTTTGGCGGTCCGTAAAAATAACGCGTCACCCAGGCGCGCTTCAAGTTTCTGGATCCGCTGTGAAAGAGCGGACTGGGTGATACACAAATTCATCGCCGCTTTTGAAAAATTCAGGGTTTTCGCCGTTTCGGCAAAAGCGGCGAGTTGCAGGGAAGACAGTTTCATAGTTAGAACCTAGAAAAATTTGCCCCAAAAGACCTGGATAATAATGAAGAGGATGATAACTACAGGTATCAGCCACGACATATACCCCTGATTAATAGGCTTGGCTCCTTTGTTCGCATTCACGTTAAAACTGTCCGTATTGACGGAACTGTAAAACGTGTCGCGATCAACCACAATCGCCTGGGGAGGGAGTTGCGGGGACTGCGTATTGATGTTTGACAATTTTTTAACCGCCGTGCCGATAGCCAGAAACTCGATTAAGCCATTGCCTATCTGATAAACATAGGTTTTGACACCAATCACATCATCCGCGCCTATGCCTTTGGCTTCATCATTGATAATAGCCAGCGCGTTTTCGCGTGCATCGTACAGCAGGCGGGTTAATTCGTTAATTTCACCACGGACAAAAGACTTGATGACCGATGTAATACCACCCACCAACCCCAGAGAATAAACCGAGGTGCCTAACAGCAGCCGCAGCGGCGCGTACCCTTTACTGGCCATATTCCACAATTCAACATTGGTCATGTCACTGCTGATAATATCCTCTGGTTTATCGCCAGGGAGTTGCGGGTTGTGGGAAGCCGTACCTATCATCAGCATTTCATTGACCCCTCCGAACGGTAAAATCGTGGTTCTTATGCCAAGTACCGCATTGGCACCATGCTTTCCGGCATGCTCAACAATACGGGTTAAGGCCAGATGACGGGTTTGATTAAAGATATTGGAATATTCCTTAATTTCACCTCGACCCAGCGTTTTCAAACTGCCCAGAAGGCCTCTTCCCAAACCCATGGAATAAGCCACATTACCAAAAGAAAAACAGATAGGCCTGTAACCCGCGTCCAATTGCGCATACAATTCCTGCCCGTCATCCGAGGTGGAAAATTTATTGCCCAAATCCGCCCTGTCCGCGTGAATGGCTGAACCAATGGCCAGAAACTCCACATTCGAGCCATGAAAGACAAGCTGGCTGGTCACGCCTGTAATCCCCGTCGCCTTGTGGTTGACCGCCTCCTGCAACATCCGTTGATAGGCACTCTCCCGGCCTTCCTCGATCAATCGGGTGACTTGCTTTAATTCACCGCCCAGCATGGCTTTCAACCCGGAGCCGACACTGCCTACCAAACCAAGCGAATGAACGCTGTTACCGACCACAATATTTCCAGGCGCATACCCTTTTTCAGCAAGACAATAGATTTCATTACCGGATAAACCCGTCGTTACCGTCATAGCATGCTCCCGTTAAAAAATTGCCGTTATCAATCCCGATTGCATCCATCCCTTGAGAAGCGAGGCCGCACGCAAACCAACGTCCGCTTCATCATGCCATTGACACAACCCTTCGCAAAATTCGCCAAACGTTCTACCGCTTATCATGGTGTCCATAGCCCAGGCTTCGTCTTTTTTTAAGAGATAAAAACGATTGAGATAATCCTTACGCCATAACACCCAGGCTTCCTCACATTGATTTTTTACAGGGTCACAGGGCGCCTGGTTATTGGCCAGCGCCTCCCAAATTGTAACCACGTTCCAGAAAAAATTTATCCGCCTCAGGGTAGAATGAACTTTAAAACGCATATCAGCCCAGGATTCGGGTGGAATTTCTGACATTCTGGCCGGATCAAACACGCCATCATCCGCGGAGTCAAACGTCAGTGTCATGTGCCACTCGAATGTAGCAAGCTCCGCCAGGAAATGAAAGGAACGGTCATAATAGTCCAGTAAAAATGCGGCAAACCGATCCCCAAACCAGCGAATTGAGCGATGGTGCGAGGGATAAGCCGCAACATAGGCTAATCCAACCTGCTGAAACTGCTCATCACCCAAATAATTGTTCAGACAGGGAAAATTACAACCCAATGCTTTCAGCAATCTCGATTGATAAGCGTCTCGATAGATATTCAGACGGGTGTCCGAACACACTTTTTTCGTGTCAACAACCATGTCCCTGACGGCCGATGGCTCGCTGGTCAAATAACTCTGAAAACCGGTTTGTAACCGATAGAGATCCATCATAACGGCAACCCTTCACCAAGGGCTTGCTCCGCAACCTCTTTCGCATACTCAAGTTCGGTTAACAACTCGGATAAGGGAGGGATATTATCATCGCGCTCTATCATAGTAGAGACCGGACCGAACCGTTGGATAGCTTTTGCATACAAATCCCACACGTCGGAAATAACAGGCGCGTCATGGGTGTCAATAATATAATGTCCGTGATTGGAGTGTCCGGCCAGATGAATCTGGGCGACACGGTTTGCCGGCATGGCGTTAATGTAATCCATTGGGTTAAAATCATGGTTTACGGAACTGACATAGATGTTATTGACGTCCAGTAAAATATAGCAGTCCGCCCGCTTCGCAATGTCCGCAATAAACTGCCATTCCGTCCTGTCCGATTGACGGAAACTCAGATAACTTGACACGTTTTCTATGAGAATTCGACGCCCGAGATACTCCTGAACCTGTACAATGCGTGACACAACATGATTGATGGCCTCCTGCGTGTAAGGCAATGGCAATAGATCATGCATATTCAACCCATCCACGCCGGTCCAGCATAAATGATCGGAAATCCAGACGGGTTCAATACGTGCCGCCAGTGCCTTCAATTGCTTGAGATACTCCAAATCCAGCGGATCAGAGCTTCCGATTGAAAGCGATACGCCGTGCATAACCATCGGATAATGTTCACGGATTTTATGCAGGTAATATAACGGCTTGCCGCCCGCAACCAGATAATTTTCCGTAATGATTTCAAACCATTGTACGGATGGCTTGTCATTTAGAACAGCGTCGTAGTGTTCGGTACGCAATCCCAGACCGAAACCAAGATAGGGAAGTTTTTTCGGGTTTTTCTTTTGATTAACGGTCATTTGTTTCAGATAAAATCCCAAATATCCAGGGCAGCCACTGAATTGAGTGTAGAAGCGATAACAAAAGCTGTCAATGTCAATTCGGCAATATAAAAAAGCATTATAAAACAGCAATATTCATTTGATTTTGAATAAGACGAACAGCCCCGACAAATGCTATAATTCATTTAATTTACAGAAATATGGCATTATACTCAGGTTATGTGAAGACATGTTCCTTGCACCATTTTGTTGTAAAAGAGCAGACGTTTTCCCGCATTACGGCTTTGCCTTCATGACGGGCTACATGTTTTTTGTAAAAAAGCAGTAGCCCGTAAGGAGGCCTCTGGCCGTATTGCGGGTTTCATGTCCTAATGCTGTACCAGGAGAAACGGTAGTCGCCTCGTTTTTACGAGGTAATAAATTTTGCTCACGTAACCTAATTGGATTAACAGGCATTTTCAGGAAAAACGGATATGTTTCGTAAAGGATTACTTCTGTTGTTATGCTTATTAAGCTTTAACAGTTTCTCGTCCAATAATGGGGATCTCCTGAAAATAGGTATTCTTTATTTTAATCCGCCATTTGCAGAAGTCGTAGGGAGCAATACCCCGATAGCCTTTGGTTTCAATGTCGAAATCATCAAAAACATTTGCACAATTATAAACAAGCAATGTGAATTAGTCCCCATGCGCTTTGACAAGTTGTTGCAGGCCTTGGATAACAACCGGATTGACGCCATGATTGTCGGCATCAGCCTCATGCCGGAACGTCCCGAAAATTATTTATTCAGCTACCCTTATTTTATCAGTGAAGCGGTATTTTTTACCTTACGCAGCAATCAATTGACAGACTTGAATAACCAGACTATCGGAATAGTGAAAAATACCCTTTTTCCATTAAGCGATCGCTACGATCTGGTTTTCAAAACAAGGAAAGAGAAAAAATACCTGAATCATAAAGACGAATTGCGTTTCAAATTTTACAATAACCTTCCCGAATTGCTAATGGCCTTGAACACTCACCAGGTGAATGCTGTTGTTCTTGATGCGGGAGCGGCTTCATACTGGATTAACCTGTCCAGCCGGCAATACGTACAAATAGGTCCGGTCGTGGCGCGAAAAAGCGGGTTACGCATTATGACCACCAAAAACCATGTGCAACTCATTAGCCGGATTAACAATGCCCTGCTGGAAATGGAAAAAGACCGGACATTATTGGATATTTACAGACAATATTGGGGAGCACTCACTCCCAGCACCCATGTTCAAGGTTATCTGATAAGGCAATCGCCTCATAAATATCAATTCATCATACCCGGTGCCTTTAATGATTAGAACACGTCCCGGTTTCCGTGAACAAGCTTTTCCTTAATAGTAACTCCCCACCCCGTCATCCCGAGCGTAGCGAGGGATCTCCTTTCAGGCGGCACATAATAATATAAAAAATCATTGAAAATCAAGTTATTATGATCAAATGGGTGCTGAGGACTTTGCTCGCATCAGGAAGCTAAGACAGCATAAAGTCCACCTGAACAGGGAATAAAAACATGCAAACAGAATCCTACGTTTACCTTCTGACTAATAAGAACAATAATGTTTTGTATACTGGCATTACCAATGATTTAATACGCCGTATCCATGAGCATAAAAACAAACTTGTTGCTGGATTCACCAAAAAATACAATGTAGACAGGCTGATTTACTATGAAGTCTGCGGAGATATCGTTGGAGCTATTGAACGAGAAAAACAAATCAAGGGCTGGTCACGAAAAAAGAAGCATGTTTTGATTAATACTTTGAATCCGGAGTGGAATGATTTGTATCAATCAATTCTTTAAAAATTGTGCCACCCGACAGGAGATCCCTCGCTACACTCGGGATGACGGGGTGGGGAGTTACCATTAATAAAATACCATCTTATGATTCTAAATTTCTTTGCGGCGACAATGCCGTGCTGTGCTCACTGAGTTGGTGGTTCTTCATTTCGATTGCTCCCTGAAGACAGATTATACATAATTATACTGGGGTTTTGTGCACAAAAACTCAGTAAAAACCGGGAAAAAGAAACATGAATAACACCGCCAATACCAGAACTTACGCATTATTTTATATCAAACTGGGCTTTTTATTATTCTTCGCCTGCTGGTTTGCAATAGCGTGCCTGACCAACCTTGTGGATTTGGCCAATGCCATACATTTGACCAACGAATGGGCGTTTCACTCCGGTAATTTAGCGGCCCTGGCTAAAGTACTCGCCATATATCATACACCAACCTGGTTTTTGTATGCTCTCTTTTGCTCGGATATCATCGTACAGGGTACATCCGCCGTATTATTTGCCGTTGCCTCATGGCAATTCGGAATTAACCGGTACCCATGGCCATGGATTAATACCGCATTCGGCATCAGTATGGCCCTGTGGGCTACATTTCTGGTTATGGAAGAAATCTTCATCGCCTATGCTTTTGAAGCGACTCATATCCGGCTGTTAATTCTGGAAATGGCGGCGCTGCTGGTAGTGCATGGTTTACCACACCACACCTCGGAAACGCTTTGAATGAGCATCCATTCAAATATCGCCCAAAACAAACTCCTGGTGGGACGCTCTAACTCATTTTCGTATTCCAACACCACGGCTTTCGGGTTAAAGTAGGCAGTCCCTATGACTATCAAGGAACCAGGCATGCTGAGACACATCGTTTTAATGCGTTTTAAAAGTGACATCAGTGAGCAGGAGCTCAATACCGCTTTTGAGAAACTGGGCGATCTTCGAGTACCTATCCCGCAAATCCTCAGTTTCTCTTACGGCCCTTGCGCCAGTCCGGAAAATTTGCATCAGGGGTTTTTACACGGTTTTACCATGGATTTTACGAATGAGGCGGATCGGGATTTATACCTTGCCCATCCCCAACACCGGCATGTCGCTGAACAGTTCGTAATCCCGTTGCTGGAAAATGGTTCGCAGTCGATCATCGTTTTTGACTATGTTATTGCCTGACCCTATTGCAAATTGAGAGAATGGCGTAACGAACGCCGGGCAAACATCATTTAAACCTAGGCTCTGTGAACAAAAATTTTCACAGAGCCTAGGGATAACGTCTTGTTCTTTCATATTTTTTCAAGACTTATTCGTATTTAACACACTATCAAAGAGGATTTTTATGAAAACAAAACTGGCCGCATACGTATTATTCGGACTTTTTTCTTCTGATATTCTGGCAGGAAACCTCATCCTGACGTCCATGCCGGATGGACTTCGCCACGGCACTTTTTCCGTTCAAGCCAGTTATGCCATTGATATGTTCCCCGGCAGCCACAGCACCTATTCCCATGAGGGGCCGGTTGAAAATGCGCCCGGCTATGATCTGCAAGGCAGTCTGGCCAGCATCAATCAATTCATCAACGATGACATTAACAGCCTGTCTTTAACCATTCGCCTGAATTGCGCCAATAACGCGTCGGTCACCTATCGGTTCGGTGATGAAATCGTCAACGCCGAACATGATATTGCCCTGAACCCGCCCGAACATTGCGGATAGGATGTTCCTTGCATCATTTTTTTCCAAAAGAGCAGCACGTTATCCCGCATTTCGGCTTCACCTTCATGACAGGCTACGTGTTTTTTGTAGCCCGTAAGGAGGCCTGCGGCCGTATTGCGGGTTTCATATCCGGGTCTCATCCAAATCACCCACCTTTTTCAGCCTGAACCGGAATAGTATTTATTGCTGAATTAACCTAGAATAAGTGACATGCAAAAGGATGCTAGGCTCTGTGAACCAATTTTTTCGCAAAGCGAAAATGTGGATAATTGAGTGCCATTATGTCTTTGAATGAGGCGAATAGCTGGCTCTATTTAACGAATTCAAAGACATAATGGCGCCAATTAGCCTCATTTGCAGCTGTGAAAATTTTTGTTCACAGAGCCTAGGGGCATGACAGAAGCATGTCCATAAATTTCGGAGAGAGGACAAATGCAATATCTACACACTATGGTCAGGGTCTCCGACCTTGATAAATCGCTGGATTTTTACTGCAACAAGCTGGGTCTTATTGAAATCAAACGTTCCGAACATGAAAAAGGCCGTTATACGCTTATTTTCCTGGCTGCGCCCGAGGATAAAAAATCGGCGGAAACAACCTCTTCACCCTTGCTGGAACTAACCTACAACTGGGATCCCGAAACCTATGGGGAAGGACGCAATTTCGGACATCTGGCTTTCCGGGTCGACAATATATACGATACCTGCCAAACACTTCAGGAATCCGGTGTAACCATTAACCGACCGCCCCGTGACGGATATATGGCGTTTGTCCGCTCACCGGATAATATCTCCATTGAGTTGCTGCAAAAAGGCAAACCCCTGCCCAGCCAGGAACCCTGGTCGTCAGCCCCCAATATTGGACATTGGTAAACATTATGCCAGCCACAACGGACAGCCTGTAAATCACCATGAACGACCAAGCCCATCAAAAAGCAATGATCCTGAGTCGCCTGGATCGTATCCCCATCTGGCCGTATTCCCCCATGATTCTGTTGTCGGTGGGCGCGGGATTTTTTTTCGCGTTCTTTGATATCGTCTCCATCGGCCTGGCACTTCCCAAAATAGAACAACAATTTGCCGTTTCCTCTGAAATGGCCGCCTGGTCCATCACCAGCAGCCTGGTTGGTTATATTCTCGGATCTTTTATAGATAGCCGCCTTGCAGATCGGTATGGGCGGCGAATCGCTATTTATATTTCCATTTTTTTCTTCTCGATCGGTTCGCTATTTTGCGCGTTTAGCCAATCCATTACATCTCTGATATTTTACCGTCTTATTGCCGGGATGGGGCTGGGCGCGGAAATTGCTATAGTCAGCACACTGATGAGTGAACTCTCCCCGGCCAATTACCGCGGTCAATACACCAGCAAGGCGGTTGCTTTTGGCATGCTGGGTTTTGCGGTTGTGCCGTTTATCGGACTGTTTCTTGTTCCTGATTACAGTTGGGGATGGCGGGCGCTTTTCGTTGCCGGCAGCGTGGGCGGCATCGTCATCGCGTTTACCAGATGGTGGGTTCCTGAATCACCGCGCTGGCTGATTGCCCGGGGACGCATTGAGGAAGCGGAAGCGATCGTGGCCAAGGCAGAAGCCCGCGCCCGGAAATATCTTAAAACGGATTTACCAACTCCGCTTGTCTCGGACATCGTTCATCCGGAGCGCCTGTCAGTAATGAAATTGTTTCAAAGCCCTTATCATCGACGACTTGTTTTTTTTATTGTCATCTGGTTCATGTATTATCTGGGCAATTATGCCTGGCTAACACTGAGCACCACCCTGTTTGTTGAGGAAGGTTTCCAGTTGACCAGGAGCATTGGCTTTGTAGCCATCAGTTCCTGCGGCTTCATTGTCGGCAGCCTGATTCCCATTACTCTGGGCGATCACATTGAACGCAAAAAATTTGCCGCCACGGTTGCCTTGATCTGGAGTCTGGTCTTGCTGCTCATCGGCTGGTTTCCGACCCCCTGGGTGATCCGGATCTGCGGGTTCACCGCCTCAACAACCATCGCGGCAATTATTCCGATCATGTATGCCTATACCGCGGAAAATTTTCCGACCGGTATCCGTGCCACCTGCATCTCGGTCACCGATGGCCTTGGGCATCTTGGCGGTGCCTTCTGCGGACAAGTTATTTTGGGCATCTATACCTTGTTTGCACCCGCCGGATTTGGATTTCCCGCCGCGTTTACAGGCATGGCTCTGACCGGATTCATTACCGCCGTTTTATTAATGTTTGGTATTAATATGACCAGGATACCGTTACGGATCTAGCCGACTTTTTTATTATCGTACCGACAAGGACTGTCATGATCGACCTGAATCCATTGAAATGGTTTGGTATCTTCGTTATTTTCGGCGCTCCAGGCAATGATTTGGCACTTGCCTCTCTCACGCCTAAAACACCGAGTACAACCACGGCCTGTCGCTGCCAACCTGATGAATCATGCTGACCCACCAGTCAGGAATGGCAGCATTTGGCAAAACAGCTAACTGGATGCCTTATAAAGCCCGTCTCAACCCTTAAGCCTTGCAGGGAATACGCGCAAGGAGCCCAATGTGCCCTGGCCATGCTCAAGGTTCACAACCCGTTTTATCTGTCGGCTGATCCGGGTAACGCGCAAAGCCAGGGCTGGTCAGACGCCTGGCAATACCAGAACAGCGTCTATGCCGTAGAAGCGGAAAATACCGCCGACGTAGCCGCCGCCGTCGATTTTGCCCGCAATCACCACTTGCGCCTCGTCATTAAAGGCACGGGGCACGACTATCTTGGACGCTCAAACGCCGCCAATTCCCTGCTCATTTGAACTCACAAGATGAATCAGGTTCGATTTGAATCCGAGTTCACTCCGCAGGGTTGCCCTCAACAGGAAAAAAGCGTACAGGCTGTAACCGTAAGCGCCGGAACTCAATGGATTCACGCTTACGATGAGGTTACCAACAAGCACGGCCGCTATGTGCAGGGCGGCGGTTGTACCACGGTCGGCGCCGCCGGCGGCTTTACCCAGGGTGGGGGATTTGGCAGTTTCTCCAAAAAATATGGAACCGGCGCAGCCGGGGTTGTGCAAGCTGAAATTGTGGCGGCAAGCTGAAATAATCAGAAACATGATCAAGAATTTGCTTGACCTTCCATAAATAAATCAATATAAAATCATAATGATTAAAAATTAAAAAGGACTACTGTTATGTGGTTTACTGAATTGAAAGACGCTATTTATGGTTTTTTTTACCATAACAATAATCCGCCGCCGGCTCTTCCGGTTGAAAACATAGAAGCCCCTCCCATTAATGACATTCAAGACAAGGCCTTACTGAATCTGTTAAATACTTCACTGGATAGCGACGAGAAATATCACCGCCTCATGGCTTGCATTCGCAGGTATGATACCGATTATTTAAATCAGATCATCCTGGTTGAGAGCCATGAAACCGTTGACGGCGATGCCGGCACTCCTCCCCACTGGACCACCACCGCCACAAAAAGAACGTATAATTTGCCAAACCAATTGACTGCGGAGAGCCAATTTACCACCCTGGCCAACATCGTTGCCACCAATGAATTAAATTTCTCATCCCGGCAAATGTGTGATTTGTTTCAAGCCCTGATGGACAAGGGAGTTGATTTTTGCGCAACCGATCAATCCCCATATCTGGATTTGATTCACCCCAAAAGCGGGAATAATCCTCTCAAAAGTCTCATAGCGGCCAGTCTGGATGATGCGCTTCTCATCGAATTACTACATGAGTTTATTGACTACATCGCCCATAGTCTGCCGCCCGAACAACAAACGACGATCATCCACAACCAGGATAATTTTGCCTACGACGCCATGAAGCCTGCTGAATTTTTATTACGATTAGGCCATGAAGATTTGGCCTTGCGTCTTTACGAGATGGGGGCGCAACCGTCGGCCAAGGAATTTCGGCTGGCCTGTGCAAGCTATGCAACAACCGCACACTACGACGAAGCGATGCAATGTATCCGCTACATCATGGATTCAACTATCAATTTGGATGAAACCAGCTTACTGGAAGGCAAAGAATCCCTTCTCAAGGCAAGTCCTGTACAATACAATGAAATGCTGGCAAGAATATCGCAAACTCTGCGCGAGGAATCGAAATTGACCCAAGGACACTCAACCCTGTTCGGCATGATGCAAGAAGATTACCTGACACACCATCAGGATAAAAAATCCGTTTCGTTTCATGACTTTTGTCAGGATACCACAAATGGTCACCACCCACTGATAAAAAAATATGCTCTTATGCGTATTAAGCAGGAAAATATCGGCAATGGTTTCTTCTCGGATTATTACCGCAGGGACTGTCAACATCTGACTCAGAACAAATTCACATTGCTGAGTGCGGATCAAAAAGCCAATACGCAGCTTCATAACCTTATTGATTCGATTGAAAACCGCCTTACGCCTGCAACCACGTTATCCATGGCCAGACTATAATCCCCGGTCACGGAAGCTGCGACCGGGCCGGACACTTTTCTCATCCCCAAATTAACAGGTCGGGCGAGGTGATTATTGTTGTACAACAATGAATAGATCCCTGTAACCCGTCATGAAGGCGAAGCCGTAATGCGGGATAACGTTCATAAGTGGCACATCAAACCCGCAATACGGCCACAGGCCTCCTTACGGGCTACTGGTCTTTTGCAAAGAAAGGGGTCAAATAACATTTGGTTCCTGGCAAATCAACTGTTTATTTTGCTCAAGAACATGCTGATAAAGTGTTTGAACCAGTTCGCCGGCATGATCGTTCTCACCATTGGTAGCACTGTTAAACAAAGCGGCTATAATGACCTTGTTGCAAGGTACATACATATAAAGCGCCCGATAACCCAGCGTTTCACCTTCATAAAACCAGTATCGCCCGATCGGTTCCCTATAAGCCTCGATAATACCCAAACCAAAACCTTGCGGATGTTTTTTGTCCGTTTGGGAAATCGGCTTGCCATCCCTGGTGGAAACCAGAGTCTGCATGGTTCGTTTTTCCGCTTCCGTCAGCAATTTATCGCCGACAAACAAATTGTCCACCCAACGCACCACGTCTTCACTGTTTGCCACAATCGCTCCGGCAGCGCCGGCCCAGCTCAGATTATTTTTGGTGACATCCCGCCCTAATAACTCCGGATTATCATAAATGTTGTACGAATAACCATGAGCCATTCTTTTTAATACCTGCCCGGAATAGTCCGGTACGGGATAAAAGGTATTGCGAAGCGCCAGAGGTTTTATGATTTTTGTATTCAGCAAATGGGTATAGGAGTCACCGTAACGCTCATTCAAAATCATATCCATCAGGATATAGCCGGTATTGCTGTAAAAATACCCGGGCTTGCGGGGCGGGTTGAACGTTCTCGAATAAACCAGACCGATCAGATCTTCCGTGCTCCAGTATTGCTCCATCCTTGTACTCATCAAATAATTGATTTTGGGCGCGTCGGAATAATTGGGGATCCCCGTACTCATATTAAGCAATCCCGTTAAAGTCAGCTCCCCCCAGTGCGGATAATCTTCCAGATAGTCGCCTAGGGTCCTGGTTAACTCTAATTTTTGTTCGCGCTCGGCAAGCACGGCAAGCACCGCGGTAAACGATTTGGTAATACTGCCGATATCAAACAGATCCGTGGTTTTCACCGGCGCACTGCCTTCGTCAAACGCGCGCAATCCCGCCGCGTAGTTATCAATGGATTGTCCTGCCTTGACGGATACCTGGATGGCTGAAAAGTGCTCGGCTTCAGAATATTTATCCAGATGCTTCCTGATGATCTCGTCAACAGCCTTATCGGCAACAACTATGGAAGACATGGTTAGCAGGCATAACGCCAGACATGATTTTTTCACGATTATCTCATCAGAAAATGTCAACAAGCCCTAAACTAACATAACAGGATCCGGACGCACAAGGATCGATACGATGAGCAATAGATCCGGAGTTTATTGTAAGCGCTAAAAATAAAGATTATTATTAAACGCTTACCTGTAAATATTTACAAGGAATGAATCATGATGCACGGAAAAAAGCAAAAGTACGCATCCCTGCTGTTTTTGGGCGCCGCTGCCTTCAGCGCGCACGCCGACCACCCTTCCAGTTATTCACCTGTGGTTATCAAGGAAGATTTTAAAACCATCGTCAAGAACATGGAGGCTGAAAAACCGGCTATTGCCAAACGGCATCAGGATTTGCTCAATCAACGTTATAATTTGGATAACAAACCCTCACCAACCGTGAAAATGACCGGCGGCAAGCCGGTGCAGGAAGGCATTCGCGTCAAATTACCCCCCGGCACCACCTGGGAAATGCTGGCCAAGATGACGCCTGAGGAAATTAAGGCCAAGGGATTATTTCCTAAAGGATTTCTGCCCTTACCGCATCCCAATCACCCGGAAGGTGGCATGTTATTTCCGAAATTCGCGATTGATGAAATCAAACGCCAGGAACAGCGTGATCTCACCCGTTTCGACCTGGATTTTGACATTCCCGATCACTTTTTACCGATTTTCCCCGCACCGATTTTCCTGACAACCCGTCCCGATCTGGGTGATGTATCCAAAGGGCAACTGGTGACAATCAATAATTATTTCGATCTGTTCAACGGCATTCTCAATCCCAAGCAACTCGAAGGCTTGCGCTTGCTGGTCACCCCGTTTCCCCAGCAACAGTTTAACCAGACTGACGACCGCCGCACCATTGCACCGAGCCGAGGCGTCGCCTGTCTGGATTGCCACGCCAACGGGCACACTAACAAGGCAACCCATCTGGTGGGAGATATAAGACCCCAGGAATTTCGTCATCGCATCAATACCCCCAGTCTGCGTGGTGTGAATATTCAACGCCTGTTCGGTTCACAACGGGCCCTGAAATCCATTGAGGATTTTACTGAATTTGAGCAACGAGCCGCCTATTTCGACGGCGATCCGGTGATCGCCACAAAAAAAGGGGTGAATATTCTGGAACGTGGCAGTCAGGTTCATTTCATGGCGGAATTCCAGGAACTGCTGGATTTCCCGCCGGCACCTAAATTAAAGTGGGACGGCAAACTCGATCCGAAGAAAGCCACGCCAGCCGAATTACGTGGTCAGGCCATATTTTTTGGCAAAGGACAATGTGCAGCCTGCCATACTCCACCGTATTACACCGATAACACCATGCATAATTTGCAAGCAGAACGTTTCTTCAAACCGGAATTAGTCAATGGCCGCATGGAAAGCGCCGATGGACCAATCAAAACATTCCCGTTGCGCGGCATCAAGGACAGCCCTCCTTACATGCACGATGGCCGTCTGCTGACCCTTGAAGACACGGTTGAGTTTTTCAATCTGGTTCTGGAGTTGCAGTTAGACAAACAGGAAAAACAGGATTTGGTCGCCTTCATGCAAGCGCTCTAGGTTCTACGCGCTTGATTTTAACCGCAGGATTTGTAGCGACGGACTTTAATTAAAAATTCAAGACCGTCGCCATCTCATAAATTACCGAGCGAATTGCCGGTGTTCGTAACGCCATTGCCCTTGGCCTCTGGGACTTGCTTCTTTTCCACGGCAGAGTCTTTGGGTTTTAACCACATGATGCCATACTTCCCCGATGTAATATAACTCGACTCCGATAAACGACTCAGATATTTCTGATTGGTATACGTTTCAGCGCCCTTGCTCATTTTGCTTACTTTTTCCTTATAAGCTACGAATTTAGAAGCCAGTTGCAAGGCAGCGCCGGATGAATCCAGAGCCCTGTTTAACGTGGCGGTTATGTTATTCGGACAGGTGTAAACACTATCTTCAAAAGAATCAAACAAGACTTCCCATAAGGGTAGTGACTCAAAAACGGGCGGAACTTGCGAGATGGTTTTTACAAAATCACATACGGAGGGTGATTTCAAATTTAATGTACCGTCTTTACGCGCCTCTTCCAAAAGATAGATTTGAACGGAATGGGCCCATTTGCCATGCCCCACTCCGGCTCCCGGATCAGAAGATAAATAGCCGTTTTTGAGCAAGACATTAAGAAACAAATCCGGCGATAGGGCGCCAAATAATATAGGGGTGTGATGAGGATATTGAAATGCGGTGCTAGTGGTATAACCCTTCGGAACCTCGCTTGCACCGGTGGCATTAAAACCATTCTTGCCGCCCCAGTCATCAAAAAACCGGCGCATGGTTTTTTTACCGGAAGTATTAAATTGAAAATACTCCCCGGCGAATTTTTGCAACCCTTTTCTGACCAGGTCTTCACGACATAAAAATGATAAAACGGCGATAATATCCTCTTTGAGATTAGGCTCCAAACCAGTATATCCCCGCTCCTCAAGATAAGCCTCATAGTCATTCGGATCATCGTCTTTGCCATCAATCAATTCCAGTTCCATAAGGTATTCCCAATAGTTATCTCAAAAGAAGTTAAATAATAACAATGTCATATTAAGATTTTATTAGATTGCATCAACAAAATTTTTCCACTCTGGACAGGACAATTTTCCTTTATACCGGACAAAATCGGGAAGGGTAGCAATTTTTTGTCCTGTCCAGAGTTTTTCCAGAAAATATATGTTTAATTAATGTTACGTTAATATGTCCAGTTTACAATAAAAACGCTTAATCAAAATACAATACCGGATGTGTCTTCTCTGGGGAAAGCCGGAGGACTGGCCCAGGTTCTGTGCACTTATCTTTTATTCATGTTTATTCAGGAGAAAAACTATGTTATCCATGAAGAGCCTCGAAGAATCTTCAAAAAAAAATGAAAACCTGTCATTAATTTTTTCCTTAACCCCCAAAGATGCCACTACTTTATTAAATGGAATCAACCTGAAAGGGGTTTGGCTTCTCAGGGAAAGTTCCAAGCCCGGTTGTTTGACAGTAACTTATTTAAAGAGTGCTACAAACAAGGTAACTCATATTCGCTTTGGATTTTCTGAAGGCCACTGGCAAGTAATAGGGGATCGTACTTTTGACGAAAAGAAAGACTCTATAGATCCCAAGGCAATTACCAGTGAATCGGCTGTCCTGCAATTAATTGATACTTTAAAAAAAATTGGTCCCGAATGCAATGGAGAAGTCGGTTTTGACATTCAAAACGCCATCTATTTTATAAAACCTGCTTCAAAAGCAGAGTGCGCCAAAAATTCTCATTATGAACTTTATGACAGCTCCTACATAATAAAAGATAGCGAGCACAAACCTGAAATCAAATTATCCAGCCATTATTCATCTTTTTTTAGCGAGGAAGAAAAAGGAGAAGGAGAAGAGGATGATACTTGGTTAAAAGGGCTCGGCCATGGTCAATGAAGGACCTGCCATCATACCTCGTGATATCTAACGGCATGAAGGCAGGTTGTCATGAACGTCGAACGTCGTCATTCCTTAATCTTGCCTTGCAACAATTGCTTGTAAAAACCCGGCTCGGTTACATTCTTGTAATTGATGGTTGTGGCCATTCCGGTCAGTAAATGATAAAGGATATGGCAATGCATGATCCAGATCCCGGGATTATCCGCATCAAACTGCACTTTTACGGTCTGGTGCGGCAATACCATTGCCGTATCTCGCAAGGGGCCATTTTCCAGCTTGTTACCATTGACTTCGGTGATCTGAAACACATGGCCATGATAGTGCATGGGATGCGCCATCCTGGTGTTATTGGTAAAAACCATTTCGACACGATCGCCTTTGGCTATCTTCAAAGGGTTTATCAAAGGCCATACTTCATTATTCAAAGTCCATACATAAGGACTCATGGTGCCGCCCAGCGAATAATTCAAGGTAATATCAACCGGTTTTTTCGCAAGCGGATTTCTGGAATGTAACAGCGCTTCCTGATCATTATTAAATGCCGGCGCGGCAACAGCCACGGTTTCCTTTAACCTGGGAATCATGGAACCGTTGGTTGCCAGGATAAGACCGGTTTGTTGTTTCGTCCCTTCCGGTTTTGCAAGAATCGGGAATGCGCCGCCCTTTTCAGGAATCGTGACCACAACATCCAGACGTTGCCCTACGCCTATCTGAAAAAGGTTGCGATCTTTGACAGGCTCCACGTTAGAACCGTCAGCAGCAATGATAATCCCTTTGAGCTTACCAATATCAACCCAGAAATTGGTGGCTGCGGAGGCGTCAATCAGACGAAGCCGTACTTTTTGCCCTGGCTTGACCCGGACTATCTCGGGATTTTGCAACGTCTTTCTATTGGTAAGGTACGCATCGTACTGGACATCGCTGAAATCAGGGCTTTTAGTCGGTGCCTTTTTAGCGGCATCCACAGTTTGCTGAGCAGCCATTTTTTTAGGTTTTTTTAATTCCGCAAGCACGTCCGCAGGATCTTTAAATGTGAAGTCCTGCAGCATGACGACCACCTCTTTTTCACCCTTTGGGGCAGGTTCGGCGGGATCATCGATAATAAGCGGTGCCGACATGAGATCCTGCTCCCACAGTTTCAGATGTGAGTGCATCCAGTAAGAACCGGACTGAACCAGCTTAAAACGATAGGGATATACTTCGCCCGGTTGCAACGGCAATTGGGTCACGTAAGGCACACCATCCTGATCATTCGGTAAAATAAGTCCATGCCAGTGAATACAAATCACTTTATTAGTGGCATTTTTAAGCAAGATATTAAAATCATCCCCTTTTTTTCCTCGATATCCCTCGGTACCATCCGGTTGCACAATATTGTAGACCGTTTTTTTTCGGCCATTTACCGTAATGGGTTGTTCCACTACTTTCAGAATGACCGGGTCGCTTTTTGATGCCGGCACGGGTTTTTTCAGTGGGGCTGCGGTTACCGAATGGCTCAACAGAAACAAACCGCAAAGAAACAAGCCCACTTGCCTGACGATTCTGGTTAACATACGATGATTCTCCTTTTCCCGTCCGACTTATCAAGTCTTGTGTTTTTTCCAAATTATAGACAATAAAGAGTGACTCTACCTGAAATCTTGATTATCTTGGCGCCATATATCCTCCGGCCACACCGCCTTTGGAAAATACGATTTGCCATAATTGCAGATCCCGGGCTCGAAAACATCCGGCACATCCCAATAAATAATACGTCCACATACGAAAAAAACGTTCGTCATAGTATGTTTTCAACTCGTCCCAATGCGTCACGAAATTCTGGTGCCAGGCCATCAACGTGTTATCGTAATAAGCTCCGAAATTCTGCCAGTCTTCCATAACCAGCAACGATTCGGACGCTGTCGCGACTTGTTTCATGGAGGGGATCATACCGTTTGGGAATATATATTTCCTGATCCATTCCGAACTGATGGAAGTGGTTTCATTAGAGCCTATAGTATGCAGTAAAAACAATCCGCCGTCGGCCAGTGAATGGTACGCTTTGCGCATAAACACGGGATAATTCAAATGGCCGACGTGCTCAAACATTCCTATGGATACAACACGGTCAAACACGCCGGAAACATCACGGTAATCCTGTAGACGTATCTCGACATCCAATCCCCGGCATTGCTCCACGGCATACTCATATTGCTGTTGGGAAATGGTAACGCCTGTCACCTGAACACCGTATTGCTCCGCGGCGTACTTTGCAAAACTCCCCCAGCCACACCCGATGTCCAGTACGTTCATACCCGGTTTCAATTGCAATTTCCGGCAAACCAGATCCAGTTTGGCCATCTGGGCTTCGTTTAGCGTTGTCGCGTCTTTATAATAGGCGCAGCTGTACATCATATTTGTATCGAGCATGGTTCTGAAAAGCCTATTGCCCAGATCGTAGTGATGCCGAATAGCCTGTTTTGCGTGTCGTTTGCCTTGAAAACTGATAATGTTAGCCGCCAGTTCCGTTAATACCACCCGCCAGGGAACCTTGATTTCCTTATCCAGCCGGGCTCGAAATACGCGCTCAAACAGCATGTCCAGACGAGGACAATCCCACCAGCCATCCATGTAGGACTCCCCCAGACCCACTTCTCCCTGAGACACGATACGATGGTAAATGTCTTCATTATGAATCTGTATGTCCCATGGCTGCTGACCATTGATCTCAACTCCGATGGATTTTAATAAAGATTGTATAAATGTTTTTTCTGCAGTGTATTTCATAATCACTTGTCTTTTTTTCAGATAAAGTCCGTACGTCATGATGCTACAGCCCGACTTGTGCGTTCAAACAGGATCATCAAACCCTTTCATAATGCTTTTCAAAAGCGACTCAACGGACATAATTTTTGTGAGATAATTTCTAATCCGCGCCTTCAAAGGCGAGTTGATAAACATCATTTTGGCCAAACCGCGCGAATCACTTTGCGCCGCTTCAACACGGGGCCTGCGCCGTTTCTCAAACAGGTGAAGTGCCTGCGGAATAAATTCCACGCCGGTTCTGGACAATACGTCGTTTAGCACCGCCGCCGACTCCAGCGCCATGGACGCGCCCACACCGGCTGTGGGTAAAAAAGCGGCCGCCGAATCCCCCAGTAGTACAACCCGGCCCTTGTGCCAGGTTTTAGTACGTTGGTCACTCAACGGCCAGTAAAAAACCGCTTGATCATCCGTTGGCAAATCCTTCAGAAACTCAGGGCGATGCCGCAGGAGAGAGGCGAATTTTTTTTCAATAAAGGCTTTTCTGCCGCATCCTTGCAGAGCAAGCTCATCCGTTGGAGCATCAACCGCCGCAATCATGCCGACTTTACCCTTAATCGGATATCCCCCCCAAAAGGTACCGCTTCCCCAGAATTCCTGAATGGTATTGTCCGGCAATGAATCCTCATTAGCCCACCAGACCCATCCTCCCCAGCCGGTATGAAAATAACGATACTCATGATCGCCCAGAATCATAGTTCTGATTTGGGAATGAAGGCCGTCCGCACCCACAACAAGATCATAGGTTTCCTGTGTCTTGTCACTAAATTCAATAAAAACGTCCTGTTCCGTTTGCTTAAGAGAATTCACCCGGGTATTGAAACGGATATCCAAATCTCCGCAGACGTTATGAATGATGTCCAGTAATTCATAGCGGGTAAGAAGCTGGTAAGCGCCATAACGTTTTACCAGAGGGGCGAATGAAAATTGCTTGAGCAAGTCCGCATTGTCTGTATACGCTTCATACAACTTGCCGGGGGAAGAAACCTTGAGATAGTGATCGTAACATTGGAGTGCCCGCAGAACATTGGCACCGGTGGGGTATAAACCCAGCATATACCCGACCCGGCCTAACGATTCCGCTTTTTCAATAACAACCGGACTTATGCCTCGCTGTTTAAGGAGAGCGGCCAGACTCAAACCCGCCACGCCTGCCCCGACAATCAATATCCTCATGGAAAATCACTCCTGTGGCCTGTTCCCTTTTTTGAGATATCTTAAACCATATCAACATGGCCTGATCATCTATTATGGCATAATGTCGGAATCGTCTAAAAATTGGCCGGTAAAAAACAGGCCGCCAGACCAACATTACAATTCACCACAGGTACCCCCCCGGTGCAATTGACGGGGCCAAATGCCGTGATGGCGGAGCCTGCCACCGTCACCGTAACGCTGCAACTGTCTCCTGTTCCGGTACCGTTCATTGTCACCACCGCCGAATCGTAAACCACAAAATACGGCCAGGGATAAACGCTCATGTTCGTGCGGTTTTTGTTTGGTACGGTCACCGTCATACCGGCGTTGGCCATAGTAACGGGATTGGTTTGCACAATCTGCACTGAAAACTGGGGCTGAGTAGTCACATTGCTCCCCACCACATTAAATAAAGCGCCGCTGGTAAATCCCTGGCACCCGGGATTGGCCGCTGTCGAAAAACTGCTGTCGGGCAATAAGGAAAGCGCTTTTAAATTACAATTCGAATCAAACACGCCATAGAAATTCTCGGCGTTATCGGCATTTACCGGATCTTTGGCCGGTTCGTCATACGCTTCAAAAACCAGCGCACCGCTGTTGTTAGCGCTGTTACCCACATAGCTGTAAAGCGCGGTTAAATACGTTCCGGCGTTGGCGACACTGGGCGCACAGGTGTTGTTCGTCGCGCAGAAATAGCCGGCATAGCTGCCGCTGCCGCTGGTTGCCCACCCGGTTTCAGCCATGAGAATAGGTCTGGGGGCAACGTAAAAAGGCTGACTTTGCACCTGGGCATAATCCCAGGCAATGGAATTGAGCAAGGTCGTATTCGTTACAGCCTGATCGGGTGGCGTAACACCCCATTGAAACGGATAAGGATCAAACCCCAGAGGTGCGTCGGCACTATAACTGTTGATCAAGGTGGCCATATCCGTGGCAATGGCCGGACTGGGTGTGACCAGGTTGCCGCTGATTAAGGCGGAGCCAACGGGAACATT
The DNA here is from genome assembly GCF_900186965.1 of Legionella spiritensis. Taxonomy (NCBI): domain Bacteria; kingdom Pseudomonadati; phylum Pseudomonadota; class Gammaproteobacteria; order Legionellales; family Legionellaceae; genus Legionella; species Legionella spiritensis. The sequence goes on from NZ_LT906457.1 coordinate 2,597,614, forward strand.
GGTAATCGACTTGCCGGACAACGCGGTTTGTAACTGGCTGACGGCGCTGGTCAGGTAATTGATGTCCGTGCTGCTGTAGTTTTCATGGCCTGCGAACAATAAAATCACGGTGTTTTGAAAGGTTGTGGCACCAACGGCGTCAATCACATTGTCAAGAACCGTCACGGCCGTATCAATATCGGCCTGGCTGCCGTTTTGCGGAATCACCGCCTCGTACACGACTTTCATATTCAACGCACTGGCCTGGGTAATGATATCAATCCAGGCGTATTCGACGGTCTGATAGGATCGAACCGTAGAAAATCCGGCGGCCTTGAGTTGCGACAATTCGGCGTAGACGTTGGTTATCGCCTGTCCATTAGCCGTTCCGGCATAAAACACGTCATGATCGTTAAACGCGTTGCCATTGGGATAATGATTAGGCTGGTAGTCCACACCTATCAAACCCACCCAGGTAGAACTCAATACGGCTGATTCGGTTCTCGTCGCTATATGCAGGGGAATGGTGTTATTGCCGTATCGAATAAAAATCGTGACCGTTTTATTACCGGATGTCTGGGCGTTAAATCCTATGGACAGGGTACAACTTCCTCCCGGGCCTAACGCTTTGCCGTGACATTGATCCTGAATAATAAATTCCCCGGCGGGGGCATCAATTTTCAGGGAATTGACAAACGGGCCGGGCATCGGAAAAGGCAAGTTTGACGTGAGGGTATAAGTCACCAGATAGCTGCCGCCCATGGTAGTCACTGTCGGAATGGTGGTACCGGACGTGATAGCCACAGACACGGGATCCACGCTCAAGCCGCCTTTATCCCGGGAAAACACCGTACCGGCCCAAACGATGTTCAGACACAACAATCCGATGACCCCGCGTCGAAATCCATTCATGCTGTTTCCTTTTTCCTAAGCGGTTTTATCAAAAAAATAATGACCGGTTATAGCGATGGTGTTGTCAGTCAAGTTAGTTTGTAAATACTCGGGCGCATAGCCTGCGTATCCATTGCCTGTCTCAATATCTCCCATATGGCCGTAACCATATTTCACACCAATCCACAAATTCGACGCCAGCACATAATCCACTCCGGCTTCCAGGGAATAACTGAAACCGGTTTTTGTACGATTCTTAAATCGGGGAGAAAGACGGGGCGTGATATCGATGGAGACAGGCGCTTCGTTATAATGACTGGTGTTAATGACGGACCCACCCAGACCGGCCGCGATAAAAGGCATGAGATTGCGGTAACGGAAAAGATGGGCTCTTACAACACCCAGAATCGTCTGGCGCTGAATTTTGTACCGAAAATTATAATTTTCAAATTGCGGTAACGAATATTGCAGGATACGACCTGTCACCATGGCGGGGAAAACGTAGGAATAAGCCGCCCCCAGACTGAAAAAAGGCAGCCAGCTGCGCCGGGTTAGCCAGGTGTATCCTCCATCCACGGTCAGCATGGGGGATGTGTCATTGAGATCATTACGATACTGATCATCAGGCCACCCGGTTCCCGTGCCGACATAAGTATTTTTGGCAACTGTGGAAAACACGCCGCCGGCACCGGCGCCAATGTACCAGTTCCCGGGAGACAGGCTGGCATAAACACCATGGACTAATCCCCAACCACCCAGAAGAACAGCGAGCAAACGGAATTTTTTCACGACCATCCTTAATCGCAATGAACCCTGTCTATACTAATCGAATTTCAAGGCAAAAAATAGCCGCATCAGGATATGTTGACCATTAACCTCGACCGACGCTTCCAACAGGTCAATCAAGCTTGTTTAAAAAACAAAGCAGCTATGCCGTCATTTATTCGTTACCACCGCTGCCGTTTTTCTTACGGCATTATTCCGGGCTGGGCTTCCTGTTTAGATTCCGTTTCGGATTCAGGCCCGGCGTAGTGCCTGGCGATAGCCAGCAGAATTTGATCCTCCACCGCTTTCGCCGCATAAATATTGCCGTGCACTCCATTCACGATGATGGAAAATACCAGCGTTTTTCCGTCAGCAGTCAACAGATACCCCGAAATCGCGGTGATGTCGCTCATGGTTCCCGTTTTAGCCAGTACCCTGTTTTCCAGAATCGTGTTCTTCATACGGTCTTTCAGAGTACCGGCCACCCCCATTCTCGGCAGGATTTTCAGAAAAATCGGCTTTAATTGCTTGTCACGGTAAATGTCGGTCAAGAGAATGACCATCTGATCGGGTGAGATAAGATTATAGCGTCCGCCTTGTCCGTCAGTCAGCCGGAGAAGCGTCATATCCATACGCGTACGCCTGGATAGCGTTTCCTTTATCGCAAAAACGCCCTGTTTATACGTGCCCTCGCCTGTAAATTTGTAGCCAAGCAGTTTGGTAATGCTATCGGCATACAGATTATCCGACTCTTCCAGCATATGTTTTAAAAGCGTGGTTAACTCATCAGATTGATGGCTGGCGACCAGTCTTGATTCTTCAGGGGTATTTCCCACAACCAATTTTCCCTTAAAAGTAATATTATTTTTCTGCAACGCTTTTTTAATCACTTGTTTGGCATACAAAACCGGATCAGGAATGGCCAGTTGCAAGGTTCTCGGGTGTTTGCGTTGCGCGAGACAACCATACAGATGCAAGGTATTATTAGGTTTGATGTCAATATTGAAATTGCAATGCTGTTTTTCCTGTTCCCTGGTCACGGAAACCACGTCATTGATCAACGTCAGGGCATTTTTTTCAGAATTCTTCGCTTTGACTTGCACCGGAGCGCCGGATTTTAAGGGCGTGGTAAACTGAAACACTTCCTTGTTATCATCCAGAATAACAGCCGTACTTGGCGCTTCGTAATACCAGCCGAGATCATCATAGGTAATGCCCGCCGCGTTATAGGGTGGTTTGAACCGTGATATATCCAGCACGATATCACCCTTTATTGTATTGATTTTTTCCTGGCTCAAACTGGCAAACAAACCATTTATATGTTCTGTTTTTAACGAGGGTGAACCGCTGAATGTCAGATAGAAGTTATTATCCTTGTGCGACAAGGCCGTATCATAACGATAATCGGGCCCTAAAAGGTAGAGAGCCGCCAGGGCGGTGAGCACTTTGGTATTACTGGCCGGTTTCAGGAGTTTATGGGTGTTGCATTGATAAAGAGTCTCACCCGTATCCACATCCTGCACCAATATACCAACGGTGGCATGAGGAAATTTTTGTTTGATTAATGTTGATAGTTCCTCTTTTAAAGAGTTTGAGCAGGCCGGGAAGGATATAAAAAATAACAACAATCCCGCCAGGAAAACATGGCTCGCAACGTTTTGTATTCTTGAATTTTTCATTATTATCCTGTTAACAATAATTTTACAAAAGACTTAACGTTCTCTTAATATAAGTTTTTTAAACTGAAAGTAAGCAAGAAAATTGCTTCATCTCCCAACAGGCAACTTGCTTATTCCGTTAATAAAAACAAGCCGGTAAAACCGGCTTGTTTTTATTAACGGAATAACGCATGGCACCCCTGCCAACCAAAATTCCATAGTCCGACTTTGAAGAAACCCCGTCAGGAAGACGGCTTATCCAGTCTTTCCTGAACATTGCTCATAGCCGTATTGACAAAATCAATTAGCGTGGAATCCGGATAATTCTGAATAAACAAATGATACAATTTCAAGGCCACCTCCAATTGATTCTGCTGGCTGGCATCGTGAGCAAGGCTTAGAAATTTTTTTTGAATGGCGAGTTTCTCGTCGTCGTCTTCCATGGCATTAATCGCTATCAAGTAACACCACGCCGCATGCATAAAAAGTTTCTGTTTACCTAAATGCGGAGCCAGAAGCAATAACTGGGCAGGCGACAAATCCAGTTGGGCACGTTCCTTTGCAAAGGACTTGAACAGTTGCACCGCTTCAAACCACATGCCCTCGGCCAGACAGGCTTGCAAGGCCATACCGGCTTTTTCTATCGCCTCGGGAATACGGTTGGCTTTTTTATAAAGATAACTCAACTGCAGCAAAGTATAGACATTAACCTCGGTGCTCTCGGCTGTTTCAATAACTTGCCCCAGCTCCTCATCTCCGAGTTTATCCAGAGTATTCATCACATGTTCGTATTCCTTTTTAAAACGCGCAGGCGATACGAAATTACTGGCTGGCGGTATGGAACTGCCGGCTTGCGACACCGGTTTTTCGTGTTGCCTTAGCGGCACATGACTGGAAAAAACGGGGTTATTCATGGGGTTTATCGCACCATGAAGCGTAGAATCCATCTGTGATTCCCCGGCAATAAACGCACCGCTTAAACGGCCAATTAATATAGGAGAAACCAACACCGGTAATAGGTAAATAAACAACGAAAAAGACATTCCGGCCTCATCGGAAATTTTATAGGCAATAAGGTTAACGACTAAAAGAGGCACCAGATATTTGGCGTAAAAAACCAGCATGCCGCCGATAATAGACGAATAAAAAGAACTCAAATCCCATCGTCTTTCATTATAAAGCCAGCCAATGGTATCCAGACTGAACACCTCTTCCAGGGAAGAGGTCTCGGTAGCCAGCAAGCATGCAATAGTGGGGGCAAACAGGCAGACAAGCATTACCAGAGCCATTAATAACCCTTTTATTCCCATGCCCAGATAAGACGTACCACCCCAACTAAACAGGCTAAAGAGGGAGCTGGTATGGAAAACAAAATAAAGAATCAGAAAAACAGGAACGCACCAGAAAAGCGTATAAATCAGATAGCGCAACACAAAAGCGAGCGTTTCGCCACGTTGAATATGGGCATTAAAAATACCGGCATTCAGTTCGCCCTGGCTCGCGGGAATGGCAAAACGTGCCAGTAAAAACGACGCGGCGGCTATATTGAGGAAGAAAAAGAGGTAACCCGGCATACGCCGGCCAATAAAATACAACAGTATATAAAAGGCCAGCCAGAATAAAACGATGGGAATGATAGTCAGAAAGGTACTGAATTTCAGGAAACCGCGAACGACCTCTCCGGACATACCACGAAAATTGCTGATGTCATCCATATAATCCTGTCCCTGGTTATGTGTCCTGTTTCCAGGCCGTTTGAAAATTTTAGTCTTTAAACCGCCTTAAGGCAATGCCGGTCTTGCAAGTCATTCAGACCGGCTTGAATAATGGCTTGTTCATCCGGATCCGTAGCCAACGTTAACGCCTCGGCATAAAGCGTTTTTTCCTTACGCAATGCGGCGGTTATTCGTTTTCTTTTTCGTTGATACTCGGAAACCAGCAACCTTTCCTGGTAACCTAACGGTTCTCGCAACTTCCGTTCATAAATATCGGGAACAAATGTCAAAAATTCGCCATCCGGTTTCAATGCGTCCATCAGCGCCTCTGCACGAAATAGTCCACTTCGCAATCCTATTCCCGCCCCGTAATCCGGATCGATTTGCGCGCCGCCACATGGAATAACTTTGGGCAGACCTTGCCCGCCCTGAAACAAAGGCTCCGTCACTTTGCAAGGATCCAGCTGAAAAGTGCGATATCTCGTTTCATTCTGATTCTTTATAAAATCAACGGACTCCAGTTCCGTTTTTAATTGAATTACCGCTTTAAGCCAGTCCATCAATTCCTCAAACCCGGCTCGGAACAGTTTTGGCGGTATTTCAACATAGAAATAGACACCCTGCCATTCCGGTGCACCAGATAAAGCGTATCTTTTTATCCCCAGTTCCGGCTCAATAAACTCCGGCCATCCGAACTCATGACGCAACCTTTCCAGGGTCAGGACGTGCTTTAAAGGGTTGTGCGCTATTTTGTCAGTTATCAATCGGGCATTTAGGGTGTTCATCGTGGTATGGACGGCTAAATGATGTTTCACTGGATTGTCCGCAATCCGCTCGATGGTAAATGCCCTTTTATGGGAAGGATGTTTCTCATTAATCTTTCTAACCAAAAGCCTCCTGGATCCGGTACAATCCAGAGTTATGGAGCAAGACAGCGAGGAGCCATTGCTGAACTGCAATTGCCCTTGCTGCAAATCGACAAACTCGGCTTTGATAAACCGTATTTTGTGTTTTTTTGCTTCCAGGCAGAGTGCCGTTTCCAAATCCATGATAAAAATGGAGCTGCCGTTATCCCCTCCTTCCCTGAAATGACGCGGATCCAAAGCCACCTTTCTGGTCAGAACGTCCAGAACATTTTTAGCGACGAATCCAGGCGTGTTATACTCATCTAACCTGGGCTCAATGACTACAACCTGCATGGGCACATGCACTTCTTCCAAAACATGACTTAAGCGGATAGCCAGGTACAATCCTATGGGACCACCGCCAACTACAGCAATATTTTTCACTAACCACACCCATATCAGTAAAACAATTGCAACGTTATCAATATAAGTATAGTTAACAGGCCGCTTTTCTGATATTCCAGTAAGGAATTGCGCGCTAAACCCATTCAGATTTTTTGAGCATTATCCCGCATGACAGCGTCGCCTCCATGACGGCTGCAAGCACTATTATTTGTGGTAGAATCCGGAGACGGCATAACAAGGGTAATGCCATGCCGGGCATAAGCGCTTTGAATGTTACCCAGTTCCAGACGCAGGCGCCGGACTACTTTTTCCATCTCACCTTTTTTCCAGGCGACACTTTTATCATTGCCGGGCACGTTCGGATCCTTGCTTTTAAAGAGAAAGGCGACCCCTGGCTTTGGCCCATTCAGAACCACACCCGCCACGTATGCAACATTTGGATTACCACGGCCCATAATATGCGCGTGCAGCAGGCAGGGTTCCCTTGCCGTACCAAGATAAGTCGTCCCGGTATCGCTATCATAGCCATGGCAGTTATTACCCATCATCGCGGTTTGAGACACCGGTGTGATACGGCTGTAGGTTTGGGCCATCATCTGAACCAGAATACCCAACCCTATCCTTTCCAAAGAAGAATAATCCCGATTCATCACCGTACGCATGTCTTTGTTATTAATCAACGTTACGATACTGCGATAACCGCGTTCATCCGTGGGGTTTAAGTAAATGGCATACTCCAACCTTTTAAAACAGGCAAGCGCCACTACTTTGGGATCACTCGTAACATAAGGTTGCAAGGCCCAATGCCCGGGGAGATAATTCCCTTGATAATAGATCTTGCCGGAAGCAGGCGGCTTGGCAAAACCCGATGTAAAAAGCCATGGGGACAACAATAGACCTAATATCGTTTGTTTCACAAGCGCCATGCTTACCAGTACCTCTTTCGTTATTGAGCCGGATCTATACCTTCTTTTCTACAGAAACAACTTCGTCCACCTCACCGGGTGACGTATTGGTGTTGTCAGCGGGTTTCGGTTGAAACAAACCATGATGTAACAAAGCGACCTTTAATATCCGCTTGGCAAGCAGTTGTTCCGTATACATGCCGGCGTCATTAAACGCGTATTCAAAAAAGGCCTGGCACTCCTTATTTTTGCTGAAATACGTCTGCAAATCGAGTTTTACCCCGTGCGACAAAAATACTTTTTGTACTTCCACATCATGAAGCACGTCCATAACTTCCAGCATGGCGTGATAGCCTCGTTTGGCATAAACAGCCACCAACTGCACCAGAAATAACGTCAGATCACGTTCCAGGCCAAGATCACCTTCCCTGGCAGCCATATATTTATTGAGCATGCCCACGATATTACAGGTGTGTCCGGAAATCGAACCTACATAGGCGGAACGATGCCGGTTATTACTCCTGAACCATTGGAATTTGCCTGTATCCTGGCTTGCCGGCGACGAGGTATCGACCAGCATATTGCGCACCGGTCCTTTCTCGGCGTCCCGGAAAGTCGGTGATGTGCCTTTCATCACCCCGCCGGCCGAATTCCAGGTATCGGCCCCGACGTTATCAGGGGACGTTTCAAATTTCCTTTCCAGAATACCGGTTTCGCCGGGTTTTGGTATGCGGTCACGACCTTTATAAACAACACAGATTTTTTCACGCAAGGTGTTGATAAACTCAATCTCGCTCGTCTGAAATTTTGACGTGTCTTTATAGCCGTTCGCAAACTGACTGATTTTTTGCTCCATTTCCAGAGGGTTGGTGACAACACCGTCTTCGCCCAGAAAAAAACAAAGAATTTTGTTCGCCGCATCGAGTGTTTCCTTATGCAGCATTGAGTCGTCATAGAACGGCTCCTTAAGGGGAGTTATCGCTTCAATAGTTTCCTCGGAATGGGTAATACCATTAATATATTGAGCCAGGCGTGTTTCAAAGAAACGTCTGGGATCATTATTAGCCGGGTCAACGTCTTTTAGTTTGTCAATACAGGCCAAAATCAGGTGACAATCCTCAACCTGAAATTGCGCCTCGTCGCCCATTTCAGACTGAGCGAGAAAATATTTTCTAATTCTTCCGATACAGGACTCGTAATCGACAAACAAATAATCAGCCGATATCGCCTGAAGCAGGTCTCTATCGCAATCTTGCCGTGACTGTAAAAAAGCGATGGTCAGTATAATAAAATGGGATATATCCGCGGCATTGGTTAAAATATCGATATCCTTTAGATTGGTACCATAACTAATCGCTGCCAGATAAAGTTTTTTGGATAACCGATGCTTTGTATAATTTGCATCGCCCAGGGAAGGTCTGAAAGCCGGCAATACGGGATCAAACGACAAATCCGTCAATTGCGAGATAACGGACTGGGCCGCCTCCCGCTCCACGTCATGAAGAAATGCCAAAGCCAGTGTTTTTTTGTCCCTCATACTGATACCAATCGCAGTTTTATCCGGCGCCAGTTCCGGTATGGATTGAAACGTTTTCATCAGCAGAGGTAATAACAGGTTGGCCGGCTCCCTGGCCAGTTCATGCTGGATATAACCCAATGTGTCCGATGTAAAAATAGCACTGGATCGCTTGTCATCCATGTTGCACAGCTGCAAATCGCTCTGATCAACAGTTAACTTCAAACGTCCCATCACTTCGCAGAACAATCCTTCATTCTTGGTCAGCACAGCTTTTAAAAACAGTGGTTTTAACAGCAACTGGTCGTCTTTGTTCAAATGGCTTAAAGCCGAATAAATGGCATGAAAACGTTCGGCGTCGCTCTCTTTTATTTCAGGGATAACAGACATGTCGGATTTTTCGGCTGTCTGTGGTAGCGAGCCATCCAATGTTTGCGTTCCCGGAATCGGAGGGGCCGTTGTTTCTTCAACAGTGGGTTTAACAAAAACATCCTGTTTTTCAACAGTGTCCTGTAGCCGTTCACCCAATCCTTCCGTCGCGCGAGCCATACGAACACTGACATCCTCCGATGCTTTTTGCACCATAGCGCTCGTATCTTCGGCCACCTTCGCCAAACGCTCACCCAATCCTTCCGTCGCGCGAGCCATACGAACACTGACATCCTCCGATGCTTTTTGCACCATGGCGCTCGTGTCTTCGGCCACCTTCGCCAAACGCTCACCCAATCCTTCCGTCGCGCGAGCCATACGAACACTGACATCCTCCGACGCTTTTTGCACCATAGCGCTCGTGTCTTCGGCCACCGTCGCCAAACGCTCGCTTAATTTATCGGATTCCAGCTTTATACGTTTGGAAGTATCATCCGAGACACGCTGCAAAATCTCTAAAATGTCTTTTTCACTTTTCATTACAAACCTCTACCATTCATATGCTTCGCACTGAAGGACTGGATATTATACAGACTGTCATAAATATTCGTAAATTCATGGCAATTTGCCAGACTTTAAAAACACGCCTTCGATGAATATAAAATAAAAACATTAAGTCAATATTACGAATCGTGGAAAATAAATTATTCATAATGTAAAATATTTGTAATGAAAGTTTTCCAAACAGAACAAATATTCATTAAAAACACGCAGCACGCAGGGAAGCGCAGCCGTATTACGGGTTTCTCGTGGAATATCTGCCTTTGCAAAAGATGTGCGGGCAAAATTGACCCATATACGCATTACGGCTTTGCCTTCATGACAGGCTACAAAAAAAGCGGTTGTACGAGCACACAACGATTGTTTAATATAAGAACAAATTGACAAATTGATACATATTATGTTTCAATTTGCAGGTTCGAGCGTGTTTTCTTATTTTTAATATGACTCATGAGGTGATTCAAATGTCTGGAAGATTCGTTCAAAGCGATGCTGTTAGCGAAGCACAATTAGGGTTGAACAAGGCCGTATACAGGAATGATAAAAAAACAGTTCGTGCCATCCTCAACAGCAATCCTTCGTTTATTAATACCATCATCCAGCCCCACATGGATTCCCCTCTATCCAATGCCCTGAGGAGAAGCCCTGTTGATATGGAGATGCTTGGAATATTAACAGGTTACGGCGTAACCTTTGATTATCCCGTTAATCCTCAAAAGATGTACCCGCTTGAAGTGGCCTGCCAGACAAAAAATGAGGAATTATTACAATTTCTTCTAAATCATAAGGCCATGCAAACAGAAAAAGCACCGCATTATTTATTGTCTCAAACTCATAAAATATCCTTATTGACCGAGGCGAATGTGATGAAACTATCCCGGATGATCTCTTTACTGGGTGGTCTGGATAAAATTGCCGATACAACAAATGAAAACGGCGAAACATTCCAGCAAAAAGCCCGGGAATCGTTGCTGATCAATTCTGTTTATGGCTCTCTGACCTGCGACTATATGAATTTGTTAACTCTGGCGGAAAAAATACAAAGCTCAGGCTCTTACGGAGAAGACTACCCCACGCAAAAAATAGAGTTGCACGACGCTTTGCGCTCCATGAGAGAAGCGTATTATAAAAAGGAATCCGAGGACAAGCCCAAGTTAGGACATTCCATTCATGTCTTGTTCCATGGAAGCGGAGCGGGACTGGATCCTGACAATGACAATGACGAAAGAATGTCATACGGAGTCCGCCCCGGCATTACGGTGTAATAACGTGTTTGCCAGATTGATTTTCGCACTTACACCAATGGTTCTGGCCTTGCCTCTGGCCATGGATATTTATGTTCCGGCCATAGCTCACATGGCTCGTGATTTTCACGCCAGTGATGATCAAATGCTGCTGACCTTAAATTTGTTTATGGTGTGTGCGGGATTGATGCAGCTTGCCATCGGACCGGTTTCCGATCATTTTGGCCGTCGTAGCGTGTCCCTGTTTGTCATTGCCTGTTTTATTCTGGCCTCCATAGGCTGCGGGCTGTCTCGCGACGTGAATGATTTGATCCTGTTTCGGGTGTTGCAGGCGTTTGGCTCCTGCGGCATGATGGTACTTGGCTTTGCCATGGTTCGTGACCATTTAAGCGGCGAGCGTAGCGCCAGAGCATACAGTTTCCTGAATGGCATGATCTCGTTCTCTCCTATTTTTGCAACCTTTATCGGCAGTTATATTGATCTTTATCTCGGCTGGCCGGCAACTTTCTGGTCGCTGCTACTGGTTGCGATACCAGCCGTCTTTACCATAGGATTCTGGCTGGACGAATCGTTGCCTGTTGAAAAACGAACCAGGCTGTCTTTTAACGTGATTCACACCTATCGCCAGGTATTTCAGCAGCGTGACTTTGTGATTTATAACCTGGTCTCATCTTTCGGTCATTGTTATTTTTACCTTTTTTGCGCCCTGTCGCCGTTTTTGCTTCTGCAAACCCTGCATATACCACAGCAATATTACGGTTTTTATTTCTGTTTTATGGGTTTTTCATTACTAACCGGCAGTTTTATCGGCGGGCTTATTGTGGAGCGTCTCGGTATATTCAAAACGTGTGTTCTGGGTTTCTGCCTGACCGGTGCGGGAGGCTTATGGATGCTGGCCTGGTATCAACTGTATGGCTTAAGCGCCAGCAATTTTGTTTATCCCATGCTGCTCATCGGCATAGGTGGCACCTTTTGTATGGGTGCGGGAACAGGCGGGGCTATGGCGCCTTTTGAGCAGGCTAAGGGAACGGCGGCCGCAGCCGTTGGCGCGTCTCGTTTTCTTTTTGCCGGTGTAGTCGGATATCTGGTCATGGGTAAAACCGTTCACACGACCTTACCGCTATCTGTACCAGCCATAATATTTAGCCTGCTTGGACTGATCTTACTTATTCGGCTGCAAGGTTCATACCCTGAAAAATATGTAAAAAGCGATGCTGAAATCATCCATTAACAACCCGGATCCGATCATTAATTATTAACACGCCGTATAAGAATGGATGATACTATTATCGCTGGTGTCAGGGGAATCTGGCTGGTGTCGAACCCGGTCCCTCTCTAAAAACTCATCAAAAAGATAAAACGGTTTGATTTGTTATCCTTTCATTAACAGTCAAGTCGATTTTGACAAAAGAAATCAACGCGTTAAACTCCTTGCTGTAGTACCCGTCAAAACCTTTGTTTTTTATTTTATGCTCTACCAGATTGCCATATTGTGCAGGATAGGGACATTCTTTTTTCACGTCATCATGGAAATTCAATGGATCTTTATCGAGGTCGTAAAAAGAAAATGTCGTTGGAATCAGAACTTCATAACATCGGGAGGCGCCAAATGAAACACACGGTTCCGGCTTATTTTCAAGGTAAAGATATACCCTTGGAACAAGATGCGATATACCTCTTTTATACTCCGACGAACGAACTGTAGAGGTTCCGAAATAGTTGGGATCAAGACAAGACAAATCATTGCAGCAACTATAATGAAACAGTCTGATATAGCAGTCCCCTGAAGTCACGGGTGAATGTTCCTGATGTTTGCGGGAAAAAAATCTTCCAGGCCTTGAATCGGTTGATTCAGCACAGTAACCATCGCTTTGTTTGCTCTCATCCTCACTCAGTTTACGGCTCTTACCCAATAAATTTTTTTCTGTTTTAGCTCGCATCCAACCACCTGGTTCACCAATTCAGAGAACAAGAATAACTCACCATAACTGTAGTGTCCAAAGCACGATCATAATCTGGTATTATTGTCCATCCGGCTGCGTGATAGGCATTTCCTTTCCGGGAGTCAGGGGAACTATCTTCTTGCCGGTGCATTGTTTGATATCTATGGTCTCCTTCGCAATACCTGTGCAGGAAACAACCAGTCCCTCCTTATTGTAAACCGTGATTTTAAAATAACTCGCAACATTCCTGTCAGGATGTTCATCATAAATATTGACGCGGTATTGTTGGGGATTATTGTGTTTGGACAGCACTTGCATCATACATTTTGCCAATTCAAGGCCTGCTTTGTTATCGTCCTCGTAACAATGATTCATGATGCTAACGAGGAAAGCCACCACCCTGGTGTGCTCATCAGCACGCGCTGGCATGGTCATCAACAAAGAGAGAAGGAGAACGCTCAGCCATTTCATGGTTTATCCTTAACGAGCCCCTGCTATTCACAATAATTAAACTATAGTGCCTAAAATTTATACATTCAAGTTAAAAAAACGATTTAAATTTAATCAAGCCATCATTATCCCCACGTGCCGTTGCTTGTCCGCGGTATCCAGTTCCGTAGCCCGCAAGGAGACCGCAGGTCGTATTGCGGGATGTCACGTCAACACCATGCCCGGGTCAAGAGATGGTGAACTCGCATTGCGGTTTCGCCTTCAAGGGCGGCTATTCGGAGCCTGGAGGAAAAACCGCTTCCATAAATAATAAACAGCCGGGATAACCATTAAAGCTAATAATGTGGCGCTGATCATGCCTCCCACCATGGGCGCCGCTATCCGGCGCATGACTTCGGAGCCGGTACCATGCCCCAGCATGATGGGTAACAAACCGGCAATGATAGCCGAGACCGTCATGATGATGGGACGAACACGCAACAAGGCGCCTTTAATAATGGCTTCCCTGAGCAACTCCTTCGTTAAAGGCTGTTGGCTGCTTGCAGCGGAATCGATCGTCTCTCGCCAGGCTTGATTCAAGTACACCAGCATGACCACACCGATTTCAACCGCCACGCCGGCCAGCGCGATAAATCCCACGCCAACAGCAACCGATAAATTATATTCCAGGAGATAGAGCAACCAGATCCCCCCTGTCAGCGCCAACGGCAGCGTGAGTAAAATCACACACATTTCCCCCAGATGCCTGAAATTCAGGTACAACAGCAACATGATAATAACCAGCGTCAATGGCCCTACCATCATAAGCCGCTCTTTCGCCCGCTGCATGTATTCATACTGCCCCGACCAAATCAGATTGTATCCGGTCGGAAGATTCAGATGTTTTGCCAAAGCCGCCTTGGCCTGCCGCATGTAAGTGCCCACATCCACCTGATCATCAATATCGACCAACACCCAGCCTGTCAGCCTGGCATTTTCACTTTTAATCACAGGAGGTCCGTTCGCGACATAGATAGTGGCAACATCCGTCAATGGAATATGCGCACCGGTCGGCGTCACTACAGGTAACATTTTGATTTTATTTACGGAATCCCTGTCTGTTTGCGGATAACGCAGGTTAACCGGATAACGCTCCCGGCCTTCTATGGTTTCGGTAATATTCATCCCGCCGATGGCGGTGCTGACGACCTCCTGAATGTCTTTAATATTCAGATTAAAACGCGCTGCCGCCTTGCGGTTTATATCAATGTTAATATATCGGCCTCCCACAGCGCGATCGGCATAGACGGACACGGTTCCTGGAATATTCTTCAACACCGCTTCCAGTTTTGTACCGATTTTTTGAATTTCACCCAGAGAGGGGCCGGTAATTTTGATACCCACCGGCGTTTTAATGCCAGTCGCCAGCATATCAATGCGGGTCTTAATGGGCATGACCCAGGCATTTGTCACCCCGGGCAGACGAACCACGCGATTGAGCTCTTCCTTAAGTTTTTCAGGCGTCATATTCTTGCGCCACTGACTTCGCGGTTTTAACTGAATAACTGTTTCAATCATCGTTAAAGGCGCCGGATCGGTAGCCGTCTCGGCACGACCTGCCTTACCGAACACGCGCTCGACCTCCGGAAAGGTTTTAATCAGTTTATCCGTTTGCTGTAATATCTGGCGGGCTTTACCAATCGATATCCCCGGTAACGTGGTAGGCATGTACATCCAGTCGCCCTCATCCAGGGTCGGCATGAATTCAGAGCCAAGACGTGAATAAGGCCAGTAACTCAGTGCCACAATGATAAGTACCATGACAATCATAAACCCCGGCATGCGCAAAATACCATTAATGACCGGTCTGTATACGGCTATCAGTACCCGGTTTACCGGATTTTTATGCTCCGGCAGAATTTTTCCACGAATAAAATACCCCATAAGAACCGGTACCAGCGTAATCGACAGGATGGCGGCGGCGGCCATGGCGTAGGTTTTGGTATAGGCCAAAGGAGAAAACATTCGGCCTTCCTGAGCCTGCAGGGTAAACACCGGCAGAAAACTCAAGGTAATAATCAGCAACGAGAAAAACAGGGGTGGACCCACTTCTATCGTGGCATCGCGAATCACCTGCCAGCGATTATCGGCGTGGACCGTAGTTTTTTCCATATGTTTGTGAACGTTTTCGATCATCACGATGGCGGCGTCAACCATTGCCCCAATGGCAATAGCTATCCCTCCCAATGACATGATATTGGCATTAATTCCTTGCCAGTACATGACAAGAAAGGCAGCGAGAATCCCGATTGGCAGACTGATGACAATAATTAAAGACGAACGGAGATGAAATAAAAACAAAAAACAGACCAGAATAACAATGACGGTTTCCTCAACCAGCTTGGACTGCAAGGTCTTAATCGCCCGGTCAATCAACGAGGAGCGATCATAGGTTTCAACCAATTGCACACCGGCCGGAAGACTTTGCCTGATCGCGGCCAGTTTTTTCTTAATGCCCGCGATGGTTTCAAGCGCGTTTTCTCCCATACGCATCACAATCACACCACCCACGACCTCACCTTGGCCATTCAATTCCGCCACGCCCCGGCGCATTTGAGGGCCTGATTTGATTTGGGCGACACTTGACAATAAAACTGGGGTTCCATTTTCAGTAATTCCCAGGGGGATCTGTTCCAGAGCTTTTATAGATTGAATATAACCGCTTGCCCGTACCATATATTCCCCTTCCCCCATTTCAATCACCGAACCGCCCACCTCGCTATTGGCGTTTTGAATGGCTTTTTTGACTCGTTGCAGGCTGATGCCATAGGCTCGAAGACGATTGGGATCGAGAATCACCTGATATTGCCTGACCATACCACCAATGGTTGCGACCTCAGCCACGCCCGGCACCGTCTGCAACTCGTATTTCAATACCCAGTTTTGTAATGTGGTCAGCTCCGATAAATCATGTTGTCCGGTTTTATCGATCAAGGCGTACTCATAGATCCAGCCGACACCCGTAGCGTCCGGGCCTAATTCCGGCTTAACTCCGACAGGTAACTTACTGGCTACCTGATTCAAATACTCCAGCACCCGGGAACGTGCCCAGTACAGATCGGTACTATCCTGAAAAATAACGTAAACATAGGAGTCTCCAAAAAAAGAATAGGCCCGTACCGTAACAGCGCCAGGAACTGCCAGCATGGCCGTTGCCAGCGGATAGGTCACCTGATCTTCCACAACCTGGGGAGCCTGGCCCGGATAGGAGGTTTTGATGATAACCTGCACATCGGACAAATCCGGCAAAGCGTCAATCGGTGTATTTTTTACAGCATAAATACCGGCAATAATCAGAAACATGGTGCCTGTCAGCACTAAAAAGCGATTATTCAACGACCATTCTATAATCCGGGTGATCATAAGGCGTTTCCTATGGCGATGAGGGTTAGTTTTCGACCATTACATGAATTTTGGTAACCAGATACTGCTTATCGGCGTTCCTGATTAAAACAAAATGAATGGCGTCCCCGGCCTTGACGGTTTGTAAATCGACCCCTTTGTGCACGGCCAGAGTCATAGTCATTTCAGGCATGTCCAGGGAGGGGATGGGCTGATGACGGATGGTAATGCGCCGCCGGCCGATATCCACGTTTTGCACCTTACCCATACCGACAAACTCCTGCGGCACATCGGGCGACTTTGAGCCTGTATTTCCAGCCGGATTCTGATCGCTCATCCTGGAAAGCCCTTCCTTCAGGCTGGATTCCGAATCAATCAGAAATTGAGCCGAGGTGACAATTTTTTCTCCTTCTTTCAACCCTGATAATATCTGGTAATAATTGCCCGACTCAATACCAACCTTGACCGTTTGCGGTTTAAAACGACCCAGGCCCTGGGACAGGACAACCCGATCACCGTCTTGCGTCTGAATCAATGCGGCCCTGGGTATGGCCAGTGCGTTGTTTACCGTTTGGCCGAATATTTTAACATTGGCATACATGTGCGGTTTAATGGTTAAATCCGGATTCGGGAAGACCAGCCGAATGCGTAACGTATGCGTTTTGGCATCCAGTTGCGGATAGACATAATCGACCTTTCCCTGCCAGACTTTTCCCGGAATATAAGGCAAGGTCGCAATCGCGGTCTGATCGGCCCTTACCCAATTGGCCTGTTCTTCAAAGACTTCGGCAATAATCCAGATCCGGCTCAGATCTTCAATCGTCATGATGTCGGTATCCGGTTTCACGAATTTCCCTTCGCGCACATTCAATAGCGAGACAATACCATTGCGGGTTGCATGGATTTTGATGGTATTGGTGACACGCCTTGACCGTTTCAATTGATCAATCTGAGATTGCGCCATTCCCAGTGTGGCCAGTTTTTTCTCCCCGGCCTGAATTAACGGACGATTGTTATTTTTTAAAGCGAGTAATAATTCTTCCTGGGCGTTATTTAAGGTCGGTGAATACAATTCCAGCAATAACTGCCCCTCATGGACATATTCACCCGTCGTTTTCACATTCAGAACTTTCACCCAGCCATCGGTGTAACTGTGGATATGTTCGATGTTGTTTTCATCCACCGTCACATAACCTACGGTATCAATAATGCGTGATAAATCCCTGCGCGCCACATCCGCGGTCTTGACTCCCAGATTGCTTTCCACAGCCGGTGAGATGGTGACCGCGCTCGTATCACTATCATCACCATTCGCGTATACAGGTACCAAATCCATACCCATAGGTGATTTGCCCGGTTTGTCACGTCGATACGAGGGATCCATAGGCGCGACCCAATACAGGATTTTTCTGGTTTGTGACGTTTTAACCGCGGAAACAGAGTCATTATGCCAGTACTGGCCGATCAGCATGCCGGCTATAAAAATCACCATCAGAACAACAATAACACCCATCCATTTTTTCATGTTAACGTCCCTGCAAATAGAGTAACCTGGCGCGAGCAATGTCTCGATTCACTTCCGCTTTAAGTCCGGCCAGTTGGGTATCCAGCTCACGAATGTATGCCCTTGCCAACGTCGGGAAATCCGTCTGGGCGTTTTGATAAGCGGTTCTGGTAGCCTCAGCATATTGTTTTGCCTGGGAAAATAAATGACGCTGATACAACTGCGCGCTTTTCTGTTGCTGCTTCCATGTGGCATAACTTTGCTTCAATAACTCACATAACCGGCGATAATTGCTGATTTGATTCTCCCTGATCGACAGAAGATTCTCCTCACTGGCTTTCAAAACACGATCCTGACGGTTACGGGTAAACAATGGCAAATCCACACCCACTTGTGCTGTCAAAAAATCAGGACGACTACGACCTTCCTCATCCCGGCCTTGCCGGATTCCGTAGGCGACGCCCGCCACAAGTCCGGGTTTGTATTGCTGTTTTGCCAAGTGTACTTTAGCCTGTTCCGCAAGGATTAATGCTTTGTCGGTATTTAAAACAGGATGTTGCTTAATCTTTTCCTGTAACTGACCCGGGGAAGGAGGCGAGGACCAGTCAGGCAGCCGCTGTGGACTCGCCAGCCTGGAATATTTCGGCCCTATCCGGCGACTCAATGCCGCGCGGGCAATTTCTATTTGTTGTTCGATGTCGAGCAGACGGTTATCAAGTTCCGTTAACTCCAGTTGCGCCCGAATGACGTCTTTCTGCTGCGCTTTGTTATTAGCCAGCAACGATTCCGTAACTCGTACCAGATCCCGGAAAATTTTTTTCTGGGCAATAACGATTTGTCTGGCCCGAAGCCCGTAATACAAATTCAACCAGCCAATCCGTACGTCTTGCAGGATCTGCAATCGCATCGTGTGTTGCCGATGAGATTCCGCCGCCGATAAATCCTTATTTTGCAGCGATTGATAATGCAGACTGCGTCCGCGCGGAAAACTTTGCTGCAAGCCGATTTGGATCTGGGTCATCCCCTCCTGGTTAAAGGAAAACGTATTTACCGGGACATTAAGGGTGCCTAGCAAAAGTTTGGGATCCGCAAGCTGACCGGCTGCTATCGCCGATTGCTCAAACGCTCTGGCGGCAGCTTGCAAGGATTTGCTCTCCGGAGCCTGTAACAACGCCTCTCTTTCCGCTTTCTCCAGCGTCAAGGGCATACCGTGGATGGTCTGTCCGATCGACAGCAACAGCAGGCCGTAAACAACCCGGATGAACAGGCTGCGTTGAGGCTTTGGGGAAGGAACAACCGGTAGTTGCGCTTTTCTATCCATAAAAATATTATCGACCAATTAGGCTCTGTGCTCTTATCTCATCCCAAAATTCAAACACCTTTTGCAGCCGGAACAAAATTTTGTTCACGAAACCCAATCATTATAGGCTTGATTGCATGAATGAGTATAGAAACTTTTTTGATCAGGAATTCCAGCAGGACGTTTGTGCCGTGCCACCATTATCAACAGCCGTTCTCGTATTGGCCTGATCGACCGAGAAACTGCTGCAGGTTGTATCACTGGCTTGCGCGCCTGTAGGCGTTGCGGTCAGGGTATAGGTTGTGGGACCCAGATTGGAAATGGTGATGGTATAAAAACCCTGCGTGGACGCATGGGGAAAAGCAGGCATGGCGCCACACGCCTGATTATAGGAAAAATTTTGCGCGTAACACCGCTCCAGAATCACTTGATCAGTCGCAAGAGCAGTCATCGCGTCCGTACGCCGGGATCGCTGCAAATAGCTCAGATAGGACGGGTAAGCGATAGAAGCCAGGATCCCTACTATGACCATGGCGACCAGAAGTTCCGTCAGCGTGAATCCTCTCGTTCCGACACGACTCAATTTATATATACCCGTCATAATATGTCCTTATTCCAGTTGCCACCATCCTATCTTGCGAGGCGTGTTGTTTGTATTAAATATAGTCGTTTGTACCCCACTGGATTGAGTAATCAGCAATACAATGTTGTTAAATGAATTGGGACCCAGAATGGTAGGCGCGTTGGCGAAACTGTTGGATAGTCCGATGCCGACAGGATTAAGGCCATTATACTGATCGCTGGCATCGTATCCGCCATCCCCGTTTATATCTATCCTGGGAAGATTAAAAGCGCCTCCGGTTGCAAAATTAAGCTCCAGCAACATGGAAGAAAACGTGATACCGCAACTCGTGGCCGGCGGTGTGTTCAAAGTCACAATAAACGCCCCGTTAACCAGAGCGGGATTGGTCACAATACGCTGCCCCGCAGTGGGAAGATCGGCATACCATCCTAACTGGGAATTCCAGTTTATGGGATTGGATGTCGCCGTCAGAATAGATGTCGATAAACCGGAGGTCGCGGCACCGACCAGCGTCAAAACCTGTTGCTGCAAATTGCCCCGGTTATACGTGGTACTGGATCCGGGCTTGTCCCAGACCCCGTACACGGTTTGAGTTTGCAGATCCAGCAAATCATTGGGGATCAGAATTTGCCCCGTACCGAACATGACAAACGCCCCCTGGTACCTCGGGTAGTTGGGGTGCAAACTCACCACAGGCGCTGTCGTGATAGGTTGATAGCTGCCTCCTGCATCCGTAGCTTTAAACAACAATCGCACCGTCCATTGGTTAGGATCAGGATTACTGACATCAACGGACCAGAGATTACCCTGTAAATCACCGGCATAGACATGCGTAATCGGATCACTCTGCAATCCGTCTTTATTGGCTACGGTCACGGAAGACAGGCCCTGGGCGTAACTGCTGTTACAGGAGCCGCTGACTGCGGCGCACAGATCTATTTTGCGAATAACAGCCCCGGTTTGCGGATTTATCGCATACAACACGTCTTTATTGCTGGTGCTGTTATAGCCATTGCCAAAAAAAACCGCGAAATTGGCCGGGTTGTCCGACGCACTTCCGATACGGGCAATCTGCGGTTTGCTGTAACTTAATCCCATATCCGCGTCGGTGAATTCCCAAAGCACGGCTGCGGCAAGGTTCGCTTCCGAACTGAATGAGGAAGGATTGGTCACATCCAGGGCGTAAATGCTTTTACCCCCCGCGTTTTCCCCGCCAACCAGAATAGTATGCCAGCTTCCGTCGGAAAATTGCACATCTCCGCTTTGCGGTGAACCGTCCACAAAGAACAGGTGACTTTGATTATATAAAGGCGCGGTCAGATTGAAGAGATTACCAAAGACGCCATTGGGAATGAACGAAAACACTTCCTGACCGGTTGCCGCGTTAAAACCATGCAGCATACCGTCGTTCGCACCCACATAAAGCATGGCTGTTCTATTGACCTGAGCCGTGACGAAACTCTGATAACTGGCCGAATTATAAGGGCCTGCCGGCATCCCGACAAAAACCACCTGACTGTCAATAATATCGCCGAGGATATGAGAACGGTTACGAAAAGTCCCGCCATTGCGCACTTCCAGTGCCGAATTGCCCCGCAAATAATCCAGGCGATTCTCCCCCAACGTATCCGATGGCTGCAATTGCCCTTGCTGGGTGGCATCCAGGCTGGCCCACCGAAAAGGTACGCCCGCACCCGCAGTAGGATTCCAGGTTGCTACAATCCGGTTTGTCGACCATCCCGAGCCTGAGACTTTCGTATCCAGAAGACCTTGAGCGGACCAGATCAGGGTATTGGTGGGAACACCCGTGTCAGGATCCAGAGCTATCGCCTGCAAATTACCCGTCCAATCCTGATAAGGCGTATCACTGGAAACAAAATTGGCCTGATACTCGACGGTACTGCCATTCAAAAAAGTGGAACTAACCGCGGCTGAAGACGTGAAAAACGAACCGTTTTGAATGGAAATCATGATATTGTTCAAATTATTAACCAACGACGCCGAATCAGTCGCCGGATAATAACCTTGCGTGCCTCCAGCTACGGCCATGGCCGTCAGAGTGGCAGCGGCCTGCGGATTAATTGTCGGATCAACCCCCGCGCCCAGACCGATGATATACGTTTCAATATCATTGTTTTTCAGATCGGTAATGACAGAGATGGTATCCGTTAGTGCCTGGGAATTGGTACTGTTTAGGGAGCCGTCGGCATTGAACGTAGCGCTCACGCCATACCCGGCCGCAGCAGCGCTGCCCAACGGCGGCCAGAATCGGCCGTTTAAATCCTGGGTCGGCAAACCATCGGAAATCAGAATGACGTATTTTTTCTGCGGACATCCGTTACCGCTGGTCGGACTCAGGGCAACCAGATAGTTTTGGGCCCTGGTCAACAGCCCCGCAAGAGGCGATTGCACGGCCAACCCTTTAATCTCACTGGTACCGGTACTGTTGGTTTCCGGTTTGAGGTAAGGCAAAAAAGTATTGATCGCATTGTTCACGCTGGTGGTCGTGGGATTGGTTCCGGCAGTAGTCATGGGAACAAGGATATTGCCGCTGGTGGCAGACTGGCTGCTGTAGTAGCCGAACCCCCGCAGTGAGTACATAACCTGCCTGGAAAAAGGCACGAACCCGGCATTGGTAGGCGCCGTGGCAAAACCGCCGATACTGGGCCGTGTACTGCTGTAAGAGATAAGGATATTGCCATTATTATAGTTACTTAAGGAAAAATTGGGAGGAAACGGGGAGGATGGATTGGGGCCGTTATAGGAAACGAATACCCCGGGCAAACCGCTGCCGGCATAGAGTACGTCGTTAATACCCTGATCGTCACTGGACGCTCCAATTTTCATATACTGGTTGGATGACAGCGTCGTTGAGCCGAATAATACAGCCATCGAGGAACAGTTTGAGCTGATAGTACTGGAAGCCGAACCGTAGTTGTAACAGGGATTAACAACGTAGCGATAATTCGGATCAGGAGTATTGGTAAATGAAAAGTCCTCACCGTCAGGGGACATATAATAAACCCAGGTATTATACCGACCCACGCTCGATGTTTGATATACTTCCAGGGCAAAATCGGTGGAAGCCATGTAATTCTCAATGATGGCCTTGACACCGGCCTTCGCCACATTTAACCGGCTGGGGCTGTTATCGACCAGATTCCCGCTTTGTGTAACGGTGTAAGGCGCCTCACCGCTCCCATCCGGTCCTTGCAGAGGCGGCGTGAAATTGGCCGGTACGGTGTAATTAACCGGTGAACTTGAATTGAAAAGCGAACTCAGGGAAGAGGACAGGGAACCGGAGCCCGGCATAATGGCCCCGCTTAATACACCATCCATGGATTGGGAATTTCCTATGGCGATCAACACCTGAGGGTGAATAGGGCTGGACATGATAAGAGGGATCTGGGGGATATTCAGCGGTGGCGGCACCGTGCTTGCCATAACCAGTGAAACAGCCATCAGATTAACGGTCAGCAACACCCCTGCCTTTTTCAAGACCTTGCTGATGTGAATCCGATAGTGTCCTTTCCGGTATATCCTGTTTAAAACGTCCATAATCGCCTCGTAATCCTTACTGGATTTGTATCGTACTTTGTAAAACCACCGCCGTGTTGCTATTGGTTTGTGTTGCCCGCGCCGTAATGCGATAGACATTGGTCGTAACAGCCATACTTTGTCCCGGCATGATTACCGAAGGCAGCTTTTCAATAATAAAATTGGATTGCGCGCCGGAACTCCCCTGAAAACTGGGGATAACCGCCGAAGAGCTGGACCAGTTAACCGTCTTCCACAATGGGGTGGCCGCTTCGTTATAGGTATAAAATCCGGTATCGTTGTTGGCAAAATTCGCCACGTTATAGGTTCCTTTCATCAAATTGTTTATTGCCTCGTTCAAGGTGCCTTCCGCAGTCTGAAACGCAATTTCCGAATTGGTTGCATTCGTTGATATTCGGGTTTGCGTACTGTTTAATGTGGCTTCCGTCAATGCCAGCGTGGTTAACATAAACAGCATGATAAGGGTCATCAGCAAAACAAAACCCCGTTGTCGTTGAGGATTGTTGTGTGGCATGTTCATGATATCGCGTTCCTCAAATGAATAGTCATTTCAAAAACGTGTCGGAGACGATTGTCGGCCGGTACGGTAACGGGAATATTCAAAACGTTATATTGAGTGGGGTTGGTATCGTCATCGCTGCCAGATAACGGTTTTCCCTGTAATATGAATCCAATCCTTATCGAATAAACCTGAGCCCAACTGGTCACGGAACTGGCCGGTACATAGCGGGTTACAATACCGTTGCTACCAATACCATACTGTATTTTCATCAGCTGCACACCCGGAATCATGGGCTCAACAGTCCAGGTCGTTCCAGACAGGGTTGCCCGCATCAACGCGCTTTCACCGCCCGGCCCCTGACCGACAAAAAACGCGGTTTGCCGCAAGGGAACAAATTGCGATCCCACCGGAAAATTAACAGCAAAACTGCTGCTGGCATTATTCATGGTTCCCCCGCCGGCACTATGGTCGATCGTTGTTCCTGTTACACCGGTAATTTTAAATACGGACGTTTTGAGGCAATCGGATATTGCACCGTATCCACCGGAGGTAATGGTCATACCATTGGTGCCTTGAATAGTAAACGTGGAGCTGCCTGGACTAATGGCCGTAACACCAACCGGAAGATCACCATAGGACGCGCCGAGCACAACCAGAACATCGTTGAAACGCTGGACATTGCCCACCAGCGACGCATCCAGAGAAGGTGTCCAGTTGCTGGCTGACGTTGAATTGGACGCGTTATGTTGAGTGATTGCGATACTCGACGTCCCTCCGTCGTAACCCGCGATGGTTGCCTGAGACGTATTGATGGTGCCAAGAGGGGGTGATCCACCGGCGTTTAAATTGGATAAAACCGTTGTAAAGGAGCCGCATCCCATAAATCCGGCACTACGAACCACAGGCGTCAACAAGTTGGCAATAGCGTTTTTGGCGGATTGCATACCCGCTTGCGAGTTCGAGGTTTTATAAAGTCTGGATTGACTGACATAAATAAGCACAATAGCCAGACTCAGCAGCAATCCGACGAACGTTCCCACCATCATTTCGACTATCGAAAAACCTCTGTCCCTGTATCCCTGCCTGTTCATAATTGGCTCTGTATAGTAAGTGACACCAAATTGGCGTTCGCAGCCGGAGCCTCTCCGATTGCTCCCATCTGACTTTGCGCCGGGCTGTCATCCCATTGGAGCGTGACGGTCACCAGCGTATTTCCGGCAGTCCCTGTCGAGGCGGTTGCAATCGAACCGCTGCCGTTGGGTAGTGTCGATACGACTCTGCTTAACCAGTACCATGTGTCAAACGTTGCCAGTTGCTGGGCGTTACAAACGGAACTGTCACAATATACCGCCGGTGTTGTAATAGAACCGGGAGTCCCTGAGGCGGTAATATTGCTAATATTGTAATTACCGTTAATAGCCGCCTGGTAATTAGATCTTATTCGATCAAAAATGCTGGAAACGATTTGATTCGCATGCTGCTTATTATAGCTGGAATTATGGGCTTTGGATGAAAGCATCAGCATGCCGGATATTCCCAAAAGACCGATAGCCATGATAACAACCGCTATCAGGACTTCCAGTAACGTCATGCCTCGCTGCGTTTTTTCCCTAAAGCGCTCTGTCAACATATTACCATTCTCCCTTACGGACAGACCAATGCACTGTTATCCCAGACGGCCTGTCCCGGCACCGAGCCGGATTGAATAAACCCGGTCGCCAAAACCTCTACGGAACGTGCATCAGCACCGCCCCGGCTATCGCATATGGTGAAATTACTTTGAGTTGTCGCTAATCCATGGCTATCAAAAGTCACTTCCGCAGCGGTTGATCCGACGTCCGGACCGTCTGCGGACATTTGACTGGTTTGCAAGAGTGTGGCCGCTCCGGTAGAAGGTTGAGTAATAACAATCCATCCCGCCCCCCAGTCGCCTCCACAATTAGTGCCCCCGGCTCCTACAGGACAGATTTTGATTCTCATAGCCTGACTTAACGCCGCATTTCGCGCGTAATGGAGCGAGTTGACCAATTTGTCGGACGTCGCGGCCAGTTCATTATTCATTATCATGGTGCGGAACGAAGGTATGGCAAACATTACAATCAGACCAAAAATACTCATAGTGACCAATAACTCAACAAGCGTAAACCCCGGGACAAGCGAAGCGAGACGGGATCGGTTGCCTGGAAACCGACCAGGGAAAACAGGTGCAGGCAATAAAAATCTAACAAGTCGGGCTAAAAAACCGGGCCTTATGAGCAAACGAGTTAGCTCGCACAGGGCAAACCACTTACTATTCAACACTCAAATCTCCATATTGCCTTGCCATCCGAAGTATCTTTGTTAATTATAGTATTTATTTTAATCATTTAATGTAATTTTTGACCTATTGGCATTTACATCTTTTTTTCCTGTTATTCAAAACCAATAAGACATATCAGCAAACCCTGCCATCGGCAGCATGTGTAATTTATACACTTCAGGCGGAGTGAATCACCTGGCCGTTTCGTTTATAAACACTTGAATAATCATGCCGGGCTGCCCCATTGGCAACCCGGTAAATCGGCATTGAAATCCTTTTCCATTCAGAAAAAGTTCCGTGTACAGGGTCAGGCATTGAACGTCTGATGATTCTTATTTAAGATGTACATTTCTCATTATGACCAACTACGCCCTTCATGACGAAAGAACTGGATAATTATTTGAACAAAATCGGGGTCGACAAGAAAGAATCGGAGCAATTATCCGGCGGCGAACGAGCCGATTATTTAAAAAAAATCTATGCGGCCCATGTTACAACCTTCCCTTATCATAACTTTAAATTACGTGAAAACAGCCTGCAACACCCTGTTATCCGCCGAAGTTTAACATTATTTGATTACCGTAAGTTGCTCTCTTCACAGCATGGCGGCTATTGTTACCAATCCGCAAAACTTCTGTCCAACATGTTACAGGAACTTGGTTTTACCGTAGCCTGCTGCCCGGCGAAAGTCTTAAATGGCCTTCCTTACAATGCCGAGAAAATCAAGGCGTTACCGCCCACCCATGTTGTGTTACTTGTCTACCTGGAAGATAAACGCTATTTTCTCGATCCGGGCCTGGGCTCTCGTTGTCCGCGCTTCCCCATTCAGGTAACGGGAACTGGAGATGTCATTCAACAGCAACGAGACCGTTTCCGGTTGTATCCCAACGAAGAGGGTTTTTATATTCTGGAGAAATGGCAGAAAGACAACTGGATCACCTTGGTTCAATCACAATTACAGCCAATAGACGATAAAAAGCTACAAAGCAATTTGCTGAAACTGGAAAGATACCCGCTACCCATTCCTATCCGTGATCACAAGGTCGTCGCAAGCCTGCTCACAAACAGCGGCTCCAAATCACTATACTGGGACGCGAATACGGAAACGTTCGTGCTGGCCGTTGAGCAAGACGGGCGCTTTAACAAAACAACGCTTGCCGACTTCACAAAAGCCCGGAACAAACTCGTCAGTGAATTTAATATCACCCATATCGAGGTCAACGCTCTTAAACGTTTTTGCTATCCAAAGCCTCTGCCTTTGCCGGCAGAACCATGGACAGTAGAATTACCGTTGGATCAAAACGAAATGACCAGATTATCCCGTTTTTTATAATTTGGATATTGCAGATACCAATATTACCGGCTAAGGCTCCGATAGTTCTATCCCGTCCTGTTTTCATAAAGTATGTTGAACCTCATGCCGCTGCTCCCCTGTTTCTACAGGGTTTCCGTTCAATTGATTGAAGAATGACAGCGCCGTGTTTTCAGGATATTCCGCAACCGACTTGCGTCGCTCGATAAGCAAGGTTAATTCATCCTTGTTATGCGACTGCGACTTACCCAGCATTTTATCCAGACATATCACATTACCGCAGTCCGGATCGCCTTTGGAGTCATGACCATGGCAATAGCCGATGTGATAACCTTTATGTATCGAGGAACGATTAAGGCTTATATAATCCCGGTTCCATATTAACCGGGTGAGCGCATCGACATGCCTTGACGTTTTATCCCTTGTCGTGTGCATGGCGTGAAATTTCCCGGATAGTTTTCTTCTGCGCAGCAGCGAACTGAATTTTACGTTAATGCGATCAATCGTCTGCGCCAGGGTTACAGGGCTCCCATCATCAAATTCGACGTGCAGGCGTTTTGCAATCCCGGCGATAATACCAATGTCGATGGGCGCATGCGAATAAATGATAATGCCTGTTTCGCCCAGTGAATAATCCAGCGCCTTGTAATGATCAATAAGATAATAAGTAACCCAATCTCGAAATCGTTTCCGCGACAAGGCGAAACGCCCTTTTTCATCCCGCAAATCTTTCTCAAGTAATCGTTGTAAATTGTGTATTGAGGACGTTTGCCCTCTTTTAATCCTGGTACTGGTGTAATACGTATTGCGATAGTTGCCGCCATTTTCGTAAGATTCCAGAAACTCAAAATCATGATTGCCTTCAAGAATGGAATAGGAAATATTTGAACGATGAAGGCGCCTTAAAAGACAAACCGTAAAACCATCATTATTGCCTCTGTCGGACAAAACGTCTCCGAGTAAAAGGATATCGTTTTTTCGCCGGCATTTGGCTTTATGAAGAATGTGGCGGAAGGCGATGATTTGTTTCGCGGTTAATTCATCAACCGGTGTCTGGTATATTTTAATCAAACGCTGGTATTGCTCTTTCGTAATCTCCAAAAAACCAAATTTAACCAGAAGAAATAACAAAAATTGCGCGTTACCATGTATATCCCCTACGATCAATCTTCCCTGGCATCGCGATCGCTTCGGATATTTATCAAGATCAACATCCTTGTTGTATTGTATAAAAGACATGGCTTATTCATCCTGAATTGAAGCTCATTCAAATATAGTATTTTATGCAACCTCTCCTGGAACAACCCAATTTCCGAACCGGTTCCCTGCCCGTCATGAAGGCGAAATGCGGGATAACTTCATAGGGGTATTCACCTGTTTTCCTGCGACAATATTGGGAGATCAAACCCGCAATACGGCCGCAGGCCTCCTTACGGGCTACTGCCTTTTCGCAAAACATGGTGCGAAGAAAATTTCGTTCTAGGCGTAACTGTTGATTCTCGACTGAAAATTCCCTTCAGACGGCATGGGCATAATCAATCCGATTAACTCATGTATCGCTATAAAAAACATGGAGTATTCGACGGTGGCACTGTTATGTAACACGGACAGGAATTTTTCCCAGCGCTCAACCGTTTTCCGGTTATTATTCATCCACCTGTCAATGAGTTTGTGGGTGTCCTTCTCTTTGCCGCTATCCTTCAAAATAGCCACGGTCAATGCCCGTTGCAGAATATCCAGTTCATCACGAAGCGTCAGGCGGGTCAACGAACTCCAATAGTCCTCCCGAAGATCGTTGGCCAACTGGTCACGAAACCATACCAGATGCATACGCTCTCCTCCCGCGAAATAAACACGGGCGGTTTTATGCAAATCCATCTTGTGGCGGTTTGCCACTTCTATAATATTGAGTCCCGTGTATATCGCGCGATAAGCGGCGATGCGCTGGGCAACTTCTTTTGGCAGGCTGAGTTTTATAAATTTTTCGGTCAAAGATTCCAGATATTGTTTCGTGGCGCCAGTCATGAGTTCAGGCACCAGCTTTTCGACGGATTGAATGCCGACGGAAAAGTCGCTGATGATTTCCCTGATATTTTGCTGATGGTAGTTGCCGCGCAAAAACCAGCGTGTCGCCAGATAAATTAATTTATGGATGTTTTTGAACATCTTGAATTGCTCGTCCATGGGAATTCTCAATTCCAGTGATTCAATCATGGTGAGCAATTCCCTTATTTCAAAACTGTGGGAAGCAATGATATAGGCACGAATAATATCTTCCACCGACGCACCGGTCTCCGTCTGCATCCGATAGACAAACGTAATACCCATTTTATTAACCACTTCATTAGCAAGCTGGGTGGCAATAATATCTCTTCTCAAGGTGTGTTCCTGCATGGCCTCACGGTATTTTTTCCTGACGGAAACCGGAAACGCGCGTTCAAGAGTGTCATGAAAATAACCGTCTTCCGGTAAATCCGATTTGAGAATATCCTGTTTAATCTGAATCTTCGCATACGCCATCAATATCGCCAGCTCCGGCCGGGTCAGACTAAGCCCCGCGGTCTTACGTTCCGTCAATTCCTTATCGTCCGGCAAAAACTCGACACGCCGCTTGAGAATACCCTGAGATTCCAGTTCTTTTATGTAATCGGTGTGAATACCCAGATCTTCTTTTGCGGTAAACGCTGAGAGACTCATGGCCAATGCCTGCTGGAAATTGTCGCGTAAAACCAGTTCCGCAACTTCCTGAGTCAGGGAAGCCAATATTTTATTACGATTTTTTGAGGTCAAAGTCCCTTTAACCACCTCTTTATCCAGAAGTATTTTGAGATTCACTTCATGATCCGAGCAATCCACCCCGGCGGAATTGTCGATGAAATCCGTGTAGATTAATCCGCCTTGCAAGGCGTATTCAACACGCCCCCGTTGCGTAAATCCTAAATTTCCCCCTTCCCCTACTATCTTGCAACGTAATTCATTGCCATTAACCCGGCAATAATCATTGGTGCGATCGGCCACGTCCGCATTGCTTTCCTGACTGGATTTGACATAGGTGCCAATACCACCATTGAACAATAAATCCACCGGCGCTTTCAACAGAACACAGATAAGCTCATTAGGAGTCAATGCCTTGGCATCAACGGCAAGCGCTTTTTTCATCTGCGGAGTGAGGGTAATTGATTTGAGACTGCGTTTAAATACGCCGCCTCCCCTGGAAATCAACCGGGCATTATAATCTTCCCAGGACGATGCGGGTAAATTAAAAAGCCGCTCACGTTCCTGATAGGAAATCCCGGGATCCGGATCGGGATCAATAAAGACATGACGGTGATCAAACGCGCCAATCAATTTAATGTTCCGTGAATAAAGCATACCATTGCCAAACACATCACCGCCCATATCACCGATACCGACCACGGTGAACGGGTTTTGATCGATGTCATGTTTCAACTCATGGAAATGGCGTTTGACGGATTCCCAGGCACCACGTGCCGTGATGCCGATTTTTTTATGATCGTAACCGGCGGAACCACCCGAGGCGAACGCATCCCCCAACCAGAAGTCGTATTCCCCGGCAATGCGATTCGCCAAATCGGAAAACGTCGCGGTCCCCTTGTCTGCTGCGACCACCAGATAAGGATCCGGCTCGTCATGGCAAACCACACGATTTGGTGAAACGTATTGACCGTCACAAATATTGTCCGTCAAATCCAGCAAGGCACGAATAAATTCCTGGTAACAATACACCACCTCGTTTTTAACGGTTTCATAATTTGCCAGGGGCGAAAGTGCTTTCAAGACAAATCCTCCCTTGGCTCCGGAAGGAACGATAACGGCGTTTTTCACGACCTGGGCTTTCATTAAGCCCAGAACTTCCACCCGGAAATCTTCCCGACGATCCGACCAGCGCAGACCACCTCTGGCGATTTTCTTATTACGGATATGAATGCCCTCAAATCGCGGGGAGTAAACAAAAATCTCATAGAGGGGAACTGGCAAGGGCAATTCCGGTATGGCGGCTGAATACAGTTTGAGGGCCAGATAATCCTTCTCTTTTTTATCCGGCGTTTCCTGGAAAAAGTTCGTCCTCACCGTGGCTTTGATCAAATCAAGAAAACGTTGAATAATGCGATCTTCATCAAGACTTTCAATGCAATCGAGCTTCTCTAAAATCTGCTGTTCCAGTTTAACCGCACGATTGCCTGCCTTCCCCGTTACATCCGGATCATGAAGAACTTTAAACAATTCAACCAGATCTCTGGCAAGGGAAGGATTGCCAGACAACGCTTTTTCAATATAGTGCTGACTGAATCGAAAACCGACCTGGAGAAGATATTTGGCATAGGCCCGCAACACCATAATATCACGCCATGGCAATAATGCGCCCAGAATGAGCTTGTTAAACCCGTCATTTTCGACCCGATTGGAATAAACCTTGGAAAAGGCGTCTTGAAACAACGTTCCGATTTTACTGACATCACACAGCCCTTTGGCGTAAATCACCAGAAAATCGCTGACCCAGATACTTTGCTCACCGTTGATCCGTATTTTGTGCGTACGTTCATTTTCAGTACGCAAATCAAAATTTTCCAGCATAGGAAGAACGTCGGATAAAGAGACAGCCCGGTGCCATTGAAACAAGCGCAGATGCAGGGAGCGATCCGATGCCAGATAAAGGTACATGGCAAGCGGATATTGCTCGGATAGCGTTTCAAAATAATTGATATCACTACAGGCCGTTTTAACATCGCACTCATCCATATAACTACCGGAAAATGCCTGCTGGTATTTCTTGCTCAGCTTGACGCCTTTGGTTTTCCCATGCGACTGAATGAGTTTATTCTGTAGCTGCTCTTTCCAGGTTTCAACCATATTGTTTCCTTACACGCAATGAACAACCAATAATGACTGATTTGCCTTTTCTACGCAATGTTGCCGGATAAACCGTATCATTATGGTTTGGTATGCGACTATTCGCTTGCAAGAGCCGGAAATACTCTTCGGGTTCTGTTTTTCAGGTTTTATCCGTCTGTAAATTTAGGTAGAATTGAATGAATGCTCAGAAATGGATCGGTTAATAAAAATGGAATCACGGCGACTGTGTCAATTTCCCAAATGGTCAGCTTTGCTCTGTTTACTGTTTTCTTGCCTTCATCTGACCGGATGTATCGATCTGGCAGCCACTCAAAGTCTCGCTAAAAAAAAGGATTACACATTTAACAGCAAGGCCCAGGTTTTTGTCATGCGCGGTGGTCTCGGGGGGGTCTTCAGCACCGGAATGAATCAATTGCAACACACCCTGGAAAGTGACTATAAAATAAAGGCTGAAAGTACGGTCTGGTACAAAGCCCATGAATTAAGTCAGTACATCATTAAAAACTACGGCACCAGGGAATTGCCAGGTCCGGTCATACTGGCAGGACATTCCCTGGGAGCCAACGAGCAGATCAAAGTCGCGAAAAACCTTTTCAAAGCCAATATTCCCGTTTCGTTGCTGATAACCATAGACGCCGTTTCACCCCTTAAAATCCCTCCTAACGTCAAACACGTCGTCAATATTTACAGGCCATCCTTTGTTCCCATGTTTAGCGGCCTGAAGGTGAAGGCCATTGATCCGGAAATGACCAGGATAGAAAACATCAATGTCGCAACACTGAAAAAGCTGCATGTGAACCATTTTACCATTGATAAAAATGATGGCGTTCAGAAAATAATGCTTGAAAATGTGCTGGCCGCCGTCAACAATTCCGAACAAAAAATAAAAGCTGACGGCATGCCCGTGACGACGAATCATGTTCAAAGCCCGGATAAAAAAGTGATTTGATTATTATGAAAAAACCGTCTGACGAATCACCAAAAATTGGTATCATCGGTGCCGGTCCATCCGGCATCACCGCCGCGAAGAATCTCCTGCAGCAAGGGTTAACCAATATCACAGTGTTTGAAAAGAATCATCGTCCGGGTGGAAACTGGGTTTTTGACGAACGCAATGCCCATTCCAGTATTTATGAAACAACCCATATCATAAGCTCCAGACGGCTCTCCGAATACGACGATTTTCCCATGCCCGCTGACTACCCGGACTATCCGTCCCACGTCCAGATCCTGCGCTATTTTGAAGACTACGCCCAACACTTTGGCGTCATACCTTTCATTCGATTTAATACCTGCGTCGAGCAAGTCACTCCCACAACCGATCTCGGGTGGCAAATCGCTTATCGTGACGCTCAAGGCCCGCATGAGGAACGGTTTGATTACATGCTTATTGCCAATGGCCACCACTGGGATCCGGTCATGCCGTCTTTTCATGGCCAGTTCAGCGGCGAAATACTTCATGCCCATCAATATAAAAAAGCTTCTCCGTTTTGCGGCAAGAGAGTGCTGGTGGTGGGCGGAGGTAATTCGGCCTGTGATATTGCCGTTGAAATTGCCCGTGTGGCCGATAAAGCCTGTATCAGCATGAGGCGCGGCCAGCATATTTTCCCCAAATTCATTTTTGGCAAACCGACCGATATCGCTTTTTCAAAAATAAAATGGATGCCTTTCTGGCCGAAGCAAGTACTGGCATCGGCCCTCATTCGTATTCTTCAGGGCCGCTACGCGAAATATCACCTGGAAAAACCGGATTGCAAACCACT
The DNA here is from genome assembly GCF_900186965.1 of Legionella spiritensis. Lineage (NCBI taxonomy): Bacteria > Pseudomonadati > Pseudomonadota > Gammaproteobacteria > Legionellales > Legionellaceae > Legionella > Legionella spiritensis. The sequence continues at coordinate 2,631,937 of NZ_LT906457.1, forward strand.
GGAAACCCACCCCACCATCAATTCCGAACTCCTTTATTTTATAAGACACGGAAAAATCCTGCCGCGTCGAGGCATTGACTACCTGGAAGGGAACACCGTACATTTTGTGGATGGCCGGCAGGATGAATTCGATGTGATTATTTTAGCCACAGGCTATAAAATAAGCTTTCCGTTTTTTAATAAAAATCTTATAGAATTCAGTACATTAACCCATATACCACTGTATCGTAAAATGATGCACCCCGAGTTTGACAACCTGTATTTTATCGGGTTGTTCCAGCCACAGGGTTGTATCTGGCCTCTTGCGGACTATCAAGCGAAAATTGCCGCAAAAATTATTGCCGGCCGGATAAAACGTCCTGATAATTTATCAGCCCGAATAGCAAGGGAAATAAAAAAAACGCGCGCCCACTTTAAGGAAAATCCAAGACATGCCCTGGAAGTGGATTATCAACTTTTTCGCCGGCAACTATTAAAGGAATTACAAAAAAAACCGTCGCAATCTCCATGCCCCTAGCTTTTCCTGACCGCATGCAATGTCCTCGGGATAAACCATGTAAGCAAGGAAGACAAGGCCAATGCCGCCATAAACAATAAAAACGCGTTACGGTAATCGGCGACACTAAAATAGGGGGTATGCTTCACCGTTAAAGTACCATCCCAGTTTTTCTCAAGAAAATACCCGATTAACGGCTGAAAAACGGCGGCACCGATGGTGATGATAAAATTGGTAACCGCTGTAGACAGGCCGGTTGACCCCGGCGGACCAATATCCTTGGCCACGGCAAACGTTAAAACCTGAGGCCCTACGGACATTCCCAGTAACAATAATAACGAGTACGCCAGCCAATACGTGACGGAATCGACGTAAATTAACAATCCCGAACATACGAAAACACCCACTCCTCCAATAAACAGGGGAATTTTTCGACTGCGTATTTTCTCCGAAAACCATCCGAAAAAAGGACCGGACAGAGCCGTGCCTAAAAAAATCAATGACGTAATGCTGGCCGCATGCGCGGGATTGATATGGAATCGCTCCGCGATAAATGCCACCCCCCATAAGGATGCAAAAACAGACACGGGCAAAAATAAAAACGTTCCCACCAGACTGTTTATCCAAAAACGCCAGCTACCAAACAATCCCAACAAACGGCGAACAATACTCGTCCAGGAATAATAATCCCCGGGGGTAGCCGGTGTGGCGTTCACCGGTTTGTCACGAATAACAATAATGAGGGAAAGCGCTAAAAGAAATCCGACCAGGGCAGAAACATAAGCCGTGTTTCGCCAGCCCAAACCAGCTACCATATGAGACAGCGTCGTATCGGTGACCATGGCTCCCAAGGTACCCATTGCCGTTACTATACCGCTGTATAAGGCAAATTGTCGTTTCGGAAGCCAAAGCGCCGCCAGTTTCAAGGCGCCGACAAAAGCGAATGCCGAGCCTATTCCCATCATTGCTCTGGCCAGATAAGCCACCCATAGCTGATTGGTATGGGCAAAAATCATCGTTCCAAACGCGCATAGCAAGGCTGAAAAACCCAACACCCAGCGCGGGCTGAATTTGTCCATGACCGCACCGGAAGGAAGCTGCAAAGGGGTATACGCATAGTAATAACAGGCGGATAACAGGCCAATCTGGGTCGCATTGACCCCAAAATCGGCCATCAAGGGGTGGATCATCACGCTGGGCATGACGCGCAGGAGAAAATCATAACTGTAAAAAACAGCCGCCAGCAGGCACACCAACCATGAAAAAACCAGCCCCTTGTGTTTTGTTTTATCTTTTGCCATTTGCAATAACCTTACGAGTGCGTCAGATGAACGGCGTAAGGCCCATAATGGTGGCGATCGCCTTTGCCAAACACATTATCCAGATCAAACACGTTGGACGTGGAATCGTGGCCATGAACATAACTGACGGAATACGCCTTGCCTTTCGGATGATGTTCCCGTTCCAGAATCGTGTAATTACGATTCCACAACACGTCAGCCAGAGGACTTGACCTACCTTGTTCCTCGTGTTTTTCTTTCAGTTCCCTGTAATGGGCCGTCAAGGTATGAGCCATAATCCATTGATGAATTTGCCGGTTAATGCCATCGAAACTTTCAGCCAGGCTTTTTAAATCACTATCACGGAAAGGAAGATTCAAATCCTCGGCCAGCGCCGCCAGCATCGCCAGATCCAGAGGCGCGTGGCTATAAATGGTGATTTCCTGTTTTTTTTCATTCAGCACATAACCCGGCAGCACAAGATGTTTTAGATACTGTGTTTGAATGGTATCGAGAATATCCCGTTTATCAACCAGGCCCCGGGCAATCAGTTTGCCCATATTCAGCATGGAGCGAACGGTAGATTCATGCCGGCCTTCGCCATAAGGATTATAGTCAAACGATGGCTCATCCCTTTCCAAAGCCGTCAGGAAAAAATGACCATGGTTGGATAAAACAATGTCAAAAGCAACACCGGCCGTATCGAGTTTCTTGTAAATAGACAGGGTATAATAATCATTCATGCCCCGATCACATAAATCGTCGCCTAAAAAACGTATTTTATGACGGGTATTGACGCTGGCCGCATCCAGCATGTCATGAAATAAAACCAAATCCTTTTCAGTGAGTTTTTCGGGATTTTTTCCATAAATAGCCACAAACCGCCTGTAATTCTCCCGTGATACGGTAATCACGTCATTGCTTATTAAAAAATAAAGTAATTTCAATGCGTTACCATGCAAATCACCAATGGTAACCTCTACACCATCTTCCGGAATACGAATTATTTCAGGGTATTGGGTCAACGTGGCCTGTCTTATTTCCAGTTCGTTGTAGGGTTTGTCCGCCAGAACCACACACGACCAGAGCACGCAACAACACGCCAGCGCAAGTCCCTGAATCATCTTCTTCATGTTTTATCGTCCTTAATAAAGCTTGTTGACATTTCGTCTCGCGACTGTGGAAAAACAGCCGGAAAGCCTGGTTCATTTTAGGCCGATTACCATTACAAAACCAATAAAAATTTCAGGACGGCAACCGCTCGGTTGATCTTGATGTTCCCCCTGTTTATCACGGTCACTTCGCCACAAACCGGAAAAAGGCGGCGCAACGAGACAACATCATGTTGACACCAGACGAAAAAATAAAAGAAACAACAGGAATATTGTCAGGGCGACACGTTGCAGACAGGGGATATTTATTACCGTCTGAGCCGTTTAATGCTCGCTTTGAGCCAGAGAGAAAAAGCGTTGTCCTTTTTTGCAGTGTTTTCTGTAGCCCATTATGAAGGCGAAGCCGAAATGCGGGATAACGCTCACTTAGGCGTGCACCTGTTCTGCCATTACCATATTGGACCATAAAACCCGCAATACGGCCGCAGGCCTCCTTACGGGCTACCGGTATTTTGCAAAAAGATGGACAAAAAACATTTGGCTCACAGAGCCTGGTATTCATTTAAATACTCTGCTTTCGATAGCCGATAAAGGACATGGGGTCTTAAAGGATCTCCCGGCTCCAGTTTCGGATGGTTAAAATCGTCTTCAGCATTGTGCCGCAGACCAATTTTTTCCATCACCCGGCGTGACGCCTTGTTGTCTACAACCGTAAAAGACACAATGTCATCAAAACCAAGCCCCGTAAACGCGTAGTGCAAAACCGCTTTCGCACCTTCCGTGGCATACCCCCGATTCCAATGTTTTGCAGAAAGACGCCAGCCAATTTCCGTGGCCGGAGTAAAATGCGCTTCAAAAGATGGCGTCATCAACCCCAGAAACCCTATCATTTCGTGAGTTTCTTTCAATTCGACGGCATAGAGGGAATAACCTTTCTCGCGAAAGTGACGGTTAAACCGTTGTATAGCGGCCCGTGTTTCTTCCGGACTGCCCTGTCCGGGTAAATACCTCCGGACTTCGGGATCCTGATCAATAACCGCCATCGCCTCCAAATCACCCTCTTCCCAGGTACGAAGAATCAGGCGGTCGGTTTCTAATACGTTCATCATACACTCTTGTTCATCATCGCAAACCAAACTCGGTTATCATCAATCGATAAAAAAAGCCTGCTTGTGTTTCCCTGCCGGGGAATTTAATATAGAACGATGGACAACACCAGTAAAAAAAGCGTTCTTGCCGGCTTATATGGAAATGCCCTGGAATGGTATGATTTTCTGCTTTACGCCAGTTTCGCCCCCTTGTTTGCTTCCCTGTTCTTTCCTTCCGACGTTCATTTCGTCTCCCTGATCGCAACATTTGGTGTGTTCGCTATAGGTTTTCTCATGCGCCCGATTGGCGGAGCCTTAATTGGCCATTTGGCGGATTACGCCGGTCGACGCAAGGCGTTGATTGTCTCCGTAACCATCATGACGCTGTCCACGCTTGCCATCGCCTTTATTCCACCCTATCAACAGATGGGTGTGTTCTCCCCCATTCTGTTTACCTTCCTGCGTCTCATACAGGGCGTTGCCGTCGGCGGTGAACTTCCCGGCTCAGCCACGTTTCTTATCGAGCATTTTTTTGCCCATCGCCGTGGATTTGCAGGCAGCTTGATTCTCAGTACCGCATTCCTCGGCATCTTTGCCGGCTCCCTGACCGCATCCATACTCAGCAGTGTTTTTGACTATTCCTTTTTATTGCATTGGGGATGGCGACTGGCTTATCTTCTGGGCGGTATTCTAGGAATTTTCGGCATTTATCTCAGAGTAAAAAGCGTGGAATCACCGCGCTTTTTACTTGAAAAACGCAGCGAGGAATTACCGGCAAAACTGGTGTTTACAAAATATAGAAAACCATTGGTTCTTGCCGTTATATTCACCAGCATAATGGCATTAGGAAACTACATTTTAATTGCGTATGCCACCACGTTCCTGGTCAAAACGTTTGGGTTCAGTTTGCGTGACGCTTTAATGATAAATTTCATAGCCCTTTTTCTTTTAACCATTCTAATCCCCGCGATGGGATTACTTTCCGATTTCATAGGAAGAAAGCCGGTTTTTTTACTTGGTATTTTCGGTCTTTTTATCTTTATTTTTCCCGTTTTTCGCTTGTTAATCAGCCAAGACTGGTGGAACGCGTTATGGAGCGAATTGATATTGAGCATGACCCTCGCGCCATTAAACGCCACAGTACCCACTATTCTCGCAGAATTGTTTCCCACATCAGTCCGCGCCAGCGGAACATCGATAGGATATAACATCGGCCAGGCCCTATTCGGGGGCACCGTCCCTTTAGTGGCACTGACCCTCATTGAATTCACCGGTAATTTTTACGCACCCGCCTGGTATACGTTCGGATGGACCGTAATCGTCCTTTTGGCTACCTGTTATCTGCAGGAAAGTTATCATAAAGCGCTGGAATAATGACGTGTCAACAAGTCCCAACCGCACAGAACCAAGACTCCGTGAACCTAATGCCACGGCCATTCCTATCCCTGGACAACGGGATTGAATCGCCATGACATTTTATTCATTAACAGTGGTATTTGAGACGCCCTATCATACCGGTGGCGGCGGTGGTCTTCGTCCTAACAAGCTGCTTATCAGCAGTACCACAAAGATAATGAGAAATAAAAAGAATAGTATTTTTGCAATGGAAGCAGCTGCTCCTGCAATACCTCCGAACCCTAAAGCTGCTGCAATGATTGCAATAATAAAGAAAAATATTGCCCAACTTAACATGATTCACTCCTTGAGGAAATAACATTTCCATAATCACCTGCTTTTTAGTATAGAACATTGGCTTTTTTCTCATTAAAAACAGTGATCATTCGATTTAAATAAATGGAAAGATTCTATAATCAAAACAGAATACCAACGACTTTTTCCATAATTTAACCCATGGTCTATAATTAAAAATACCATGATGCAAAAGAGTGATTTCAAAATTTTTTGACGGAATTATCTTGCAATTTCATTATCATGGTTATTAAGTCGATAACAATTTTATTGCATTGATCTAATATCAATATTCAATCAAAAATTATTTATAATAAAAATTATTTTTCTATATTTTTTGATGTCTCATAAAATTTATTTTTTAAGAGAAAAAACAATTATCGACTTAACGATTCAGGATAACAGGAGGTCTATCATGGACAGATTAAAGACGTATTCAATACTGTTAGTCAGTGGTTGTATGAGTTTTGGAATGCTTGCTCATGCAGATAATTACAACAACACGCCTTCCCAAAACGGGGCTCCGGCTGCTGTGCAAACGGACACAACCACACCAGGTATTCCTGCTACTCAAACCACATCGAGTGCAAGTGATACGGCCATTCTACAGTCCCTTCAAGCCGCGTTAGCCCATTTTAAAGACAAGGTTAATGTGACTGTGACTGATGGAATAGCCAGTCTATCCGGCAAGGTGGATTCAGACACCGACTATGAAAAAATCATTACACTGACTGAATCAACCCCTGGAATTAAGGATGTTAATGTTGATAATCTAACGGTTAAAGACAGTCAACAACCTTTAAAAGACACCTACATCACCGCAAAAATTAAAGGCGCACTAATCAAAGCGGACATTATGGACAAGGATCTGCCGGCATGGACGCTTAGTGTTGAAACAAAAGACGGTGTGGTTTATCTATCAGGAGACGTTGCTTCTGCCCAGCAAAAGCAATCTATTTTAAACCTGGTCAATGGCGTTCAAGGCGTCAGCGGAGTTAAGGATCGCATGGTAATTGCGAGCAGCGATGCTGCTGCAAATCAAGGCTCAACGACTGACAATCAAACGTCATCAGTTTATGAATAAATATCATAAGTCTATTTATTTCAAATACTGAACAGGAAGTCAAAAGCTCAAGGGAAAGTGATTTCCCTTCGAGCGAGGAGGCAAACAATTATTCAAATTTAAGCTATAGTGATTATTATAAGAACATTAATAACAGCAAATGCCATCAAGGAATGATTATGTTTAAAACACTGCTATTACTACTAGCAGTTTCAAGAGCATGTTTTTCCGAGTCCGCCTACACCTTTTCAGAAGTCAGGGATATGGTGCGTCAGAACGAGTTTTTTAATGCCGTGATTCATTACGTCAATCCCCGGCCCATGTATCCCATCTCCCTGTTAAAACCTGTCGTGACCATCAATCAAATGCTGCATGAAAAAAAAGCCGGGTTAAGAAAACCGGTGATCAGCAAGGTATTAACCGCTTTACGTTGTGCCAAAGCGTTTCATATGGATGGCAATGGTACGTTGACTATTATTGATTATTCCCTGCCCTCCAGCGAAAAACGTCTGTGGGTATTTGATTTGCATAAAAAAACGCTGATTTTCCACACTTACGTATCGCACGGCATTACCTCCGGGGCACGGCTATCCAGATACTTTTCCAATAAATACAACAGCAAGGCCAGCAGCATCGGGGTTTATTTTACGGAGCAGGCCTATTATGGCCGTCATGGCTTGTCCTTAAGGCTGGCGGGACTGGATCGAGGTTTTAACGATAACGCCTCCAATCGTTATGTTGTGATGCACGGCGGCTGGTATGTTAGTGAAAAATTCATCAAAAAATACGGCCGCGCGGGACGAAGCTGGGGATGTCCCGCCGTACCCGAACCTCTGAGCAAAGCGATCATCAACACCATCAAGGAAAAGTCTTTTTTGGTCGCCTATTATCCCAGTGACGGCTGGTTTACAAAATCGCGGTTCTTAAATTGCGATTCGTATGCGAAAACAACAACCGCGGTCAAAGCCGATGAGGAATTAAAACCGACTCTGGTTGAAAACCAGGAACGCGAAGCCATACTTTTTGCGGACATCAATAAAAACAACCGCCGCGAGGAACAGGAACCCATCGTCGTCATGACCGCCGATACCTACCAGCGCGTATTTCACAACAGCGCGCCGCTCGAGCGCATGCTGCGCCGCCGTATCAATGATCTCGAATACATTGCCTTAAGCAAGGGCGAATTTAATAATATGATAGCCAATTCCGCCAACCCGAATAATGGCGGACAGGCTAATCTCGACGCCATCTATTTTGTTATCCCTGTTGTCAAAATGCAGCGCGGTTATTATGCCACTGAAATGCACATCGTGCCCATGGGGAAAATACTGGAGGTAAAACCCCGGACGAATTCTGCCGACACCCCGGAACCCGTCACAAGCTACACCGTGCGGTTTGATGCCAAACCGGCGGTTCAATTGAAGCTTACCGATCGTTTCATTCGCTGGCTGGGACTTTAGGTTCACGGAACCTCGGCTCTGCGCACTTATCCTATTCATGAAACGATGAATTTCCTATATCATGGCTCTTGAAATGCCGGTTCACGGACTATTTACGCACAAGGACATGCCATGCTCAATCCACGCGAAATCGTTACAAAGGACGATGCCAGACGCATTGTTGAAGAACGCAACCTCTCTCATGTCAAAATCGGAATTTTCGATATGGACGGCGTCATGCTTGGCAAGTACATGAGCCGCAACAAATTCTTTTCTGCCCTGGATAATGGCTTTGCCTTCTGCGACGTCATTTTAGGCTGGGATTCCAAAGACAGACTATACGACAACAGCCAGTACACCGGATGGCACACAGGTTATCCGGATACCGCCGTTCGAATTCTGCCGAACACCTGCCGGGAACTGGTTTTTGAAGACAATCAATTGTTGTTCATGGCGGAATTTTCCGATAAGGCGGAAGCGTTATGCCCTCGCGGCGTACTGCGCCGGACCATTGAAAAAGCAGCCGCGATGGGGTTTACTCCCTATGCTGCTTTGGAATATGAGTTCTTTCTGTTTGATGAAACGCCAGACAGCATACGGGACAAGGGATTTCGCAATTTAAAACCCATCACTCCGGATTTTTTCGGTTATTCCATCATCCGTAATACCGTGCATGCGGATTTATATCATCAAATTCTGAATATGGGCGAACGCATGGATTTTCCCATTGAGGGTCTGCATGCGGAAACGGGGCCTGGCGTCATTGAAGCGGCCATCACGGTGGATCATGCCGAAGCGGCCGCAGACAAGGCGGCTTTATTCAAGACGTTTATGAAAATTCTGGCACAACGTAATAACCTGATGGCGACCTTCATGGCCAAATGGTCGCCCCACTATCCCGGGCAAAGCGGACACATCCATCTTTCCCTTCGTCATGCAAAGCGTGGGGAGTCCGCCTTTTACGACGCCTCCCAAACTCATAATATCAGTAAGATCCAGCGCCATTTTCTGGCCGGACAACAACGGCTCATGCCGGAACTACTGGCAATGGTCTCCCCGACGGTGAACAGCTACACGCGCCTGATTCCGGGCTTCTGGGCACCAACGGATGCAACCTGGGGCGTAGAAAATCGTACGACGGCCTTGCGGCTCATTCCGGGCAGCGACAAATCGCAACGCATTGAATATCGGCTTGGTTCCGCAGACGCGAACCCATATCTGGCTCTGGCCGCCGCTCTGGCTTCAGGATTGTACGGCATTGAGCAGGAGTGGGAACCCCTGGAGCCGGTAAAAGGCAACGCGTATGCACAGCCGCACCCGGAGGAACTGGCTTTACCCCACACGTTGTGGGAAGCGGCGCAACGGCTGAGGCAATCACAAGCCGCCCGCTCCTTGTTCGGCGACCCGTTCATAGAGCATTTTGCCGCTTCCCGGGAATGGGAGGAACGGGAATTCAGGGGGCATATCACCGATTGGGAACTCGATCGCTATTTTGAAATCATTTGATTCGGACAACATATGAACGACACATTCAAAGTCTATTCACCCATTGATAATTCCGTTTACCTGGAGCG